>JAYRXL010000074.1:0-1986 GCA_041917555.1 Flavobacterium sp. | reverse complement strand
GTTTAAAGCTACTGTAGCACCAAATCCATACACAGACAGTTTTGGATTACAAGTAAATACAGTTTCTACCGAAGCAATTCATGTAAATGTTTATGATATGTTAGGAAAACAGATTGAAAGTAAAACATTAACTGTTGATGCATTGGAAACAGCAACGATAGGTGAATCATACCCGGCCGGAGTATACAACGTTGTTGTATCACAAGGATCGGATGTAAACACACTTCGTGTTGTAAAACGATAAGATTCTAATTCAGAATACTATTAAACCCCTCAATTTGAGGGGTTTTTTTATTAATCGTGATTCGATATAAGAATTTTATGAGAACGCTTTAGAGGAGTGAGATACGAGTGTAAAATAGGCATTAATAGCGAGTTATTTCAATGATGTAAGGCGAAGTAGATGGGTTCTCTAAAGTATAACTTTTAAAAAAGCTATCCTAAAAAGAATTCTGATTGTAGTAGCATATCGAACCCACGTTAATATACGAAAAAATGCGTATATGTTTTGGAATGGTATTTTATTTATTTTGTAATTTAACACCTCAAATCGCTAACCTACACGTTCTTAAGAAAACTAATCAATAAACTATTTGACATGAAAAAAGAATTACAATGGTTAAGCAGGTTGTTTTTAATAAGCCTGTTTGCATTTAGTGCAAATCTTTTCGGTCAATCCGCCGGATTTAATACGACCTATATTGTGCTTAGTATTAACGGGGGAAGTGATGCGTATTATGATTTGCAGGCATCAACGGCCAATCCCGATTTTAACGGGGCCAATCTTGGGAGTTTTTGCCAAGGCTCTAGCGGCTTAGTCTTTAAAGGTGCAGAGCACAATAATTATAAATGCGGGACTTGTGATATTACAAGTACACACATTTATTACAGTATATATCCTACGGGTTCTCCCAGCGGAATTTTTGTGACTAACAACATCGGGTTTACATCCGATTTTAATAATGGATGTGGAGGAAAAGATCAACAATGGAGTTCAAACGCATATAATACAAATCTGTTGTCGGGTTTGCCTGCCGGGAATTACACCTTAGAGGTATATTCAGATCAGTCAACTACTTGTTCCGGAACACAATTTGCCAGTAACGGAGGGGCTAATTATAAGGCCACTTTTACGGTAAATGCATTGCCAACTCTAAATACAATTACAGCAACACCTGCTTGTGCCAATTCTCCTTCTTTTGTTACCATGACAGGTTTGTTGCCAAATACAGCCGGGACATTCTTCTATACTAATTCGATGACAGGAGCTACACAGTATCCGGTAAGTGGAACGTCATCTCCTTCGGGAACTTTTAGTTTTAGTACGCCACCACTGCCTTTGGCGGCAAACGGCGCAATAATTACAATTGTAAGCGGTACAGTGACGGCTACGGGTTGCTCAACAACATTTTCCGGAAAAACAGTCCCGGTAGTAGTTAATCCAAATGTTACTTATTACAGGGATTTAGATGCTGACGGATTTGGGGATAATGCTACTACACAAATTTCTTGTACAGGTGCCCCTACAGGATATGTTTCTAATAATTTGGATTGTAATGATACTGTTGTTTACTATACAGATACTGATGGTGATGGTTATGGAGCTTTACCTATGTTATCGTGTGGTACAATTACTAATAATTTAGACTGTAACGACAATCAAATCCAATATTTAGATGGTGATAATGATGGTTTTGGTGCCAATGTTATCGTAGCTTGTGGTGTGACAAATAATTCAGATTGTAACGACAATCAGTTGCAATACATGGACACCGATGGCGATGGTTATGGGCATTCAACTACCTTAGTGGCTTGTGGTCCTGCCAACAACACCGATTGTAACGACAATCAAATCCAATACTTAGATGGCGATAATGATGGTTTTGGTGCCAATGTTATCGTAGCTTGTGGTGTGACAAATAATTCAGATTGTAACGACAATCAGTTGCAATACATGGACACCGATGGCGATGGTTATGGGCATTC
>JAYRXL010000073.1:0-95034 GCA_041917555.1 Flavobacterium sp. | reverse complement strand
TCTGAATGTAACAACATCAAAGAACTTACTGATTTGTATAACTCAAACTTGGATTTAGCGAAAACAATTGAGCACGATTTTGTTTCCAAAAGAGACCTCTTAAATAAATTAACCTCTTATATATCAACCAATGGAAATGGCACTTATCCCCATTAAAAATGAGCAAGAAACGCAAATACCTATAGATAATAACTTTATACCTATAGGTATTCACGAATCAAACACAAATACATCAAAGACACCTTTTATACAGGCTAACTCAGAAGAGATTAGCCTTTCTTATTTAAAAGAGCAGTGTGTTATTCCTGTATTTACCAAAGACAATGAAATAACAATTTCTCATCAGGAGTTTATTGAAACAACTTTATCAAGCTTAAAAACAATCTTTGGTAATGAACAGTTTGATTCTCCTGAAATAAGGGTTAGTCATCAAATTAAAGGTAGAACTCCTGATGCTTTACATATTCCAGCTAAGGATTTGCAAGACCATCAAAGAACTACTTATTATGAAAGGATGGCTTTTATTATCAGAATCCCTAGCATTTCAGAAAACATCAATGGTAATAGGTTATCATTAACTGTAGGTGGAGTTAGAGCTTATAATTTGGAAAACCTCTACAACAAAAAAACCCATGAAAAGTTTAAGTTTTTTGTAGGTTTTCAAAACATGGTGTGCTGTAACCTGTGCATCAGTACAGATGGTTTTCAGAGTGAAATTAGAGCAATGAACTGCACAGACCTAGAGGATAAAATAATGTCTGTAATCAGAAATTACAATGCAACAAAGCACCTTGAAGCTATGAGAGAACTATTGAACTATTCCCTTAGTGAGAGAGATTTTGCTCAATTAATTGGTAAAGGAAGGCTATATCAGTACTTACCTAAAAATGAAAAATCATTACTGCCAGAATTACTACTAAATGATAGCCATTTCTCAACCATAGCCAAAGACTATTATCAAGATGAAAGCTTCTGTAGAGATGCCAATGGTCAAATTAGCATGTGGGAGTTTTACAATCTTCTTACAGGTTCAAATAAGTCTTCATATCTAGATACATTCCTTGACAGAGGAGTTAACGCCTTTGAACTTGCTAAAGGTGTTTCAAAAGCACTGAGTGATAGTAATTCTAACTATGCTTGGTTTTTGAGTTGAAAAGAACCCAACCTCTTTAATTAGAGGTTGGGTTTTATTTAAAACTTCATCCGTTGTATTCTCACAGCATTTAATATTGCCAACAATGCTACACCAACATCTGCAAAAACGGCTTCCCACATTGTGGCTAAACCTCCTGCACCAAGTACCAAAACAATTGCTTTTACAGCAAATGCTAAAGTGATATTTTGCCAAACAATCTTTTTAGTTTGCTTACCAATATTTATAGTCATTGGGATTTTACTTGGTTTATCGTCTTGAATAACTACATCAGCAGTTTCTATTGTGGCATCGCTTCCTAAACCGCCCATAGCAATACCTACATTACTTAATGCTACCACTGGTGCATCATTTACACCATCACCTACAAATGCCACGGTTTCATTTTTAGCAATGATTTCTTTAACTTTATTTACTTTGTCTTCGGGAAGTAAATCACCAAAAGCGTTAGTAATTCCGAGTTTTTGAGCTACAAACTGTACTACTGTATTTTTATCGCCACTTAACATTGTGGTTTTAATTCCTAATGCTTTTAGTTTGTCGATGGTGATTTGTGCATCTTCTTTTATACTATCGGCAATAGTTAGATAACCTACGAATTTTTTATCATAAGCTACAGCAATTAAAGTATAAACGATTGTTGTTGGGTCAATATCATAGGTAATGGAAAATTTATCCATTAGTTTGAAATTACCCACTAACAATTCTTTTCCGTTTACAATGGCTTTTAGTCCTTGTCCTGAAATTTCTTCAACATTTTCAAGCTGAATCGCACTGTCAATTCTTCCAACAAATTGATGAATAGCTGTCGCTACTGGATGTGTGCTTTGACTTTCTAAAGCATTGACCATTTGCAGTATTTCATCTTTATTGAAATCTGAATTAAAAACTACTTCTTGCACTTTGAAAACACCTTCGGTCATTGTGCCTGTTTTGTCCATTACTACGTTTTGAATGGTTGCCATTACATCAAGGAAATTACTTCCTTTGAATAGAATTCCGTTTTTCGAAGCGGCTCCGATTCCACCAAAATATCCTAACGGAATACTAATAACTAATGCACAAGGACACGAAATTACCAAGAACACTAATGCTCGATACAACCAATCCCTAAAAACATAATTGTCAACAAAAAGCATTGGAACAACACAAATTAAAATGGCTAAAAGCACTACAATTGGTGTGTAAATCTTAGCGAATTTGCGTATGAATAATTCGGTTGGTGCTTTTTTTGCTGTGGCATCTTGCACCATTTCAAGTATTTTTGATAGTTTACTATCTGTATAAGCGGTTGTCACTTTTACTTGACAAACAGAATTTAAGTTTATCATTCCAGCCAAAACGGTTTCTCCTTTTGCTTTGGTATCGGGTTTACTTTCACCTGTAAGGGCTGCTGTATTAAACGAAGCTGTATCGGAAAGTAATTCGCCATCTAATCCTAATTTTTCACCTGCTTTGAGTTGGATAATATCTCCAATTTTAGCCAATGATGCTTTGATAGTTTTAGCTACATTATTTTCAATAACAGTTACTTCGTCTGGTCGTTGATCGAGTAAGGATTTAATATTGGCTTTGGCTCTTTGTACAGCTAATGTTTGAAATATTTCTCCAATGGCATAAAATAGTATTACTGCAACACCCTCAGGAAATTCTGCTATTGCAAATGCTCCGATGGTAGCAATTGACATTAAAAGGAACTCTGAAAACACATCGCCTTTTTTTATACTTAGAAAAGCTTCTTTGACTACAGGAAGACCAACTGGTATATAGGCTAAAACATACCAAGCTATTCGTACCCAACCTGTAAACCAAGATTGTGTAAAATAATTATCAAAACCAATCGCTACCATTAATAAAACGAAACTTATTATTGCAGGTAAAAACATTAGAAAGGTTGATTTTTCTTTATTTGAATGGTCATGGTCGTGACCATCATTGTCTGAATGGTGTTTTGTACTTTGATTTATTTTTTCTTCTAGTGAACAACAAATTTGTTTTCCGTTTGCATCGTATTTATGTTGGTGTGCCATAACGTTTATTTATAAATTAAGATTATTAAGCCTGTTAAAATTAGAGCTACAGCAATTCCAATTTTAAAGGTAAACGGCTCTTTTAATATCCAAAAAGATAATAAAAGAGTAATGATTATACTTGCTTTATCGATAGTAGCTACAACTGAAACATTTCCTTCCTTGATTGCTCTGTAGTAAAATATCCAAGAAATAGTTGTTGTAACACCTGAAAGTGCTAAAAACAGAAAGTCTTTTTTAGTTAATAATTGTATGTTTTTTGAATAATTAAACACAAATACATTTAACCAAATTAAAACAAAAACAACACTGGTTCTGATTGCTAACGCAGTGTCGCCCGCAACATTTTTCATTCCATATTTTGCAATTACTGATGTAAATCCTGCAAAAACCATAGAAATAATAGCATAAATAATCCAACGTTCCATAATAAAAAATATTTTTAGTTTGCTTTACAACAACCGTCTAAACTTTCATAAGCTTTTGGGTCAGCTTTTACATCATCTGCATCAAAACCTAATTTAGAAATTGCTTCTCTAATAATTTGTAGGTTAGTTTTCTTTGAATTAAAATATACGGTTAATGTCATCGCTTTTTCATCTAACTCATACATTTTTACTCCTTTGATTTTAAGCATTTCTGAATTGAATTTTTGTCCACATGTTTCACACTCTTTACAATGGTCGCAATGAAAGAACGTTTTAATAACTGCCTTCTGATTGGTCTTTTGAGCTGAAACTAGATTTGTAGAAAATAAGACTATTACTAAAAAAAAGATTGATTTTACGATTGAATTTTTACTCATAATTTTTATTGTTTTTTTGTTTTCGTGAATCTTCGATTTCATATTTTATTTTTCAAATTAATGATTATGCCCTTCATGATTTTCTTTTGAATGGTCGTGACCTTCGTGATTTTTATCTTGTGCTTCGATTAATTCCATTTTACAAACTGGGCAGTTTCCTTTTTTATCATAGGTTTTGCCTTTTTCGCAATCCATTGGACATTCGTAAGCCAATTTGTGAGCTTCTCCTTCTTTGTGATTATGACCTTCATGTTCTGTTGTAGTTTCTGTATTTTCTTTTTTATTACAAGAAGCAGTAGTTAATGTTGCAATTGTAAAAGACAAAATTAAAATTGATTTTTTCATAATATTGTTTTTTTAAGTTTAGTTATTATTAATGTTCGTGTCCGCCACCACCTTCACTTTTTAGTAAATGACTTTGAACGTAGTAAGCTCCTTTTAAGACAATTTTTGCGTTGGGTTCAATTTTTTGAAGTAAAGTAACTTGCGTATATCCTAATTGTGAAGTTCCTGTTTTTACTTCAATGCGTTGAAAATGGAATGTTTTTCCTTCTGATTCTTCATGCTTATCACCGTCTTCGTGATTGTGCCCTTCCTTTTCGTCGTGTGCCACTTCTTTATGCCCTTCTTCTAAAACAAAAATAAATTCTCTACCATCTGCTTTTATAATTGCTTCTGTAGGTAAGGCTTTGACTGTATTTGAGCCTGCATCTATGAGTGCATTTACATACATTCCTGGTATTAATTTTTGTTGAAAGTTTGAAATATCTGCATGGACTGCTACTGATTTTGTTTCGTTTTCAAATGATTTACCCACACTAAATATTTTTCCATTGATTTCTGTATTGTCTTGATTGGTTAAAATAAAACGTACATTTTGCCCTTGTTTTACTTTGAATAAATCTTTTTCATACACTAATAAATCAACGTGTAATTTAGAATTATCAACTATATTCATTAATGGTTTACCTGCTTCTACTGTACTGCCCATTTTGATATAAATCTCGGTTATATTTCCTGAAATTGGAGCAATAACAGGAACTGTGGCGGTTGTATTTCCGTTGCCACTAATGTGCAAAGTACTTAGTTGTTTTTGTAACGAATTGAACTTTGCTCTTTCAATTTCATAATCAGATTTGGTTCTTTGAAAGACTTTTTTAGAATTTACTTCTTCATCGCTCAATGTTTTTTGTCTTTCAAATTCTAACTTTAGATACTCTAAATTACTTTTTGAGGTTAAATAAGCTTCTTGAATTTTAGTAAACTCTGGACTTTCAATTGTAGCAATGGTTTGTCCTTTGCTTACTCTTTGTCCTTCAATTACATTTATTGTTTTTACAATTCCCGTGGTAAAAACAGATACATCAGCTTGATTTTGTGGTGGTAACTTTGTATAGCCATTTGCATTAATTACTTCGCTTAAATTTTTATCTGAAAAAGTACCTAATTCAATACTTGATGCTTTAAATTGAGCTTCATTTAATTCAACTTCTTTTATTGCTGTTGGTTCTTTTTCTTCAGAATGACTTTCTTCAGTATGTGTTTCACCATCTGCATGCACATGTCCATCACCTTCAGTATGACGCAAAGAAAAATATAAAATAATAGCAAGAATTATTGCTCCTACTATTGATGCATATATTATATTCGATTTTTTCATTTTACTTTTTATTATTGATTGATACTGTATTGAATTGTAATTATAGTTTGATTATAATTATAAATTGCTTCGTTATAATTTAATTGTATTTGACTTGCTGTTTCGATACTTTGAACATATTCTACATAAGAAATATCGCCATTTTGATACCCTTTTGTTGCATTTTTGATGATTAAATTAGCATTAGGTAATGCTGTATTTTTATAGTAATCAATTAATGAACTGTAGGTTTCTAATTGTTCGGATTGCTGTTCTAAATGGCTTTTGAACTGTTGGTTGATATAGTCGGCGTTTTTCTGCTCACGTTCAATATTTGTTTTTGCAGATTTTGCCTTTGCAATACTACTTCCTGCAAATATTGGAAGAGCAACACCAACTGAAAATCCTTGAAATTGTGGTGAACTATTATAGTATTTAGGTGTACCATCAACTTCTTGATTCCCTGTTATAGATTGCAAGAAATAGCCTACCGAAAAATCAGGAGATAATGCTGATTTTTCGGCTTTGTGATTGGCTTGTGCAATTTTAACTTGTTGATCTGCTAATTGAACAATTGGGTTTTGTTTTACCATAGTAGTATCAACTTTTGCCATTGCAGGATAGGGAACAAATGAAGTATCTGTTGCGATAAAATCTGTTTTTAAATCTAGAATTGCTTTTAGTTTTGATTTTTCAATGGCAATTTGTGTTTTATTTTGCTTTATGGTTTGCTCTAATTCTTGCTGCTTTGCTAATGCTATAGTTTTTTCTAACGCATTTGTTTCACCAGTTTGAAACTTTAAGTTGGCAGACTTTACAAATTTTTGCATTACCGCATTTTGCTTTTCTAAAACTGTATTTTGTTTTTCATAATACAATAAGGTATTCCAAGATTGTCTGATGGAATAAGTTACCTCTTGCTTTGAAACGCCTAATTTCGTTGCGCTTGCATTGCTATACTCTTTTAGCAAAGTTCTTTTAGCACTTATTTGAAATGGGTTAAAACTTTGACTGATACCAAAATTTTTATCTTGTGCTTGTGAATTTATTTGCCCAAAAGTACCTGATAGTTCTGTTTTAGGAAGTTCAAATGCTGTTTTTTGTAATTGTGTTTGCATTTTTACTTCTAATTCAGAAGCTTGAATAGTCTGATTGTTTTTTAAGCCTATTTCAAGGGCTTGCTTTATATCTAGCTTTTGAGGTTCTTGTGCATTTGCTCCAAATATCCCTAATAAAAATGCAATTATTAAAGCCGAATTATTCATAGTTTTTCTTTTAATTTTTATTCCTTTTTGTTCCATATGTTATTTTTTTATTGGTTGTCACGAACCTCATTTTTTTTTAATTGAAAATATTTTTTTAGTTGAGGTTTCAAAATATAAATACAGAATTGGTAGAACAATTAATGTGAGTAAAGTAGCTGTTATTAATCCGCCAATTACAACAGTTGCTAATGGTTTTTGAACCTCAGCACCTGCACTACTACTAATTGCCATTGGTAAAAATCCAAGTGAAGCTACAGCAGCAGTTAAGATAACAGGTCTTAATCTAACTTTAGTACCTTCTTTTATTCTATCATATACATTGTCCATACCTTGTTTTTTAAGTTCATTAAAATATCCAATCAAAACAATACCATTTAACACCGCTACACCAAAAAGAGCTATAAAACCAACACCTGCGGAAATACTAAAAGGCATATTTCGTAACCATAGCGCCACAATACCACCAATAGCAGATAATGGAATAGCTGTAAAGATTAATAATGATTGCTTGATGGATTTGAATGTAAAGTAAAGCAACACTAAAATTAACCCTAAAGCAACAGGAACAGCAACAGAAAGTCGTTTGTTTGCTTCAATAAGATTTTCAAATTGTCCGCCATAAGTGGTATAATATCCTTCAGGTAATTTTAGTTTTTCGTCTAATTTAGTTTGAATGGTTTCTACAACCGTTTTAACATCAGCACCACGAACATTGAAACCTACAACAATTCTACGTTTTCCGTTTTCACGAGAAATTTGCATTGGTCCATCTTCATATTTTACATCAGCAATTTGTTCTAATGGAATTTGGCTACCTGATGGTAAGGTTACAAATAACGCTTTTAGATTTTCAATATCTTTTCTACTGTCATTGTCTAATCTAACGACTAAATCAAAACGTTTTTCACCTTCATAAACAACTCCTGCTGTTTCACCTGCAAAACCCATGCGAACCACTTTGTTTAAGTCGCCAATTTTTAATCCATAAAGTGCTAATTTGTCTTTATTGTAACGAATTGTTATTTGCGGTAAACCTGCAACACGTTCTGCTTTTGCATCAGAAACACCTTCAATACCATTAATTAATTGAACCACTTCTTCGCCTTTGCTGACTAACATATCAATATCTTCACCAAAAATTTTAACGGCTACATCACTTCTTACACCTGTCATTAGTTCATTAAAACGCATTTGAATAGGTTGAGAAAACTCTGTAAATGCACCTGGAATATCAGACAGAGCGTGTTCCATTTTTTCCATTAACTCTTCTTTAGTTTCAGCCGATGTCCATTCGCTTTTATCTTTCAAGAGTATAATCATATCTCCTGCTTCAATAGGCATTGGATCAGTTGGAATTTCTGCTGAACCTATTTTGGTTACTATCATTTTAATTTCGGGAAATTTATCTCTTAAAATTTGTTCAGCTTTTGTAGTTGCTTCTACTTCTTGTGATAATGAACTACCTGATGCAATGATTAAATGTGTTGCAATATCACCTTCATCAAGAGTCGGTATGAACTCTCCGCCTAACGAGTTAAATAAGATTAATGAACCTATGAATAATGTAACAGCTACACCAATAATTGCAGCTTTAACTTGCAAAGCTTTTTCTAAAATAGGTGTATAGAAATTGTAAATAGCATCTATTATTTTATCACTAAAATTCTTTTTATGTCCTGTTTCTTTTTTTAATGCCAAAGCAGAAATCATTGGTACATAAGTTAGTGACAATATAAATGCTCCTAAAATGGCAAATGATACTGTTTGTGCCATTGGTCCAAACATTTTACCTTCGATGCCTACTAATGCTAAAATTGGCAGGTATACAATTAAGATTATTATTTCGCCAAAAGCGGCACTACTTCTAATTTTTGAAGATGCTTGATATACTTCATCATTCATCTGCTTAGTAGTTAGTTTGCCTTTATTGCTGATTTGGAGTCGGTGTATTATGGCTTCTACAATAATAACAGCACCGTCAACAATTAATCCAAAGTCGATAGCACCTAAACTCATTAAATTGCCACTCACTCCGAAAAGTTTCATCATTGAAATGGCAAATAATAAAGCTAATGGAATAACCGAAGCTACCACTAAACCTGCTCGCCAATTACCAAGAAGTAGTACTAAAATGAAAATTACAATTAAAGCTCCTTCTATAAGATTGGTTTGAACTGTACTAATGGCTTTATTTACTAAAACTGTTCTGTCCATAAACGCCTCAATTTCTACACCCTCAGGAAGTGATTTTTTGATTTGTTCCATTTTATCTTTGACAGTTTTAACAACATCGCCACTATTTTCGCCTTTAAGCATCATTACCATTCCTGATACTTCTTCGCCTTTTCCGTCTTTTGTAACTGCTCCATATCTGATGCTACTACCTATTTGAACCTTTGCCACATCACGAATAAGAATAGGAATACCATTTTGATTTTTTACAACAATTTTATTAATGTCTTCAATACCATTAACCATACCTACGCCACGAATGAAATAAGCATAGGGCTTTTTATCTATGTATGCACCACCTGTATTTTCATTGTTGTTTTCTAACGCATCAAAAATTTCGGTAATGGTAGTATTCATACTTTTCAGCTTATCTGGCTGAACAGCGATTTCATATTGCTTTAGGTTTCCACCAAGTGTATTTACTTCGGCAACGCCTTTTGTTCCAACCAATTGAGGTTTTATAATCCAATCTTGAATGGTTCTTAAATCGGTTGCATTGTATTGCTCTTCATAGCCTTTTTTGGGGAATACAACATATTGGTATATTTCACCTAAACCTGTACTAACAGGAGCCATTTCGGGAGTGCCAACTCCTTTTGGTATGGTGTTTTCGGCTTCTTTTATTCGTTCTGTTATTTGAGCTCTTGCCCAATAAATATCTACTTCTTCTTTAAAAACTACGGTTACAACACTTAAACCAAAGCGACTTATAGAACGAAGTTCTACAATGTCGGGAATTGATTTGACCGATTGCTCTATTGGATAAGTGATAAATTTTTCTACTTCTTGTGTTGCTAAAGTAGGCGAGCTTGTAATTATTTGTACTTGATTGTTTGTAATGTCTGGTAACGCATCAATTGGTAAAGTATAAAGTGAATAACTACCAACGATAACTAATACTAGTGTAAAAAGCCCAATAATAAATTTATTATTGATACTAAAATGAATGATTTTATCTAACATTTTTATGGTATAATGAATTAATAAACAGAGAACTGTTATCTTTATTTAAGTTGTTTAAAAGACACAACTTATTAACCCGAAATTACTCGGGCTTCATTATACTAACTGTGGCGGTTGCCAAATACTTCCAAAGAAATTTGAAAAAGAAATTGACTTGTAAAAAGAAATTGAGGTTTTTATTTCTTGAAATTGTACTAAAAACTGAAAAGATTGTATTTCTAAAAATGTTAATATTTGTTGCCCACAGCAATTACAAACACAAAAAGGAGAGCAGAAATCATTGTCTGTGTCTTGAGAATGGTTGTGCTGATGATTGGTTTGGTTATGTGAACTATTTGAATAAACATCGGTATGCTTGTCTGCACATGGGTAGGCAACAAGCACTATTATATAAATAGACAATATGATGTTTACTATTTTCATAGTTGTAAAAATAGAAATTTTATCTATTTAAAGGGATAATTCTTAAAATATAATTTCAAATTTTAAAAAAAATTTTGTAAAATTTTTGAGAGAACACCCCTCTATCTTCAAACTACCCCCACCAATTAAACTCAATCTCAATACCCCCACCCATCACTAGCAAGTAAAATTTTATAGCCTCAGAAAACATAAGGTGATAGTTATAGTTTTCTTTAGGTTTATGATTGTACTTACAAAATTTTAATGTTTAACTCAAAAACTTTAAGTAGATGGTAAGAATTATTAACTATCAACAAAGACAAACAGAGGATGGGAAAGTATTCTTTGTTTTAGAACTTCAAGGCGGTATTGAAATGGTTAAATCTGCTCAAACAGGGAAATTTTATGTGACAGCAAGAAAGGCTACAATTTCATCAACATTTGATGAATTAACTTGCCAATCTTTGATTGGAACAGAAATACCTGGAAAAGTAGAAAAAGTATCTTGTGAACCTTATGATTACACAATCAAAGAGACAGGAGAAACTATTACACTAACTCATACTTATGAGTATCTTGAAGACAACGGTGTGAGCCAAAAAGTGGAGAAAAGTAAAACAACTATTGATGAGTTCATGGGGAAGAGACCATCAGGGAACACTTTCTCAACTAATGGTCAATATGCACACCAAGATTAAGAATGCAGCCTATCTCCTATCAATGGATTTAGGCTTGCTTTTAACACTTAACTTTACCTTTTTTTTATGAATGAACTAGCAGAAATAAGAGTCTCATATTCAACAAAAAATGAACTCAAAGAGAAAATAACCTCAAGCTGTAAAGCATTTGAAATACTACTAGAGTTTTGGTCAAAAGACACTATTGAACTCCAAGAAGAATTTAAAGTTATTCTCTTAAACAATTCTAATGAAGTATTAGGTATATACTGTATGTCAAAAGGTGGTATAACAGGTTGCGTAGTGGATGTAAGATTGGTTTTTGCAGTTGCTTTAAAATGCAATGCTACAGGAATAATCTTAGCTCACAATCATCCATCAGGGAAGTTGAAACCAAGTTCACAAGACATCACAATAACTAAGAAAATTAAATCTGCGTCTTTAATCTTAGACATACAGCTACTAGACCATTTAATTATTACTAAAAATGGATTTTATAGTTTATCAGATAATGGAGATTATTAAAAGAGTGTGCTTATGTAAATAACCACTTTTATAATGTAAACCTAAAAAGATAAAATAGTTAACAATTATATTAATAGATATTTTTTAATTTGCTAAACCTATATATTAAACTTTAATCTATCAATAATTGAAATTTAAAGACCTAAATCATGAGATTAAATCAAAGTTTGTTAGAGATACTCTTTTTGAACTTTATCCTTTTACAATAGAAGATTTTCAGGATTTTGAGAGCTATATTGATTTTAAAATTATTTCTAAAAATCTATATATAGATTGGAGTGTAAAGATTATTGAAAAGTATGAAGAAAAATGGGATTGGTCAGAAATTGAAAACAATCCCATAGTTTGCAAAGAGGTAAATTTAGGTTTACTATATCCTGAAAAAGTCAACATTGAAAAACCAAGATGTACATGCTACAAAGAATTAGAGTACTGCAATATGAAGAAGTACTGTAATTCAGAATATGACAGAACAAAAATGATAAAGAAGAAAGTTAACTGCTTAAGTCCTTATATGTATGGTTACATCAAATTCTTAATAGATGAAAAAGTTATCAATAACGGTATTATGAGCAATATCCTTTTATATAATATGGATATTAATGTTGAAAATGATGATGATTTAGATGATGGAGAAATTAGAGAAGATAATGATTATTCAGATTTGCCTTTTTGAAACATAAATAACTCATACATTGGCACACCTAAACCAATAGCGACTTTCTCCAAAGTAGAGAGTTTAGGGTCTGTTCTTCCTGCCTCCAATCTTGATAAATTACTCTTTTCAAAGTTGCATTTAGCAGCCAAATCTTGTTGAGAAATACTCTTCTCATTTCTGATTTGTTTAATACGTTCACCTACCTTATATCTTAGAGCTTTTTCCAATTTTCAATTATCATATACGACAACTCAAAATTTGTGTTATTTTTGCTATGTTGGCTATCGTGCGTGATAACTATTGATTTTAATTTAAATAGATTTTCCCATGAAAAAAATTATTATAAAAACACTTCTTTTATGCTTGCTTTTGACCTCGTGTAATAAAGATGTTGAATTAATAAAATCTAGAGATAATTTTGAATGCAGGAGATTAGCAACCTGTTTTAGGTTTGATAGCGATTTTGATAATAGTGTAGCCAGAAATTCACAATCTGTAAATTTAGATTATGAGAGAATTAAGTATGGTTTAAATTTTTCAGAATATAAGCTTAAACATAAAAACAATTTAAAACTCCTAGAAAATACTAATAATATAGTTTTGGTTAATCACTCAAAAACTAAAGTTTATGAAGTTAGGATACAAAGAACCGACAAAGGAGTAGTTTCATATGAAGATGTTGTAATAGAACCTACAAGTGAAATTTGCATTGGTTGCAATGTAGATTTTGACTTAGACATTGAAAGAATTCGTGAAGAAAATTCATCATGGAATCTAGTTGAGAGTAAAACTATTACTCATGAAGTATTCCCATATGAGGGAAATATTAAGAACTTGCGTAAAATTGAATACAAAATACACAACTTTAAAGTAATTCAAAAATATTAAAAGTTACCTTTCTTTAATCTATACATTTCAACTTTGGGTCGAATATGGGTCAAAAAATGATGAATGAAAAGATGAAAAGAATAAATGAAAAATGAAAAGAAAAGAAACTAAATTATATTTTACCTTAATGATAATCAACACAATAAGAAACAAAAAGTGATGCTTTGCAAAAAAAGGAAAATAAAATTAATCCTTCTGTTAATCAGAGGGTCCTTGGTTCGAGCCCAAGAGGGGGAGCAAAAAAAATCCGATACGAAAGTGTCGGATTTTTTTGTGGACACAATTGGGCGAGAAGTTTATCCCGATGTAACGAAGTGAAATCGGGAAGCCCAAGCCTGTTCCGATGAAATGAAATGGAATCGGCATTAGTTCGAGTCCGCCCAGGCGGAGGAGCAAATAAGAAATCCGATACGAAAGTGTCGGCTGTTTTTACAAACTTGATTTGAGTTCGGTTAGGATTAGGGGTAAAAAACAGTAGCTATACTATTTTTTCAACTTATGTCAATAATGGTTCGGCATGTTACAATTACACTTTTGTTCAATTATTTAAGTGTGAAACAATCATCTTCAAGATAAAACCTGACTGTGTTTTTCATTGTATTTTTGTAGTAAACAAGTTACTCCCTGAGGGGATGCCATCTCCAATAGACTTGTCTCACACATTGAATCAATTCGGCACATTAAATCTGTATCCGAATACAATTCTCCTATTTCTTGATCAAATAAATCAAGAGTATCAATTGCTTTTTTAACTACTGTTATCAATTGTTGAAAATCAGCATCAGATAAGTTGCTTTCTTTAATATAATTTTCAAGTCGGGCTCCTGTTCTATAGTTAGGATATTCTTCCAGTCCCATAAATTTTAACATCCATTTTTTTCGGTAGCTACCCATTGTCTTAACTATTCCAACATAATCTGCAATTAATTCATCGTGCAAATTATTACAAGCCTTACCATACTTTTTTAATGTATACAAATGCGTGCATTCATGCTCCCTTCGGATGGAAATAGCGTAAGACATCCATATTGAAGACTCTAATCCTAATTGTTCACACGGAACATTACTATAGGGTTTTGCACTTAAAAAAACCAATTTGTCTTTATACAATTCCTTCACAGGCAATATCTTTTCAGAAAATTCTTTATTCCAATCTCCAAAGGGATTTTTTTTTAGCCAATCCTTTTTTAAACTATTTAAACGTTCCCTGTTCACTATCCCATTTATCATAACAGCTCCCATAGATTGGGGTATTGGCACCGGATTATTTTTATGGAGAAGTGATTGCATTATCGTTACAAAATCATTACTGTTTGGAATGATAAAAACAGGTATTTTTCCGGCAATACTATCGTACAAATCAAATTTAATCCCATAACGATTTTCAAGCTTCAAGCCAAAAGGTAAATCAATACATTCAAATTTTCCTCTTGAAACGTAATCACAATACAATTCTGTTTTATCAACATCTTTTTCGATTGGGAAATTCAACTGCGGGTAACATTTTTTTAATTCAAAAAAAACCTCATCACCATAAATAATCTTGGCTGAAAAATATTTCCAAAACGCTATACCGGGTTCATCAGAAAAAAAAGCGGATTCACCTTCAACCTGTAAACAAAATTTATTTTCCAAATAGGAATTGAGGGCTTCCGAAAAAGTTGTTCCGATTGTTTTACTACCGCTTAATTTCATTGTTCTGCGATTTGTCGTTTAGCCAGCTGCGTAAACAATCCGTTTAACTGCATAAGTTCTTCGTAACTACCGGATTCGATAATTTCGCCTTTATCTAAAACGAAAATACGATCAGCATTTTTAATTGTGCTTAAGCGGTGAGCAATAACGATTCGTGTTGCCTGGAGTTTATCTAAACTTTCTGCTACGATAGTTTGCGTTCTGTTATCAAGTGCACTGGTTGCTTCATCCATAAACAACAATCTAGGCTTGTGTACAATTGCTCTTGCTATCATAAGTCGTTGGCGTTGGCCTCCGGAAAATGTTCCGGCTCCTTCTCCAATAAAGGTGTGCATTTCCATAGGCATCTGTTTGATATCTTCTTCCATTCCGGCCATACGAGCAGCTTCCCAGGCATCATCGAGGGTTAACTCTGAATTTCCGATGATATTTTGATAGATACTACCCGACATAAGCGAGCCATTTTGTAGTACTACTCCAATTTGTTTTCGAACCAACTCTTTGTTCATGGTATCGAAAGTGTTTCCATCATAAAAAATAGAACCTAACTCAGGATGCTCAAAACCAAGGAGTAGCCTCATGATGGTTGACTTCCCGGATCCGGATGAACCCACAAAGGCTACCATTTCTCCCGGTTTAATTTTAAAGGTAATATTTTTTAGAATAAGTGGTTGATCCGGATAATAGCGGAAAGAAACTGAATTCATTTCTATTTCACCTGCTAATTCGCCTGGATCTAAACTGTTTTCTACCGATTCGGGTTCTTCTTCTAAAATCGGTTTAACCCTTTCATAGAGCGGTATTACATTTAACGAAGTAATAAAAGCCATACTCAATTTAAGGCTGTCGCTCAAAAATTTATTAAACGCGGTAATAAATGCTAAAAAAGATCCTACCGACAACATGGTTGCATTTTCGGTATTCAAAAAAGTGTAATAAATAAAGGAAAAGAACAAAATATTGGTAAATAACGGATACGAACTACTAAAAACTTCAACAAAGTTCTGGTATGTCCCCGACATAAATCCCAATCGTTTTAATTTGGAAAATTTATCGGCCCAAAGAGTAAATATTCTTTTCTCACCACCTGTTATTCGTATTTTACTGATTCCGGACAAAAACTCAAAAAGGAATCCCTGAATTTCACCCTGATATTTTGATACTTCGCGGTCATACTTCAGTTTAAACCAACCCATGAGTACCATAAAGGATACAGCCAGCAAGGCCAAGCCAACACCAACCCAGGCTAAACTGGAATCGTAATAAAAAAGTAAAATCAGATTTACAAATGAAAAAGCACCGCTTAAAACGGCTGTCATAAGGGTAGACGACAGTACTTGCCGGATTGAATTAATACTCAAAACGCGGTTTGTAAGATCTCCTGCTGTATATTTTTTATAAAATGTTACCGGCAATCGAAGAATGTAATCCATTACACCTGCCTGCAAGTTGATGCTCGATTTTGATTCGACTCGCATTTGTAACGCCCCTTGAACCAATTGAAGTCCTGCGCTTACAACGCCAATAATAAGCATCATTGCAAAAACTTCTGTATGGATAGACCGGTCTGCCGCCGGAATAACATCGTCAAAAATTATTCCTGAAAGGATAGGAATAAGCAAACCCAACAAACTACTGGCTAAAGAGGCTAACAATAACCATTTCGCGTCTTTTTTAACCCCGCTCATTGCAAAATCTAAAACCTTTTTCAGTGACTCCATTTTGGTGTTAAATCCTGAAAAGAACATATAACCTATAGGTTCCAATGTTTCGGCAATTTCGGCTGTAATTACTTTTTCTGTACCGGTAGCTGCATCCTTTAACAAATACGTATCCGGTGTTTTTTGAATTAAAGCAACCGGTTCATTCTTTTGTTTGGTAAAAGCCAATAAATGTCCATTCTCATCTTTCCACCATACTCCACGTAATATCACTTTTCGCACTCTAACTTTAGAACTTTTGGCTATGGCATACAATAGATTACTTGAACTGGTTTGATTTTGTTCCAGGTGTTTAGGCTCCTCAAATTTAAAGTCGGAGTGTTCACCGATTAACCTGCATGTTGCATAAAGTATATTTTGATTTTTGGCGTGCAAAACTGCCGTAGCCGGGGTGTTTTTTTTGTTTCCCGCCACAATTGATTTTATATTTTCTAACGCATTTGTTAATACACCTTCCTCATTTAGTAGCTTTTCCCTGAAATGATTTATTTCAAAGGTGTTGCTGGTGTCCAAATTTTTACAGAGTTCTTGATAAAAATAATGTTGGAGTTTTTCAATTGAAATTAAAAAATTGATTTCCTCTTCCAACACTTCTCTTGTGCTGAGAATTTTGACCTGCGTTTTATCCGAAAGAGACTTTATCCACAATTTATTGGAAACCGGAATTGGGTAGTTAGGTTCGTCATCAAAATTGACCAAAGTATCATCTGAAAAAACAGAAAGTTGTCCCTGCATTAAACTCACCCAATTTAACCCATGAGATGGATAGGCGATTGAATTTTCTTTTATTGTTTTATATTCATAATTATCTAATGCATCATAAACTCTGGGAGCATTAACCAAGTTTAAAACAGAAGAAGTTTTAACAATCCATTTGTTAATCATGTTCTTCAAAAAGAAGTGATCAATATGAAGAAGATCTGCTTTATTAATAGCTATTAATTTAGCATTGTTTGATATCCCTACCAAACGAATGGAATTATCACAATCTTGTGGCAACAAACTGAATAACAATTCCCCTTGCTTTACAGTGTAGAGAAATTTTAAAGCGCACAAATAGTCTTCATTTGCATCAATTTTAGTGTAAAATACATTTACTTCCCCCGAAACAACCATCCAAAAGACGTCTGTTTTATTCAGAATAAGTGGTTTCTCAACACCGATATATATTTTCTCTTTAATGGACATAGCATTTCGTTTTATTTAGTTTCTATCAAGTGTGCATAAACTCCTTTATTACTTAATAATTCCTGATGGGTTCCTCTTTCAACTATTTTTCCAAACTCCATAACAATTATTTCATCACAATCCATAATGGTACTCAATCGGTGGGCTACAATTAAACAAGTGCAGCCTCGTTTTTTAATGTTGTCCATCACGATTTTCTCTGTCGTTGCATCCAAAGCACTTGTGGCTTCATCCATTATCAAAATGGTAGGATTTGAAGCTAATGCTCTTGCTATTTCAATTCGTTGGCGTTGACCTCCACTAAAATTAGCGCCTCCTTCCAATACCGAACTGTCATAACCATCATTTCTGGATGCAATAACATCGTGAATCTCGGCATCTCGAGCTGAATTTATAATGTGCTTTTCAGGAATCATCGAATCCCAAAAAGAGATATTTTCTTTTATGGTTCCATTGAACACCATTACTTCTTGGTCGATTACGGCCAATGAGTCTGTAATAATATGCTTAGGAATTAAATCCCTGCTTTTTCCATCCAATAAAACCTCTCCTTGCCAAGGGTCATAAAGTCCGGATGCAATTTTTGCCACTGTAGATTTACCGCTTCCGGAACCTCCCACCAAAGCTACTCTGCTACCGGGTCTTAATTTCAAATTGAAGTTTTCAATCAAAGCCGGAGTATTTGTGCTATATCCGAATGTGACATCTTTCATTTCAAAATAGCCTATTAACTTATTGCCTATCAGATTGCTTTCTTGATCTAATTCCTCAGAACTTTCGTTCGGTTCTTCTTTCCGGAACTGTCTGTCTACCTCATAGTTTAAAACATCGTCAATACGGCCCATATCACTCTCTGTTTCATGTAGCAAAGTTCCCACTGATACTAATTGATTCACAGGACCAATAAAATTGTTCATTAAGTACGTAAAAGCAACTAAAGCCCCTAAAGTCATATCGCCATCCATTATTCGCAAAGCACCTATGCCTAAAATTAATGAGTTGGTTAAAGAAGCGATTAAAGCCGGCACGGCATTGAGGCGGATTGTAAGCCAACCCAGTTCCTGTTGCGCATTCATTACTTTAGCTAAGTAACCAATCCAATTCGTAAAAAAGTCGTTTTCGCGACCCGAGGCTTTAAGTGTTTCAATCATACTAATTCCGGATGTTGTTGCCCCTAATAATTTTCCGGTTTCATTACTCAATCGTCTGCTCCCGTCTTTACGAGAAGTTGACACATAACGAAGTACCACAATATTGAGTGTTGCCATTAAAATACCAATGAGTGTTAGAACGGTATCGTATGAAAACATTAATAAGGCATAAAATAGAACTACTATGATATTTAAAGCGGCATTAGCTAAATCACCACTTAATAATTTGGCTACTTTATCGTTTAGTGATACCCTGTTTCCTACTTCTCCACTGTATCGTTGTGTAAAAAAGGCTATCGGTAAATGAAAAACATGCCATAAAAACTTACTGGATGTTACCAAAGCCAGTTTTGTTTCTAACTTAAGTAAAAAATATTGTTGAAGGTAAACCAATACTGAGTTCACAAGTAACACTGCGCCCATGATTAGCAATAAAGGCATTACAAAACCGGAAAAATTGTTAATAAGGTACTTGTCTATAAATACTTTGAGAAAAGACGGAATTACTAAACCCGGAATTACTAAAAACAGACTAGCTAAAATAATATAGGTAATACTTATCTTTGAGTTTTGAATGCGAGAGAGTAACGACGAAAACAACCCTCTTTTTTCATTCCCTTTTTCAAAATTTTCTCCGGGTTCGAAAGTCATTACAACCCCTGTATACGAATCGTCAAATTCCTGATGACTAACATGATAGCGTCCTTGAGCTGGATCACTCAAATACACTCGTTTTTTGGTAAAACCTTCCAACACCAAAAAGTGATTGAAATTCCAAAAGATAATGGCCGGTGTTTGGATTTGCATCAATTTTTCAATTGATTTTGCATAACCTTTTGCTTCCAAACCATATTCTTTTGCGGCTTTAATTATATTGGTAGCTTTTAGACCATCTCTAGATACACCACAAGCTATTCTGAGTTTCTCGAGGGGTACAAACTTTCCGAAATGCCCCAAGATAATACTCAATGCTGCAGCCCCGCACTCAACACTTTCCATCTGTAAAACAGTAGGAACTCTTACAGGCCTTGCTTGTTTTTCTATTACAAAATTCGCAACGTTTTCCATGGGTGTTATCAATATAAATCAAAAAATTTCTTGAATGCCGGAATCACAATTGTTACGGGTGGTTCTTGCTTAATAGTTACTTTCCCCATACATGAAGTGCCTTCTTTTATCAAAAGATCAGGTCCGTTTGCCGAGGTCCATTTGTAGCCGCTGTACGATTTTGGATCTTTTTCAAAATCAACATGGACTTCAAACAAGGGCCCTGTAGCCAATAAACCTTTAGCGAGCTGATCATTTTTGACCGAGTTTAACATTCCTTGTTGTGTAATGGGGAAGTCTGACACATACGTTACTTTTGCTTTAATAAATCCATATTCTTGCGGTTGAACTGTTGAAGGGACAACCAAAGCTTCCATCCCTTTTTTTATTTTTTTCCCGTCTTTGGAAGGGATATATAAAACACCTTTCAACTGAGCCAACTGTTTTTCGTCTACTTTGAGGTTTTTAAGTTTAAAAAGAGGAGCCCCCAATCCCAAAACCACTCCGGCATCGGTTAAAACTTCAACAACTTCTCCATCATACTGACTCCTGATGTTGGTTTGATTATCATAACGTTCTCTTAGAAAAAGTAGATTTCTTTCGGCCTCAGCAATTCGTTGGCTCTGTAAAGTCACTTTTTGTTGCATATCGAAACCTAAATTGTGCTGCTGGGTAGATGTTTCAACAATTTGGCCTTTTAGTCTTTCAATGGCATTTTTTGAAGCCTCAATTTGTTGTCTGGTTATTGCAACCTGTGATTTGGTTATCAATCCTTTACTCAAAAGAGCATTTTCCGATTCTAACTGATTGTTTAAAAAAGATAATTTCTTTTTCTCTGCTTCAATTTCACCTTGTATACTAAAACGGGTTTGATTAATCAGTTCTCCTTGTAATTGACTGCCTTGGCTACCATAGGAGGCCAATTTACCCATTTCAAATTTTCGATCCGAAACCACTGCCTCAGCATCCTCTATCTGACGTAAAAGATCCGGTTGTTGAATGGTTGCAACGATGTCGCCTTTTTTTACTTGATCACCAATTTTCACTTTTAAGGCAACCAATTGTCCTTGCGATGTTGCTACAACCTCGTGTACCTCACCTCCAATTACAACCCCTACCACATCAATTTTAGTTTTAACTGTACCCAGAAATGACCATACTATTCCTGTTAAAAGTGCTACAACAACAGTTGCTAAAGCGATCCATGCTTTTGGACCGGTAACTTTGATCAATTGATCTAATTTTTCGGGAGTTGAAAGTTTCTCTAAAGCTGACTTTCTGAAAAAACCTGCAGACATAATAGTTTATTTTAAGTTAATTAGCTGTATTTGGAATCGTGTAAAATGAATTTTGGCTGATTTTATAGTCATTATTTTCTTTTGAAATTAATGTTCCTGTTTCGTGTCTCAGATACAAAATTGCATTTGAAAATTGTTGTTGTGCGTTTAGGTATTCTAATTCTGAAAAGGTTAATCTTTCTTGAAACAAGATTAAATTAAGGAGCGTTGTTAATCCGGTTTGGAATTTTATTTGCTCATTGTTGAATGCTTCTTGGTAAAACGCAAATGACTCTTTCGCTTTTTGAAGAACCTGTACACTATTGTGCAAATTATTCACGGCCGTATTAATATTTAACTCCATGTTACGGGTTGCATTATCGCTAACAACCGTTTGATTATCTAAAGCAATTTTACTTTTTGTAAAGCTTCCTTTTGCCAAATTGTTGTTAAGAGGCACTGAAAAGGTTAGCTTAGCACCTCCACCGATATTCTGCCCCTCGTTGTTTGAAAAGGTAGCCATAGCCGGATCAAGACCATCACCAAAACCGGCGCCACCATAAAACACATAGCCTGTTAGGTCTAACTGAGGACGCTTACCATTTTCGGCTAACTTATACTCTAAACCAAGTGCTTCGGTACTATTTTGTAACGCTTTAAGGTCAGCCCTCTTTTCTAAAGCCATTTTAATAAAGGCTTCTTTATCTATTCCTGTTGCATAACCTGAATTTGTAACCATCGGAAAGTCGTTCGAGGGGTTGTCCAACAGTTGGCTTTCTTGATCTGATAATCCTATGGTGCGACCCAAATTTAATCGGGCGTTGTACAGGTTTTGTTTGGCAATTGCTGTTAAACGCTCTTGATTTGTTAAATCTGCATTTACCTGAGCTAAATCACCTTCAGGCTTTTTATCGGCTTTCACCAATTCTTTTGTGATGTCTAATACGTTTCGTACTCGGGTTTCATTTTGAACATACACGTCTAAACTCTTGTAGGCTACATAATAATTCCAATAGGCTAACCCTATTTGCAAAATTTCATATGAATTGGTAAATTCATACGTATAGGTATTACTGTCTATTGCAAGTTTTGCTACTTTTTCACCCACAGTTGCAATCTCTTTTCCTCTTCCCCTTAAAAGAGGTTGTGTGACTGAAAAATTAGCTACAGTTGAGTGATTTCCGTAATAAGGCCCTACATACTCATTAAAGCTGTTGAACGGAAAGTTACTGTTATTGTATAGGTATTTTAAACTTAACTCGGCCGTTTGCGAGGTGCGAAATTTCTTTTGAAACCCTATTGAAAAATCAAACGAATTTGATTTCAACGTTTGGTCTATAAACTGATTTCGAGGATCGGCTGTAAAAAGCGTGTAAGCACTGTTTTCAAGTGATAATCCGGAACTAAGCTTATAATCGAAAACACTGCTTTGAACCTGTACGTTAGCAACTGCATCTTGAATTGTATAATAAGAGCTTTTAATAACAGGGCTCTTATTGAATGCAATACTTGTAACTTCAACCAAATCACATTTAATTTTAGATTGACCAACCATAGTAATGCTTGAAAAAATCAATACTGATGCTAAGAAAAAAATAGTAGTCCTCATCGCTAACTTAAAAATTTATGCTACATTATACTTCAGAAAATTTGTGTAGTATTTGACCAAATCGAGATCCTGCCTGGGAAACCGTGTCTAAAACTTTTGTATCGATTAAATCTTCTTCTTCCGGTGTTCCATAGCCAAGCTGGTCTGTTGTTTTTCGCAATCTGTTTGAAAGAAACAAGGCTAAAGAGTAATAGAAATTTGCCTTAAAGTCCGGGTTTGAAGAAAGCCTGGTCTCTATGGCTTCTTTGGTTATTTTATACACCACCGATTCTTTTTTGGCTACAACCGAAACAGAAGGCGGTCTGGACTCTAAGAACGACATTTCTCCTACAACTTCACCCACGCCTAAAGTGGCAATATCTTCTTTATCGCCATTGTCTGCACATACAGACAACTGCCCTGAGAGGAGTATATAAAGACTGTCTATAAAATTTCCTTTTTGAATAAGTTTTTCACCAACACCTATTTCAATTTTTTTACCATTGTTAATCATCCATTCAACATCTCTGTCGTCTAATTGGCCTAAGAAAAAAAGTACTCTTTTCATAATATTTATTTTTAAAGGTTATGCTAATTTAATGGGATTTGTGTCGACGATTATGACAAAGAATCTGACAGAACCGACAGTTTAATCCGTGTTTTATTTATAAATATTTCGCAGGGAATCATATAACTTTTGATAGTCTGTCATTACGGGACCGCCTGCCTTTCCTCCGCTCACATCATCTAATGTAGAATTGTCTAATTCCGTTTCATTGAGTTGCGGTTTTATCGGAATATTGATGTAGATATAATCCGGATCAGATTGATCTGTTACTCTGATTTTTTTACCGGACGGCAATCGCCTTCCAAAAAAATCTTCTAATGTTTTTTCAGGGTTTTGAATTAAGCTGGCTTTAAAATCTTCATTCAACCAAGCTTCAGTAATTATTCTGAAAAATACATCTTGCCCCTTTTTTTGTTCTTCTGTTAAAGTCATTTTTTATTTTTTAGAATTAAATCATTTTCATTTTGCAATCTCAACGCAAAGAGTTTATTAATTCTTTGGGTGTAATATCATATTGATCCGAAAACAGCTTCGAGAAATAATGAACATCGTTATAACCTACTGAGTAGGCAACCTGCGAGATTGAGTTTTGCACGTAATTATCAATTAGTTGTTTCGCCTTGTGAAGGCGTAAGATTCGGATATATTTATTGGGTGTTAAGTGAACTAAACTTGTAACTTTTCGATAAAGTTGTCTTTCGCTTACAGCCATTTTATACGATAGCTCATACAAATTCAAATCGTTTTGCGTAATAGAACTGTAAATCTCTTTTTCCAAATTGATTAACCAGTTTTGATCCATCCGTGTAACCTTTTGCGGATTTAATTTATTTGCGCACAAGTCTTGTACATTTTTATTAGACTCATAGATTTCAAAAAAATCGGGGCGCTCCTGAATTGTCAGACTCACGGTTTTGGTTTTAATTTCATTTACAATTTCCTCAATGAGATCACTAATTTGTTTCGTGCTCGAAAAAATTATCTCATTTTGAACTTTCCCATCAACCACATTGGGCTTACTTGCCGTAATTATTGTATCTAAAGGATTTTTAATGTTCTCAACAATCTGATTTAAAATATCCGAAGAAGACCAATCTATAGTGGTTTGTTTCATGCTTTCATTCTTCATTTTGTAGATGTTATAGTATTAAATCATCGTTTATTGGTAAAATCTTTATGTTAAATTCAACACGCAGCTTAGCGCTGAAAATTGAACTTTACGTATAGTGCTCTTTACTGCTTCACACGCCTTTATTTCGTTGCGAAGCGTTTATCATGCGTGCTTGACATTGTAGTTATAACCTTTAGTCAATTGCTTCTGACGGCTAATCTTATCCATGTCTTGAGAGGTAACTAAATACTTGTTATTGAAATAAAAGTCTTTTAAACCCTCATAACTCATTGATATCGGAATCGTTTCAGAACCTAAGTAGTTAATCGAATCCCCAATAATCTCTGCTTTTATTCCTAAAAGCGACATAATGCGTAATAACTTACTGTCGCATTCTGCAAAAGCTACTCCGTTTTTTTGTTCACAAATGGGTGCAATAGCACACACCATTAACCTCCTGAAAAGCGTTTTGTCTTTGATGTTTCTTCGTGTCGCAAAACGACCAATATGCCATACCGATGAAACATTTTGCGAATAATCTAAAACATGCAACGGATCTATATCAAACATTTTCTGTATGGGAAGTTTTTCTTTGTAATCCCATTTAATTACGCGTATAGAACCCTGAATATTCCCAGACGAATCTTTAGCAATGAAAATTTCAGAATCCTTGAAATAATTTAACTCTTCATTGTAAACCGCTGCTGTATCATCTGCGATTTCTTGAACAGTTACTTCTTCACAATGGTGATTGAAATTTTCTTCAACCACAAACTTGGCTAACTCCGATAATTGGTTTAACTCTAGTCGTTCTAAATAGCTTTGTGTGATATTCATTTGTGTTTGTTTTATCACAAATCTATTTTGATAAAATGGGGGTTACGCTACACAAAATGGTAGTATATTCGTGATAATCAATAAACTACACTTTTGTGTAGTTGCGATTTAAAAAGGAACCTAAGCGGAATTATCAGTCAAAAGAGGTTGCATCACTAATCATTGTTTTGACCTAAAACAAGAATGAAAAACACAAAAGTAAGTAGCAAATTTGCTTAGTGTGATACTAAAAAACGGAGGCAAAAAAAGAGCATTTTGCACTAAACTGATTAAACTATAAACTACAATATCACACTATAGTTTGTTATCATTTTTTTATTTGAAATGATTGTTTTGTGGTTTATTGTCAAACTACTTATCATTTATTTAAAATAATGTTGCTTTTTTTGTTAATTTTATTTATATTTGAATTCAAACACAACAACATGAAATCTTCTGAACCAAATTCATTTTTCGATTCCCGAAATACAATTTACACCCTGTCTGATAAAGAGAAGTCCCAAGTATTAGATTATTTGGAGCCTATAAAGGCTTTTTCAAGAGCAACCTATACAAGCATTTATGTAATTGATTACATGAAACAAGGCTTTGAGTTTGTATCGGATAACCCTCTGTTCCTTTGCGGCAATTCGGCCAAAGAAGTTTTAGATATGGGTTACAGTTTTTATTTTAAACATGTGCCACAGAAAGACTTGGAACTGTTACTGAAAATCAACGAAGTAGGTTTTGATTTTTATGAAAAAATTCCGCTTCTGTCACGCACTTCATATACCATTTCATATGATTTTCATTTAAAAAACAGCGAGGGAAAACTTATTTTAATCAATCAAAAATTAACTCCGGTTTTTTTAACTGATTGTGGAAAAATTTGGAAAGCTATATGCATAATCTCTTTGTCATCTGAACGAAATTCGGGCAACATTAAGATTTATAAAAACGGGGAAAATATAGTTAACAATTACAACCTTGCTTTTAATTGTTGGGAATCAAACGAAAAGGTATTTTTGTCGAAAAGGGAAAAGGAAATTTTGCATTATTCAACCCGTGGCTTTACCATAAACGAAATTGCCGAAGCCATATTTGTTTCTCCGGATACCGTAAAATTTCACAGAAGAAAATTGTTTGAAAAATTGGAAGTAACCAATATTTCTGAAGCTATTGCTTTTGCTACAAACAACAAACTGCTTTAATTGAAATAATAATACCCAATTTTATCCACACCATAATTGATAAGTCCTTTTATCACTAACAAAAGGATGGAGACTAAGACACTCCTGAGCACTAATGCGCTTTTTTGGTAGCCAAAAACAGAAAAATACTGATAAAAAAACCAATAATAATAAACCAATTCTAAAAAAGGAATTCCTAAGTTAATTACCTGTAATACTTTAACATTCGAATAGAACAAGGTAATTAACGGAAACAGCAAACCTATTACCAGTATCCCACTCATCAAATAAGTGTTTACTACCAAATGCTCTGTGTAATTTTGTTTAGCTCTCTTAAAAACCAGGTAACTTGTTAAGGTGAAAAGCGGAATACCAATTAAAATAATAACTTTTGCATATTCTTTAACCACTTTTGCATAGCCTGTCATTTGGCCTTTTTCATATAAATCGGCAAAACTTACTTTCGAAAAACTGCCTAAAAAATGGCCTATAGCAATTAGTATAAGAATCGATGTCAGGTAATTGAAATGTTTTACTCTTTTGCCCTGAATATATTCCCTGATGCTATGCCCCGGCCTTACAAAAAGCTGTTTGATGGTAAACAGGAAGCCCTTATCCAAATGAAATACACCATGAATAAGATCGTGGGTCAAAAAATAATGTAACGAAAACCGGTGGGTAGAGGTTTTTTGCCCACAAACAGAGCAAAAATTGTTTTCTGTATCGCTGTTACAATTAAGGCATTTTAGACTCATATTTTTTTAGATTTCTTGTATAAACAACAACCCTGAATCGGTTTACAAATATAGGCATTTCAACCGCTTGAGACGGTTAAATCTTTATATAAATTAAGTCCTGAGACACCCGTGTTTTTAAAACTTCATTGCGTAAAATGTCATTTTAGGCTAAGGCATACGCAATCACTTTTTCGATATCAAAATACAACATAGTATCCTGTATTTCGGTTTGTAAGGTGTTTATCATTTCAAAATTTACCAAAGTTTTATTCTCAAATTGGTTAATTTTTTCGAGAAAAATGTCCCAATAATTCGCATCATCGTCTGGGTGAGGTATATGCCCGGAAACACCCAATTCCTGTAATCGTAAGGCTATATCTTCACGATCGTAGCATTGAGTTCCAATTGTCAATGATGGTATGCCGTTCATTATCGGATAATGGTAAATTCCTGCACTACATTGATGAATCATTAAATTTGAAATACTGCAGATATGATTTAAAGGCAGCAATCTGTTGTAAAAAACCTCATTTTTATAGGTTTCATTTACTGCGCAATTGCAGGTAGTTATTACTGCATAATTTCGTTTTACAAAAAACGCAATATAGTTCTCAATTGGAGTTCTGTCTATGGTTCCCGTAGTAATAAAAACAATGGGTTTATGTTTATTATTACTTAAAAATTCTTCCAATCTTTCGGATAAGTTTTTTGAGGGTTTATCTGAAATTAGTAGCGGTCCTGAATAAAAATAGGACGCTCTGTTTTCAATCGATTCGGTTAAACATTCTATCGAGGGAATTCCCGGAATAATTTTAGCTTTCGGGGTGATGTATTGTTCTAAAAAGCGTAAATCTGTAGTGCTGAACATAGAAACTTCTGCATTATACAAATTGGAAAAATTAACCGATTTGGCCAAGTTACTTCCCTTTAAAAAAGAGTGAACATGATTTTCATTACGATAGTGCATAGCGATAGATCTGAAAATTCCGGTACGCTGTATTGAAATTCTTGGAATGCCATTCTTTTCGGCTATTAAAGGGGTAAAACAAGAGGTGTCTTCAATGATTAACGAAGGTTTAACAAGGTCATAGGCTCTTTTTTCCATTTCAATAACCGCATCATTAATCTTCTTCAAATCTTTAGACAGAACCACATCCTCATCAAAACCATAATCGATTGGCACACTATCTACATCATACATTGAAAGAAATTTTTGTGAATTAGCATTGACCAAAAAATGATTTCTGTAGGCCAAACTATTTCTCAAATATTTTTGTTGCAAAATATATAACGGAATAAGGTGTGAAATTCCTCCGGCTATATAAGGGACTGTAAGTATATTCATAATTATAGTTTTTTGTTTGGTGCAAAAAAAAATAGGTTAAATCATCCGTTTTGAGGAAAAAACGCTCTAGGAAAAAGCATACTGAATTACTTTATCCATCTGAAAATGTAACATTGTATCATTTATTTCGGTTCGAAGTTTTTCCATCATGTCAAAATCGGTTAGGGTATTTTTTTCGAACTTATCCATATAGTCAAGAAAAATGGACCAATACTTGGGGTTATCATCCGGATGAGGCACATGCCCCGAAACCCCAAGCTCTTGCAATCGTATCGCAATATCCTCACGATCGTAACATTGTGTACCCAGGGTAATAAAAGGCACTTTGTTCATAATAGGATAGTGATACATTCCGGAACCACATTGATGAATAACTAAATTGGAAATTCCGCATATATAATTCAACGGTAGTAGTTTGTTGTACAAAACAGCCGTTTTATATTCCTCGTCTATTACGCAATCGGAGGTAGTAATAACCGCATAATTTCGTTTCACAAAAAACAATATAAAATTTTCTATAGGTGTTTTGTCTATAGTTCCGGTAGTAATAAATACTATTGGTTTATTTTGATTGCGGTTTAAAAAATCTCCTAATCTTTCCAACAAACTTTTAGAGGGTTTGTCCATAATGAGGAGTGGACCACTATAAAAATAAGAGTCCTTTTCTTCAATAGTTTCCGGCAATTGTTCAATACTGGGAATACCGGGAATAATTTTCACTTTTGGCTTTAAATAGTGTTGAAACAGGCGTGTATCGGAAGTGTTGAACTTGGGTAAATCCAAATTTGTAAAGTCGGATAAAAACCCTGCCTTTTCAAGACTACTGCCTTTCATTATTGAGTGTACATGTTTTTTATTTCTTAAATGATGATCTATAGCTCTAAAAAAACCGGTACGTTGAATCGAAATTCTGGGAATATTATTTTTTTCAGCAATCAGCGGAGATGTAAAAGATATATCTTCAATAATCAATGAAGGTTTAGCTGCCTTGTATGCTTCATTCTCTTTCTCAACCAAATAAGAAATCAGTTTTGGATAATCATTAGCTACCAGCAGGGAATCGTCTGCAAAATAATCTATAGGAATGCTTTTAATATTTTGCATTTTAAGGATCTGTTGTAAACTGTTACTAACCAAAAAATGGTTGTTAATTTCAACATGTTTCTTCAAATATTTATGATGCAAAACATAGAGCGGCAGCAAGTGCGATAATCCACCTGCAAAATACGGTATACTTAAAATGTTAATCAAGTTAAATAGGTTTAGCTTTTTTGATGAATCCTTTTACTACCAATTTGTTTGATATGAAAGAGAACATTAAACAATAAACCGTAGTGTTACATAAATTTAGCATTCATGCACAAGAAGTTGGAAATACCTGTATTGTTTAGGTGAATAAAGGCTTACACAACCCAAACTATCATTTCTTATGGGGTTTATTTTTAAACAACAAATACAATAAAACAGAAACTGTTATAATGTAAATAATATCTAAAACGGGTTTCTTGAAGGTTAATGAACTAAAATCAAAATGTTTGAAAATTATAATGCCTAATACAATCACTATAATTACTGCAACCGGTCTGAAAGAATTATTATTCATGGCTTTGTTGTTCTAAAATGTAAATGTACTCTAAAAAAAGTTATCAAACAACCACTTCACTTGAAGCAGTTGTTTGATAATTTTACTGTGTTTTGATTCTGAGTTGGTTTTAAACGTGTGAACCAAGCCAACATAATCCAAAACCAATACCTGCTCCGATGGCGTAGGCAACAATCGGTAAAATACCTCCTGAAATCATTTCTAACTGCTCTTCAGTCAATTCCAACTCGTCCAAATTAAGTCGGGCCGGAATATTGAAATAAATTACAGACTCATTTGATTGATCTTCAACAACAACTCTTTTGTCGTTAGTTGGTAAACTTTTTCCGGTAACTCTTTCGATAACAGCCACTGGGTTTTTGATCAATTCTTCTTTGAAAGCTGCACTTTCCCATGCTTTCTGTGCTAAGGTTTTAAGCAATTCAGCACCTTTCTCTTGTTGTTCTATTGTTGTTTTCATTGTCTTATTAATGTTAATTGTTATGTCAAAATGCTTTTATTGATGTGATGCTGCATAAATTGCAATTCCAACGCAAACGCCGTAAAGAATCAATGGTAATATACCACCTGATACTTGTTCAAGCTGCTCTTCTGTTAATTCTAAACTATCAACATCAAGTCTTCTTGGAACGTTGAAATAAACAGTTGAGGCATCTGATTGATCTACTACTACCAGCTTTTGACCATCCGGCAAACTTAGTTTATGCCCTGTTAAATTTTCGATTGATTTAACCGGATTTGCAACCAATTCTTTCATGAATTGTGGGTCTGCCCAAGCTTTTTGTACTACTTGAGAGTTTAACTTTTGTTCTAATGAAACTTCCATAATTTTGTGGTTTTAATGTGTTAATAATTACTAATTAGAATTCAATTGTTCCCGGAGGAAATGTTGGTGTTGGTATCGGCGGCCATTTGATAATTATTGGCGGCCAAATAGTTAACCCTCCTGATACGGCTTCTAATTGTTCTTCGCTTAATTCTGCATCTACAGTTTGAGATGATTCTTTCGGAATGTTGATGTAAACTTTCGATTCATCAGATTGATCTCTCACCACCAAGGTTTTTCCTTTAGGTAAATTCATTTTTTTACCTGTAAATTTCTCGATTGTGGCTACCGGATTGGCTACTAATTCTTTTCTGAATTCAGCATCATCCCAAGCTTTTTGTACGATGTCTGCGTACACCTGTTGTTCTTGTGTAAATTCCATAATTTTAATGATTTGTGTTAATTATTTTTATAATCTAAATAGATCGTTTGGAAACGGGTTGTATGGGCCCGGGCCAGGAAACGGAAACGGATCCGGAATACATCCTCCGGGACCTATAACAAGTCCTCCCGAAACGGCCTCTAATTGTTCTTCGCTGAGTTCTGCGTCAACCTGTTTTTTGGCCGGAATGTTAATGTATATTGCGGTGTCGTCTGATTGGTCTCTGACAACCAGTTTTTTCCCTTCAGGCAAATTCATTTTTTTACCTGTAAATTTCTCGATTGTAGCTACCGGATTGGTTACTAATTCTTTTTTGAATTCAGCATCATCCCATGCTTTTTGTACAATCTCTGCGTACATTTGTTGTTCTTGCGAAAATTCCATAATGCTATAATTTAAGTGGTTTATCTTAATATTCTTGGAGTTGCTAAATAACTCAGAATGTCTCCAATGGTTTCTAATATTCCGGTTCCTCCCGAAACGGCGTCCAACTGTGTTTCACTTAGCTCCATATCATCTGTTTTGGGTCTTGGCGGAATGTTTATATACACTTTTGAACTGTCCGTTTGGTCTTTAACAACCAGTGTTTTCCCGTTAGGTAAATTGAACGTTTCACCTGATAATTTCTCAATTGCAGCAACCGGATTTGCCATTAACTCATCCTTAAAGGCTTTGTCTTCCCATGCTTTTTGTACGATTGTTGCGTACAACTTTTGGTCTTTTGTTAATTCCATTTTGTTCGTTTTTAAGTTTTACTTATGTTGCTAACCAAATTCCAATTTTTACACCGGTCTCAACCGCCCATTCAAACGGATTCCATGTTCCTCCCGCAACTGCCTCCAATTGACTGTCACTTAACTCCATGTCATCTAAATTAGGCTTGGCAAAAAGGTTAATATAAACTACTGACTCATCTGTTTGATCACATACGACCAAGGATTTTCCTTCAGGAAGCGTTAGCTTTTTTCCTGTAAATTTTTCAATAGTTTCTGCCGGATTACTTTGCAATTGATCCCTGAAGCCTTCATCTTCCCATGCTTTCTGTATTATTTGGGCATACGTTTTTTGTTCTTGCGTGATTTCCATAATAGTGGTTTTATATATTAATTGGTGAAGTTAAACTTCATTTACTCTGATTAAATCAAACCTAAACCTGCTCAAATTCGAAAAGTTAAAACATACCTCTCCTTTCTACACCAATCATGCGATTTGTGCAACACATTTTATAGTTGACGATGTAGCAATTCTTCAACAGAGCGCTTAACGCCTCAATTTGATGTAGTTATCCTATACTTATTTCAAGTACTTTTCAACTCTTTGGTTAAACTTTAATCAGGTCTTTGAAAGTGGGAAACAAACTCTTCACTAAATCCGACCACATCATTTGTCCGCCACCGGCTATTGTTTCCAGCTGATCTTCGGAAAGCTCAATATCATCTATATTAGGCTCACTGGGAATGTTTACATAAATCTTCTTTTTATCGGTTTGATCGTTTACAACCAACTCCATTCCTTCGGGCAACACTATCTTAACCCCTGTCAGACTCTCTATGGCATTTACCGGATCTTCGATTAGGCTCTTTCTAAAAACAACATCTTCCCACGCCTTAGAAATCACCATCCGTAATACTTCCTCTTCTTTTCGCTTTTCCATGACTTTTTTTCTTTGTATGATGTAAAGTTAAAGTTCTTATTTTATATAAAACAGCCAAATTCACCGACAAAAAAACTTGTCTTCTCTTTTTCATTACCACCTCAAAGCTCACAACTGCTATTGACCATATCCCTGAAACAGCCCCAAAACGCTTCCCAACGCCCTGAGGCTTGTTGCAGTGATGTAAAATTAAATTTTTAGATTTTTGTAATTGTGCCAAATTCACCGACAAAACAACAACATGCTGTGATGAACCGAAATCAATTTCATTAATCTTTAACCAAATAACTGTCTATGAACTTTTAATTTGTAAATCGGGTATAAGCCGTGTTGTGCTTTACTGCGATTTGTTTCTTTTTGATGTTATAAAAGTAGATTACTTTTCGGGTATAAAATGGCCAAATTCACCGACAAATCGGATTTATTGATAACTGTATTCTGCCACTTCCTGCAAACTTTGAACTGGCGTACTACGCTTCTCTACAAAATACATCTTTATCTCTCCTTTGCCCTTGGCATGTATTTTCCCTCTGTAATGGAAAACAAAGCATTCTTCATTTTTAATCAACTCATAAAGCGATTCGCTAATATTAACTTTGTCTACCATCCCGTTACTCTCTACCCTACTTGCTGTGTTAACCGTGTCGCCCCATACATCGTATTGGAATTTTTTCAACCCCACAATTCCGGCTACTATCGGACCGGCATGTATTCCTAATCGCATCTCAAAAGCCGGCTTGTGCGCTCTTTCGTTGATAATGCGCCGCGCCCCCACAAACTCTTGCATCTCTATTCCGGCCAATACTATATTCTTTAAGGAATTCTTGTCGGGGTTGGGTATACCTCCCGCCGCCATATACGAATCGCCTATGGTTTTGATTTTTTCAATGTTATACCGTTCCGAAATCAAATCAAACGCTTTAAAACAAATATTAATTTCTTCTACTAAATTTTGAGGTGTCATCTTTTCGGCTGTTTGTGTAAAAGATTTAAAATCGGTAAACAGTATCGAAACCAAATTGAAATCACGCGCATTTACAGAGCCTTTCTCTTTTAATTCTTCAGCGATTTCTTCCGGTAAAATATTCAAGAGCAACTTTTCAGAACGGTCTTTTTCAAATTGTATGGCTTCTCTCGATTTTCGAACATAATTCAATCGGTTCCATAAACCAACCGAAACCAATACAATAAAGCCCAACGAAATGATAATGATGTTGCGCTGCTTTTCTTTTCTTTGAACTTCTTCTCGATGCTTCATTTCGGTGGTATGTTCTTTCATTACAAAAGCCAAACTATCGGTTAACTGCTGTTTCTGAAATTCCATGTTCATCATTTTGTTTGAGGTCTCTTTGGCATTCAAACTGTCTTCAAACTGATTGGCTTTTTCGTAGTAACTAAGTGCATTTTGAAAATTGCCCAACGATCTGTATGACAAAAACAACCAATCGCTGGCATCTTTTTTTAAGGAAAGCGATCCTATTTCTTCGGCTATCTGTAAACCTCGCAAACAACGGTCAACTGCTTTTTGATGATTTTTTGTCAATTGCATAATTTTACCAATGGCAATTTGGCTGTCTGCCACATATTGCAAACTGTTAATTTGCTGAGCGGTTGCTAAACAATTTGTATAATAGGATAATGCTTTTTGAAAATCGGACTGCGCCAAATACAACCCTCCTAAATTTGACAATATTTCAATTTTAAGCTGTTTGTCGTTTTCTTTTTCGGCAATTTGTAACGCACGTCGTAAAACAGTATAAGCTTTTTCATACTGGTTTTGCTTGGTATGCACAAAACCCATCGCATTGAGATTTTGAGCAATCGATTTCTCCTCATGCTGCTTTTCGTAAATGGCATAGGCTTGTTGGTAATAACTCATTGCATTCGGATAATCTTCAACTTTTGAATAAATTAATCCGATATTTTGTGTCGTTGCGGCTACTATTTTTTGCTCTCCAAGTTCTTTTTGAACTACTAACACTTTTTTATATGACTCTAATGCTTTGGGATAGTTTCCCAAAAAGAAGTAAATTCCGCCTATGTTATTGGTAATAGAAGATATGCCCGATTTATAATGAATCTTCTCGTATTCTTTGATGCTTTTTTCAAAATAGCGTAACGCATTACTGTAACGCCCTTGGTAATAATATGAAAGAGCAATATAACTGTTACAATCGCCCGCCTTTTTATACTCTTTTGCTTGGTTAAACAATGACAAACTTGTTTCAAAAACAACAATCGAACCCGCAAAATCACCTTTCTCTTGTTTGGCTATCCCGACTGTTAATATACTGTCAGCTCTTTTTTTTAATTCTACATTCGCCTTAACCTGAGCATATAATCTTGCCTGTCCGCTACTGAGCAGAATGAAAATAACAATTGAATAAAGTAATCGGTTTTTAAGCATCTTCATCTCGCATAATAAAAAAAAACGTATATACTTATGCGTTCCGAAAAATATATACGTTTTTAAAAATTCGGAAAAAATTTAGTTCCCACCAAATATAGTTCCGTCGTAATTGGGTTTAATCATAACTGGAACGCCTTCTCCTCCCGAAACACCGTCTAATTGATCATCGCTCAATTCCATATCATCCAAATTGGGCTCTACCGGAATCGGAATGTAAATTGTTGACGGATTCGTTTGATCTACAAAGGCAATGTTTTTCCCTTCGGGCAAGGTTATCGGATGCCCTAAAAAGGCTTCAACTGTTGCCACCGGACTTTGAATCAGGTTTGCCTTGAATTCAGAATCCTCCCATGCCTTTTCTACAATAGATTGTAAAACTTGCTGTTCGTTCGATAATTCCATTTTTTTAAATTTATAATTAAACTTCGTAATTGTATCAAGGTAAAATTAGTTGCTTTTCATTGTACAGAATTGCCAAATAAACCGACAAAAAACCAAAAACCGAATCCCGGACCCAATGCTTTCCGGAAAATTCAACACTCCAAAAAAGGCATAAAAAAGCCGACTCCCTCAGGTGTCGGCGAATCTGATAAACCGTAATTTGTCTCTTCTGTAAAATTAAATTGCTGTTACATAAAACTCGGGAAAGTACTTTACCGGCTTTTGAACAGCAATAGTATAGGCAATTTGCGCACAAAGTCCGGCAACTAACCACGAAGCAACCGATAATTGAGGCGGTGATAATTTTTCTTCCTCCGCAATGTACTTCCGAATAATTTCCTCAAGCCATTCCATCGGTTTTCCGGCTGCGCGCAGGGTTTGAGTAACGTGTTGCACCACATGCAATTCGTTAAAAGACTGACCCTCTTCGGCCAAGGCTTCCAATCCTGTTGTTTCCGATATGACCATAACCAAGGCTCCCCAACCCAAATTATAAGGATGCAACACCGGAATCTTTTTTTGCCTGCACAAAGCATCAAACAACAACGGAACATCAGAGGTAAAATCCAATGCATTAATGGCTATTGCATGATTCCCAATATAAGCCTCAACATTCTCTGGCGTTAGATAACACGTATGAGTCGTAATTTGGGCCTTACTGTTTATGGCTAACAAGCGCTCTTTGATGGCCTCTGCTTTGTACCGAGACACATCAGCTTCTGTATAGTTTTGACGGTTCAAATTGGTAACTTCAACAACATCCCCATCAATCAGCGTTAAGGTTTCAAAACCCAACCGCAGCAAACATTCTGCTATAGCACTGCCTATCCCCGCTCCTCCTAACAATATAGGTGTGTGTTTGAGTATTTCCTGTTCTTCGTTCGAGATGTAAATCCGGTTTCGGCTGTAGCGATTTTCCATAATGTGGTGTTTGAATGTTTATTTTGTAGTGTTGTGTTTTTCCCATGCAACCGAAAGTATAAAAAAAGAATGAAAATCACACCTCTTTTGGTGTAGAAACGTGAATTCAATCTAATAATCAACTCGGAATTCTTATATCGAACTCACGTTAAATAGTAACATTAAACGAGAAAAAAGAAAACTACTCTTTTAATATCGTTGGTAGAAAAATCAACTTTTCAAAAATGAGGAGCAAAAAATACTCTCTTCTACAAGAAAAAAAACTCTAACCGATATAAATGTTACATTTGTAAATCATAATTCACTTCATTAGCAAATGACATCATTTATACACTTCTTAAATAACATTTCCGGTTTGTCACTAGAAGCTCAAGGCGAAATTGAGAAAGTAACAAAAAAAGAAGTGTACTCAAAAAAACAAATTCTCATTGAGGATTTAGCCAAATGTGAGTACCTCTTTTTTATAGAAAGCGGCTTAGCTAGAGCTGTTTTTTTTCATAATGGAAAAAAGATAACAGACTGGTTTGGCATGGAAAACATGATTATCGGTCCAATTATCAGGCACTTCCCCATAAAAGACACTGTACATTATGTTGAACTTCTTGAAGATACCGTTGTTTACAAAGTTTCTTTCACCCAACTGGAACAATTATATCATCGGTTTCATGAAATAGAACGATTAGGAAGAATAATTGCAATTCTTAGCATGGTACATCTCCAAAAAAAATTAGACAGTCTACAACTCTTATCTGCCAAAGAACGATATGTTATGTTCTGTGAGGATTATCCCAACATCATACAACGTGTTCCTTTAAATATAATTGCTTCCTACCTAAACATGAACCAAGTAACCTTAAGCAGGATTAGAAAAAGTATATAAATTATATATACAATTGCAACAAGAATCCTGCTATCAAATCCTGTAAATCATTTTTTAGCTTAGGCTAAAAGAAATAAAAAATCCCTTGTGTTTATTTGCGAGATGAATATTGGGATATTTACTTATGGAACCCGAGGCGATTTACAGCCTTACATCGCTTTGGGACTTGAACTTCAAAAAAGAGGCCATATGGTGACCCTTTCGGCCAGTGAAGATTTTAAAGCGTTTGTCGAAAGTTACGGATTGCGATTCACCCCATTGTGGGGAAATGCTGAACACATGATGAATTCGGAAGAAGGAAAAAGGATGCTTCAAACCGAAGATTCAATAAAATTGATGAAGTATTATTTTAAAGTCCTCCATGATAATCGCTTCCAACTGCGAAAAAGTTTTTTTGAAGCTGTTACTAACGTAGACTTCATCATTGCCAATTCAATGACTTTACCAATAATCAGCACTTTAGCAGAAAAGTATAACAAAAAAATGGTGCTGACTTACTTTATGCCTCCCATGGTTACTACAGCTGCGTTTCCGTTGGGCGATTTCGATTTTCTTGACTTTGGTTGGTATAACAAATTGACCTATAAAATAGCCCACTTTTTTTTCTGGAAGTTGGTTAAAAATGACACCAATGAATATCGAAAAGAATTAGGATTACAAGTATTGAATAAAAATTTAATCCAACACCTTGACGATCTAAAAACGTTAGATCTATACTGTATCAGCCCCTCATTGATTCCCCAACCTAAAGACTGGGCAGATCACCATAAAATCACTGGGGTTATCAACATTCCCAAACAAGATCGTGTAATGCATGTTATAGACAATGTTGATGAAAACCTTATAAATTGGATAAAAAAGGGTGAAAAACCTATTTACATAGGATTTGGCAGCAATGGTTTAGGAAATCCGAACAAAATTATAACCTGCATCGAAAATATACTTCATACTACTAACGAACGCGTTTTGTTTTGTACAGGATGGGCTCAATATAATAACATCCCAATTCATGCTAATTTATACACCTTAAAAAGTGTAAATCATGAACTCATTTTTCCTTTGTGTAAAGTAGGTGTTTTTCATGGTGGTGCGGGAACTTTAGCAACCATGTTGCGGCATAAACTTCCAATGATTATTATTTCTTTCTACACAGACCAACCTACTTGGGGTAAAATCATTGCCCGAAAAAAAATCGGAATACACATTCCGCTAAAAAAATTAAATTCAACTAAATTAATCAAAGCCATTCATGATGCGCAAGCTAACAACTTGAAAGAAAATCTGGAAAAATATGGAGAACGAATAGCTCTGGAAAATGGATTAGAACATACGGTAAATGAAATCGAATATTATTTTAACTTCAAAAAAAAAGACTATGAAAACCAATAAGAAACTTGTCATCCTTGTTGTTATTTTTTTATCCGCAGTACTAAAATCAACCGGACAAACTATTACTGCCCCAGTGAGCAACGGAGCTACCACACAAACTAAAGCGCCAAATGGTTACGGACATAAAACGTTGCGCTCTTTGTATTTTATCCCCCAATCTGAACTTACCGGATTTAACGGAACCGTCGCTATTAATTCCTTAACATTTAACTTACTTAATGGGCGAAGTGCTACCCATGGCAGCATAGCAGGAACAATTAAAATTTACCTCCAAAACACAACAGATACGTCAAATCAAAAACCCTATACTTTTTCCGATATTATAGCCCCTATGACATTGGTATATGACGGCGAATACAATATTCCGGCTACGAATAACCCCTTTTCGATTACCAACCCATTTTCAATCCCATTCAATTATACAGAAAGTGGTTTGTATGTGGCAATCGATTATAGTACTCCAAATTCATTGCCAACCACACTGCCGGCTCAAGCTGCCACCTATACGGCCAACAATACTTTGTCAGGAAGTTGCTATTCGACTTCGTCTTCAGATACAGCTATTTCAAACACCTTAACCGCATCTTCTTTCAGACCCGAACTCGTTTTTAGCAGTACAAACTTATCTGCCAATTCAATACAACACAAAACTGGGTTAAACCTATCCCCAAACCCGGCGTCGTCCTTTGTAAGGATTGAAAACAATAGCCTTTATAGCTTGGAGACTGTTGAACTTATAGACCTGAACGGGAGAATCATAAAAAGCATATCACCTCAGGCTTCAACTATAGTTGAAATGGATATATCCGATATCCAAGAGGGCATTTATCTTGTTGTTGTTAAAACATCCCACAATTACATGACAACAAAAATGATTGTTCATCAAAAACACTAACACTACTCAGCCTTTTTTTCTCTAAAAACAGTTGTATTTTAAAATCCTTAAAGAATGGTATCTCTCTTCAAAAGATAAGAGTTCGAAAAGTACAACACATAATTAATGTTAATTAATTTAATTATATTCAATCATTCCCCCTAAATAGAATGTTTTAAGTGTCTTTTTTGCTTTTATTATAAAAATAGGGTGGTTTTGTTGTTAAAAACTCAGCGCCTGCAAACCGAAACAAACCCTACGTCTCTCTATTTTACTATATTTGAGTTAACAAAACAAACAAAATGAACATCCCCTCTTCACTCAAAAAAGCGGTGCCTTACCTACTCACCGGACTTGGTGCTGCGGCGCTTACCTTTATACTCACCGGGTTTTTTAACAACAACTCCCTCACCCCGGCTGTTGCCACAACCCGCTGCGACCTGAGTATCAAACGCCTCGACGGACTCAATTACATCAAACCCATTATGTTTGTGGATGAGGATTGCCCAAGCCCCGAATTAGCTCCGGTGCGCGAAGCCCTAATGAACGTTATCGGTCCCGCCCAAAGTCAGGGCGATGTAACCCAAGTATCGGTATATTTTCGCGATTTAAAAAACAGCCAATGGACCGGCATTAACGAACAACAAGGGTACGACCCGGGTTCGTTGTTCAAAGTGCCTATCATGATTACCTACCTCAAACAAAACGAAGTAAAACCCGAAACACTCGATCGTGAGTTGAGTCTCACCTCCGATTTACCCCTGAACAAAAAAGCCAATTACGATTCTAAATCCATTGCGTTGGGGCAAAAATACACCGTGCGTGAACTGTTGCGCTATATGATTGCCTACTCGGATAACCGCGCAACGGCAGTGCTCAACCAAAACATGGAAACCGAGTATTTTTACAAACTTTTTGCCGACTTAGGGCTGCCAAAACCGGCTTACGATGCTCAGCGTTATCCGCTTTCGCCGCAGCAATTTTCGCTCTTTATGCGAACGCTCTACAACGCGGCCTACCTCAACATTGACGATTCTGAATATGCGGCCTCTTTATTGGCCGAAAGCAACTTTACCAAGGGCCTTCAAAGCGGACTACCGAAAGGCACCAAGCTTATTCATAAATTTGGGGAATCCGGCACGGAAGGCGATTTCCAACTGCATGAATCAGCGATTATTTATGCGAACGACCGTCCGTACTTGCTTACAGTAATGACCCGCGGCAAAAACAACACCTCCCTCGAACAACTCCTTAGCAAACTCTCCGCCGCCGCCTGGCAGCAGATGCAAAATTAACTACAAACCCCCACAGCGATGTGGGGGTTTTTGTTTGCCTAAAATTAATGATTACGGGAAACCGTAATTACTTACTAAAAATACTTCTTATTTTTGATTGCAATAACCTCAAAATAGGTGTTTTTACTTATTCCTATAAAACTGATTATTTCTATTTTTGTAAATAACACAATAACTAATATTGTTAGAGTCTCTAATAACTTTATGTTGAGGTTGCTTAAGAAAATGAAAAAAGAGAAATTAAAATTTATAGACTTATTCGCAGGGCTTGGCGGTTTTCATAAAGCTCTTCACAAACTTGGACATGAATGTGTTTTTGTTAGTGAACTCGACCCTGTTTTGCGAGAAGTTTACACAAAAAACTGGGGCATTGAAGTACACGGAGACATAAAAAGAATAGTTGAAAAAGAAATTGAAACTATTCCTGAACACGACATTTTATGTGGTGGTTTTCCTTGCCAGCCATTTTCAAAAGCAGGCAAACAACTTGGACGAGAAGACGACAGAGGAACTTTGTTTGACGAAATTGTGAAAATTCTTGAATTTAGAAAACCAACATTTTTTATACTTGAGAATGTCCCTTTCATTGCCAAACACGACAATGAAGCAACGTGGGAATTTATGCAAAGTGAATTAGATAGAATTGGTTATAAAGTTGACCATAATATTTATTCGCCACAAGACTTTGGAATTCCACAACATAGAAAAAGAATCTTTATTGTTGGTTCAAGAATTGGTTTAGACCATTTCAGCTTTAATGAAGTTGACAAAAGAAAAACCAATAAAATTGATATTCATAAATTCATTGAAGTTGAGCCACCTGACGCAAAAAAACTACCTAAAGCCAATCAAGACTGCATAAACCTTTGGCAAGAATTTATTTCAAATATTCCAAAAGACACAAAACTTCCCGGCTTTCCTATTTGGGGAATGGAATTTGGAGCAACATATCCTTTTGAAGAGGAATTTCCTCATTTACTTTCGGCTAATGAACTTTCAAAATACAAAGGCAATTTTGGAATTAGTTTAAAAGGAATGACCAAAGAGCAACAATTGGCAAATCTTCCAAGTTACGCAAGAGTTGAAACAAAATTTCCTGACTGGAAACAACGATACATACAGTACAACAGGCAATTTTACAAGGAAAATAAAAGCTATGTTGAAGATGTAGTAAAACGTATTTCTGAATTACCTTCTCAAAGTTGGCAAAAGTTAGAATGGAATGTTGGCGACAACAAACGGAAAATAACAGACTATATTTTACAATTCAGAGCATCTGGAATAAGAATAAAAAAGGCAGATTTTTTCCCTTCATTGGTTTGTACCAATACACAAATACCAATTATTGGTTGGGAAAAACGATACATTACAAAAAAAGAAGGCCTTAAACTTCAATCACTAACAGGAATAAAATTGCCTGAAAGTGAAGGTGCTGCTTTCAAAGCACTTGGCAACGCAGTAAATTCTCATATTGTTGAATTAATTGCAAAGCAATTAATAATAGACCCGAACGATTTGCAAAAGGACAAGGTAACAAAATTGAACGGGAATAAAATAACGCAATCTTTAACAGTATGAGTGAGAACAAAATAAATATAAGACCAAATGTTTCTATGCTTTCTGTTCTGAAATTTTTAGAATATGAAACTTGGTTTGCTTTAGCGGAATTTGTAGATAATGCAATTGCAAGCTATTTGAATAACGAAAAAGCATTAAAACAACTTCACGGAGATAATTTCCAATTAGAAGTTATAATCGAGATAAACGACCCCGAAAACAAAATTACAATTCGTGATAATGCTGGTGGAATTGAACAAGCTAACTATAATAGAGCTTTTAGGGCTGCTGAAATTCCAGCAGACACTTCTGGTCTTTCTGAGTTTGGAATGGGAATGAAATCTGCTTCTTGTTGGTTTTCTGACTACTGGATTGTAAGAACAAAAGCACTAAATGAAACAGTTGAGAAAACAGTAAAATTTGATATGAATAAAATTTTTGTGGACAAACTTGAAGAATTAGAATTCACATCAAAAGCAGCAGACAAAAATTATCATTATACAATCATCGAATTACTGAATGTAAACAAGATGCCAAGGCGAAAAGGGCTTGGAAAAGTAAAATCACATTTAGCAAGCATTTACAGAGAATTTCTACGCAAAGGAATTTTAAAATTAGTAGTTGATAATACAGAGTTAAAATTTGCAGAACCAAATATTTTAATTGCACCAAAATATGACGACCCAAACGGAGAGAAAATAAAATGGAAAAGAGAAATCAATTTTGGTTTAGAAGATGGTTTATCCGTAAAGGGTTTTGTTGGAATTAGAGAAACAGGCTCAACGGCAGAAGCTGGTTTTGCCCTTTTTAGAAGAGGTAGAGTAATTGAAGGAAGTTTTGATAATGGATTTAGACCTGAATTTATTTTTGGTGCACCAAATAGCTATCGTTATCAAAGAGTTTTCGGAGAACTTCATTTAGAAGGGTTTGATGTTTCATTTACAAAAAAAGGAATTCAATGGGACGAAAACCTTGATGTTTTTTTAAAATGTCTAAAAGATGAGCTTTCGCACGATAATTTTCCATTGTTGACACAAGCTGAAAAATATAGAGCAAGAGCAAATGATACTGATTATAGAAATTCAGGCATAAAAGCTTTAAGTCATACCGTTTCTGATTTTGAACAAAAAGCACCACAAGCGATACAAGAAACATTTGAAAAGCCAGTTATTGTAAATGAAGCTGAAGCCGAGTTGCCAAAAACAGATAAAAGAATTTACAAATCTTTTAAAGTTAATTTCAATAAAATAAATTGGCTTATTTCAATTGAACTTTCTTACGACACTTCATTAAACGAATTACTTGAAGTTGGACCTCATTTAATAAAAGAGACATCAACAGAAACTAATGTAAAACAAATAGGCATTCGCCTTTCTCTTACACATCCGTTTATGGTTGAATATGCTGGAACTGAAAACTCAAAAATAGAACCAATCTTAAAAATTGCAGCTGCAATGGGCTTGGCTGAAATCATTGCAAAAGAAAGTGGGGCAAAAACACAAGGAGAAATTCGCAGAAATTTCAATCAACTAATTACAAAAATTTCTCAAAGTTAATTATGGCAGAAATAATAGAAATCACAGGAAATACAAATCCAAACAATTCAAAGTGGCAACCATATCAAGGTCACGAAATTGAGAATCTTATAAAATTCAAAGGATTTACAAATCTTGATGGCTCAATCAGTGATACAGGCGAAAGTGTAATTGATGCAACATTAAAAATTTTGGAAATGTGTGGCAACCCAAATCAAAGTATCAATAACGAAACTGGTCTAGTAATTGGCTATGTGCAAAGTGGAAAAACTTTATCTTTTACTTCAGTAGCAGCTTTAGCAAAAGACAATGATTTTCAATTAATAATAATAATTGCAGGAATATCTAATCCTTTGTCAAATCAAACATATTTGAGAATGAAAAAGGATTTAAGAGAAGATATTAGGTTTGATAGAAAATGGCTAATAATAAATGAAGCAGATTTAAATGAACTTGATACAATAGAAATTAAATTAGAACAATGGAAAGATAAAACATTTAGTAAAGATGAGTGTTCAACAATTTTAATTACAGTTAAAAAAAATGGAAGCAGATTAGCAAATTTAACTAATCTTTTGAGGGAATTAAATTTAGAGAATGTACCAACATTAATAATTGATGATGAAAGCGACCAGGCAAGTTTAAATACAAGAGCAAGAGCAAACGCTAGAATTGGAGAGGAAGTAAATGAAGGACAAGCTTCAACAATTTACAGAAGAATAACTGATTTAAGAAATGTAATCCCTAATCATACTTTTTTACAATATACCGCAACTCCACAAGCAAATCTATTCATAAATATTATGGATAGGCTTTCTCCTAACTTCATAAAACTGTTAACGCCTGGAAATGGATATACTGGCGGCAACACTTTTTTTGTTCAAAATCCGCATTTGGTTAGACGAATACCGGATAATGAAATTCCATCAAATCACAATCCTGTTCACGAACCACCTGAAAGCTTACTTTTTGCTTTAAAAATATTCTTCTTGGGTGTTGTTGCAGGTGAAATGAAACGTGACCAACGTAATCGTTCTATGATGGTTCACCCATCAAGATTAACCAACTCTCAAAATACTTTCTTCACTTGGATTAGAAATGTTTGCGAAAGTTGGAAAACACTTTTACAAAGCACTTCACCTGCAGACCTAGAAGAAAGAAACGAATTATTGAGAGAATTTAAAGAAGCTTATGATGATTTACACTTAACTGTAAACGATTTACCAGCTTTTGAAGAACTAACTAATACGAGGCTTTTGCATTCCATTAAGAACACAAGAATTATGGAAATTAATGCAAGTCGAGGAAGAACTCCTGAAATTCGTTGGAGTGATTTTTATTCTCATATTCTAGTTGGTGGTCAAGCAATGGACAGAGGTTTCACTGTTGAAGGCTTGACTGTTTCTTATATGCCAAGACCATTAGCAACAGGACAAGTTGATACAACTTTACAAAGAGCAAGGTTTTTTGGCTACAAAGGTCCTTATTTAGGTTTTTGCCGAGTTTGGTTAGATAACCCAAACATTGAAGCATTTAGAGCAATTATTGAACACGAAGAAGATGTTAGACAGCGTTTAGAAGAATTTGACGTAAATAACAAGCACTTAAACGAATGGGACAGAGAAGCAGTTTTAGACCAAATGTTAAGACTTACAAGACCAAATATTTTATTCAATAATATTGATAGAGATTACTTTGGTCAAGAATGGTTTATTGTTGGAGCACCTCACGACACAGAAAATTTAATACCATTCAATAAAAGTGTTGTTACAGAATTTACAAATAATCACATTACAAGTTTTGCAACTAATCAAGGACATACTGAACGAACTGATTTACAAAAACATTTAGAAGCAGAATTACCTCTTGAAGAAAGTTTGAAGCAACTTTTAAATAAATTAAAATTCACAAGAGAAACTGACAGCCAAACGTATTCAAGTTTAAGGGGTTTATTAAATTCATATTTACAAGAAAATCCAAACGAAACTTGTTTAGTTTATATTATGAGTTCACGAATTGAGAATAATGCAATAGTCCAAACAACAAGACAACGTAGATTAAACCAAAACGACAATATTCAGCAACTTTTTCAAGGAGAACAACCTACTTCAAATGGTAGATTAAGAAAAGGCGAAGTTTACATTGGAGATAGGAACATTAAAAATCAAGATAAGGTTACAATCCAAATTCACAGATTAAATCTTACTGACGTGAGCGGTAATCCAATTTTGGATGAAAATGGAAATGTGATATACAATGACTTGGTAACTCTTGCTATTTGGATTCCTGAAACAATTGGAAAAGACATAATTAGACAACCTGACAATATATGAGTTTGTTAGATGTTTTTTTAGAACTAGAAATTCCCAAAACGGAAAATCCAAAATTATTCAATGCTACTGCATTGATTGATTTTCAATTTGCTAAAATTGGAGTTAACTATCTTGGTTTTCCAGTAGTATTAATTTCCTCTAAGTTTGACCAATCTTATTTATCACAAAAAAATATTAAGCTAAAATACATTGAACTTACACATAATCTTGAATGCAAAGTTTCAGAGAATGGAAAAACCAAATATGACAATTTTTCAGTAATCATTTTTAAAAGCAATGAAGAAACAATGCAAGGGTATTTTTGGGAAATTGTACAATCACTTTTAAACTCACTTTCCAAAAAGCCAACTCAAAAAGAAGTTTTTGAAACATTTAAAAATTTTGTAGAAATATTTAGATCATTAACTGAAACGCCAACCAAAACAATTCAAGGGCTTTGGGCAGAACTTGTTCTAATTGAGCAATGTGAAAAACCTGAGACATTAATTAATTATTGGCATAACGTACCAGAAGAAAAATTTGATTTTAATGCGGGCAGCGAAAAAATAGAAGTAAAAAGTAGTAGTAATTTAGAAAGGGTTCACATTTTTACAGCAGAACAACTAAACCCAGCATTAGACAGTCAAGTCATTATTGCTTCAATATTTACCAAGCAAGTATCAAATGGTATGACTATACTGGACTTGCTAGGCAGAATTATTAAACGCCTTGAGGATATTGAATTGGAAGAAAAGGTGTTCAGAATTGTTTCAAAAACACTTGGAAACACTTTTGAACAAACAGCAAAAATTAAATATGATTATGATTTAGCTAAAAATTCATTGCGGTTTTACAGACATCAAGACATTTCTAAAGTTGAGAAAATTAATATTCCTGAAAGAGTTACAGAGGTTAAGTTTAAATCTGATTTGTCCAAAGTAAAACCTATAGATATTGATAAACTGCAAATATTATATTCTAATTTTGGAATTCTGTAAGTAATTTTATAATTCACATGATTAAACGCAACCTCTGGACACGAGAAGAATTAATCCTAGCTTTCAATCTTTACTTGAAGCTACCGTTTGGCAAAATGCACAAACAAACACCAGAGATTATTGCCTTAGCAAACCTTTTAGGAAGAACTCCTAGTTCTATTGGGATGCGTTTGGGTAACTTTGCAAGTTGTGACCCATACCATCAACAACGAGGTGTTGGCGGCTTAAAAGGCGGAATGAATCAAGTTCAACCCATTTGGGACGAATTCTTCCACAACCAAGAAGAGTTAGTTTTTCTAAGTGAAAAAATCCTTGCTGAAAAAGAAAACTCATCCATAGAAAACAAATACCAAGAACTACTTTTTGACCTTAAAGATTTAAAAGGCGAAACCGTAACACGTGAAGTAAAAACCAGAGTCAATCAATCGGTTTTTAGAGAAATGGTGTTGGCTAATTATACAACTAAATGCGCCATCACAGGAATTGATATTCCGCAGTTATTATTGGCAAGTCATATTATTCCGTGGTCAAAAAATGAAGAACATCGACTAAATCCAGAAAACGGCATTTGTCTTTCACCTCTTTATGACAAAGCTTTTGATAAAGGTATTATTGGCATTAACCAAAACTACAAAGTCATTTTATCAACTTCTTTAAAACAGAAAAATAAAACAGACTTTTACCAAACCCACTTTGCTCCAATCGAAAATCTTAAAATCACCAAACCAATAAAATACCATCCGCGAAAAGAATTCCTTGAATACCATTTAGACACTATTTTTCAAAAATAAAAAATGCATCTTCACAAGAAACACCTAACCTAATTTAACCGCAAGGTTCGCTAAGATTTTCACAAAGTTCGCTAAGTTATTTTAACCACATAAGACGTATAAGGTAAAACTTTGAGTCATTGTTACTTCGTGGCAAAAAAAATATGATAACTTCAAAAATTTGACGGTAAAATATATTTTTCACAAAAATAAAACAACACCCCTATTTTTTAACCGGCTTACACCTCTTTATATTTCTTTTTTTATAATTTTACCCTACAAAAAATAGGGTATGCCGTTATGAAAACCGAAAAACGCTGGATTGCCGCCTTTGCCATTACTGCGCTCGTCGCGCTCACCGGACTCGTTTGGAAACATACACCTGCCTCCGTGGGGGGCCAATTCAACACACTTCAAGCCCTTAATACCGCCGACATCGCCTGGCTGCTCACCGCCTCCTGCCTCGTACTGCTCATGACACCCGGTCTTTCGTTTTTCTATGGCGGTATGGTAGGTCGCAAAAACGTGATTTCTACCATGCTCAAAAGCTTTATTTGCCTCGGGGTTATTAGCCTGCTTTGGGTGGTCGTAGGCTTTAGCCTCTCCTTTGGCGACCCCATCGGGATCACCCTTAACAACCGGTATTACGGCATTATTGGCAACCCGCTTAGCTTTACCTTTTTCGATCAGGTCGAAATGCTGCCCCATAAAACACTCGGCCCAACCCTGCCCTTTATCCTCTTTGCCCTATTCCAAATGAAATTTGCCGTCATTACACCGGCCATCATCACCGGCGCCCTCGCCGAACGCATTCGTTTTATCTCGTTCTTATTATTTATTTGTTTGTTTACCATTTTTATTTATGCCCCGCTGTGCCACATGATATGGCATCCTCACGGCCTGTTAGGTGGCTACTTCGGGGTAAAAGACTTCGCCGGCGGCACCGTAGTTCACATGAGTGCCGGTTTTGCCGCGCTGGCCGGAGTTAGGGTACTCGGCAAACGACAACACAGCGAACACATTCCTACCAATATTCCTTTTGTGCTCCTCGGCACCGGACTCCTATGGTTTGGTTGGTTTGGTTTTAATGCCGGCTCCGCGCTGGCCGCCAACGGCACTGCCGCCATGGCATTTGCTACCACAACTATTGCCTCGGCTTCGGCCATGCTGACTTGGGTGTTTTTTGACCGCCTCAACGGCCGAAAAGTCTCCGCATTAGGTGCCTGCATCGGCGCTGTAGTCGGACTCGTTGCCATCACCCCCGCGGCGGGCTATATAAGCATTCCACAAAGTCTGTTTTTTGGCTTTCTCGCCGCACTGGTTTCCAACTCCATGGTCTATTGGAAAAAACTCAAACAAATCGACGACACCCTCGACGTATTTGCCTGTCACGGCGTAGGCGGCATCATGGGTATGCTCCTCACCGCCATTTTTGCACAAGGCGAAAACGCCAGCCTACTCCACGGCGGATGGCACGTATTTGCCCATCACAGTATCGCCCTATTGCTCGTTTCAGGATTTACATTTGGCGGCGCGTATCTCCTGTTTAAACTCACCAACCGCCTCATTCCCATCCGTGTCAGCGAAGAATCCGAATCCCTTGGCCTCGACCTCTCCCAACACGGCGAAAAAGTATAAGGCAGCAGCAATCCTTCCATCAATCACAAGCAGTCCCGCTCTCCGTTATAGTCCCGCTACAATCGGGAGCTGCCACTGCGATCGGGGCTGTACCCACGCGTGGTTTACAATCGTGCCTTACGTCAGTTCGAGTGCGAGGATGCCAATCCGAGCGTATCGAGAACAACGTCCTCCAAAAAAACTATCTTTACCAAAAAAGAAATCATGAAAAAACTACTTTTTCTTTTGTGTTGGAGTGCTGTCGCCAGCGCCCAAAACCCCGCCGATACCATAGGCGAACTCTTAAACAACTGGCACAAAGCCGCAGCAGAGGCGCGTTTTGATGACTATTTTGAGGCTTTAGACGAACAGTCTGTTTTTATCGGTACCGACGCGACCGAAAATTGGGATAAGCCTGCTTTTATGAAATTTGCCAAACCGTATTTTGACCGCGGCAAAGCCTGGAACTTTACTGTGTTGGAGCGGCATATATACCTCTCCAAAGACGGTAAAACGGCTTGGTTCGACGAATTGCTCAATACCCAAATGAAAATTTGCAGAGGGAGCGGCATACTCATCAAAACCAAAAAAGGCTGGAAAATCAAACACTATGTCCTTTCCATGACTGTTCCTAATGACAACGTAGACGAAGTGGTGAAAATAAAAGCACCCTTGGAGGACAAAGAAATAGAACGCCTTCGTGCTAAATAACGGGAGTTAAGACCATAGTGATTTTAGAATAGTCCAAATTCTAAAATAAAATTCACTATTCTTAGAACATGCAAAAAGCCCAAACCTTTCGGTTTGGGCTTTACTATAATAAAGTAAGATAAAACATTCTTAGAGTTCTAATGCTTTTTGCGGATTACCACCCATTAGTATTTCTACCGGGTTTTCCAAGGCTTCTTTCACCGCTACTAAGAAACCAACCGATTCGCGACCGTCAATGATTCGGTGGTCATACGACAGCGCCACAAACATCACCGGTGCAATTACAATTTGTCCGTTTCTCACGATGGCGCGCTCCACTACATTGTGCATCCCTAAAATCCCCGATTGCGGCGGATTGATAATTGGGGTGCTCAACATACTGCCAAATACACCGCCGTTAGAGATGGTAAAAGTTCCTCCTGTCATTTCATCTACCGTAATTTGACCGTCGCGAGCACGTAGTGCCAAACGTTTGATTTCGGCTTCCACACCGCGGAAAGACAATAACTCGGCGTTGCGCATCACGGGAACCATCAGACCTTTTGGACCGGAAACAGCAACCGAAATATCACAAAAATCATAACTCACTTTTTCCTGACCGTCAATCATCGAATTTACATCCGGGAATAACTGTAAAGCACGAGTAACTGCTTTGGTAAAAAACGACATAAATCCGAGACCTACACCGTGTTTATCTTTGAAAGCGTCTTTATATTGTTCACGAAGCGCATAGATATTGGTCATATCTACTTCGTTGAACGTGGTCAGCATCGCCGTTTCGTTTTTAGCGGCTACTAAGCGTTCGGCTACTTTTCGGCGTAACATTGATAATTTAGTACGTTCCGCACCGCGATTACCACCGGTTGGCGTTCCCATAGACGGAACCGCATTAACTGCATCTTCCTTGGTAATACGACCGCCTTTTCCGGTTCCTACGATATCCGAAGGTTGTATGTTTTTTTCTTCCAATATTTTGCGAGCCGCCGGCGAAGGTGTTTGTGCCGCATAGGTAGCCGCCGGAGTTGGTGCTGCTTTTGGGGCTTCAGCCTTAGGTGCTTCTGCTTTGGGCGTTTCTGCCTTTGGCGCCTCTGCTTTTGGCGCTTCAGTGGCGGTTGGTTTTGCTGCTCCGGTATCAATTAAGCATACCACAGCGCCTACAGCAACAGCATCGCCTTCGGAAGCTTTGAGGGTAATAATCCCGCTGGCCTCGGCCGGTAATTCGAGTGTGGCTTTGTCTGAATCGACTTCGGCAATTGCTTGGTCTTTCTCCACATAATCGCCGTCTTTCACTAACCAGGTAGCGATTTCTACTTCTTTTATGGATTCTCCCGGTGAAGGGACTTTCATTTCTAAAATCATACCTTTTATGTTTTAAATTATGAATTTAACTGTTTGAGTTTTTTATCTGCTGCCTAGCCCCGATGGAAGCAAGCTACCGTGTAGCGCGGACAGCGGGAAAAAGCTCCTGATTATCTAAATAAATTTTTATCGAACACCATACGAATGGCATCGGCATGACGTCGGCGGTCGCGTGTGTGACTACCGGCAGCCGGGGCCGCGTAAGCTTTTAGGGATGCTAAACGCCACGGAACCAAATCGAAGTTCATTAGCATATAACTGTAAGCTCCCATGTTTTTTGGTTCTTCCTGAGCCCAAACATAATCGTCGGCATTCGGATACGAGGCTATAATTGCCTTGAGCTGTTCAACCGGCAAAGGGAACAATTGTTCAATTCGCACCAAAGCGACGTCTGTGCGACCTAAATTTTCGCGTTCTGCCAAGATATCGTAGTAGAATTTTCCGGTACAGAACACGACTGTTTTAACTTTTTTCTTGTCTACTGTAGCGTCGTCAATGGTTTCTTGAAACTGTCCTTTTGTCAATTCGTCTACGGTTGATACACACAACGGATGGCGCAGTAAACTCTTTGGCGAGAATACCACGAGCGGTTTGCGGAATTTGGTTTTCATTTGACGGCGCAACAGGTGGAAGAAGTTGGCCGGCGTGGTACAATCGGCTACATACATATTGTGTCGAGCACACAACTGAAGGTAGCGTTCCATACGTGCCGAAGAGTGTTCGGCTCCTTGGCCTTCGTAACCGTGTGGCAACAAGAGTACGATACCGTTTTGGTTATTCCATTTGTCTTCGCCGCAGGAAATATACTGATCGATCATGATTTGAGCCCCGTTGGAGAAATCACCAAACTGCGCTTCCCAAATGGTTAGGGTGTTTGGGTTGGCCAAGGCGTAACCATAATCAAAACCAAGTACGCCATATTCTGAAAGGAATGAATTATAGATATAGAACTTACCTTTTTTGTCTTTCAATTGATCGAGTAACACCACTTCTTCTTCGCTGTCTTCGACCTTAACCACTGCGTGGCGGTGCGAAAACGTTCCGCGTTCAACATCTTGTCCCGAAATACGCACATCAAAACCTTCGGTAAGGAGCGAACCATACGCTAAAGTTTCGGCTGTTCCCCAGTCGAGTGCATTGTTGTCGTACATGGCTTTGCGATCCGATACTATCTTTTGTATTTTGCTGATGAATTTTTTATCAGAAGGAAGCGTAGCTACTGTTTCAATAATCTGATCCAATTTTTTACGGTCAAATTTGGTATCCACTTTTTTCAACATTTCATCATCCGAAACCTGAACAAAACCTTTCCATTCATCTTGCATAAACGGTTTGATAATGGTGAGGTCTTTTTTACGGGAAGCCACTAAGTTTTCGTCTAACTTGGCTTTGTATTCGTTCTCGATTTGAGTTACATAAGCGGCATCTACAAAACCTTCGGTAATGAGCTTTTCGGCATAAATATCGCGCGGGTTTTTATGGCGCGCGATGATTTTGTACAACACCGGTTGGGTAAAACGGGGTTCGTCGCCCTCGTTGTGCCCATATTTACGATACCCTAAGAGGTCGATAAACACATCACGGCCAAATTCCATACGGAAATCCAAGGCAAATAACATGGCGTGTACTACGGCCTCGGCGTCGTCGGCATTAACATGCAATACCGGAGACAAGGTCACTTTAGCCACATCGGTACAATATGTAGACGAACGGGCGTCCATATAATTGGTTGTAAATCCAACCTGATTGTTGATAACAATATGAATAGTTCCTCCTGTTATATAGCCATCGAGTTGCGACATTTGCACGATTTCATACACAATTCCTTGTCCGGCTACAGCAGCATCACCGTGAACGGCAATAGGGAGTACTTTTGAAAAATCGTCAGGGAAGTACTTGTCTTGTTTGGCACGCGTAATCCCTTCGATAACTGCACCAACGGTTTCCAAATGCGACGGATTTGGCGCCAAATTGATATTGATTTTTTTTCCGTTTTTGGTTTTGCGTTCAGCGGTTAACCCAAGGTGGTATTTTACATCGCCGTCAAAATATTCTTTGTCGTAGTCTTTACCGTCGAACTCCGAGAAAATATCTTGTGTTGGTTTACCAAAAATATTAGCCAACACATTCAAACGTCCGCGGTGCGCCATTCCCATTACAAAATGTTCTACACCTTTGTCGGCTGCGGCTTCTATAATCGCATCCAAACCGGGAATAATACTTTCTCCTCCTTCGAGCGAAAATCGTTTTTGGCCAACATATTTGGTATGAAGAAAGTTTTCAAAGGAAACCGCTTCATTGAGTTTTCCAAGAATATGTTTTTTTCGATCCGCATCAAAAGAAGGCAGGTTATCGTTGATATGCAGGCGGTTTTGAATCCATTGGATTACTTCGGGTTTGCGCATATACATGTATTCGATTCCAATATGTTGGCAATACACATTTTTGAGATGCGACAAAATGTCTTTCAGGGTGGAAGGTTTGTGACCCAGTATTTTAGCGGCGTCAAAAACCGTATCTAAATCCGACTGACTTAAACCAAAGTTTTCGATATCCAGATTAGGGGTATAAATGCGACGATCGCGAACCGGGTTGGTCTCGGTAAACAAATGCCCTCGCGTTCGGTAGGCATCTATAAGTTTTAATACGTTAAACTCTTTTTGAAGTTTTTCAGAGGCAACAGCATTGCCGGCTTCGCTATTGGCATAGGTTACCAATTGCTCGCCCGAAGCGGATTCCTCGCTATAGTGTTCCAAAGCAAAATCAAAACCCTGAAAAAACGCTCTCCAACTGGGTTCAACGCTGTCCGGGTTGGAAATATATTGATCGTATAAATCAGCAAAAAATTGAGTATGTGCTGCGTTTAAAAAGGAAAACCTATCCATGTTCTCTGGTTGTATATACGTTGTAGTTACAAAAATTAGTGCAAAAGTATAATATTTATAACAATCTTTCAATGTTTTTACTACTTTTATCTCGCTAAATAAATATATATCGGAGCATGAAAAAGAACGGTTTCTGTATTGTAAAAAAATATGTGCAACTACTGATTATGACAGGTTTTTGCAGCATGGCTTTCGCCCAACAAAACGATACGCCGGCACCGCAAAATTCCTTTTGGAGCGATGTGCAATTTGGCGGAGGATTGGGCTTGGGTTTTGGTAATGGTTTTACCAATGTTGCCGTGAGTCCCTCGGCTATTTATAATTTCAATCAATATGTTTCGGCCGGTGTAGGATTACAATACAGTTACCTGAATCAGAAGAATTTTTACACTTCTTCCATGTATGGCGGAAGTGTACTGGCCTTATTCAATCCGGTGGAAGAGATTCAGTTATCGGCCGAATTAGAACAGTTGCGTGTAAACTTAAAATACAGCGGCAGTACTATTTCGGATGATTTTTGGAATACCGGTTTGTTTTTAGGAGCCGGTTATCGTATGGATAACATTACTATTGGTGCCCGCTATAATGTGTTATTTAAAGAAGATCAAGGAGTGTATGGCGATGCGTTTATGCCTTTTGTACGTGTATTTTTTTAAGATGAAACCTACTTATATTGTATTATTATTGAGCTCTTTAGCTTTTGCTCAAACCAAAGATATCATCACCATAACCGGCGATCTTACGCAAGATGGTATTGAAGAAAAAGTTACCGTTTGGGAACCCGGTGAAACAGGAGAATTTGGCAACATACGCCAATTGGATATTTTTAAAAAGGACGGGGAAGAATGGAAACTGTTTTACACCTCCAAAACAGCTGTTTTACCGAGCGATGCAGGCGGCATGATGGGCGATCCATTTTTTGACAAGGGCATCGAAATTAATGACGGCGTTCTGGAAATTTACCATTTTGGCGGCTCCAGTTGGAAATGGCATTATACCCACAAATACCGGTTTCAAAACAAAGAATTCGAATTGATTGGGTTTGAAACGTATTACGGAAAACTTTGTGAGTATTTCTTTACGTTTGATTACAACCTCAGCACCGGGCAAGCCGTTTACAAGAAAGAAGTGGAGCGGTGTAATGACCAAAACATTGCCGTGGGCTCGAAAAAATATGTAGAAAGTTTTACTAAAAAACTAAAAACAAAACCTACACTTAAAACAATCAATACGGCCGACTTATTTATTGTTACCGAAAAATACCAAGAGAAAGTCTATTTTAGTAGTGTTTTCTAAACCAAACTTTCATCCATTCGCGACGTAGGATTAAGAAAGCTACTTGTTCCGATAATTCCACAATATCCGACCCGTCAAGTTTTTTAATTTGGTGTTCCGGCACATCAATGATATAGAGCAAATTAAGGTATTCGGCAAATTTATACTGAATGAGTCGGAATATTTTCTCATGCAATTGAACCTTCAATTCGTCTGGTGTAGTAGAAAGCGGAAAATCGACGGGCTCATTGGCCAAATTAAAATCTTTATTAATTTGGGTAAGCAAGTTTTGGTACAATTCCTCTGCCGAAGCCTGTTCGAGCAACTGATCGGTTGATATTGGTTCCGGAAATTTAGACATTTCGGTTCATCAGGTTTTCGCCAAAGGCTTTCAACATTGCTTTTTTATCCGAAGTTATATCCATTTTCTCCAGTGTTTCAAACGCTTTTTCAGTAAATTGTACAATTGCATCTCGAGTGGCAGCCGCAGCTCCGGTTTGGTTAAAAATTTCTTTAACCGAGTTTATTTTATCGGTATTATCCGAGGGTTGAATGGAAAATAAATGCAATAATTGTTCTTTGGTTTCTGCCGAAGCAAATTCAAGGGCTTTGAGGTACAAATAGGTTTTTTTGTTTTCAATAATATCACCACCCACTTGTTTACCAAAGGTTTCAGGGTTTCCAAAGGCATCCAGGTAATCGTCTTGTAATTGGAAAGCTACGCCTAAATTCAGTCCAAAATCATAAATCAGGTTGGCATTTTCTGCCGAAGTTTCGGCCACAATCGCGCCCATTTTCATGGCTGCGCCTACCAAAACTGCTGTTTTATATTGAATCATTTTGAGGTATTCCAGAACGGTAACATCATCGCGGGTTTCAAAATCTACATCATATTGTTGCCCTTCACAAACTTCAATGGCGGTTTTGCTGAAAAGTTTAGCCAAATCGCGGAACATAGGAGGTTCGTAGGCTTCAAAATGCTGATAGGCCAAGATAAGCATGGCATCTCCTGATAAAATTCCGGTATTGACATCCCATTTTTCGTGAACGGTTTCACGACCACGTCGCAAAGGGGCATCGTCCATGATATCGTCGTGAATTAGCGAAAAATTATGGAACACCTCAACAGCCGTAGCCGCTGCCAATGCTTTTTTACAATCACCGTCAAAAATATCGGTTGCCATCAGGGTAAGAACCGGCCGCATACGTTTTCCGCCCAAGGAAAGAATATACTGAATCGGTTCATAAAGATTTTTAGGTTCTCTGACCACCGAAAGTTCTTCAAAATAGGCAGAAATTAATTGGTTATAATAAGATAACGACTGCATTGCTTTGCTATTGATGCCACAAAACTAATCATTTATTTTCGTAAAACTACTTGTTTGTTCGGCAGAACGCTACTGTTAAATTTTCGTTAAGAACATGGAAACTTTTTTTGTGTTTAAAGTTTCCATTTTACATTTGCACTCGAAATTACAGGAATCTTTCACGATTAAATTCTAAACAAGTGCAACCAATATGAAAGACAAAATCATCAAAAAAGCAACTGATATGTTTTTGAAACTCGGTTTCAAAAGTGTGACGATGGATGATATTGCCTGTGAAATGTGTATTTCGAAAAAAACCATTTACAAGTATTTTTCCAACAAAGAAAAACTGATTGAAGAAGGAACCGAGATTGTACATCAAAACATTCATAAAATCATAGACGAAATTGTGGCTAAAGACTACAATGCCATTCAGGAAAATTTTGAAATTCGGCGTATGTTCAAAAGCATGTTTCAATCCTTTGACCATTCACCCGCGTATCAGTTAAAAAAACATTACCCGGAGATTTACCATAAAATGATGGCCAATGAAATTGAAGATTGCAACACGGTTTTTACCCAAAACATTCACAAAGGGATTGCACAAGGGCTCTACCGAACCAATGTGGATATTGCAACTGCCGTTCAATTTTATTACACTCTGATTTTTTCGATAAATGAGAATGTGGCGCTTGAGAAAGACGTACATGATATGGAGTTAAAAGCGCTGGAATACCACACGCGAGCAATAGCTACACCTTATGGGATTGAAGAACTCGAAAAGCAACTTAAACTGTAAATATATCAATCATCAATAACACCAATAAACACAAAATGAAACACAACCTAGTACTGATACTGCTGCTGATTGCCGGACTCAGTTTGGCGCAAAGTGGTGAGAAGAAATCTTTTTCGCTCAGCTTAAAAGACGCCGTAAATCATGCCATTCAAAACAATTACACTGCAATTAATGCGAACCGTGATGTAGAAGCTGCAAAACTTAAAAAATGGGAAACAACCACTATTGGCTTACCTCAGGTAAACGGAAGTGTGGGGTACCAAAACAATTTTCGTTTGCAAAAATCGCTCATTCCTGCTGAATTTTTTGGGGGAAATCCGGGCGAATTTATCCCTGTCGCTTTTGGAACAAAACACAATATGAATGCCGGGCTAACTGTAACGCAATTGCTTTTCGACGGCTCGTATTTGGTGGGGTTACAGTCGGCTAAAACCTATCTGCAGATTTCAGAAAATGCCAAAAAGAAAACCAATCAGGAACTTACCGAAATGGTGGTGAATGCGTATGGCAATGTTTTGTTGGCCGAAGAAAGTGCGGCTATTTTACAAAAAAACAAAACCACGTTGGAAAAAACCCTCAACGACACACGCGAGATTTTTAAGAACGGCTTTATTGAAGAAGAAAATGTAGAACAATTGCAAATTACACTTTCCTCTGTTAACAGTGCGCTTGAAAATGTAAAGCGCCAACGCAAAATTGCCTTAGACCTGCTTAAATTGGTGTTGGGTATCGATTTGGAAGACGAACTGGTTTTAACAGATAAATTGGATAATCTGACACAAAGCAACATGGATTTAGCGTTGTTAAAAACAACATTCAATGTTGACGAAAATATTGATTATCAAATCAGTAAAAACTTGTTAACCAGCAAAGAACTTTTATTAAAACTGGAAAAAAGTAAAGCGCTTCCGTCATTGGGTGCTGCCTATAATTTTGGGGCTAATACCTTTGGAAATACCTTTACTATGTTCAACCAGAATCAGCAATGGTTTAGTTACTCTAATCTGGGTATCAGTTTAAACGTTCCAATCTTTAGTAGTTTCGGAAGAAGTTCTCGCACCCAACAAGCTAAAATTGCATTGGATCAAGCCAAAACCCAACTCACAGAAACCGAGCAAAAGCTGAAACTACAATACGAAAGCGCCCGCAACGATTTTGAATTCAGTATTGAGCAATTAGGGACATCAAAAAGCACACTGAACTTAGCCGAACGTATCGAAAACAAAAACCAGATTAAATTCAAAGAAGGATTAGCAACAAGTTTCGACTTGACTGATGCGCAAACCCAATTGTATTCGGCTCAACAAAAATACCTTCAAGCCATGCTTGATGTGATTAATAAAAAAGCGGCATTAGAAAAACTAACCGCAAAAAACTAAGTACAAAATAAACCACACATACCATGAGAAAATTAAGTATAATAGCCCTTTTAACTCTTATTGTCGCATCGTGTTCTCAAAAAGAAGACACTGCTTCTGTAGATGCTTTAATTTCTAAAAAAGATGCGAAAGCACTTCAGGCAAAAAAAGCAACACTTCAAGCTGAAATTGCCAAAATTGACGAAGCACTTACGCAGATGAATGTAAAATCGGATGAAGCGTTAGTTGCTGTTCAAACCGTAAAAGATACCTTATTTAATCATTACCTCGAAATTCAAGGTAATGTTGACACCCGCGAAAACATATTGATTCAACCTGAAATACCGGGAACATTAGTTTCATTAAATGTTCGTGCGGGTCAACGTGTTGGCAAAGGCCAAATTTTAGGTCGGGTTGATGACGGCGGAATGAGCCAACAGTTGGCGCAAATCGAAACACAATATGCTTTGGCTAAAACCACTTTTGAGCGTCAAAAAAACCTGTGGAATCAAAAAATTGGTTCTGAAATGCAATACCTTCAGGCACAAACGCAAATGTTGGCCATGCAAAAGCAGGTAGCTCAAATGAAAGCCCAATTGGCAAAAACACTAATTAGAGCTCCTTTTACCGGTACAATTGACGAAGTATTTGTAGAAAGAGGTCAGGTGGTTGCTGCCAGTCAGCAAGGTTTAATGCGTATTGTTAATGTAAGTAATATGTATGTTTCGACCACCGTTCCGGAAACCTATATCGGTAAAGTAAAGGTAGGAACTCCGGTTGATGTATTCTTAACCGCTTTGGGTAAAACCTACAAAGGTAAAGTTCGCCAAGTAGGTAATTATTTAAACCCAAACAACCGCAGTTTTGGTATTGAAGTAAGTGTGCCAAATCCGGAAGGACTACTTCGTCCGAATCAGGTGGCTAAACTTCGTATTATTGATTACAGCAACAAATCGGCTATTACAGTACCAAGCAGTGTCGTTCAAAAAGACGCCGAAGGGAATAGCTATGTATATGTGGTAACCGGAAGCACCGGAAAAACAGGAAAAGCCAAAAAAGTTTTGGTTGAAGTGGGTCAATCTTCAGACAACCTAACCGAAATTGTAAGTGGTTTATCTGATGGCGATGTTGTCGTGACCGACGGGGTTACTATGATTTCCGACGGGATGAAATTGAACTTTTAAGTGAAAGTAGTTTCTTTTTCACCTGTAAAACCAACAAACACAACCAGCTCATCAACTAATAATCGAAAAACAAATGAGTCACAATAAAGAATTTAGCATATCCAGTTGGGCTGTAGACAACCGAATTACGGTATACATCCTAACCTTCATCATCGTCGTGGCGGGAATCTATTCTTACATTTCCATGCCCCGTGAAGATTTCCCAGAGATCATCGAAAACAAAGTTTACATATCGTCTGTTTTCCCCGGGAATTCAGCTGAAGATGTTGAGAAACTGGTCATCAAACCCCTCGAAAAAGAGTTTAAAAATATCAGTGGCGTGATCAAAATTACTTCGAACTCCTATCAGGATTACGGAATGATTATCGCTGAGTTTGAGGACAAAGTTAAAATTGAAGATGCCAAACAAAAAATCAAAGACAAGGTTGACAATGCTAAAGCAGATACCGATTGGCCTAATTTGGACAACGGAAGCAAGGTTGAACCCAATGTTTTTGAGCTTAACATTTCGGAAGAAGTTCCTATCTTGAACATTAACCTAAAAGGAGACTACACGGCACAGCAATTAAAAAAATTCGGCGAAAAACTACAAGATGACATTGAAGAAATCTCAGAAGTTAAAAAAGTCGATATTTTAGGTGTGGACAACAAAGAGGTTGAAATTGCGGTTGATATTTTCAAAATGACGGCAGCTCAAGTAACTTTTGACGAAATTCAAAATGCCGTGCGTTACGAAAACATGACCATGTCAGGTGGTAACTTGGTATCACAAGGGTCGCGCAATAATATTCGTATCATTGGCGAAATGAAAGATCCCCAACAATTGGAAAACATTATTGTTAAATCCTATGGTGGTCAAGTTTACCTGAAAGATATTGCAACCATCACGTTTCGTGAAAAGGAACGCACTACTTTTGCCCGCGAAAAAGGGCAGGAAGTTGTGATGCTGAATGTTAAAAAGCGCTCCAATCAAAATATGATTTCGGCCATTGATCAGGTGAAAGAAAAAATAAAAGAAGCGCAAGAGAATTACCTGCCGAAAAACCTGAGTATCGAGCTTACGAGCGATCAATCATCACGCGTGGAACATCAGGTTAATGAACTTTCAAACCACATCATATTCGGTATTATCTTGGTAATGATCGTACTGATGTTTACTATGGGATTGCGTAATTCGCTTTTCGTAGGTGCCGCTATTCCGTTATCCATGTTTATTGCGTTTGCCTTGCTGGCTTCTATGGGTAAAACATTGAACACCATGGTGCTTTTTGGTTTGGTAATGGGATTGGGAATGCTGGTTGACGACGGAATTGTAGTGGTAGACAATGTGTTTGCCAACATGAAAAAAGGCATGACACGAATCCAAGCTTCTAAACTGGGAATAGGCGAAATAGCCTGGCCGGTAATCTCCTCAACCGCTACAACATTAATGGCCTTTTTACCATTTGCGTTGTGGCCCGGAACAATGGGTAAATTTATGATTTACTTCCCTATGACATTGTCTGTAACATTAGGGGCCTCGCTTTTCGTGGCAATGGTGGTAAATGCCGCTATGACCGGAGGATCAATGGATATTGAAGACAAAAACATCAAAAAGAAAAGTCTTAAAACATATACCATCGTACTTGGAATCATCACGGTTATTTCCCTGATCATAGGGCATGCAGCCGGAATTGTTTTCCTTAAAGCAATTGGTCATTTATCCTTGATTGCCTTAGGATTAATGTGGCTTTACCATAAAAAACTCTACCAATGGACACAGGATTTCCAGCATAGTTTCTTCCCAAGAATGGAAGAAAAGTATAAAGTATTTCTCCGAAAAACGCTTACCGGAAGAAGAGCTTGGTATGCCTTTTTTGGAATAATTGGTATGCTTTTCCTATCGTTCCTCTTGATGGGTATTTTTCCACGAAAAGTATTATTCTTTCCGGACAATATTCCGAATCAGGCTATAGTGTATATCGAATATCCTCAGGGTACAGCCATCGATAAAACCAATAAAGCAACCTCATTTGTAGAAAATCAGGTGATTTCTATCCTAAAAAAGTATGTGGATGAAAAAACAGGCGAGAATTATTTGGCTGAATCCATTGTATCGCAAGTTGGTGTGGGTGCCGGAAATCCAAATGTTGATGCCGGTTCTGCCAATGAAACGCCCTATAAAGGAAAGGTTTCGGTAAACTTCTCCGAATTCAAATTTCGTCGCGGCATCAATACAGCTGATATTTTAGAGGAAATTCGTGCCAAGGTAAAAGGAATTCCCGGTGCTACCGTAACGGTCGAAAAAGATGCAAACGGACCACCGGCCGGTTTCCAAATCAGTTTGGAGCTTAAGGGTGAAGATTACGATCAAATGCTTGTACAAGCCAATAAAATAATCGCCTATATTAATTCAAAAAATATTGAAGGTATCGAAAAACTTCAGGTTGATATTAATAAAGACAGTCCGGAACTCGAAGTAAATGTAGATCGTGCCAATGCCGGAAGTATTGGAGTGTCGACCGGGCAAATTGGTTTCACGCTGCGTCGTTCTGTTTATGGTCAGGAAATTTCAACCTATAAAGAAGGCGACGACGATTACAACATTGTAATGCGTATGCAGGATGACCAACGTAAGAACGAAAATGTCTTATTTAATCAATCGCTTACGTTCCGTAATCAAAATAACGGGCAAATCATGCAGGTGCCTATATCGGCGGTTTCGCAAACCAAAAAAACTACGGCTTTTAACCAAATCAAACGTAAAAACCACAAACGAGTAATGACGGTTTACTCCAATGTGTTGACCGGTTATAATGCTGATGCGATTACCAAGCAAATTGCCAAAGAAATGGAAAGTTATAAACTTCCAAAAGACATCAGCTATTCGTTTTCCGGTGTACAGGAAGAACAAGGTAAAAACCAAGCATTCCTGAATTTGGCGTTCCTATTGGCAATCGCCGGGATTACAATAATCATCGTACTACAGTTTAACTCGATTTCCAAAACCATGGTTATCCTTTTCACGGTACTGTTAAGTTTTAGCGGTGTCTTTTATGGATATGTAATTGCAGGAATGGATTTTGTGGTGTTGATGACCATGATGGGAATCATATCACTGGCCGGAATTGTCGTGAAAAATGGTATTGTATTAATGGACTTCTTTGTGTTGTTAATGGATAGAAAAGTACTGGATAAAGGGGTTGAAAGCCATGACGATCTTACTCTGGACGAAATCAAAGAAGTAATCATCGAATCCGGAAAATCGCGTTTACGCCCTGTATTGCTCACTGCTTTGACCGCTGTGTTGGGATTAGTTCCGTTGGCAATCGGACTGAATTTCGACTTTTTCACATTAATCACCGATTTGAATCCACACATCTTCATTGGAGGTGACAACGTAATCTTCTGGGGGCCTTTGGCTTGGACTATTATCTTTGGTTTAACCTATGCAACCATACTAACATTGGTAATTGTACCGGTAATGTTCTTCTTAGTGAAACGCATTAAATACCGTTTGCGCGACAAACGCAATGCGCGCTTGGCTATCGAAAATGAACCCGAAAACGCAAGTTCGATATAAGAATAGTTTTAGTTTTTAATTGTTAAAAAGCCTTTGGAAATTTTATCCAAAGGCTTTTTTTATTTAAAACTGTATACAATACCAACACCTAAAAGCTGCTTTAATTGAACTTTGGGACCCACGGTTATCTGTTGACCATCCAATTCTTCCTTGGCTTTAATATCGTCATCATAAATCAAATGGGTTCCAATATTGGCACGCACGTATTGGTTCACAATCATATTAAATTGAAGTTGCCAGTCCACATCTACATTGCCAAAATTATTTACATAATCCGAATACAAACTTATGCGGTTATCCATTAAAATATTTTTAAAAACTTCCTTTTTATAAGCTCCCGTTACAAGCACACCAAGTTCATTTCGGGATTTTTTACCTGCACGAATGAGGTTTCCGTTAGTGTCAAAAACTGCCTTATCAACACCAAACGCTCCCTGATCAGCCAATTTTTGATCCAAAACCAACGTGGTTTTTTGTGTTAACGGGGAAAGATAAACAGTAAGGTTCTTTTTCAAATCGGAATACTCTGCCCCTATACCCAGAAAAAAATAAGCCGGTGCTAAAGCTCTGGAAATGTAATTTTCGGTATTTGGATAGGAATACCCATAGGTAAATTGGGTGTTGAAATTCATCTTAGCCGAATAATACCATTTTGATATGGTGTCGTTACGAAATCCAAAAGTGGAATTTAACTGTAACATATCATCTGTTTTACGGAGTTCTACTCCATCTTGTTTATTCACTCCATACCGCAACTGTATCTCGTTGGCCCATTTGGTTCGCGAAGTTTCATAATTTCGTGTAAACTGCCCTTTAAGCAAACCCGAAATCGAACTGTTTCCTCCGGCATTCCAATTCATAAAGGCAATCTGACTAATATCGAACCCAACCGTATTGGTTTTGCTCCATCTCGAAATTGTGGGTAATTGTGTTTGAATGTCTTGTGAAAAAGCATGTTGTAAGCAAAAAACAACTAAAATCAAAGAGACTTTTTGGGTTAATTTCATGATTGTAAATGGCTTTTTATAAATCCGATAAGAATAATTTAAACAAAGAGTCAACGTCAAAACCGCAAAATTGTTGCAATTCTGCCACTGTGCCATGCTCCGGAAATACATCGGGAACACCCAAACTATGAATTGGAATTGTATAGTGGTTTTTAACCGCAAACTCAGCCACAGCACTACCAAAACCACCAGCAACAACGCCATCTTCAAGGGTGTAAATTTTGGTGTATTGTGAAAAAATTTCATGCAAAAGCGCCTCGTCCAAAGGCTTTACAAAGCCAAAATCATAATGCGAAAAGCGAGAAGAATCATCCAATTTAGCTAACGCATTAGTCACATTATTCCCTATAACGCCACAACTCAGTACCGCTATGGTGTGCCCTTCTTTTAACAAATGTGCCTTGCCTATAGTTATCGTTTCAAAGGGTTTTTGCCAATCTACTGTTGTGCCTCTGCCTCTGGGATAACGAATAGCTAACGGAAAATCAAGTCCTTTTTGTGCTGTGAACATCATATCGCGAAGGGCTTTCTCATCTTTAGGTGCATACACAACCATGTTGGGTATACAGCGCAAATAAGCCAAATCAAAAATGCCGTGGTGCGTGGCTCCGTCTTCGCCAACCAATCCGGCCCTGTCTAAACAAAATAGTACCGGCAATTTTTGTAGCGCAACATCGTGAATTAATTGGTCGTATGCCCGTTGCATAAAAGTGGAATAAATGTTACAAAACACAACCATTCCTTGGGTGGCCATACCGGCTGCAAGAGTTACTGCATGTTGTTCTGCTATTCCCACATCAAAAGCACGCTCCGGAAAAGCGTCCATCATATACTTCATCGAACTGCCCGAAGGCATCGCCGGAGTTATCCCGATGATGGCTTTATTTTGTTTGGCCAACTCCACCAAAGTATGTCCAAAAACATCTTGAAATTTTGGCGGCAAATTACGTTCATCGGTCGCTGTTATCTCTCCGGTTTCTACGTCAAATTTACCGGGCGCATGGTACCGCACCTGATCTTTCTCGGCTTGTTCTAAACCTTTCCCTTTTGTGGTGGTAATATGTAAAAACCGAGGACCTCGTTGCTGTTTAATGCGTTGCAATTCACTTACTAATAATTCCAAATTATGACCGTCAATAGGGCCACTGTAAGCAAAGTTAAGCGACTGTATCATGTTGTTTGCTTTGGGATTTTTACCTTCTTTTACCGAAGTAAAATAATCCTTCAAAGCACCCACACTGGGGTCTATCCCAATGGCGTTATCATTGAGTATAACAATTAAATCGGCGTCGGTATCTCCGGCATGATTCAATCCTTCAAAAGCCATCCCCGACGCTATCGAAGCATCACCGATAACGGCAATGTGTTCTCTTTTTTCACCTTTTATTTTAGAAGCCAACGCCATTCCCAAAGCCGCCGAAATGGAAGTCGAGGAATGCCCTGTGCCAAACGTGTCAAACACACTTTCATCGCGTTTTGGAAAACCCGCTATTCCACCCCACTGCCTGTTGGTGTGAAAAACAGCTTTTCTGCCGGTAAGTATTTTATGCCCATAAGCCTGATGCCCAACATCCCAAACCAACAGATCATTGGGGGTATCAAAAACATAATGCAATGCCAAGGTAAGTTCTACTACTCCCAAACTGGCACCCAAATGACCCTCCTTCACCGCCACAACTCCAATAATAAACGTCCGCAATTCGGCAGCCAACTCTTTGAGTTGGTTTATAGAAAGTTGCCTCAAATCGGCAGGCGTGTGGATAGAATCAAGCAATTTTTCAGACATGGCACAAATGTACAAATTGAATTCCTATTTTTGTGGCATGGAAACCATTTTCACCCACGAATACTTCATGAAAAGGGCATTAGCCGAAGCCGAAATTGCTTTCGAAAAAGGCGAAATTCCGGTGGGTGCTGTTGTGGTAATCGACAACAAAATTATAGCGCGAAGTCATAACCTCACCGAGGTGCTTCACGATGTTACCGCCCACGCCGAAATGCAGGCCATCACTGCCGCAGCAAATTATTTGGGCGGCAAATACCTCAAAGATTGCACGCTTTATGTTACTCTCGAACCCTGCCAAATGTGTGCCGGTGCGCTCTACTGGAGCCAAATTTCAAAAATTGTTTTTGGCGCTACCGATGAAAAACGCGGGTACCAGGCATTAGGAACACGCATCCATCCCAAAACGGAAGTAATAAGCGGAATTCTGGCCGAGGAATGTGCTGCCCTGATGACTCGCTTTTTTGCCTCAAAACGTTCCTGAAGAGTAGGACCTATCCTGCCTGCGGCAGGTGCTTGGGCGTTTTTGTAATCCGTTTTCCTGCCCTTGCTCCTAGTCCCGATAGCATCGGGAGCTATCCGCGCGGTCAGGGGTAGCTTGTAAACTATAGGCTGAAAAATCTTGTTTCGGAAACCACCATAAAATAGTGTTTGAGCTAAAAATCACAACATTCTTTTTTACAGGAAAATTATTCCAAAAAATAAATTACATTTACTACAATATTTCGCCCTCGTTTGTGTTATTGCCACAAATGGGAATATACAAGTCCTAAAAAAGTTCTAACCCTTAATTTTTACCACCACGTTTATGAAAACCGGTAAGTTCCTTGTCCTGTTGCTGACTGTAATGGTTTGGCAATCCTGTTCTAAAAAATCGGCAGCCGATTTTGATTCAGATCCTTCTCTTTTTAAAGATTATATTTCAGGATTTACTTCCGGATTCGTTTCGGTCAAATCAGACATTAGGGTACAGTTGGCTTTCAATAAATCGGACTGGAAACCGGGCGAGGAAATCGACCCCGATTTATTCGAAATTTCGCCTTCGGTAAGTGGTAAAGTTGTAAGTCTTTCAAACAATACAATTGCCTTTATTCCAAAAGAAAAATTGGAACAAAATACCTTGTACCAAGTTACCTTGCGTTTGCATAAAATCACCAACATTACCGACAAAGCGCTGGAAAAATTTAATTTTTCTTTTAAAACCTATAAACAAGATTTTATAGTCAACACGCAAGATTTACAGTCGTACAGCAAAGACTATTACTACCAATACGGCACGATCAAAACTGCCGATGACATGGACTTCGAAACAGCCAAAAAACTAATCGAAGCAACACAAGACGGCGACGACCTGAAAATTGTGTTTGATAAAGCCTTGAGTACACGAACCGAATTCAAATTTATGATTGACAGCATCAAACGATTTGAAGACGATTCGGAAATCGAATTAGCCTGGGATGGCGATCCGGCCGATATTGATGACCAAGAGGGCAGCTCGAAAATTCTCATTCCGGGTAAAAATCAATTCAAAGTACTCGATATTAAAATCGGCGATGAAAATAACCAGTCGGTTTTAATTAATTTTTCGGATCCGCTCAAAAAAGACCAAGACTTTAAAGGACTTGTTACCATTGAAAATACTGACAATTTGAAGTTTTCCTCCCAAGGAAATGTACTCAAAGTCTTTTTTGACAACACCAAAAAAGAACGCGCTTCCGTTACAGAAACTACAAGCGTAGAAACCGACACGGCAGCCGTGGCCGCAGCCGTTGATTTTGCCGCCACAGACAGTGCGGTTGTTTCTGTCGATTCGGTAGCAGTAGCCTCAACCGATTTTACCGATGACTATGCCACAGCCGTAACGGATGAAACAGAAGAAGCTTCGTTCTCGGGCACAAAACTCGTAGAAGTATTCCAGGGAATACAAAGTAGTGAGGGGTATAAAATGAAGCAGAATTTCTCCGAAAAACTGCAATTTGACCAAATTAAACCCGGCGTTCGATTGGTTAAAAACGGGACTATTTTACCCAGTTCCAACAATTTAAAAATCAATTTTGAAGCCGCTAATTTAAAATCGGTCGACATTAAAGTTTACAAAATATACAAAAACAACATCCTGCAATTCTTGCAAGACAATGAGTTAAACGGAACTCAAAACCTCCGTAAAGTAAGTCAACCTATTGCCAAAACAACATTACAACTAAAACAAAACGACTTGCTCGATTACACGAAATGGAATGTCTATGCCTTGGATATTGCTAAAATTATCGAACCCGAACCGGGTGCCATTTATAGGGTTGAGTTTTCATTCAAAAAAGAATATTCCCTTTACAAATGCAGCAATGGTTTTAGCGGAGAAGAAAACCAGGATGCGTCTGAAGAGGAAGAAGAAAATGAAGATGATGTAAATTATAGTGGTTATGGCTATGATTACTACTATGAAGAAGATTACGAATGGCGTCAAAGTCAAGATCCTTGCTCTGATTATTATTATTACAACACACGCATCGGTACTAATATTTTAGCAACCGATTTAGGTGTAATCGCTAAGCGCGGAAATAATAAATCGGTTGTAGTAGCGGTGAGCAATATCGTTTCCACCGATCCGATTGCCGGAGCAACAGTAGATTTGTTCAACTACCAACAGCAAAAAATTGCCTCCGGAAGAACAGATAGCGATGGTATGGCAAGTTTCGACCTTGAAAAATATGCTTATTTTGCTGTGGTTACGCAAGGCAATCAATCGACTTATGTTAAATTAGACGATGAACTCTCCCTTTCTGTGAGTAATTTCGATGTATCCGGAGAAACGCTACAAAAAGGAATTAAAGGATATATTTATGGGGAACGTGGTGTGTGGCGCCCGGGAGACACGATGTTTCTATCTTTTATTTTAAATGATAATTCCAATAAAATTCCGGAAAACCATCCTATCAAATTTCGTTTAAGTGAACCGAATGGTAAAATTGCCTACCAAGCCGTTCAAAAGAAAAACGACCTCAATCATTACACGTTTACGGTGCCAACACAAACCGGAGCTCCTACCGGAAATTGGGAAGCCATGGTGAGTGTGGGTGGTGCTCATTTTTACAAAAGCATCAAAATTGAAACCATTAAACCTAATCGCCTTAAAATAAAAAACACTTTTAATCAAACCGTTCTTTCAGCCGGAAAAGTAAACACCAATTTGCTGCAAGTCGCATGGCTCCACGGGGCTATAGCAAAGGATTTAAAAACAGAAGTCCAAGCCAAATTCAGCCAACAAGTTACTACCTTTAAAGGATTCAACAACTATGTTTTTGACGATCCCACACGTGAATTTTCAACAGAAGAAATCAATATTTTCTCCGGAAAAATAGATGCCAACGGTCGGGCTACTGTACCCATCAACCCAACTATTCAGGGACAAGCTCCGGGAATGTTAAAAGCCGCTTTCATTACAAAAGTATATGAACAAGGGGGTGATGTTAGCACCGATGTTGCCGCAACAACCTACTCACCGTACAAAGTGTATGTGGGAATAAAAACGCCTGAACCGAATAAATACGGACTACTTGAAACAGGAAAAGTGAACCGATACGAAATAGCCTCTGTTACAGAAAATGGCGTTCCAATTGCCCGCAAAGCCCTTGAAGTTCGCGTATACAAACTCGAATCTCGTTGGTGGTGGGATGCCAATGAAAACCTATCGAGCTATAATACTGCAAATGCCACCACATCGTATAAATTTTTCCGTATCAATACCAATGCGTCCGGGAAAGGAGCCGTAGCCTTTGAAGTTCCGGAAGATGAATGGGGGCGCTACCTCATCCGTGTTTACGATCCGGAAAGCGGACATGCTTCGGGACAAACGGTATTTTTAGATTACCCCTACTGGTCGGCTCGTTCGCGAAATATGCAGGGCGAAGAAGCTACCGTTTTGCGCTTTAATACCGACAAAAAAGCCTACAAAGTAGGAGAAAAAGCGAAAGTTTTCTTCCCTTCCAGTGAAGGAGGTCGAGCTTTGTTATCAGTTGAAAATGGTTCTAAAGTAATCCAATCCTTTTGGGTAAAAACCAAACAAGGCGAAACCACATTCGATTTGCCTATCACAGGTGAAATGGCACCAAATGCCTACTTAAATATTACACTTTTACAACCGCATGCCAACACCAAAAACGACGCTCCAATTCGGATGTATGGTATCGTTCCGTTGGAGGTTACCGACCCTTCTACCAAATTAGAGCCGCAAATCAGTATGCCCGACGTGCTCAAACCGGAACAAACCGTATCGGTAAAAGTTTCTGAAAAACAAGGCAAACCTATGACCTACACCTTAGCTGTAGTTGATGAAGGCTTACTTGATCTAACGCGTTTTAAAACGCCAAATGCCTGGGATAGCTTTTACACTCGCGAAGCCTTGGGTGTACGAACATGGGACATTTATGATGATGTAATTGGCGCCTATGGCGGCAAAGTAAATCAGGTATTTAGTATTGGTGGTGATGAGGATTTAGGAGGTGGGAAGGCCAAAAAAGCGAATCGCTTTAAACCGGTTGTGATGTTCCTCGGACCATTTAAATCGGATGGAGGCACACAAACCCATCAGCTAAAACTTCCTAAATATATCGGTTCTGTTCGCGTTATGGTCGTTGCTGCAAATGCCGAAACTAATGCTTATGGCTCCGTAGAAAAAGCAGCTCCTGTTCGAAGCCCGCTCATGGTTTTGGCTTCACTACCGCGAAAAATTTCTCCTTCTGAGAATGTGACCTTGCCGGTTACTGTATTTGCCATGGAAAACCATGTCAAAAATGTAACGCTACAACTCAATGCCAATAATGCCGTTCGTGTTGTGGGTAGTGCAACTCAAAAACTTAGCTTTGCTTCACCCGATGAAAAAATGGCCTATTTCAATTTGAATGTAGGCAGCCTCACCGGAATCGGAAAAATTCAGGTGGTGGCGACCTCGGGCAAAGAACGTTCTGTGTATGATTTAGAAGTGGATGTGATTAATCCGAATCCGGTTACAAATGCGTACCAAGATGTCATGATAGGCCCTAACAGTTCTAAAACGATTAGCTGGAAAACCTTTGGCGTAGCCGGAAGCAACAAAGGAATGCTGGAAATTTCATCCATGCCTACCGTCGATTTTGGTCGGCGTTTGGATTATCTGATTCAATATCCGCATGGTTGTGTAGAACAAACTACTTCGTCAGTATTCCCGCAACTCTACCTTGCCGATGTGGTCGATATTGATGCGGCACGCAATACTAAAATTCAGCAAAATATAACGGCTGCCATTCAAAAACTGGGTGGTTTCCAATTGCCAAACGGCGGATTTACGTATTGGCCCGGCATGAATGAAGCGGATGATTGGGGTAGCAGTTATGCCGGACATTTCTTGTTGGAAGCTGAGAAAAAAGGCTATCTGTTGCCTGTGAATTTCAAAAACAAATGGATTGGTTACCAACAAAAAGCGGCTCGTCAGTGGCGTTTTGAAAACCGCTACCGCAACGATCAGGCACAAAGTTATCGCTTGTATACCTTGGCGCTTGCCGGTAAAGCCGATATTGCTTCGATGAATCGTTTGCGTGAAACTGTGGGTATATCAAATGAAGCCAAATTACGCTTGGCAGCAGCCTATGCACTTATCAAACAAAACAGTGCAGGATTATCCCTTTTGGCCAAATCTCAAATAGACGAAACCGCCGAAGGGTATTACTACTATTATGGTTCTGCCGATAGAAATCGGGCCATGACTTTGGAAACACTGATTCTCTTAGGGCAAAAACAAAAAGCTTTTGCCATGGCAACCAAACTGGCCAAAAGTTTGTCCTCTGATACTTGGATGAGTACGCAAACAACCGCATATTCGTTATACGCTATAGCTAAATTTGCCAAATTTAATGGCGGAAAAGGCATTACCGGGCAGTATACTTTTGGCGGAAAAACAATGGCCGTTAATTCGGGGAAAGCCATTGTACAACGCAATTTAGCAGTGGCTAACGGCAGCAATTCAATTACGTTAAAAAACACCAACAAAAACACGTTGTTTGTTCGGATTTATAATAGCGGTATCTTACCGGTTGGCAAAGAACAACCTCTACAGGAAAATTTAACCGCCAGCGTTCAATTCTATGACCGTAAAGGGAACAAAATTAATGTGAGTAAAATGGTGCAGGGAACCGAATTTATTGCTGAAGTAACCATAACCAACAGTAAAAATGAATATGTTCCGAATGTGGCTCTGACTCAAATTTTGCCTTCCGGTTTTGAAATTGTAAACACACGCTATACTGATTTTGGCAGCTCCACAGAAAATGATGCCGATTATATTGATATTCGGGATGATCGTGCCAATTATTATTTTGGTCTTAAAGCGAACCAAACCCGTAAATTTAAAATGTTGCTGAACGCTTCGTATTTAGGCAGGTACTATTTGCCGGGCTTACAGTGTGAGGCCATGTATGATCACGATTTTATTGCGCGTTCTAAAGGCCAGTGGGTAGAAGTGACAAAATAAGTTTAACCGCAAAGGCGCAAAGCATATACTTTAATCAATACTATATGCTTTGCAAGCTTTGCCGGTAACGTTTGCAACCAAATGAAAAATAAACTCAAGGCATTGTACCTGCGCCTAAAAAACTACATTGGTAACAACAAAAAAAAGTCGATTGCCGCTTTTGTGTTGTTGCTTGTGTATTACTTTTCCTTGCCGAGAACCCTTTTCGAGGAACCTTATTCCACAGTTATTGAAAGTCGGGATGGAGAACTTTTGGCTGCGAAAATTGCCCGCGACGGACAATGGCGTTTTCCGGCTAATGACAGTATTCCGGAAAAATTCAAGCAGTGTATTGTGTATTATGAAGACGAACATTTTTACCACCACTGGGGGTTTAACCCTGTGGCGATGTTCAAGGCCTTTCGGCAAAATCAGGAGGCCGGAAAAGTAGTGCGTGGAGGGAGTACGCTCACCCAACAAGTAATTCGCTTGTCGCGCAAAAATCAAAAACGCTCCTATTGGGAAAAAGTCATCGAAGTGGTTTTATCTACTCGGCTGGAGTTTCGGCATTCCAAAGAAAAAATACTGGAATTGTATGCCGCTCATGCGCCTTTTGGCGGAAATGTAGTGGGTATTGAAATGGCGTCTTGGCGCTATTTTGGAGTACAACCGCATCAGCTTTCTTGGGCTGAAAGTGCCACACTTGCTGTGTTGCCGAATGCACCACGTTTGATTTATCCGGGGAAGAATCAGGAAAAGTTGCTCAAAAAACGCAATGCTTTGCTTCAAAAATTGAAAAACAATGGTGTGATTGACGACATGACTTATTCGCTTGCGATTCAAGAGCCTTTGCCTCAAAAACCCTATAAACTGCCGCAAATTGCACCACATTTGTTACAGCGCGTAGCAAAATCGGAGGAAGGAAAACGTATCGTAACCACTTTGGATTTATCGTTGCAAAACCGCGTAAACCGCATCGCACAATTTTATTACAACCAGTACAAGCAGAATGAAGTTCACAATTTGGCCATCATCGTAATTGATGTTCAAACTCGGAATGTACTGAGTTATGTGGGCAACGCCCCCACCGACAAACAACATGGGAAAGATGTCGATATTATTTCGGCTCCGCGTAGCACCGGCAGTGTACTTAAACCATTGCTTTATGCTTCCATGCTCGATGAGGGTGAGCTTTTACCCAACACCTTGGTAGCCGATGTCCCGACGCAGATTTCGGGTTATTCGCCTCAAAATTTTAATTTTACCTACGACGGTGCTGTGCCTGCACAACGGGCCTTATCGCGTTCGCTCAATATTCCGGCGGTACTGATGTTGCAACAACACGGCGTTACTAAGTTCTACGAAACCTTGCGTGGTTATAACTTAAAAAACATCAACAAACATCCGGATCATTATGGCCTCTCGTTAATTTTGGGTGGCGCCGAGAGTAATTTATGGGATTTAACGCGCACCTATGCCAATCTTACTTCCACCTTAAATTATTACAACCAAAACCATAGCTACCGAAGCGGTGAATTTACCGAACTCAATTATACCAAAGGCATTGAGCCTGATTTTGGGCATGACCAAAACGAGAAAAACAGTATTGGCGCGGGCAGCATTTACCTTACCTACAGTGCCATGCGCGATGTAAACCGTCCGCAGGGTGATGAAGCGTGGAAGTTTTACGATTCGGCACTTCAAATTGCTTGGAAAACCGGCACCAGTTTTGGAAATCGCGATGCGTGGGCTATAGGAACCAACTCGCGTTATGTGGTTGGTGTATGGGTTGGCAATGCCTCGGGCGAAGGGCGACCGGAGTTGACCGGTGTAGAGAGTGCTGCTCCTGTTTTGTTTGATGTTTTTAATTTGTTGCCCAAAACCCGTTGGTTTGAGACGCCTTTGAACGATTTGGAATACGCCGAAGTATGTAAATTAAGTGGTCATTTGGCGCAGGAAGACTGCCCGAAAACAAACCAACTCATTCCGCGGAATGGCAAAAAAACCACATTATGCCCGTATCACAAAACCGTGCATTTGGATGCAACAGAGCAGTTTAGGGTAAACAGCAGTTGTGAACCTGTGGAACAGATAGTAACCAAAACCTGGTTTGTATTGCCGCCGGTGATGGAGTGGTACTACAAAAGTTTGCATATTGATTACAAACCCTTGCCTCCTTATCGGGCGGATTGTATTGCGGTACAACAACAAACCATGGATTTTATTTATCCAAAAGCCAACAGTAAAATTTACCTGACCAAAAACTTTGAAAGCAAGATCCAGCCGGTAATTTTAAAGGTGGCGCACTCCAACCGCGAAGCCAAACTGTATTGGTATGTGGATGATGTCTATAAAGGCGAAACACAAACTTTTCACGAAATGCCGATTCAGGCAACAACCGGCGTTCATTTTATAACGGTAGTGGATGAAAGCGGCAACGAAATACGCCGCCGGGTCGAGATTGTAAAGGAGTGATTTTAGGTAAAATTATAAACCCAAAAGCAAATTTCAAATAGGTTTCAATTTCAGTGTTATGAAACCAAGACTTTATTCCCTTGCCTTGTCACCCTAAGCGCAGTCGAAGGGCTTTGCGGTTAATATTTACCGCAATTGTGTTATTGAAAGGAAAGCCCCAGCCCAGATAGAGCCGATATCTCCCGATGTATCGGGAATAAAGGCGAAAGCTGGAATAGCTGCAAAAAAACAAAAAAAACCGCCCTCTTTTGGAAGGCGGTTTTGTGTTATTGGTTTTGAATTTCGTTTCCTTGTTCGTTAAAGAAACGGTATTCGAGGTACGTGTAAGCGTCACGAGGTATAATTTTCACCCATTTTTTATGTTCGAAGAGCCACTTCGTACGTATTGATGGAAAACCTTTTTTAAGGTAGGCGGCCACAAACGGGTGTACGTTGAGTACTAATTTGTTGTGGTCATTTTTAAATCGTTCAACATCGGAAGCAATCTTATCAACTATTAAAATTGGTGCATCAATTTCGCCGTTGATGTTTGGATTATCTTCTTTTGTTTTAATATTGACTTCGGGGCGGACCCGTTGTCGTGTAATTTGTACCAATCCGAATTTACTCGGCGGCAGTATTTTGTGTTTTGCTTTATCGTCGCTCATTTCCTCTTTCAGAAAATCGTAGAGCACTTTTCGGTTATCAGGATTTTGCATATCGATAAAATCGATTACAATAATTCCGCCCATATCGCGCAAGCGGAGTTGGCGTGCAATTTCGGCGGCGGCGATCAGGTTAACTTCCAGTGCGGTGTCTTCCTGTGAGGCTGCTTTGTTGGAACGGTTTCCGCTGTTCACATCGATTACGTGGAGGGCTTCGGTATGTTCTATAACCAAATAAGCTCCTTTGCTCATCGATACGGTACGTCCGAAAGACGTTTTAATTTGCCGTTCGATATGGTATTTTTCAAAAATTGGTAGGTCTTTCGACTTATAAAGCTTAACTATATTTTGTTTTTCAGGCGCTATTTCGGCTAAATAGTCCTTGGTTTCTTGAAACAACTCTTCGTCATCCGTTTGGATACCGGTGAAGGTATCGTTAAAAATGTCGCGAAGCATGGAGGAGACTTTGTTGAGTTCGCTCAATACCTTCGAGGGATGATGGGCAGTTGGTAATTTTTTACACATTGCAGTCCAGCGGTTGAGCAGGTTCTGCAAATCTTTTTCTAATTCGGCTACGCTTTTGCCTTCGGCTACTGTTCGCACAATAACCCCGAAACCTTTTGGTTTAACGGCCTGAACCAGTTTTTTGAGTCGGTCTTTTTCTTCGCGGGATTCTATTTTTTGGGAAACGGAAACCCTATCGGAAAACGGAACAAGTACTAGGTACCTTCCGGCGAACGAAAGTTCGGAACTGATTCGGGGGCCTTTTGTGGAGATAGGTTCTTTAACTACCTGCACCAAAACCGACTGATTGGCACTGAGCACATCCATGATGGCTCCGTTTTTGTCGATTTCTTTTTCAAAAGGAAAATTTTTGAGTGAATAATCTTTTATTTTACCTGCGCTTACAAGTTTAATGAATTTCAAATAAGAAGCTAAATTGGGCCCTAGGTCGTGATAATGTAAAAAGGCATCTTTTTCAAAACCTACATTTACAAAAGCGGCATTAAGACCGGCAACCGGCTTTCGGATTTTGGCAATAAATATATCGCCCACCAGAAAATCGATTTTCTTTTCTTCTTCTTTGTGTAATTCAATTAGTTTTCCATCTTTTAATAAGGCAAAATCTACAGCACTTTCACCACGGCGGATGATTAATTCTTTATTCATGTTGTAAATTTTTATCCCAACAAAGAGCTTTTAGCTTTAGCTTTTAGCTTTTAGCTCAATAACATTGGCTAATTGCTGATAGCTAACTGCTGACAGCTAACGTAAGGATGGATTAAACATTTTTTACAGGATTTACCCGTTGGATTATTATCGATTTTAGGAGAGAAAGCAGCCGTTGTCTTCGTTGTTTAGACTTTTGGCTTTTGACTTTACCCTTTCGACCATACTCCGTTTTCAATGAACGTTTAAAAAGAAAAAAGTAGTTAGAAACTACTTTTTCTTTTTGTGGCGGTTAGCTCTCGCTCTCTTTTTTCTTTTGTGCGTCGCTACCTTATGTCTTTTTCTTTTTTTACCACTTGGCATAAATTGTAGTTTTTGTGATTAATAAATATTATACTGTTACTTCAGTGTTGGTTTTTACTGCTTCAACAAATACTTTAGCCGGTTTGAAAGCCGGAATGTTGTGTGCAGGGATTTTGATTGTGGTGTTTTTGGAAATATTTCTTCCGGTTTTTTCAGCTCTTGTTTTGATGATGAAGCTTCCGAAACCTCTTAAATATACGTTGTCTCCGTTTTCAAGTGAAGTTTTTACTTCTTCCATTAATGCCTCTACAGTTGCCTGAACATCTCCTTTTTCTAATCCTAATTTTTCAGAAATTTTCGCTACGATATCTGCTTTCGTCATTTTTCTTACGTTTTTATTATGGTTTTACTTATTTTTTTGAGTGCGCAAATATACGAATTAAAAAAACAAATAATCAACCTAAATCATTAAAATTTAATTACATAAAGATTTATTTTTGCAGACTCGAAGCAAACCATGGATTTTTACACACAATTAAAGCGCTGGTATATAGCCAATAAAAGGGATTTGCCGTGGCGTCATACCCGCAACCCTTACCCTATTTGGCTTTCGGAAATTATCCTGCAACAAACCCGAGTTGCACAAGGACTTCCTTATTACAACCGATTTATTGAGGCTTTCCCTACTGTTTTTGATTTGGCTTCCGCCGATGAGGAACAGGTTCTTAAGCTTTGGCAGGGATTAGGATATTATTCGCGGGCACGCAACATGCATGCAACAGCCAAACAACTGGTTGCCGAATACAATGGCATTTTTCCGAAAACAGCAGCCGATTTGAAAAAACTCAAGGGAATTGGCGATTACACGGCTGCGGCTATTGCTTCGTTTGGTTATGACGAAAAAATACCCGTGGTTGATGGGAATGTTTTTCGCGTGTTGTCGCGTATTTTTTTGTTGGACACCGATATTGCCGCATCGGGAGCAAAAAACGAATTTGCGACGCTTTCACTGTCGCTTATGCCGGAACAGGAGGCCGCGCTGTATAATCAGGCCATTATGGAATTTGGAGCGTTGCAATGCGTACCCAAAAACCCGGATTGCCTTAGTTGTGTATTCCAAAACAGTTGCTTGGCATTTCGCCAAAACCGCGTGGATACGTTACCTGTTAAAAACAAGAAAACCAAAGTCACCGTTCGGTATTTTAATTATTTAGTTTTTGAAGATGATCACGGGCGCACTTTGGTGCAAAAACGCTCCGAAAAAGGGATTTGGCATAATTTATACGAATTCCCGTTGGTGGAGACCCAAGAATCGGTTTCGGTGGAATCTGTTAGGGATATGATACAGAAAGAGTATCAGGATTTTCTGATAGAATCGGTATCTTGGCAAGAGCCTGAATACATTCATAAACTGTCGCACCAAACACTTTTTATACGTTTTTTCAGAATTAAAGCTCAAAAACTGCCTAACAACGCCTTGACGTTCAGTGCGATTCACCAATTCCCGTTTCCGATAGTCATTGCTAAGTTTTTGGAAAAAAACAAATTGTAACTATTTTTTTGTAACTTTGAAAAAATACAAACAGTAAACGCCATGAACGGAACATTAAATAAGGTTATGCTTATAGGTCATCTGGGAGATGATATTAAAATGCACTATTTTGAAGGGGGGAATTGCATCGGACGCTTTCCGTTAGCCACTAATGAAGTCTACATTAACAAGCAGACAAACGAGAAAATTACTTCAACAGAATGGCATAATTTGGTGGTACGCAACAAAGCTGCCGAGATTTGTGAAAAATACCTTTCCAAAGGAGACAAAATTTATGTGGAAGGGCGAATCAAATCGCGACAATGGCAAACAGAAGACGGTACAACCAAGTATACTACCGAGATTCAGGTAACGGAATTTACCTTTTTGAATGTCAAAAAAGACACCGAAAACAACCGCAATATGTCGGGTAATGATCAACAAGGTACTTCCGGATATGATCCTCAAATGGACGGTGGTTCAGCGAATGACATGCCGTTTTAGGTTTAACTAAATGATTTGAATTTGGACCCAGAGCCCGGTTTGAACTTCTTAACAGACTCGGATATCGGTTTTACAGCCGGATTATCCGGGCTTTTTTTGCTTTTAGGGATAACAGCTATGCTTTCGGCAGCCGAAGTAGTTTTTTTCTCTTTCACCACTAAAGAACTTGACGAATTGGCGTTGAAAAAGCCATTTGTTGCCGAACTCACCCAAAAATTAACCGCAACTCCTGTAAAATTACAGCACACACTAACCTTAAGTCGTTATCTGACTACAATTCTATTAGTGGTTTTGTATTTTTTGCTCTTCGCAAATCGCCATTTTTATTTGTACGAAGGACTTTTATCAAATGTAATAAAGGTATTGGTACTCGCTTTTATGCTGTTATTATTTGGTGAAATTTTTCCCAAAGTGTATGCTTCTCGCAAAAAATTAAAATTGGCGTCGGGTATGGTTTTCCCACTTGTGTTAGTGATGCGTTTGTTTTCACCCTTAACCTATCTTACAGGAAAATCTTCCGAATCGTTGAGCGAAAAAACAGGCCTTCGAAAATCGGCTTTCTCGGTAGATCAATTATCGCAAGCATTAGAATTAACCTCAACCGAAGATACTACTAAGGAGGAGCAAAAAATTTTAGAGGGTATTGTAAGTTTTGGTAACACCGACACCAAGCAGGTTATGAGTCCGCGTATTGATTTATTTGCTTTGGACATCCAGGAAACGTTTGCCGAAATTTATCCTAAAATTGTGGAAAAAGGCTATTCGCGAATTCCGGTTTATGAAGGCAATATTGACAATATAAAAGGCGTTTTGTTTACCAAAGATTTAATTCCGCACATTCACAAAAAAGATTTCGAATGGACAAGTTTGCTGCGGGAGCCATTTTTTGTGCCGGAAAATAAAAAATTGGATGATTTACTCAACGATTTTAAATCCATGAAAAGCCATATGGCTATTGTAGTAGACGAATATGGAGGAACATCGGGAGTAGTATCCTTAGAAGATATCATTGAAGAGATTGTGGGTGATATCAGCGATGAATTTGATGAAGAAGATTTAAATTATACTAAAATTGACGATCGTAATTATATCTTTGAAGGCAAAATTAACCTCAAAGATTTTTTTAGAGTTATCGATGTGGATGAAGCAGTTTTTGAAAACCACAAAGGTGAGGCTGAAACGCTGGCCGGCTTTATTTTAGAAGTATTGGGGAATTTTCCGAAACGCAAACAAAAAATTCAATTTGAAAATTGCCTGTTCACAATAGAATCGGTAGACACTAAACGGATTAAACAGATAAAAGTAACCTTACATGAATAAACCTACGCTTTTCAAATCATATATAATTACACTTTGGCTTGTTTCGCTAACACTTATAAGTTGTAAAGACGATACGCTTCCCAAACCTTCGAGCCAGTTGCGCTTGGAATATCCTACGGCAGATTATATTTCGTTTGAAAAAAATTGTCCGTTTACGTTTGATTACAACGCTAAATCTATCGTAAAAGATAATCAAAATTGTGGCTTTAGCATCACATATCCTAAGATGAAGGCAACTATTTATCTCACCTATAAACCCGTAAACGGCAACCTGAAAAACCTGTTGCGCGATGCGCAAAAACTCACTTATGAGCACGTTATAAAAGCAGACGACATCTTGGAACAACCTTTTGTAAACCCCAACAAAAAAGTATACGGAATGTTTTATCAAGTGGGCGGTAATGCCGCAACCAACGCTCAATTTTATGTAACCGACAGTTTACATCATTTTATTACCGGTTCCCTGTATTTTTATGCCAAACCTAATTTCGATTCTATCATGCCGGCAGCCGGGTATATTAAAAACGATATGCGCGCCATCATGGAATCATTAGAATGGAAATAAAAAAGGAACCCGAAACCGGATTCCTCTTTTACCTTTTATAAATTAAAACTGCTTATCCTTTTTTTCCTAAGGTCAAATCGGTTACTTTGTAGGATTCGCCATCGGCAGTCGATTCGATAATTGATTTTAAATCGTCTGCTTTGAGCTTATCCAAATCAAATTGGATTACCGCTTCTTTTTTGTCGAAGTCTACTTTGGCTTGCTGAATTCCGGTTGTTTCATTTAGCTTATCTTCAATTGCTTTTGCACAGCCTATGGCACAAGTCATGCCTTCAATTTTAGCAACAGCAACTTCCGGTTTTACTGCCGGAGTAACTACTTTAGTAGTTTTTGCAATGGCTGCAGCATCAGTATTGGGTTTAGCTCCCGCATCCTTACACGATACCGTTAGTAAAGATGTCAAAAGAATGCCGGATAAAAATGCTGTTTTCATAGTAGACCGTTTTTGATTATCTGTTACAAAAATATAGTATTTTTTCAAGGTCAATTCATAAAATTATGTCAAATTTGTCGGCTTACTAATGCTAAAATTTCTACTGCTATGAAAACACCTGAAATCAAATGGATTTATTTGACGGCTCTTGCATTGATTTGGGGAAGTTCATTCATTTTAATTAAACGTGGTTTAATTGGATTAACACCAATGCAGTTAGGTTCGTTACGGATTATCTTTTCAGCCTTATTTCTTTTAGTGTTGGGTTTTAAAAGTTTAACTTCTATCCCGCTTCACCGCTGGAATTACGTTGCATTGACCTCTTTATTCGGTACTTTTATCCCGGCCTTTTTATTTGCCATTGCCCAAACTCAAATAAGCAGCACGGTAAGTTCTATCTTAAATTCGCTAACACCTTTAAACACCTTACTTTTAGGAGTTACTGCTTTTGGTTTAACCTTTCGCAGAGCACAACTCTTTGGTGTTATTATTGGTTTAGCAGGCACATTACTGCTTATTATCAACGGTGCGGTTACGCATCCTGAGCAAAATTATACCTATGCTGTTTTGGTTTTGATTGCTTCGCTTTGTTACGCAACGAATGTAAATCTACTCAAAAAGTACCTTTCGGATGTTCCGCCGTTGAGTATCACAACCGGAAATTTTGCGGTAATGCTTTTACCGGCGCTTATCATATTGTATGCTACAGGATTTACCGAAGTAATGCACGACACCAGAGTTATTCATTCCCTTCTGTTCATTGTAATTTTAGGAATTGTTGGAACCGGCATTGCCAATATTATCTTTTTTCGTCTTATTCAAATTTCTTCTCCGGTTTTTGCTACTTCGGTTACCTATTTAATTCCGGTTGTGGCATTTTGTTGGGGGTTATTTGACGGTGAGCGACTAACACCGGTACAGGTATTGGGAGCCTGTATCATACTTTTAGGCGTGTATTTATCGGGTAAAAAACAATAGTTACCGCGAGTTTGATATAAGAATTTCTGATTACAGCATAAAAAAAACTGCCTCACAATGGAGGCAGTCTTCACTTTTGGAAATTCGGATTTCTTATTCAAAATCTTTATCAGTAACACCTTCGTTGATTTTTATATCCGACATTTTGATATCGAGTTCAAAACCAACATTCATTACTGTATTAAATGGTATTTTTACCCCTTTTACGTCTCTGTAGTCGTTAAAATAGGTCATGCGGGTCATTTTCTTGCCTTCTTGTTCTTCAGTTGAAGCTTCGGCTACTTTAAGTCCGGAAGCCACATCATAATAAGCCGTGGATTTTCCGTCTTGAACCACATAAGCATCTTTACCGTTAATCGGTTCTATTCCGGTAAGTTGAACGCCCGGTTTAGAGGCTAAAGTAAGTTCGGTAAACATTTTAGCAGACTCTTGCATTTCTTTAAGGTCATCGCCTTCAAGAGACTGTTTCATGCCTTGTTGCATCATGTAACCTGCTTTTTCATTAACCACTTGTTTCATTATGCTCATACCACCCATCGATAATTCTACACTCATTTTACCACTAACATTATGTTTGGAAACATAACTTAGCGGAGCAGGTGCTTGAGGAATTGTAGTCGAGCCGGTGATTAACATCGTTTTTACACCTGTAACAGCTTTTGCACCACCAATTGCGTTGATGTATTTATCCATAACCGATTGTAAGGTAACGCCTGCCGGAGCCGCTTTTTTCATGGCCGGTTTTTCAGTTGGATTACCATATTTGTCAAAGAAGAACATTGGGATTTTTAATTTTTCCAATGCCGGAATTACCTCAGAACCTTTACCGGTAATGATAATTCGCATATTATCTTCCATCACATATTTGTTCATTACACGCATCACATCTTCGGCAGTAACTGCTTGGATGTTTTTGATGTAGTTTTCATAAAAATCAGCCGGTAACCCTTCGGTTTCAATATTGTAAGCATAACGTGCTACGGTTTGTGGTTTTTCAACCTGCATTACAAAACGCCCGATATAACCCGCTTTCACATTATTCAAGGTTTCGTTTGTTACTTTTTCGGTACGGATACGTTTGATTTCTTTTAAGAATTCAACCACGGCACTGTCGGTTACAGCATTACGAACTTGAGAGTTCGCTTTAAATTTACTGGCGTTGTATTTGCTGGTTCCCACATACGAACGAGCGCCGTAAGTCCAGCCGTGCGCTTCACGCAAATTCATGTTTAGGTAACTGTTAAAGTCACCACCTAAAACCTGATTAGCAACGATAACCGGGAAATAGTCCGGATCAGATAATTTAAGATTTAAGGTATTCACCAAAGCAATTTCCGATTGAACTGCATTGGGCATATCTACAAAATTAATTTGTGTATATTGTACATTTTTAGGGTCAGAATAGGTTAAGTTTGGTGCTTTGGCTTTCACCCACGGACCGAATAATTTTTCGATATTTTTCTTAACCTCTTTAAATTTTACATCCCCAATTACAACCAAATAAGCATTTTCAGGTACAAAATAGGTTGCATAATTTTGTTTCACATCTGATAAAGAAACTTTATTGATTGTTTCTTCAGATAAATATTCTCCTGCCGGATGGCTTTTCCCGTATACCAATACATTTTCCACACGACCGGCAACAGCAGGAACACTTTTTTCCTGTGTTTTTAAGCCTTCGATAAGTTTATCTTTTTCCTTATCAAATTCGTCTTGTGTAAAATTAGGATAAAGAGCTCCATCGGCTAACAATTCCATGATTCGTTTCGAATATTTAGACAAACCGGAAGCATAAGCACCCGAAGAATTGAATTCAATTTCCGCTCCTAAAAAGTCTACTTCATCATTGTATTTGTCTTTTGGTATATTCACAGAACCGTTACCCAAAAGGTTACTGGTCAAATCAGAAACTCCTTTTTTATCTCCTTCGGCATAGGGTGCCGCATCGATAGATAAGTTGTAGGAAACGCGTGGTAACTTATGGTCTTCCACTACCAATACTTTTAATCCGTTTGGCAGAACAAATGATACCGGTTTCTTAATGTTTATGGCAGGAGCCGGTCCCGGTTTTGGTTGTGATCTGTCTTGTGCTTGCATAGTTAAGGTTAAAAACAAGCTTGCTGCTATAATTGCTATTTTTTTAGTCATGACACTCTGTTTTGTGTATTCATTAATTACTTGAATTAGTTTCCTTCGGTTTTTTCAGCTTTAGGAACATAATCCAAAATTAAACGCTGATTCGGATTTAGGTATTTACGTGCAATGTCGCGAATTTCTTCACGCGTTATAGTACGGTACATCTCAATTTCAGTGTTAATCAGGTTAACATCGCCATATAATAAGTAGTAAGACGCTAAGTTTTCGGCTACACCCTCAACACTTGCGTTGTTATTAACGTAGCTACTCTCAAACTTGTTTTTAAGTTTGGTTAAATCGTTTTCAGAAATCAATTCGTTTTGAAGTTTAACGATTTCCTCATCAATTTCGCGAACCAAATCGGCTGACGTATTATCTCCTTGTGGCATTCCGTATAAAATATACATGCCATAATCTTCTTGAGAGTAATTAAATGCACCTACTTGAAGCGCCATTTTTTTGTCGTCTACAATTTTTTTGTACAACTTAGAACTTTTCCCGTCGCTTAAATACGATGAAATCATATCCAATACCCGAGCTTCGCGGGTTTTCATAGAGGGTGTTCTGTAAGAAGCCACAACCATTTCTTTTTGGATGTTAGGGTCTTCGTAACGTGCATTAATTTGGGCTGTAATCGGATCTTCAACAAATTTTTCACGTTTTATTTCTTGTCCTCTTGGGATAGGTCCAAAATATTTTTCAATCCATGCTTTGGTTTGGGCTACATCAATTTGACCTGCCACCACAAGAACAGCGTTGTTTGGTGAATAGAATTTTTTATTGAATGCCTGAAACTCTTCTAATGTTGCCGCATCTAAATGTTCCATAGAACCAATGGTTGCCCAACGATACGGGTGTTTTTTATACATGTTTCGTTTCACCTCAGCGATTAGGTTTCCATAAGGCTGATTGTCTACACGTAAGCGTTTTTCTTCTTTAACAACTTCATTTTGTGTATCTACTCCAATTTGGTTGATTACCGGATGCATTAAGCGTTCAGACTCCATCCACAACCCTAATTCTACATTGTTTGAAGGGAAAACTTCAAAGTAATACGTACGGTCTTCGGTTGTATTAGCATTGTTCGTTCCTCCGTTGGAAGTTACAATTTTAAACCATTCACCTCGTTTGATGTTTTCGGTACCTTCGAAAAGAAGGTGTTCAAAAAAGTGTGCAAAACCGGTACGCTCCGGGTTTTCATCTTTGGCACCTACGTGATACATTACCGAAGTAATCACAACAGGAGCCGACTGGTCGTTGTGCAAAATTACATGCAGTCCATTGGGAAGATCATATTCTTCAAAGGCAACTTTCTGCGCATGAGTAGTTCCTCCAAGCATAAGCATAGAAGTTAATGCGATTAGTGATTTTTTCATAAAAAAAGTTAATTTTTCTGTTGTTCTAAAGTTAGTTCATCAACGAACATTTTTGTTACAACAAAAGTAGTTTTTTTTATCTGAAATCGTTTGAATTAACATAATATTGGTAAGTCGTTGGAACTGTGCGATAAATTTATACAGTATTAGTTGGAAGTATCGCAAAAAGATGTATATTTGCAGACTTTTTAAAATAAATTTAAATCCTATTGTTATGTACGCAATCGTAGAGATAGCAGGGCAACAATTCAAAGTAAGCAAAGACCAAAAGGTTTATGTTCACCGTTTGGCCGGAGAAGAAGGTGCAAAAGTTTCTTTTGACCGCGTTCTTCTTTTGGACGACAACGGAAACGTTACCTTAGGCGCCCCCGCTATAGAAGGAGCTTCAGTAGAAGCCAAAGTGTTGAAACACTTAAAAGGTGATAAAGTAATCGTTTTCAAAAAGAAAAGAAGAAAAGGTTACAAAAAGAAAAATGGTCACCGCCAGTATTTAACGCAAATCCTTATTGAAGGAATTGTGGCAACAGGCGCTAAAAAAGCGGCTCCAAAAGCGGAGAAAGCAGAAGCTCCAAAAGCAGAAGCAAAAGCTCCAAAAGCTGAGAAATTAGTTGAAACCGTTGAAGAAAAAGCGCCAAAAGCGCCAAAAGCTAAAAAAACAGGAGATGATTTAGTAATTATCGAAGGCATTGGTCCAAAAGCTGCTGAAGCTTTAGTGGCTGCAGGAATCGATACTTTTGCTAAATTGGCTGCTGCCAGCGCTGAAGAAGTAAAAGCAATTTTAGATGCATCTGCTTCTAAAGTTCAACATTTAGATCCTACTACCTGGGCACAACAAGCACAATTGGCCGCTGATGGTAAAATGGATGAATTGAAAAAATTACAGGACGAATTAAATGGTGGTAAAGCCGTTTAATTTGAGTATTAACTTATAAAACCAAAACATCATGGCTCACAAGAAAGGTGTCGGTAGTTCCAAAAACGGTAGAGAATCTCACTCGAAACGTTTAGGTGTAAAGATTTATGGTGGACAGGCAGCTATTGCCGGTAACATCATTGTAAGACAAAGAGGTTCTAAACACAATCCGGGCGAAAACGTGTATATGGGTAACGATCATACCTTACACGCTAAAGTTGACGGTATTGTTAAATTCCAGAAAAAAGCAGATAACAAATCGTATGTTTCTGTTGAACCTTTCAACGCTTAATCAAATCTTTTTCGTTTGATATACAAACCCGTTCAGCAATGAGCGGGTTTTTTATTTTGAAGCTTATCCGGCTATCCGCTGTATCTCCGATTGGCAAAAAACTACAGGCAAAGCCTTTGTTTTGTCCATCGGAGGATGCCGCTTCTATCCGGGCTACCTGCCAGCCTGCAGGTTGGTCTGAGCCAATAAAAAAACCACTCTATTACGAGTGGTTTTTTTATTTATTCTGGGTCGTTCATTTTGAAACTTTCCATGAATTTGGTCGTGTAATTTCCGGCCACATAATCGGGCTCGTCCATCAATTGACGGTGGAACGGGATAGTGGTTTTGATTCCTTCGATATAAAATTCATCCAAAGCACGTTTCATTTTACTAATCGCTTCTTCACGGGTTTGCGCTGTTGTGATTAGCTTGGCAATCATTGAATCGTAGTTTGGCGGAATCGTGTAACCTGCGTAAACATGCGTATCGAGACGAACTCCATGACCTCCGGGAGCGTGCAACACGGTGATTTTGCCCGGCGACGGACGGAAATCGTTGTACGGATCTTCGGCGTTAATTCGGCATTCGATGGAGTGCAATTGGGGCAGGTAATTTTTACCCGAAATAGGCACACCGGCAGCTACTAATATTTGTTCGCGAATCAAGTCGTAATCAATTACTTGTTCCGTAATTGGGTGTTCTACCTGAATACGCGTATTCATTTCCATAAAATAGAAATTGCGGTGTTTGTCGACCAAAAATTCTACTGTTCCGGCGCCTTCGTATTGGATGTATTCTGCTGCTTTTACAGCGGCTTCACCCATGCGGTGACGCAAATCGTCGGTCATAAAAGGCGACGGTGTTTCTTCGGTAAGTTTTTGATGACGACGTTGCACGGAGCAGTCGCGTTCTGAAAGGTGACAAGCTTTTCCATAGGAATCACCTACAACCTGAATTTCGATATGTCGTGGTTCCTCAATCAGTTTTTCCATATACATTCCGTCGTTACCGAAGGCTGCAGCGGCTTCCTGACGAGCGCTTTCCCATGCTTTTTCAAGGTCTTCCTCTTTCCAAATGGCGCGCATTCCTTTTCCACCACCACCAGCGGTCGCTTTCATCATAACGGGATAACCAATTTCTTTGGCCACTTTTTTGGCTTGAGCAAAATCTTCTAAGATTCCGTCTGAACCCGGTACGCAAGGCACTCCGGCGGCTTTCATGGTTGCTTTAGCTGTAGCTTTGTCCCCCATTTTCTCGATCATTTCCGGAGAAGCACCAATAAATTTGATACCGTGTTCTTGGCAAATTTTAGAAAATTTGGCATTTTCAGAAAGAAATCCGTAGCCCGGGTGAATTGCATCTGCATTGGTAATTTCAGCAGCTGCAATAATATTTGACATTTTAAGATACGAAAGATTACTCGGCGGCGGTCCGATACACACGGCCTCATCGGCAAACTTTACGTGTAGACTTTCGGCATCTGCAGTAGAATAAACCGCTACGGTTTTAATTCCCATCTCTCTACAGGTACGAATTACCCGCAAGGCAATTTCACCTCTATTGGCTATTAGTATTTTTTTAAACATCTCTTGATTATTTTAAATTATAAATTTTAAATTTTAAAATGATAGGATTGAAGAATGAAGAAAATTCATAATTCAAAATTTAAAATTTAAAATAACTATGATGGATCGACTAAGAATAAAGGTTGGTCAAATTCTACCGGAGACATATCGTCAACAAGAATTTTAACTATTTTCCCGGAGACTTCGGATTCAATTTCGTTGAACAATTTCATTGCTTCAACCACACAAAGTACATCTCCTTTACCCACGGCACTACCTACTTCGACAAACGGCGATTTATCAGGAGCCGGTTTACGGTAAAAAGTACCAATCATAGGCGATTTAATGGTAATGTATTTCGAATTGTCGTCGGCTGCAGGCGTTGCTGGAGCGGCAGGAGCAGCTGGAGCGGCAGGAGCAGCGGCTATAGCTTGAGGCATAGCCTGTGCGATAGGAGCCTGTTGTACATAGGTGATGTCCGGAGCATTGCCTTCCAAGGTTGTGCGGATGGTAATTTTGATATCTCCTGTTTCCAGTTTTACCTCAGCAACACCAGAATTAGATACAAACTTAATCAGATTTTGAATTTCTTTTAAATCCATAATAGTTCTTTTTGGTTATCGTTTTATTGTTTGTTATATGCCCATTTAAGGTAGATGGCTCCCCAAGTGAATCCGCCGCCAAAAGCAGCAAATATAAGGTTGTCACCTTTTTTAAATTTATGTTCAAAATCGCTCATCAGGAGCGGTAAAGTAGCCGAAGTTGTGTTGCCGTAGCGATGGATATTGATGAGTACTTTTTCTTCATCCAACTCCATTCGGGAGGCTGTTGCATCGATAATGCGGCGGTTAGCCTGGTGAGCAAGCAACCAATTAATATCTTCTTTGGATAAATTATTGCGTTGCATAATTTTTTCGCTCACATCTGCCATTCCCGAAACGGCATATTTGAAGACTGTTTTTCCGTCTTGGAAAACATAGTGTTGTCCGTTTTCAACGGTATCTTTGGATGCGGGAAGTATAGAGCCTCCGGCATCAATTTTCAAGTATTCACGACCGATACCATCTGAGCGCAGAAATTCGTCTTGAAGTCCAAGTCCTTCTTCATTGGGTTCAAAAAGAACTGCGCCACCACCATCGCCAAAAATAATACAGGTTGCACGGTCGGTATAATCAATAATAGACGACATTTTATCGGCTCCGATTAACAGTACTTTTTTATAGCGTCCGGATTGAATATAGGCAGCCGCCGTAGACATTCCGTACAAAAAACTGGAACAAGCTGCAGACAAATCGAAAGCAAAAGCATTAACGGCACCAATTTGTGAGGCCACATAAACCCCGGTAGAAGCCACAGGCATGTCGGGTGTTGCGGTAGCCATGATAACCAAATCAATATCGGCCGGATTAATATTATTTTTTTCGAAAAGATTCTTGGCTGCTTTTATGGCAAGATAGGAAGTTCCTTTTCCCGGTTCTTTTAAAATACGTCGTTCTTTAATTCCGGTACGAGTTGTAATCCATTCGTCGTTGGTGTCGACCATGGTTTCCAAAACTTGATTAGACAAAACAAAATCAGGAACATAGGCTCCAACAGCAGTAATAGCAGCAGTTATTTTATTCATAATTATCTATACTAAACCCTTCTTATATCTAATAGGTATAAAAGAGGTGGAATTTACAAAAAATATCAATTTGATTTTGAAAAAAATAGTAAAAACAAAAAACTCCCACTTGCAGGTGAGAGTTCTGTTTTCTGTAAGGCGGTTCTTAGGCTTCTGCTACCGATTTATCGATAACAACCTGACCTCTGTAGTACATTTTACCTTCATGCCAGTAAGCTCTGTGGTACAAGTGAGCTTCTCCGGTTACAGGACATGTAGCAATTGTAGCCGCAGTTGCCTTGTAATGCGTTCTTCTTTTATCTCTTCTTGTAGACGACTGTCTTCTCTTAGGATGTGCCATTTTTTATATTATTTATCCGTTAATAGTTGTTTTAATTTGTCCCAGCGGGGATCTGTATTTTCTTGTTTTGTTTCTTTAACTTTGGGTTCTGTTGCTGAGAGTTTTGATAATTGTTCCATGGCTTCTGCACCCAAGGTTCCTTCTTTAACACCGGGATGAACTCGCTTTTGCGGAACAGACAAAACAATCATTTCGTATAGGTATTGAGCAATATCCATTTGATGTTCACCGTGGGGTAAAATCAACATTTCTTCATTGTCATTATTAAACTCTTCACCAAATTTGATTACCAGATTGATTTTCCCTTTGATAGGTAAATCAAACACTTCATTGGTTAAATCACAAGGCACTTTTACAGTTCCTTTGTGTTTGAAAGCCAACTCCATAAAGGTGCTTTTTTTGTCTAATATTGCTTCAACAGCTACCTCACAATCTTCAAAATCATGATACGAATACGAATCAAAGAACGCGTTATCAATTTTATACTCAAACCGGTGCTTTCCCAATTTTAATCCTGAGAAAGAAATCACATATTGATTCGTTGTTTTCATTTCTGCTCCGGTTTTGTGTAAATCCGTTTTTTACAAACGGAGTGCAAAGATATAAAATAATCGTAAATCCAAAAGAGTTATTCCCCTTTTTTTGTTGATAACTGCTTTTCGTTTATTTTGAGCGGGTTGCTGGTGATTTCCAGGTACTCATTACGCGCCTGATAAACATCTAAAGCAAGATAAACAGCCTCTTTGAAGGAGGAAAAATCGGCTTCTCCTTTTCCGGCAATTTCAAATGCGGTTCCATGGTCGGGAGAGGTTCTGATTTTATCCAGACCGGCCGAAAAATTTACACCGTTTCCAAACGAAATTGTTTTAAAAGGAATAAGGCCTTGGTCGTGATATGCCGCCAAAACACCATCAAATTTCTCGTATTGTCCACTGCCAAAAAAGCCATCAGCAGGATAGGGTCCAAAGACCATAAAACCTTTGTCAAAAAGTTTTTTCACAACCGGTTTCATCACTTTGTCTTCTTCTTCGCCAATAACACCGTTATCTCCCGCATGCGGATTCATCCCTAAAAGCGCAATTTTAGGTTTCCCGATACGGAAATCCTGCTTTAGTGTTTTGTGCATCACTTCAACTTTTTGAATAATGCGCTTTTCGGTAATGTGTTTTGAAACCTCATTAACAGGAACATGGTCGGTGAGCAATCCTACCCTAAGATTATCATGAACCATTAACATCAGTGCATCGCCATTGAGCTCTTTGCTCAAATAGTCAGTGTGCCCCGGAAATTTGAAATTATCCGATTGAATCGTGTATTTGTTTATGGGTGCCGTTACCAAAACATCAACAACGCCTTCTTTGAGTGCTTTAGTTGCCGCTACAAATGAGGTGATTGCATAGTTGCCAACAGTATCGTCATTTTTTCCATAATTGATATCGACTCCTTCTCGCCACACATTAAGAACATTTAATTTTCCGGCCACAATTTGTTCCGGCTTATCAATACCGTGGATAGGAGAATTTAGGTTGAGCGTTTTTTTGACAAAAGAGATGATTTTTGCATTAGCAAAAATAACTGGCGTACACAACTCTAGCATTCGGTTGTCTTCAAATGTTTTCAGGATAACCTCAGCTCCGATTCCGTTTAAATCACCTACCGAAATTCCGACAATAATGCTTTCTGATTTTTTCATTTGGCTTTTATTTAAATGTTGTTCGCACTTATCAGGGAGTTACTCTGATTATTGCTAACTTTGCGATGCAAATTTAGTAAAATAAAACCAGATGTTTACAGGAATTATTGAAACAAAGGGAACCATCACTGCCATTGAAAAAGAAGGCGGAAACCTCACATTGACCTTACGATCGGCATTCACAAACGAACTTAAAATAGATCAAAGTGTTGCTCACAATGGCATTTGTCTTACCGTAACAGCAATTCGTGGCGAAGAATATAAAGTAACAGCCATAGAAGAAACCATTAACAAAACAACCATTGGTGAATGGCTTTGTGGCGATCGTGTGAACTTGGAACGTGGGATGCGTTTAGGCGACCGACTTGACGGCCATATCGTGCAAGGTCATGTGGATCAAACAGGATTTTGTATTGACAGGCAAGAAGCCAATGGGAGTTGGATTTTTTCCTTTGAGTATGACGATTCCTTGGGTAATATTACTATTGAAAAAGGATCAATAACTGTTAATGGGGTAAGTTTGACAGTGGTTAATTCCAAAAACAACGGCTTTAGTGTGGCCATTATTCCATATACTTTTGAACACACCACTTTCGGCTCAATTGAAAAAGGGACACGCGTAAATTTAGAGTTTGATGTCATTGGAAAATATGTTAGCCGACTACATCAAACAAAAAAGAACAGTGTTTAAACTGTTCTTTTTTTAGTATGGTGGTAGATTTTATAAATTCCAAACATAACAGAAATTGCCGCTAATACCAACAACCCTCCGTCAATCGGTAACCCCGGCGGCGGCGGCGTAGTAGGTGGTGGTGGCGGATCTGCAGCAAACCCGAAACTTCCTGTCATTACTAAACAAAAGAGAAGTACTACTCTCATTGGGACTATTTTCAAAGGTTGTAAAAGTATAAAAAAAAACTATTGTTCAAAATTTTTTACTGCATTTCTTGGAAATTCTCGACAAAAAGCAATATTTCTTAAGCTAAACTCTACAAATCTAACAGTAAAACGCAAAAAAAGTAAAACTATTTTAACATTATATTCTAATACTGGAAAAATATACAAACCTTAGTTAGGCAAAAACTCCTTAAAAAAAAGTTGCAAACCTTTTCTTAAGTAAAACGGGAGAATCCTGTTAGCTTTCAGAAATGTTGAAAAGGGTTAACCGTATACTTTTTTTCGAATAAACTATTTATTACCCAAATTATGCTTCTCCAAACGAGACAACTCCCCCTCAGAAGTAACCCCTACATAATAGCTCCCTAAAAAAGGACTATATATTATATAACAAACCGATTGCATACAAAAAAAGCTGCACTTTAGAGTACAGCTTTGTGGTCCTCC
>JAYRXL010000072.1:0-1725 GCA_041917555.1 Flavobacterium sp. | reverse complement strand
TTTGCCTGCCTATAACAGCGGTTTGCTAAAATGGCGATTTTTTCTTTAAATTCACGTTCAATTTTCGCAAGAAATTGTATTTTAGTAGAAAATTAAGCGGTCACGAAGTCGCCACTTCAGCAAGCCGCCACACGTTAGCAGCTATGTTAACGCAGACTCAAGAATCTAACGCAATTTTTAAGACAAAAAATGACTTAAAATTGTGTTATGAAAATAGCTTAAAATGAAAGAGCAAGAACTTAAAATAATCTTTAAGCAAGATAAAGCATATTTGACAACTAACAAACCAATAATCTTGGAACAAGTTGACTTGCCTGATTTTGTTAGAGGTAAAATTTTCAAATCAACAGCTTATTGGACAATTAAAGTTATAGATTATTCACAATCCGAAAAGAAAATATTCTGTGAAATTCTTTCGTATCAGATTGGTGAAGCAGAATTTGAGTACAACCAAAAACAACTTTCAAGCAAACTAAACGAAATTGAATTTATAACCTTTCGCGGAATTGATACATCAGGACTTTTAAAAACTCTATCAGGTTCTGGATCTGTTTTTCCTTCGCAGAATATAATACCAAAAAGGTCAGACAATTACAAAACAGAATCTTTTGTTAGACAGCCATACAAACAAACTATAAACGAAGTTTTTTTTATTCCGCTGAAGGACGTTCGCTTTATTCTTGGTGGTGTATCATTTCATAAAAAGTTGCAAGGATTCGACAAGTCAATTGAATTTACAATTGAAAACTATGACATTAGAGAGGAATTTGATGCTGTAAAAAATTATTTTGCAAATGTTCTTAAAACAAAAAAAATACAAGTAACGACAACAGTTGAGCTAACGGATTATAATGTAACGTCGATAGTTGCAAAATCACCCGAAATAGACAAGATTAACAGTGAACTAATTGATAATGTAAAATTTGAATTTGTTAGAGCAACTAAGAAAAAAATAAGTGTTAGCATTGATAAAAACTTGTTTACAATGGACGAATATTTTGACACATTCGCTGACGAAAAATTTAAGTCCAACACTTTCTTCAATAACGAAAAAGATTTCTTTGAAGACTTACTGAAAATTTCAAATACCAAACACTACAAGCAATTGAGGTTCTTATCCAGTAAACATTCACACGAAATTATGAAACTTAGGTTCATTCATAAACCATTTTCATTTATTTTCCTAATTCAAGGCGATAGAAATTACCACATCATTTGGGAAACACTTGACACCGAAGAAGCAACTTACGTTTGGCACATTGCAAAAGACAAAAATGTTCTTAAGTTGACATTGCAAAAATTAGAAAATATAATTAACGTAATCAAAATTCAAGGTAAAACAGCTTACATAAATACGGCAGATGAACCATTCAGACGAATTTATCACAATTATTCTGAATTCGTTGATGGATTTCTGAAATGGAAAGGAGAATTAGAAAATTATTTGACATAAAAAACACAGCTGCTAACACACGTTTGGCGCAATTGCGAATTTTGTGGTAAATTTACGTTGACATTTCGCAAGAAATAGTATCTTTAATAGAAAATAATCAGTTCCGAAGTTCGCAAATGACGCCAAGCGTGGGAACGTTAACAGCAACCAATCACTTGAGAAACTTAAAAGATCTGAATATTACAGAAAGTATAAAACGTGAAAAATTAATTTACACGGAGAATTGGTTTGACAAATTAGACCGAATTGTAACTTATTTATTTTTTACTTGG
>JAYRXL010000071.1:0-1144 GCA_041917555.1 Flavobacterium sp. | reverse complement strand
TCGTTGTCAAAGCCAATGTAAATACTATCGGCTTACCGGTAAATTTCGCAGCATTTTTGGCGATTTTGGAATAGAAAGAATTTTGTTTCATAAAGTCGCTTAACTCAAAAATGCCGAAAAATAAATTACCATTTTGATCGTGCATTAATGATTGAAAAATAAGAACTTAAAGTCGTTTAGAGTTATCACATGCAGCTTTAAGGCCGCCATTACAGGCCTTTTTATATAATTCTTTGGCCTTGGAATAGGATTGGGCAACCCCATTACCATATTCATAAAGAATGCCTAAATTGTTGCAACCCATATTGATGCCGACACCGCATGATTTTTCATACAATTCTTTTGCTTTGGAAAATGATTGTGTGACGCCATTTCCATTGTGATAGGCGGCCCCTAAATTGTTGCATCCCTGCATGTCGCCGCCATTGCAGGCTCTTTCATATAAATCTTTGGCCTTGAAATAGGACTGTTCAACTCCATTTCCCTTTTCAAAAAGCACACCTAAATCTGTGCATCCCAACATATTGCCGCCATTACAACCTTTTTCATATAATTCTTTGGCTTTGTAATATGATTGGGTAACTCCGTTTCCAAATTCAAAAAGCCAACCTAGATTAGTGCAGCCTGTGCTTTCGCCGCCATTGCAGGCTTTTTCATATGAATCTTTGGCTTTGGTGTATGATTGAGAAACCCCACGTCCATTTTCATAAAGAAAACCCAAGTTTTTACATCCCAGCATATTGCCGCCATTACAAGCTTGTTCGTAAAAGTCTTTGGCCTTGAAATAAGACTGTTCAACTCCATTTCCCATGTCATAAAGAAAACCTAAATCTGTGCATCCCAACATATTGCCGCCATTACAAGCTTTTTCGTAATAGTCTTTGGCTTTGTAATATGATTGATTAACTCCATTTCCCTTTTCAAAAAGCACACCTAAATTCGTGCAGCCTGTACTTTCGCCGCCATTGCAGGATTTTTCGTATAAATCTTTGGCCTTGAAATAGGACTGCTCAACCCCTCTTCCATTTTCATAAAGATAACCTAAATTTTTGCATCCCAACATATCGCCGCCATTACAAGCTTGTTCGTAGAAGTTTTTGGCGTGGAAATACGATTGTTCAACTCCCTTTCCATTTTCATAAAG
>JAYRXL010000070.1:0-1335 GCA_041917555.1 Flavobacterium sp. | reverse complement strand
GAAATATAAACGGCCTATAACAGCGGTTTGCTAAAATGGCGAATTTTTCCTTAAATTCACGTTCAATTTTCGCAAGAAATTGTATTTTAGTAGAAAATTAGCGGTTACGAAGTCGCCACTTCAGCAAGCCGCCACACGTTAGTGGCAATATTACACGAAAATTCTGCAAAAACCACAAATCTATGAATTGGAATATCTTTGGAGATAAAAACTTAAAAGAAAAAGTTAAAAAGCAATTAAAAAAATTAAATTGGGAAGTTGACTTTAATATAGTTTTAGGATTGCTTAAGCCTACTATTTCAGTAAAAACAAAAATAGCGAAAGAGAAAATCAAAATTGGTAAATCAAAATTTGGTGGATTACCCGATTTACCTAAAGAAACTAAGTGGCCAAGCTTAAATGGTTTTCCTTTTGCATTTATTGGTCAAATAAATTTAGAAGAAATTAAGTTTGATATTGAAAACAAATTACCAAAAAAAGGAATTTTATATTTCTTCTTCTCAACAAATCAAACTGATTATCAATCTGAGCCTTTTAACAAAATCCATAAAGTTTTATATTTCAATGAAAACGTTGATGATTTAAAAACTCAAGATTATCCGATAAATTATAATGATTTAGCCAAGTTCAAAGAATGCATAATTGAATATAGCGAACATTATTCATTACCATCTTATCAAAACTATCAAATTATTGAAAATGGTTTTAGTGATGAAGATGAAAATCTGCTTTTTGAAGCAAACGAATTAATTTGTGAAATAACTGGCGCAAAACAAGATGTTGGACATCAAATATTGGGGAATGCAAATGCAGTTCAAGGTGACGTAAGTTATTGGTGGGCAAACCAAAACTATAATCTTGAAAATGAAATTAACGAAAAAAAGAAAACTGAAATTCAGAAAAACGAAAAGGAAATCATTCTTTTGCTTCAAATTGATATGTTAGATGAAAACCCAGAATTTAGTAAGTTTGGAGCAAGTGGCGGAATATATTTTGGAATAAAAAAGCAAGATTTAGAAAATGGAAACTTTGAAAACACAAAATTTGTAATTCAGAATTCCTAATAAATACTGCCACTAACAGGCGTTTGGCAAGATTGCGAATTATGTGGCAAATTCACGTCTATTTCTCGCAAGAAATTTTATCTTTGATAGAAAATAATCGGTTCCGAAGTTCGCAACCTCGCCAAGCGCCGGAACGTTAACAGCAACCAATCACTTGAGAAACTTAAAAGATCTGAATATTACAGAAAGTATAAAACGTGAAAAATTAATTTACACGGAGAATTGGTTTGACAAATTAGACCGAATTGTAACTTATTTATTTTTTACTTGG
>JAYRXL010000069.1:0-1249 GCA_041917555.1 Flavobacterium sp. | reverse complement strand
TTCTGAGTTTAGTGATTTTCCGCAAAGTTTTTCTCATTCCAATTTTCCACAAAACTTTTCAAGATTCTGTTTGTGAAAAACAACTTAATTTATTTAAATTCAATGATTTGTGTTCCATTTAGGGTTGCTTGCCTATAACGGTTTGCGGCTTGGCGAAGGGCGGGATTTTTACCACAAATGTTCATACGAAGCAAAAATGTTTGATAAACCACAAATGTTTCTACGAAGCACGAAACCCCGCCTTTTGCCAAACCGCTGTTAGCAGTAGTGGTTTTTTGTCCTTCCGTCATTTTGATAGTTTTAGAATTTTAAATGCTCCTTGTCCAACGATGAAAAATACTATTGTCCCAACGATAAGGTCGGGATATTTTGAGTTTGTCAAGTAAACAAGTCCGCCTGCGACAATTACACCTAAATTTACAACTACGTCATTAGATGTAAAAATCATACTCGCTTGCATATGTGCTTCTCTGCTTTTGCTTTTTTGCAGTAAATACAAACAAAGTCCGTTGCCAATAAGTGCAAGAATTGAAATAATTATGATTGTCTGAAATGTAGGAACTGTTTCAGTTCCAATAAATCGTCTGATTACTTCAATGAAACCAAAAATGGCAAGTGTCAACTGAAAATAACCTGCTGATTTTGCAATGTTCTTTTTTCGTGTCATTGTCCCACCAACAGCGAAAAGTGCAAGTCCGTAAACAATACTGTCGGCAAGCATATCTAAACTGTCGGCAACAAGTCCCATTGAGTTTGAAACGAAACCTGTCGTAAGTTCAAGTGCAAAAAAGAAAAAGTTGATAGCTAAAACTTGCCAAAGCAATTTTCTTTCTCGGTCGGTGTTGTCGGTTGTAACAGAATAATTGTCTGCCGAAACGCTGTCAATAAGTGAAGTGTCATATTTTAAGTTGTCAAGTCGCTGAAAAATTTGGTCGTGGTTGTCTGTGTGAAAAACGGTCAGCAGTCTATTAGGTAAATCAAAGTCCAACGAGTTGATGTTCTTCAAGTCGGCAAGTTTCATCCGTATCATTTGCTCTTCGGATGGGCAGTCCATTTTTGATATTTTAAATGTCGTTTTTTGCATTATTTATTATTGTCGGTTGGGTCGTTGTCATTTCCTGAAATAGGTTGACAACTTTTGTTGTCAAATTGTTTATCAAAAATAGTGAATTGTAATCGGAATATTGATAAGTTTAGAAAAAATCTTTGGAGGGATTTTTTTCCAAACTTGTCAACATTCCTACGCAGC
>JAYRXL010000068.1:0-1430 GCA_041917555.1 Flavobacterium sp. | reverse complement strand
TAATTTGGTCAATGATGGAAAGTTTGAGATCAAAACCAATCTTTTGATACTCTTTTTTTGGACATGATTGTTTTTTTGTTAGTGTCATAAGTTGCAAAAAGGTGTTTAATTTTTTGTCAACCTATTTCAGGAATTGTCATTTTCAAATATAGCTGCTAACGTTTGCGGCTTGCCGTCAGTTGCTGCTACAAGCACGAACCAAAACAAATCTACGAAATTTCTTTGAAAGATAAACTTGTAATTACCTGATTATGTTCCACGGAGACGAAAATAGCAAGCCCAAGCCCAGCAATTGCGGCAAACCGTTGTTACCAGCCGTTTTCTATCGTCTAATTTGCAAACCAACTCTGTCATTGTCTATATATAAGTTCTTTTCTTGCTCTTTATTTGTATCAAAAATGAATGGTTTAATTTGATTTGTAATACCGTCTTCTGCATAATCTCTTATTGCAATTGGCAGAATTAATCTTGGTCTATAAAACTCAAGAATTTCAAAGTGCCAAAAATGTCTGAACGGAAATTCGTCAGGGAATAATTTCTCAAAAGGTTTATACGATAACTCAACTTCATAGAATTTTTCGCTTTGAATTTCTATTTCTCTGTAGTTGAAATATTTTTCGTTTAAAAATTCTGCAAGCCCATTATAATATTGTCGAGTTAACTTTTTTAGTAATTCATTGTCGTAAAGAACATTGTCATTATATGGGTCGTGATATTTACATTGCACGTTATTGTAAAGATTATAAGAAACACAAGCAACAGAAAAATTTACTGGAATTCCGCCTGTTTGAGATTGTACTTTGTGAATTGTCATATTACCGTGTCCACCAGAATATCCTTTTGCTTCGATAGCAAACATTGAATTTTGCTTGTATGCAAGTAAGTCAGGTCGTCCAACATTTAGCGGCATATTCCTTAATCTCATTGCTGCTTCATAGTTCACAGTAAAAATACTTTGGTCAATTCGTTTAGATAAAAAGTCAGCGATTGCTTTACCTGCAAGATTTGAAAATTGTCCTTTTTCAGTTGGGTCAGAAAGTTGAATTGGAGGTTCCGAAAATCTATTGTTATTAAATGCTTGTCTTTGCAAATAATAACTGTAATGAAAAAACATTGAAAGTGTCCGAATAAGTTTTTGCGGTCGTGGGGCAAAGCCTTGTCCAGCAATTGCTAAATGTTTTGCAAAAGCAATTCTTGTTAAGCTGTGATTTTGATTAGAAATTGTACCTGTGGTATCTTTATATTCAACTGTTAAATTCATTGTTGTGCTGTTGTGTTAAAATGGCTGGTAACGTGTGGCGGCTTGCTGAAGTGGCGACTTCGTAACCGCTCAATTTTCTACTAAAATACAATTTCTTGCGAAAATTGAACGTGAATTTAAGGAAAAATTCGCCATTTTAGCAAACCGCTGTTATAGGCAGGCAAAGTTT
>JAYRXL010000067.1:0-1969 GCA_041917555.1 Flavobacterium sp. | reverse complement strand
TAATTTGGTCAATGATGGAAAGTTTGAGATCAAAGCTAACTTTTTGATACTCATTTTTTCGACAGGTTTGTTTTTTTTGTGTTTCCATAGGTTACTAAAAGTGTTTAATTTTTAGTCAACCTATTTTAGGACGATGCATTTGGTAAAATTACCGCTAACGGTTTTCGGCTTTGCGATGTTGGGGAATTCAAAGTACAAATGTTCAATTTAGTACAAATGCTCAATAGAATTCCAATGCTCAAATTTAGTACATCAGCCCCAATATCGCAAAACCGATGTTATGTGCCGTTTTTTTTCTCGTCCTTCCAATTCCACCATTTTAATTTTTCCGTTTCGTGTTCATTTGTCGGTGTGTCTGCAAAGTAAACAGCACATTTAAAAACATACAAAACACATCTGTCTTGAATTGTTCCTGCATAAGCGTTTGAAAGGTTATAAAGTTTATTAGCGTTTTGTCCTTTCAAGTCTGCAATTGATTTAATACCAATATTCCAAAGGTCGGTAGCCAATGACTTACCAACCCCTGGAATAATTGTTAGTTCTTTTATCGTTTGCTCTTTTGTCATTTGCCTTTTTGAAAATTCTTTTCGTCTTCAATTAAGTGGTCGTCCCATTTTTCTTTTGGCAATTCAGAATACAACTCAATTAAATTGTTTTCAGGGTCTCTAAAATGTGCAACTCTAATTCCCCAAGCCGTCATATCTTTTGGCTCTGTTAAGAATTTTACGCCTTTTTTTTGTAACGAATTGTATGTTTCGTTTACGCTGTCCACTTGCACAATGATTGCAACTTTGTCTTGCAAAATTTCATTCTTCTTTGCGTTTGTGTTGTTGATGGCAATGCTCATTAATTCTGCTTTGAATAATGCAAGTCCTGATGGATTACCAATGTTGAAACTTGCGAAGTTGTCGCCAAGTTTACCCCAAGTACATTCTAAACCAAGAATGTCGTTGTAAAAAGTGAAGCACTTATCAAAGTCGTTCACTAAAAGTCTGATGTTACTGAATTTCATTTTGTTATTTTTAAAATTTATGATGCAAAACTACTTTTCAGTCATCGTTGCCAATTGTAAAAATCGGTCGTTTTTATTCTCAAACAATTCTGTTGGGTTGTTTCCTGTATGTTTCTTTAAGTCTTTTATGAAATGTGATTGGTCAAAATAATTTTGTTCGGGATAAAGTTGTCCTTTCCTGATGTGCTTGAAAGAAGCAAAAAGTTTTAAAATTTTGCAGTATGATTTTAGTGGTATTCCAAATCTTTCTTTGAAATAACGATTGATTTGTCTGCTTGTCCAAAAAACTTGCTGTGAATATTGCTCTACTGTTTGCTCGCCATTTGTTTGATACAACAATTTGAAAAGGCTTTGTTTTCTGTGGTCAATTCCTTTTTGACTTCCCAATATTGAAAGCATAATTTTATTCAACTTTTCTGTTTCACTTTCTAAATTTGTAAACGATGCTTTGTCTAATTGCCAAAAGTCGTTTTCCTTTATTTGTTCGCTGTCACAAAACGCTGAAATGTTTTGTTGTAAAATATAGTCAACCGCTAATAATTTAAAGCGTATTCCAAAAAGTTGTCTGTTTGGCTCAATAGAAACCTCAACTTGTTTAGTCCAAATTCCTGTCAGTGAAATTTCTTCTTGTTGGAAGTTGTCAAATGAAATGATAAGGTCAAAACAACCGTCTGGCAAAATTGTAAAGTCAAGTTGTTGAGTTGTAGAATTGTCAAACCACCAATAATTCTTAACGAAATCGGTTAGTAATTTGTCGGGTTGAAACTCTTTATAAATCATTCAATTTTGTCTATCAGTTTGATGTTGTACGGTGTCTTGTCATTTCCTGAAATAGGTTGACAACTTTTGTTGTCAAATTGTTTATCAAAAATAGTGAATTGTAATCGGAATATTGATAAGTTTAGAAAAAATCTTTGGAGGGATTTTTTTCCAAACTTGTCAACATTCCTACGCAGC
>JAYRXL010000066.1:0-5886 GCA_041917555.1 Flavobacterium sp. | reverse complement strand
CAATTTCAGTGATTTTCCGCAAAGTTTTTCTCATTCCAATTTTCCACAAAACTTTTCAAGATTCAATTTGTAAAAGAAAAACTTAATTTGTTTGAATTCAATGATTTGTGTTCCGTTTAGGGTTGCTTGCCTATAACGGTCCCGTGCTTGCCATCAGTTGCTGCTGCTGGCACTGACCAAAACAAAACTACAAAATTAAATTGAAAGACAGAATTGTAGTCACCAGATTATGTTCCATGAAATGCAAAATAGCAAGCGCAAGCCCAGCAATTGTGGCAAACACGTGTTGTGAGAAGTGTTTCTTTTTATTCGAATGTTTTATTCGCCCAAGTAAAAAATTCAGCTAGAGTAAAAACCATAATATTTGTATCTCTATTTTTATCAGTTGTGTAGAGTTTTTCTTTTACAGCTTTTCTTAACCAAGTTTTTGCACCAGCTTTGAAACCTTCACCATCAATTAAAATCATTACATCTTTCTCTGGCATTGCTTCAATTGTGTTCAAATATAAATATGGAAGTTTCTCATCAACTGATCCTGCACTTTGTTGCCATTTGCATTCAATTCTTATTCTTAAATTGTATTTTTCGGAAATAAGCAAAAACTCTGTATTTCCTTTATGTCCATAAATTGTTTCAAAAGGAACATTTTTCAATAACAACTCTTGGCCATATTTTTCGGGGCTTTTTTCCCAAACTCTATACATTTCAATCTCAAAACCTTTATTTGATAGAACAGTTAATACAGCAATTTCTAGTTGATTTCCTGTTGTGTTAGCACTTTTACCTTTAGCCATTTTATTCTAATAATTTGTAACTACAATTTCTGTAATTGAATTTCTTTTTGTTGGGTCTGAATTTATTGAACGCTTCGCATCAACTCTTGAAATATTATAATTTGAATAAATTATGTCAAAAAAGTTATCATCAGGATTTGTGTTTTTAGGATCTGAATTACTTAACATTAACTTATGACCAAGTTGGTCAAGTTCGATATATAAACTTGCAAGTTGAAGTTGCTCGTCATCTTCAAAATTAAATTTACTATAAGCTGTGAAACTTGCAGTTTCACTTATTGGTCTGTATGGAGGATCAAAATATAAAAACGAATTGTCTTTCACATCATTTTTTACTTCACGAAAATCTGCTTTTTTAATAGTTGCAATTTCTAAAAGTTTAGACACATTCAGTAAGTTTTGTTCGTCAACTATATTTGGATTTTTGTATTTTCCTTGTGGTGAATTAAAACCTCCTTTGGAATTGAAACGGAAAAGGCCGTTAAAACAAGTTTTATTTAAAAATAAAGTTTGCGCAACTCTTGGAATCCAATTTTCTGAATACTTCTCGTAATCAATGTTGAAACGATTTAAGTTATATGAATCTCTTAATTCATAATAAAATTCTTGCTGTTTTTTCTCTGAAAGACTTTTGTAAATTTTGTCGTATTTATATAAAAACTCTAAAAGTTTATGAACATCTTTTTGAATTACTTTATAACACAGGATTAGCTCGTCATTGATGTCGTAAAGATAGGCGTTTTCAACTTCGTAGTTTTGAGCAACATCAAAGAAAACGGCTCCGCCACCAACAAAAGGCTCATAATAATTTTTAATTTTTCTTTGTTTGAGTTCAGTAGGATAGAGGTTTTCAAATTGAGATAAAAGTTGTCTTTTTCCTCCAACCCATTTGAGAAATGGTTTAGCTCCAACTCTGTATTCGTAGAATAAATCTTCTACTTTATTTACTTTTTCGTCAACTTGTTTATAACCCATATTTCGATTTTTTCTGCAATTTATAGAAAATTTTCTTTTTTGCACGATTTTTTAACATTTCTCACAACGTTTTCGGGCTTTGTGAAGTTGGGGCTTTCAAGGCACAAATGTTCAATAAACCACAAATGTTGATTAGAATTACTAATGTTCAAATTTAGCACTTCTGCCCCAATTTCACAAAACCCGTGTTATCGGCTGTTCTTCTTCCGTCCGTGATTTTTTTGTCTTTTTAATAATTCAGAAATAGTCCAAAACCAAGTCCCATATCACTGTCGTAATGAGTTGTAATACCTAAATTTTTATTAACTATGTATCGAAAACCTGCCATATATTCTTTGTCGGTGTTTACCATAAAAGCCATTCTAAAACGCTTTGTAATAGGTATATCTTCTCTCATCAATTGTAGCCTTACATTACCGTCTTGATATACTTCTGTTTGCAAAGTAACCATCATTGGTAAGGTATAATTGAAACCTAAACTTATCTGTGTTCTATTGTCTTTGGTGTTGGTTTGCCCGAAAAGGTTTTTTTCTACTTCGTTATGCCCCAATTTTCTGTATCGCCAATCAAAGCCTATAAAAGGCATAAACCATTGCATTTTTCCAAAGTACCGCCCAATATGTGTTTCAGTTTCATAACCGTGCATATCGTTATAACCTAAACGCCATTCTGTACCAATGCTCCATCGAGTATTTTGAAACATTGCCATACCATCATTTCCGTTAGTAGCAAAATCATTTTCTGCCATAAAATGAAATTTTCTATCGTCTGCAAAAAGTTTTCTTTGAGCCAATTTCGGGTTGGGAATTAAAGGATTTGGTGCTTGGTTTTCGTAACTCAAAACCCTGCCCATACCACTCATCATATGGTATAGAATATGACAATGAAAAAACCAATCGCCTTCAACATTGGCGTTAAATTCTAAGGTATCAGTTTCCATTGGCATTATGTCCACAATATTTTTTAGTGGTGCATTTTCGCCTTGTCCGTTTAGTAATCTAAAATCGTGTCCGTGCAAGTGCATTGGGTGTCGCATCATTGAATTGTTGTACAATACTATACGTACATTTTCGCCTTTTTTGATTAAAATTTTATCCGCTTCCGATACTACTTTATTGTCCAAACTCCACACATATCGGTTCATATTGCCTGTAAGTGTAAATTTTAGTTCCTTTACTTGTGCATCTTTGGGAAGCGATGTGTTATGGGGAGATTTTAGCATTGCGTAATTTAGCGTTACAATGTCTGCCAAGGCATTGGCATTGTATCGGTTTGGGTCATTGTCGCTTTGTTTTGGTTTGCTATCGCCTGTTATTTCTGGATACATTACTACATTCATATCCATTTGGTTTAGGCTCATATTCATTCCCATATCGTCCAAGTCGCCATTCATTTTCATCATATCATTCATCATCTTCATTCCTTCAAAATATTTCAATCTTGGCTGTGGCGATTTGAGTTGTTTGATGCCATTACCAATATATAATGATGCTGAATTGGTTCTATCTTCGGTAGTTGCTAAAAATTCAAAAGCTGTATTATCGGCAGGAATATTTACAATGATGTCGTAAGTTTCAGAAACGGCAACAATCAATCTATCTACTTCCACAGGTTCTACATCGTTTCCATCGTTGGCTACTACGGTAATTTTACCACCTGCATAAGTAAGCCAAAAATAAGACGATGCACCACCATTTGAAATGCGTAACCGAACTTTGTCGCCTGCTTTTAATTCCTTTCCGTCAATGCTTGTAAGGTCTGAACTGGGTTTACCGTTCATAAATATTTTTTCGTAATACACATCGCTTACATCCATTGCCAACATTCGCTTCCATTCGTTTTTGAGTTTGGTTTTAAAATGTCCTGCTTTAATAGCTTCAGCATAACTTTGTACCGCATTTTTTTTCAAAGCTGGGTAATCATTGGCATTGTGCAACATTCTGTGAATGTTCTCAGGTTTTACGTTTGTCCATTCGCTTAACACAATGGGTAAGGTTGGTAAATCATCAATACCTTTTCTAAACGTTGGGTCGCTTTGTTTTTTAAGCATTATAAAATTACCATACATACCTATTTGTTCTTGTAAGCCCGAATGTGAATGATACCAATGTGTACCATTTTGGATAATAGGGAAACGATAAATGTGTGTTGTATTTGGTTTAATAGGCATTTGCGTAAGATTCGGAACACCATCTTCTTTGTTGGGCAAAAACAAGCCGTGCCAATGTAAAGAGGTTTCTTCTTTGAGCAAATTATGAACGTGAATTTCTGCCGTATCTCCTTCCGTAAACACCAAATTAGGCATAGGTATTTGTCCGTTTACAGCAATGGCTCGTTTTTCCTTGCCTGCAAAATTGACCAAAGTATCTTTTACATATAAGTCGTATCGTACTACTTTTTGGGCAGATGCAATTGAAGTTGCCAACAGCATTAAAACTATCGGCAACAGTTTTTTATAAATATTTTTTTGATTATCCATTTTATAAATTTCATCATTAAAATTATTAATAGGGTAGCCGAAGGCTACCCTGTATTTTTATTTTATTGTTTCCACCACTTTACCACAAGTAAGCATTTGATTGCCATAATATGGGTTTTTAACTGCATTTTCTTTACTCAACCAATTTGCACCTTTTCCATCGTTTGCCATTGGGCAAAATTGGTAATAGGTTGGGGTTTCTGTTTTGGAAACTTTGATTAAAGCATACATATTTTTAGAAAGTGTCATAAAATGGTCTCTTTGGTGTGAAGCATCTTTTGTGTCGGCAATATGTTCAGCATCAAACGCCAAATCTTTCATTACTTTCATCCAAACAGTATGTTCTTCGGCAGAAAGTTTGTCCATTTTTACAGCATTAATTGCATTTAGCAAATCTTTTGCTTTTGTAGATGATGTGTTTCCGTCGGTTTTTACCAAAGCATCTTTAACAGCAAAATAATTGTCAAAAACGGCTTTCAGTTGTGGCACTTCTTGTTTTGTTTCAGCCATAGTCGAATGGTTGTGTGCAGAATGGTCTTCTTTTACTACCATTTTAGAACTGTCTATTTTTGATGTTTCTACTTTTGCCACCGTCTGTGCTTTTCTTTCGTATTGGCAACATTCAGGAAGTTTTGCATACACATCATTTGGGGCAAGAAATTTTTCGCTATCGTAACCGCTCAATGCAATTCGTTTCAAAATTTCATCTTGATTGGTCTTTTTTGCATCGTAGGTAATAGTAGCCATTTTGGTATCTTTGTTCCAATCTACTTTGGCTATTTTCTTTTTGTTTCCTGCTTTTTCTATGGTTGTCTCACACATACCACAGTTACCGTAAATTTTTACATTTTCGGTTTTAGCATTTTTTATTTGAGCGTTACACGCTGTAAACGATAGCAATACAGTAATTGCCATCAATATTTTTATTGATTTCATTTTTGAAAATTTAAAATTTTGTAAATAATTGAAAGTCGCAAAGCAAATCGTTTGCTTTGGATTGGACAGACCTATGGCTGTCAAGGCAAGATATTAGCCTATATTAGGCGGTGTCCAAATGGAAATAAAACCATCAGAAAGATAGTTTTCGTTGTAGTAATTTTTTAATTTTTTGCTTTCAGCAAAGTAAATTTTTATTTTTGTTTCAATCCAAAAAGGTAATGCAAAAGCACAATGATTTGTTGGACAACTGCAATTTGAGTTATTACATTTTCCATCGCAACCATTATTGTCTTTGTCGTTTTTAGATTTATTACTTTTACAACAGTTTTTTTTGTTGTCTTTTTCGGTTTTAGTTTTTTTACAACAAGATTTTTCTGTTTTTGTTGAATTTGTTCCACAAGCATAAGTCAGCGTTGGTGTCGTAAAGAAACCAAGTGTCAAGATGATGAGTAATATGTGAAACTTTTTTGTCATTCTGTTTTTATAACGGCAAAGGTACAAATTTATTTTAATTTTTGGTCTGCTTGATGTTCGTAGAGTGTCTTTTAGAATAGCCGATAACGTGTGGCGGCTTGCTGAAGTGGCGACTTCGTAACCGCTCAATTTTCTACTAAAATACAATTTCTTGCGAAAATTGAACGTGAATTTAAGGAAAAATTCGCCATTTTAGCAAACCGCTGTTATAGGCAGGCAAAGTTT
>JAYRXL010000065.1:0-1292 GCA_041917555.1 Flavobacterium sp. | reverse complement strand
GCTGCGTAGGAATGTTGGCAAGTTTTTTAAAACCCGAAGGGAATTTTTTAAAAAAACTTATCAATGTTCCAATTACATTTGAGTAAATTTGAATCAATTAATAACCAAAAAAAGGTCAACGTATTTTAGGACGTGACAAAACAGAATGTTGAACATAAAAAAATATAATCCGATGAAGCTATAAGTAACTGTCCAAAATATATAAACTTAAACCTTTTCATTGCTTTCAAAAAGTAATGGAATTTTCTATTATTAACTTTTAAAAATTAGAAAAAATGACACAGTTACAAATGATTAACAAAACAAAATCTATAGCTCAACAAGACGAAAATATTTCCGCTGTTTTTATGTATGGTTCATTTACCAAAAACGAAGGAGACAAATATTCTGACATCGAATTTTACATATTTGTAAAAAATAAAGAAAATTTCTCAGCAGAAAAATGGGTAAATCAAATTCATCCTGTGGCTTTATATTTTATAAATGAATATGGAACCGAAGTTGCTATTTTTGAGAATTTGGTCAGAGGAGAATTTCATTTTTTAAAAACAGAGGAAATTGAAATTATCAAATCTTGGGACGGAATAGTTACATTTAGCGATTTTGACCAAATGAACCTAATCGACAAAGACGGACATTTAACGAAAACGCTTAATCAAATCAAAACGAAATCGCCCGAAAGAATAACAAATGAAAACATCTTGTGGTTAAGTCAATCATTACTGAATGTTGTACTGACAACAAGTAACTTAATTAAGCGAGAGGAATTTGCTCACGCTCATCATAGTTTATCAAACGTTCAGAAATATTTGCTCTGGCTTATTAGAGCAAGAATAAACAAAACCCAACATTGGGAAAGTCCGACTAAAAGTCTTGAAAAGGATATTGATATGACTTGGTATTCTGCGTATAAAACAATAACATCGGATTTAAATCCTAAAAACATAATTTTAGCTTTTGAAAACTCATTAAATTTATCGGAGAAACTATTTGACGAACTAAATATTGAAACAAAACTGAACGAAATCCTATACGAAATAAGAAAAAACTACCGCTAACAAGGTATTGCCAAAAGCGGGGTTAATGTGCTAAATTCAAAGTTTGTGCTTCTACCAAAGTTTCTGCTTGGTTGACAGTGAATCGCTTCGATTTCCCCGCCTTCGGCAATACCCAAACCGTTATAGGCAAGCAACCCTAAACGGAACACAAATCATTGAATTCAAACAAATTAAGTTTTTCTTTTACAAATTGAATCTTGAAAAGTTTTGTGGAAAATTGGAATGAGAAAAACT
>JAYRXL010000064.1:0-3555 GCA_041917555.1 Flavobacterium sp. | reverse complement strand
TTCTGAGTTTAGTGATTTTCCGCAAAGTTTTTCTCATTCCAATTTTCCACAAAACTTTTCAAGATTCTGTTTGTGAAAAACAACTTAATTTATTTAAATTCAATGATTTGTGTTCCATTTAGGGTTGCTTGCCTATAACGTTCCCGTGCTTGCCGTCAGTTGCTGCTGCGAGCACGAACCAAAACAAAACTACTGAATTAATTTGAAAGATAAAATTGTAGTCACCAGATTATATTCCATGAAAAACTATATAGTAAGCGCAAGCCCAGCAATTGCGGCAAACACGTGTTATATGCCGTTTTTACTATTGCCAGATATTTACCGTTCTTGCATTATATAAATTGACTTTGCACATAAACTTACTTTTAATACTTTCTATATATTCAAGATTTTCATCTGAGAAAACACCAATGTAAACACTGTGTAATTTATCGCCACCACGTGCGCCAAAATGACTAGCTTTATTTATGGCATCAATAATATGAGTATCATATTCTCCAAAATTAAATCCAAAAGTTACTAATGAGCCTTCAATTTTACAAAGCTCATCATAGCAAAATGATAGGTACTTGTTGTGCATAATATGATTAAGCTTTTCTTTAGCACTTCCTGCAGTAACAAAAATAGGATATTCTTTATTTTCCATTCTCTCATTGATCTTCTCTAAAATGTAGTGATGAGAATCATATTCTTCTTTAATAATATCAATACCTGTATCAAATATTGGTAATGCACCATGCAAATAATAAACATTTTGTTTGTCCTTATGTTTTCCCCAGCGCAATTCGGAATATTCACCATCTTTTCCTTTAATGACTTCTTCAGGATTTTCTAATTCCCGACCAAAACCATCAATAGCAATTTTAGAGTCGTTTCTCATTAATACCCAATAAGGAAGCAAGTCATAATTGGTTGAGAATACTTTTCCATTATTTGAAAGAAAGTCATTGAGATAACTATGACAAGACTGACTTTTTTGTTCGGGTATTATAAAAACGTGTTCAGGGTGAAGTTCTTTAACAGCATCAATTAAGCTGTTCTTTAATGTAGAACTAGCTTCTTCAATCTTCTTAACTAAATCTGCATCATCACTAAATGCTTTTGCTATTTTCGCGAAATTATCCAACTGTTGCATGATTAATTCAAAATTCTTAGTATTTATTATTGAAAATAATTTTATGAGTAAATCATTTTTTGAATCGTCAATAAATGTGCTAAGAGCATTATAAGAAAATATTTTTGGATCATAGGCCATACTAAAACCATTTCCAAAAAGAAGATGTTTTTGTCTTCTTTTTGCTTTCAATGATGCAACTACTTCGCCATAAGTTATTAAGTCCTCTACTTTCATGTCTTTCTTATTATTATTTTCTTTCTATAAGTGCTGTGTATATTACATATCTTATATATTCCGCTGCATCAATATCTTCACTAGATAGTAATTCTAACTTTTTGAAAATGGTAAGCAATTGAATAACATTGTTTGCTCCTTTCTTAAGTTCTGTTAAATATTCTTGTCTAAACCTTTTGACTTCTTCACCTTTTGCATTTTCAACTTTCTTTCTCACTAAGTGTTTAATTTGTTCTGGTTCTTTTATTGAAACAATTCTTGAAATGTCATTAAAGAGATTTTCGTGTATTTTTGAAGAGTGGTTCATATTTGATAATTCTTCAACAGCTGTTTTTGGGAGTTGGTTATGTCTAATAGAAAGGATTTTAGATTTAATATCTTGAGGTTGAATAAATAAATCTCCAGATTTTCCATCAGCGTCTTTAAAACTTATTGTACAAACTCCACTAAAACGTAGTGATTCTCTCTTTATTTCGTCATTTGAAACTTCAATAATATTTTTAACATTACCTATATTCTCAAGCTTTTTTATATTGTTGCTTTGAAAAAACATTCTGATAAATGATTCATTATATTCACAACGATATAAAGAATATGAATTTTTATTGTTTTTGAATTCGTTATGAAGCATCAATAAACCAATTACAACAGCAATGTTGTTGTTGTAGTCATAATATTTTGTCAAAGAAATTATTGCTCTTAAAAAAAAACGATTTTCTTCCCGATCATGTAATAGGCGATATCTTTTATTTGTTTTTTGGACAGACTTTAGAAGATTTAAATTTGTATTTACAATCTCTTTATGCCCTTTGCTTATTAGAGTCGAGGCGTATTTGTCCATTTGAAATAGTGATGAGAAAAAATCACGAGTTGAAGAATACAATGGTTCTGCTTTAACTTTATCTAATTTCAAATCTCTTAAATAATCACTCCCTTTTAAACTGTTAAAATTTATCGAGAAGGTTTTATCATTATATAGATCTATGTCATCAAGTGAACTTTCTAAATCTTCTTTAAAAAATCTTTTGTTAATTTTCTTTTGTATATTAACTAAAGTTGATGCGCCTGGAATCGAGATAAACTCATTTTTGTATGAATCTCTATCTAACAAATCAAGAATTTGATTTGCCAAATTATTATTTCCTAAAATTGAAATAAGTTCAGAAAAGGACACGCCTTTATCTGTCTCTGGGATATTGTCTTTACCCAGAACCTGTCTTGTAAATTGGTTCATGTATTAATATATTTTTTTGCTAATTCTTTGTAGAAAAAGGAATAGTGAATTACAAATTTAGATAAAAAGTAAAGAGAAATAATTTTGTAACTGATTAGTTATCAACAGATATTGTTAATTTCTATAAAACGCGAAATTATAAAATGGCATATAACGGTTCTCGGCTTCACGTCTGTTGCTGCTGCAAGCTCGAACCAAAACAAACCTACAAAATTTCTTTGAAAGATAGAATTGTTGACACCAGATTATTCTCCACGAAGACGAAAACAGCAAGCGCAAGCCCAGCAATAGCGTGAAACTGGGGTTACCAGCAGTTTTTATATACTTTTGAATTTCAAACCAAAGTTTTCAATCAAAAAGCTTTTTGCTTTTTCACTACTTTCTGACTTCATACATTTTATAATTGGGTTTTGAATTGTGCCATCTTCATCATAAAAGTACAATTCAAACGAGTCAACAGCATATTCCCAATTTGGATCTTTATAACTGCGAATATATTTCTGTCTGTATTTCTTATGTAGAATTGTAAACTTATCAGAGACAGGATTTTCAATTCTCTTTTTGTATATGAGTTTGCTGAACAAAAAATAGCCACGATACAAATTTAAGTCAGCTACTATTCCTTTCTTTGTAAGTAAAGCTAAAATACAAATCAAAACAAGTATTCCAGATAAAATACAAATTAAAACAGCAGTTTTTCCTGAAGAAAAAAGGAATGTTCCAATAAATAAAGCCAACAAAAAAACTAAAGCATAAATTATGTTTTCCCAAATAGCATATTCAACATTTCGTTCAAGTATAATTTGCTTCATAAAAGCAGTTTTTGTGATTTTGTCACGTCCTAAAATACGTTGACCTTTTTTTGGTTATTAATTGATTCAAATTTACTCAAATGTAATTGGAACATTGATAAGTTTTTTTAAAAAATTCCCTTCGGGTTTTAAAAAACTTGCCAACATTCCTACGCAGC
>JAYRXL010000063.1:0-1099 GCA_041917555.1 Flavobacterium sp. | reverse complement strand
ATTGGCATTGTTTTGCAATTCCTGCTCCGATTTACGGGCGGCGCTACTAAAGGTACCTTGCACCCAACCGGTATACACCGGACGGTTAAGCGCATCGTATTTGGTTATCATCCAACCTTGGTCGGAACCCCCAAAGGGGTTGAAAGCGGGTCCCGTGGCTACTACTCGGTCTAATTTGTCATACACAATATATTCCCATTGTTTGCCGGGGAGTTTTTTCTCTACCATCCGGTTACGGATATCGTATTTATACTGGTATCCCAAATTATTTAAATTGGCTTCGGTAGCAACACCTTCCGCCTTGGGCGGGAGTACATACGTAAGATTACCATATTGGTCATATACATAATAGGTGTCGTGTGCTCCGTTGTTATAGGTGCGTTTGAGCACAACACGACCTTCTTTATCTTTAAATTCTTCGGTAGTATTATTGCTTCCGCTAACCCAGTTTTCGTCTTTGGTAATGGTTTTGTACAATTCCCCTTCCGAATAATCAGCCGATCCGTTGGCAGAGAGGCTACTATCGTAAACGGCTGTTGTCGGATTCCATGTAGCAGTAGCACGAAACAGCTTTACGTTGTCGTTAGTTGTATTGGTTTGATAATCAAATTTGATTTCATGTCCGCTACCCATAGCCCAAGGATTGCCCGGAGCGGCTTGTTTAAACACCCGATTCAGCGGCGAAGCTTCAAAGAGTTTTTCAGAATAAGCCACTTGTCCGGCATACTGCGGAAAATTAGCTTGATCGCTCAGAGCCGAACTAACGGGAATAAAGTTTAAGTCGTTAGTCTGGGTAGCATAGGGGAGGTATTCTTTTACCTGACGACCATAGGTGTCGTACTGGATTGGGGTAACAATATTCTTACCTGTAGCCGATTGTTGGTTGGCAATTTGTTCAATGGGTCTGCCCAAGCCGTCATAATAGGTGATTGTAGTTGCGGGTTTTTGCGCGTTAACCTCGCGATAAACCGTGGTCATTACATAATTTTCGGTGGTGGTTTGTCCGAAGCTGTTCAAGGAAACCACTACCAAAAGCCAAGTTGAAAATAAACGAAAAGAATGATTTATAAGTTTCATGATGCATCAAATTAAGGTTTGT
>JAYRXL010000062.1:0-1230 GCA_041917555.1 Flavobacterium sp. | reverse complement strand
CTAAAATCACTGCGCGATTAAATTCAGGCGTGATAAGAGGATAAAGCAACCAAAACTCGAAGCAAATCAAATACCGACGTTAACAAACTTTACTAAAAATGCGGAATAAAAAATATTGTGGTGCCATGTCGTACAACGTTTTGGCGCTTGGCGCAGTGGCGGATTTCGGAGCACAAAACTGTCAATACACCACAAATGTTGATGCGAGGGAGAATGTTTAATTCACCACTTTACCCGCCATTGAGCCAAACGCCTGTTACCTGCTGGCATTCTTGTCTTTCTGTCCTATTTATGGCTGTAAAAATTCTATGTCTCCATTCAGTTCTTCCTTTGTCCAAGTCAAATGATTTTTCAATTCATTGTCGCCAAATTGCTTTATTGTTATTGATTTTAATTTTGTAAATCTAAACTGTTTAGAAATTCTCGTGTTTTGAAGGAAGTAGCTTCCTTGATATAATTCTCCAAATTCCATTATCTGGTCTTCAAGTTCTTTTGATTTTGTCTTGATGGTAAATGTTCTTGAATCAGCAAAGCCCGGTTTGCAGTTCAAAATGATTTCCCCACTGTCTGTAATCTTAGCTTCAATGAAAATATTCCCGTAGTAATCTTTGTTTTGCCTGTCAACAATTGCGAAAACGAAAAAGCCTATTGATAAAACCATTGCACCTAATTGAAACATTTTTTTCTGTCTTAAGTTTTGCGTCAAATATGTTGTCGTTAGTGGAACAAGTGTCAAAAATGCAATGTATGGTAAAAGTAATACCGCTAATAGAACTGAATTTTGAAAATTGAAAACCACAAAATATCCCACCTCACTTGTCAAGAAAATCAAATAAGTCAGTGAGGTCAAAAGTGTCAAGATGTATCCAAGTCGGACTTTTGTAATTACTAATATTGTTGATAGAATGAAAGTCGGGTAAAGCAATAAAATTGGCAATGTATTGTCCCCAATTCCATATGCAAAAGTTGTCACTGTAAATGAGAAAAAACTAAGAAGTCCAACGATACTTGTCAGTATGATTGCTAACCTTAATTTCTTTATTTCTTTGGTCGTTTCTTTCATTTGGTGTCGTTCTCTATGCTTGCAGGTAACGTGTGGCGGCTTGCTGAAGTGACGACTTCGTAACCGCTAATTTTCTACTAAAATACAATTTCTTGCGAAAATTGAACGTGAATTTAAGGAAAAATTCGCCATTTTAGCAAACCGCTGTTATAGGCAGGCAAAGCTTT
>JAYRXL010000061.1:0-14400 GCA_041917555.1 Flavobacterium sp. | reverse complement strand
GTTGACTTTTTATTTTCAAAACGGAGCGCCATGGGATGCCGAACTTGTGAGGCAATCCCTCTCTAATTTAGGTAGTTTATAAAGTCCAAAGCGAAGCGTTGACTTTTTATTTTCAAAACGGAGCGCCATGGGATGCCGAACCTGTGAGGCAATCCCTCTCTAATTTTACATAGCTTTAAACTCCAAAGCGAAGCGTTGACTTTTTATTTTCAAAACGGAGCGCCATGGGATGCCAAACTTGTGAGGCAATCCCTCTCTAATTTTAAGTAGCTTATTATATGCGAAGCGTTGACTTTTTATTTTCAAAACGGAGCGCCATAGGATGCCGAACTTGTGAGGCAATCCCTCTCTAATTTTAGGTAGCTTATAAAATCCAAAGCGAAGCGTTGACTTTTTATTTTCAAAACAGAGCAAATCACGATTCGTGACTTCGTAGCTGTGGCTAAGCCAGAAAAGCATTTAATTTTCATTTTGCAAAAAATAAAAACGCAATCAACTATTGTACTAAACCGCAGTTGCGCAACGTAGTTCTATTCGATAATAAATTTTACAGTTACTTTTGAGGTAAATCTTATTTTTTTGAATTCTATTACAATTGGTTCAGTTGCTCGTGCTCCATAATTGTTTGATGCGCCTCTAACGTAAATTCCGCTCATATTTCCTTGAAGTTGGTTTGAAACAGAACTTATATCTGAGATGAAAATGGCTTTTCCAACTTTTTGATTTAAGGGTTTAGTCATCGTTTCTGCATATTCTTTTGACTTGAAAATTGCTTTTGATTTTAAGTCTAAAATGACTTCACTTTCTTTAGAATATTCCGCTTTTTCAATTGATACATTCGATATTTCAACTTTTTCCAGTTCAGAAATCACCTTACCGGCTGTAACCGCATCTCTAACAAGCAGGGAATACATCTTAACTTTTAAAACATTTTGCCCGCCTAAAAAGTATCTTTTGAATTCACTTGTTAAGTCTAAAAGACTCAAATCTCTCTCAGTATCTATATTCAAAGATTTCAAAACACTATTCATTGAATTCTCTAATTCTTCAGTGGATTTTCTGTTTCTATTGTCAGTTTCACTTAAAGTTATTGTCAGGTAAACTCTATCCGGAATTAATAAAGTATCCAGTTCCACTTCCGTTTCTAAAAAAGGCTGATCAATAAAATTTTTGCTCTGAGAAAATGAATTTGCAACTGTTAAGAGTAGCATTGTAAGTAAAATTTTTTTCATGACGAATACGTTTAGGTTATTCTAATAAGATAAATTTCAATTACAAAAGGTTGGAAAAAAACGAATTTTCTTTTTTAATGATTTTTAAATGTTGCGCAACTGACATCTTGATGATGGCAGAAGTAATAATCAAAAATTAAAAGTCCAAAACCGCACTTTCAGTATCGTTTAAAGCTAAAACTAAACTTAAAATTTATTTAATAATGTGTATTGTTCATTTTTTTTTATAATTTTGTTTAAGGAAAAAATAAAAAGAATGAACAATATTAAAAGTACATTCAGTATAAAAGACCTCGAAAACCTCTCCGGAATCAAGGCACATACTATTCGCATTTGGGAAAAACGCTATGCTATTTTTGAGCCTATGCGCACTGAAACCAACATTCGTTATTATGATATTTCAACCTTACAAAAACTACTTAACATAACACTTTTGCATGATTATGGCTACAAAATTTCGAAGATTTCGAAAATGCCTTCGCAAAAAATAAATGAATTAGTAAAAGAAATTATATCCGAAAAAAGTGCAAAAACACATGCCTTGAGTTCATTCAAAATGGCAATGATGAACTTTGACCAAACGCTTTTTTTCAACACATACAACGAATTATTATCTGAAAAATCGTTCCGCGACGTTTTCTACGAAGTTTTTATTCCTTTATTAACTGAAATTGGGTTTTTGTGGCAAGCTGAAACCATCAGTCCGGCGCACGAACATTTTATCAGCTACCTCATCAAACAAAAAATCCTCATTAACACCGAAAAACTTCAGGCTTTTGAACCTACAAAACCGGAACGAACATTTGTACTTTACTTACCTGAAAATGAAATACATGAACTCGGACTAATGTACCTAAACTATGAATTCTTATTCAATGGGTATCGCACCATTTATTTAGGTGAAAGTGTTCCTTTGGATAACCTCTTGGATGTAAAAAAATACTTCAACAACATAACCTATGTATGTTACACCACGGTTGAACCCAATCGCGATGAAATAAATACGTATGTAAAAGAACTTAAGGAAAAAGTTTTGAACGACCATTCCCAACTTTGGATTTTGGGTCGTATGACTGAATACATCAACCCGAAATTCAAAAGCAACACCATCAAAATGTTTGATTCGATAAAATCATTATCCGAGAATTTATAATTTTTTCTTAAGATTGTATTTTTGTTTAACTTTTTTATATATTTGTTAAACAAATGAAAAAAACAATTTCCATAATCGGTTCAGGCTTTTCTTCTCTTGCAGCATCCTGCTATTTGGCTCAGGCCGGATACAATGTTACTGTATATGAAAAAAATGCCACTGTTGGTGGTCGTGCCCGCCAACTCATTCGCGATGGTTTTACATTCGATATAGGTCCAACTTGGTATTGGATGCCTGATGTGTTCGAACGCTTTTTTAGCGATTTTGGCAAAAAACCTTCGGATTATTATCACTTAATCAAATTGTCACCGGCGTATCAGGTCTATTTTGGCGTGAACGATTTTATTACCATTGCAGACAATATGGACGAAATTGCCGCTACTTTTGAAAAGGTTGAGGCAGGAAGCGGACAAAAGCTCAAGCAATTTATAAAAGAAGCCCAGCACAATTATGACATTGCGATTAAAAATTTGGTTTATCGTCCGGGGGTTTCTCCGCTTGAATTAGTGACACCGCAAACAATAGCCAAAGTAAATCAGTTTTTTAGTACAATTTCGCGCGACATTCGCAAGCGTTTTACAAATCAAAAACTCATTCAAATACTTGAATTTCCGGTGTTATTTTTGGGAGCCAAACCTTCTGATACGCCGTCGTTTTATAGTTTTATGAATTTTGCTGATTTCGGCTTGGGTACTTGGCATCCCAAAAAAGGAATGTATGCTGTGATTGAAGCCATGAAAGCGTTGGCAATAGAACTTGGTGTTCAGTTTGAAACCAATGCCAATGTGGAAAAAATTACCACGCAAAACAACAAAGCTACCGGAATCCTGGTTAATGGTAAAGCTATACAATCAGACATAGTGCTCTCCGGAGCCGATTACCACCATAGCGAAAGCTTGTTAGAGCCTAAGCATCGCAGGTACACTGAAAAGTATTGGGAGCGGAAAACATTTGCCCCTTCATCCCTACTCTTTTATGTTGGCCTTGACACTAAGTTAAAGAATGTAGAACATCATTCACTATTTTTTGATGTCGATTTTGATACGCATGCAGCCGCCATCTATGACGTGCCTTCATGGCCAAAAGAACCCTTGTTTTATGCAAGTTTTCCCTCTAAAACCGACGATAATGTCGCTCCTTCCGGACAAGAAGCTGCAATTTTTTTAATACCTTTAGCTCCGGGGTTAAAAGATACACCCGAATTGCGTGAACTGTATTTTGAAAAAATCATTACACGCCTTGAACAACTTACACAACAGGAAGTAAAAAAACATATTTTGTTTAAGGAATCTTTTTGTGTAAACGATTTTGTGAAAGAATACAATTCCTATAAAGGTAATGCTTACGGCTTAGCCAATACGCTACTGCAAACGGCATTTTTACGTCCAAAACTGAAAAGTAAAAAAGTGAAAAGTCTCTATTTTACCGGACAGCTCACCGTTCCCGGACCGGGAGTACCCCCTTCCTTAATATCCGGAAAACTGGTATCTGATTTAATTAAAAAAAACGGCTAACCCAAAAAATATGCTTTATGAAATCACTATTTGACACCGTTTCATTCCATTGCAGTCGACAGGTAACCAGCGCTTACAGCACTTCTTTTTCCTCGGCTGTAAAAATGTTGGCTCCCTCGATTCGTCAGGATATTTACAATATTTACGGTTTTGTTCGCTTTGCCGACGAAATTGTAGACTCATTTCACGACTACGATAAAGAGACATTGCTTGATAAATTTGAAGCCGATTTGGAGGCATCCTTGCGCGATAAAATCAGTTTGAACCCCATACTGAATTCGTTTCAGCACACGGTTCATAAATATGATATCCCCATGGTGCTTATACGTTCTTTTATGAAGAGTATGCGCATGGATTTGCATAAAAGCGTGTACCAATCGCAATCCGAATACAATGAGTACATTTATGGTTCGGCTGATGTGGTGGGATTAATGTGTTTAAAGGTATTTGTAAATGGTGATGCAAACAAATACGAAGAACTCAAAGCACCGGCCATGCGATTGGGTTCTGCCTTTCAAAAAGTAAATTTTTTACGGGATTTAAAAGCTGATTTTGAGGAATTATCGCGAACGTATTTTCCCAATACCGATTTAAGTCGGTTAGACGAACAATCCAAAAATGAAATTATACGCGAGATAGAAGCCGATTTTGACGCGGCCTTTGCCGGTATACGCAAACTACCGATTGAAGCGCGGTTTGGGGTGTATACAGCCTATATTTATTACAAAAAATTACTTTCCAAACTCAAAAAAACACCATCGGTTGAAATAAAAAACACTCGTATTCGTGTTCCGGATTACCAAAAAGTCGGACTTTTGGCAAAGTGTTATTTAAATTACCGATTCAATACCTTATAATTATGTGGGTTTATATTCTTGTCTTTGTACTTACGTTTTGCCTGATGGAATTCATGGCATGGTTTACACATAAATTTGTAATGCATGGTTTTTTATGGTCACTTCATGCCGATCATCACAAAAAAGATCATGATTCGTGGTTTGAGCGCAACGACGCATTTTTTATATTTTATGCTGTGGTAAGTATTGTTTTCTTTTTATTGTGGCAAAGCGGAATCGTAGAAATTGGACTCGCTATTGGTTTAGGAATTTTTGCGTACGGGCTTACCTACTTTTTGGTGCATGATATTTTTATTCACCAGCGGTTTAAGTTGTTTCGAAATGCCAATAATCGTTATGCGAAAGCCTTGCGCAGAGCACACAAAATGCACCACAAGCATATAGGAAAAGAAGAGGGCGAATGTTTTGGGATGCTGGTTGTGCCATGGAAATACTTTAAAAACGTATAGTCCGGTAGCCCGGACCTGCCGGCAGGCAGGCTTGTTGAAGCGGCAGCAGCTGCCGCGGAAATCGTGGTTTGGCACGCCCCACAGAGCGACAGCGAAGCTCCTGTGTGGCGTAGAATCCAAACCCGATTTACAGCCAAGCTGTTACAGCGGAAAGCCGGAAAAGCTCCAAAAAAAAACGGATGATGATTCACCCGTTTCTTCAAACTAACCTAATAATCCCATATTAAGCATTAGAAATTTACTGCAAAAAAATCTGACTTTACACCTACTTCTGTACTCATTTTTTCGTCCTCAATGTAGCAAAAACTACATCTGCGGTAAAAAAATTCCGTTCATCGTAGTTGCTTTGTCATCTTTTCTTTCGTGACAAAGTCTAATGCGCAATCTGGGATAAATTGATTTCAAACGCATTTATTTCATGAGGTTTTGCAGCGGTTTGAGCTGTTCCAAGTCTACATTGGCTTGTTGCAAAACCGTGAGCATTTGCATAACATCGTTGGGACTCATATTGTCGCCGGTTACGCGGATTACGGCAAAACCGCTTTGTTTTTGGTTGGCGTAAAAAATAAATTCATCTACTTTTTCTTCGGTGCCCACAAACTTGATGGAAGCACCGTCTGAACCGGATCCCACACGAATTAATTCTTGGTATTTTTTATCCTTCAGTATGGTAGTGAGCTTGTCTTTTTCGGCTTGGTATTCCTTCTGATTACCGTCGGTCGCTTTGAAGGCAACGATGTTCATTTTATCAAAACTTTCGATTGCTTTTTTTTGTTCGGGCGAAAGTTTGGCTTTATCGGCATCGATGATATTGGAAGATACATCAAGCGATACAAAATCTTTTTTCTCGGCGCTTTCCACGAAGAACTTTTGCAATGAAGGTTCGTTGTTGCAGGCTGTGAGTAAGAGACTAATGGCTATGGCCAAATAAACGATAGTTCGCATAAGAGCAGGATTATGTTTTGTGAACCGAGTACTTATTTACCTTTTCCGGCTTTTTCCAATTCGGCTCCGCCGGGTAATTTCATTTTATCGGTGAGCGCAGAAAGTTCGTCAAGATCGAATAAACCGGTGAGCGACATTAAGACGGTTTCTTCTTTTGGACCGCCTTCGATAAACATAAGGAGTTCTTTAACTTGAGAATCTGTTGCTCCTGATTTCACGTAAATTTTAACATTTTTACCGTTTTCATTCACGCGCATTAATTCTTCAAGTCCGGCTGTTTTAAGGTATTTATCTGCGGTTACCTTCATATCGGCTGCTTTTTTCTGGTTTTTAGTCACGAATACTTTAAGGTTATCGAGTTTTTTAATCAGATTAAGGTAGCGTTGTGCTTCTTTGTCTTTTGCATCGACATTAGCCAACATACGGAACATTTTTTGGGTTACAATAACGGCCGTGATGTCTTCTTGGTTATCGTATTTATCGAAAACAGACTGGGCATAAAATGCATTGGTAAACAATACAACTACAAGGGTGAGAATTAGCTTTTTCATTTTGTTGAGATTTTGATTTGCTTTTTGTGTGATGATTCTTTTTTTGTTACTCGTTTTGGAATGTGGGTTTATTGATCTATGAATATTTTATTTTTGGTTGTTTGATATTCATCAATATACTCCACACTTTCAACGCCTACGTTTAGTTTTTCAGAAACGAGCGCCAAGGCTTTTTTGGTTTCTTCCAAAGCTACTTTCGGGTCGTTGTAGGTTCCGTACTCGCCGGCCGGTTTAGGCGATTCCACGTTAATCCATTTGGTCGTAATAATTCCAACCGAAAGGATAACAGCTGCTGCTACTGCCAGTTTAAGCGTACTGAACCGCGATTTTGCAGGGAAAGGTAATTGCTTTTCAAAGCGCTCGGTGGCGGCTTGGTTGTAATAGGCAAATAGAGGTTTATACTGTTCCAAATGCTGCGCAACGTTAGAAGAAGAAAAATAGGCCATTAATTCTTTTTCTTCGGTTAAACCGGTTTCTCCCTGAAAATATTTTTCCAGTAATTGTTCAATTCTGATTGATTCCATAATTATGGGTTTGCATCATTGTTTCTCGTATCAATTTTCGGGCTCTTGAAAGGGCCACGCGTACTGCGGTTTCATTCATGTCAAGGACTTCTGCAATTTGGTCAAAGTCCATTTCCTCAATGTCCCGCATTTGTATAATCAACTGTTGTTGTTCCGGAAGCGTTCGGATAATTTTGGCCACCCATTCGAGGCTGTCACTATCTTCTGTTTTTTGTTCCAATCCGGCATCACGGCTACTGTAATTGCTTTGAACCAGCGTCAGATTGGATGCTCTTTTCGACTTCAGCTGATCCAAGCAGTAATTTTTGGTCATTGTCATGGCCATGGCTTCCACACTGTTTAATTTTTCCAGTGCTTCGTTTTTGTTCCATAACTTAATCAATACTTCCTGCGTGGCATCTTCGGCTTCCTCGGTGCTAACAAGCAATCGTTTGGCGAGTCGGAACACCTTGTCTTTAAAAGGACTGATGACTTTTATAAATTCGCTTTGGTTCATTTTGGTTGCTTGTTATAAGGTAAAGACGAATGGGTATTTGTTTTGTTACAACAACTTCATTCTTTTTTAAAAAACACGTAAAAATACGTGCTTTTATTTCATTTTTTGGCTATATTTTTACAAGTATATTATTACAACATTCATTTATGAACAACTTACCAAAACCAAAAAACGAAATTTTATGGTGTAAAAGTTCGTTATGCAAATCAAAACTGTTCTTTTTCATAACAGTTTTAGTACTATTGTTTACTGGACAATTCTATGGGCAAAATAACATTATTGCTTTAGAATGGGATCAGGAGGTAGGGTGCCAAACGTATGCATTTGACGACACAAAACGAATTTTCATTTCGGAGATTGAAAATTCTACCTGTGTAAATGTTTGTGCACAATCTGAAGTTAATTATACACTCACTGGCGATGTTTCCAGCATTGCTAATGTAGAATGGTCAATTACCGGAGGAATACAATTAAATACAACGCCCACACATTGCTTTGTAAAATGGGGTAATCCGGGTGGTGGTATTATTGAATTTACGATTACATTTAATGACCAAAGTACCCTTACCCGATCACTTTGTATTTCTAAAATTGAAATACCCCAAGCTGATTTTGAAATTTTAGGCTTGCCTTACTCAGGAACGTGGGTAGACGTTTGCGTTGATCAAGATGTCAATTTTCATAATCTTACTGATACCAGTGGAGGAGGAAATCAAATAGTAGCTTATCATTGGGATTTTGGGGATGGGACTACTTCAAATGCTGAAAATCCAATTCATCAATATGTAAATTATGCGAATAATGATGTCCCTTTAGAGGTTACTTTAACTGTAACCAACAGCTGCAATTGCAGTTCAATTTATAAAATCCCTATTAAAGTAAAAAAGAAAGGAGTTACTATTGAATGCCCCGGAGTTATTTGCGAAAATGGGCGTGCCACGTACAGTGTAAGTCCAATAGAAGTTAATGGTTGTAATTCTTTGGCTTGGACTGTCGAAGGAGGACACATTATAAATCAAAACAATAACTCTGTTGAAGTTAACTGGGATATGGTAGGGACTGAAGGCTTTGGATATGTTTCAGTAAATACGGTTTCGTGCAATATGTATTGTCAAACTATTTCAACAATAGCTATTCCGGTTATTCAAACAAACGGAACTATTTCCGGTCCCGCAACGGTTTGCAAGGGCAGTCAAACTCATTACAGTTTACCCCAATGGCCGGCAACTCTTTTTAACTGGGAATTATTAGATCCCAACGCCACTGGGGCAAGTCTTATATTAACCGACCAACGAAATGAAGTAATTATTAGCGCAGAAAATAATGGAGGCTTGTATTTAAAGTGCAATTATTATAATACCTTACTTAAATGCGGTGGTTCTGCCATTATTAAAATCGATGTCTTTAATCCAATAGTTATTTCAGGAGAAAAATTATTTTGCACTGGTGAAACCGAAACCTATCACTTTCAGGATGAAAACGGAAACCCGGTATATGCCTATTGGTATATGAATGGTCCAAATAACCTCTATCAAGGAGGCTATTTATCATCCTCTTTTACCTATCATTTCACAACACCAGGGACTTATATTATTAATGCTTTTTCAGGATATTATTGTAGTCCTGAACCTTTTGTTATTGAAGTTAAAACTTCCCCTTCTACTCCGATTGGAATTATTGGGCCAAATGCTGTATGCCCACAACTCCCTTTGGTCTATTCTGTGCAAGATCCAGATCCACAGTATAATTATCATTGGGAAATAACAAATAATGCCGGAAATTTTATCGGTTCAAATGTTGGTACGGAAGTAACTATCTCTTTCTCCGATAGCCCAACCTACAATAATTACAGTATTTCTGTAATAGCCGTGCAACGTGATGAACCGCATTGTTCTTCAGGACCATTTACAAAAAACATTGAACGAATACAACCGAACTTTAACATCATAGGAGACAATCAGGTGTGTTCAAGTACCAGTTCGACTTACAACACCGATTATCCCGAAGGTGACGATTATATTTGGAGTATCATACCCTCCCATGCCGGTACTATAACTTCCGGAAACGGATCCACACAAATTAATGTATTGTGGAACAGTACCCAGCTAACAACGCCGCCTTTGATAAGCTTACACATACGAAAATGCAATCAATTATTTCAGGAAACTAAACAGATTACCATCATTGAATCTCCTACCGTGCAGTTGACCGGAGATGCTGAAACCTGCAGAAATCAAAATGCACATTTTAGCCTTACAGTTCCGCCGGGGTCACCCGCCATAAGTTCTTTGGATTATGTGGAATGGAACTTTGGAGACGGCACTACTGAAATGGTTTATCCCGGCAATAGTCCATTGTCGCAATATCACACTTATAACGATTTATCCACCTCTAATCTAAATTATACTGTAACCGCGACTATATATGGTGCAAATGGCTGTTTCATTCCTTCAATCGCTACATTTGAAGTGACTGTAAAACCCTCTCCTGTGATCTTTTTATCGCCTTATGAGCGTGTTATTGCTTGTGAAGAAGAAGATTTTATCGGCATTGTCAGTTTTACCGTAAATATAGAACAAGGGTATGGCGAAAATTTAAGTATTCAATGGTTGCAAGACGGTTTGCCTATTCCAAACGAAAACGGCACAACATATTACCCGCAAAACTTTGGGGCTTATAGTGTATTAGTTACTAATGAGTTTGGTTGTACGACAACAAGTAATGAGAGTATTATTGTTCAGGAATGTGGAAACGGCGACTGTAACGGTGCGCCTACTGTTCCTCCTATAACTGTACTCCAAAATGATTGCGACACTTTTACAGCCAGTTTAGCAACTCCGGTTAGTCCGGCACCGGATCTTTACCATTGGGAATATTCCGGTGGTATTAGTATAACACCGGGAGTAAATTCGGCCGTCTTACAGGTTCAGGCACCCGGTAATTATTGGATAGCCTATATTGCATCAAATAATATTGGACCTAACTTATTTTGCTATGATAGTGAAATGACTAATTTTTATGTTCCGTATATGGCTGATTTGCTTTATACCATTAATTGTGATACCGGCGGAAATTATAGCGTAACCCTAAACAACCATTCGCAAGTGGCTCCGGGTCAAAATATTAACACTATTCGTTATTTTGTAGACGGTGTTTGGCATAATGTAAATACCAACTCGTTTACAATTCCGGGCGGATTAGCACCCGGAAACCATCAAATTGGTATCGCCATAGAAGATAACGGCAATTTCTCGGTATGTGAAAAAATACTCGACTTGAGTTTGCCTAACTTGCCAATTGCTACATTTACGCCAAACACACTAACTACCTGCCCAGATAGCCCTATACAGTTTGTACCCACCGATACCCAGGCAGGAAACCTCTATTTATGGTCATTTGGGGATAACTCGCAAAATTTTCAACAGAGCCCGATAAAAAGTTATGCGAATATAAATGATACTCAAGGAGAAAGAAATGTAACACTTACCGTAACCAACAGTTTGGGGTGTACGGCTACCTACAGTTACCCTGGATTTGAAATACAAATATATCCGGGAGACATGGATGGAACAATTGAACCGGCTTATCAAACCATTTGTGAGGGTTCTGCTGGAATATTAGAATACAATCAAAATTTAACAAGCCTTACTATTCCAACTTTATACACCTGGTATATGGAAGGCAATCCGTTACCGGTATTTAGCAGTGCCGATCCGTATTACAGTCCAACGCAAAACGGAACCTATTGGCTTGAAGTTACAGATGCCAATGGTTGTTCCAAAAAAATAGGCAGCAGTGCGATTGTAGCGGTACTTCGAGTTCCGGATATAACCATCGATGGACCTACTGTTATTTGTGAGGGCAGTGACATCCGTTTGAATGGGTATGCCGGAGACGGTCTCCTTTATGAATGGAAACGCAACGGTGTGGTGGTAGGATCGGAGCCGACCGTAAGTTATACAGAAGACATCGCTGGGATATATACCTATACTCTCACACTCCGCTTAGCCTTTCCGGGGGGAGGGTTTTGTCAAAAAAGCTTCTCACATACAGTAACGGTGCTGCCGCCTCCCGCCCCTATTTACATTGAATTGGAGGTGCTGTCTTGTGAAAATTACAAAATAGAGGCTACCGCGTATACCAACGAAACCGGAGGAACATTTACGTGGAGTAACGGCACTACCGGAATAAGCACTACAGTAACAACCGGAGGTCCTTTATGGGTTCGGTATACATCGGCTTCCGGTTGTAGTACTACAGAACAAGTGATGATTCCACATCCGCCTTCTTACTATATGTGGGTATTCCCAAGGGGCTGTTATACCTTTTGTGCCGCCGACGGAACAACACCGGGCGAGCTTATTGGTCCTTTAGAACCTCAAGAATACTGGGGCTGGTTGTTAGACGATCATATCGAGGTTGAAGAGTACCATACTGCTGTGAGTACATACCCTGTTACGCATTCCGGTGCGCACCAACTTGTGTTTGCTACCAGTTCTCTTTGTCCGGAAGGAGAAACTTCTCCCATTTTAGCGGCAACGGTAACACAAGATTGTGATAAATGCGGACTTGAGGTGATTGTAGACACTTTAGAGCCACAGGAAGATGAATATGGGCAAGTCTATTACACCGGTGTATTAAAAATCATCAACAACAGTACTGTGAATTTTTATGCCACTATCAGTAATACCAACGCTCCGGTTGGAACTTTTTCACCATCCGGTGTTGTGGTTGCTCCTAATAACACCACTTTTTATACTTTTGTGTTTATACCGGGTGCTGCGTTCACGTACGACACGCATCAATTTACGTTGAGTAGTGAGTCAAACGGACACTTTTGCGCCGATGTTTTTGAGGTGGAGTTTCCGCCACTACGGGAATCGGGTAAATTAGAGAACACCACCCCAACAGACGAGACCGCATTTCGTTTGGTGGCTGTACCCAATCCGGCAGAAAATTATACCACGGTATATTATGCAACAAACGGTGCTGTACCCGAATCCATCGAAGTATTGGATTTAACCGGTAGGCTGATTTTGCACATACCTTGTGAGAATGCGCATGCACAACGATTGAACACAGCCGCATTGCCAACCGGAAGTTATATTGTAATTTTGAAAGACGGATCCCAAATTTTAGGTTCAACACGATTGATTAAAAACTAAAAATAGTATCTTTGAGTGGGTGACTTAGTACATTGCTTTTTTGTCATTTTTATTCACTCTACCACCTTGACCGGTGCGATTACAGAACTCCGTTCAGAAGCTGTTTGTTACAATACGTTTGGTTTTTGAACAGGTAATAATAACATTAACAGAAGCTATTGGTGCTGCCTTCCAAGATGGCAGCACACCAATGGCTATTAAAACCATAAAGTATGCGACCTTTTTTATCTTTATTTCGTTTGGTTTGTTTTGGTTTTGTTGTGGGCATTTCCCCTTCCCATGCCCAGTCATGGCTATGGGTTAAAGGAGGTGGGGCAATAACAAATCCTAATAATACATTTATATATGGTGAAACCGTACGTTGCATCGAACACGATGCCAATGGCAATACTTACCTGAGTGCTCCCATTGGGGATTTGGGGATAAGTATAGATGGTCAATCGCTTACCGGCTATGGCTCTCGCGACGATGTTTTGGCCAGTTATACCTGCGACGGAACCCTGCGATGGATTACCGTAGTGGGCGGACCCGGTAGCAATGATGTTCTTGGACAGATTAAATTAGATTCCAATAACGATATTTATGCATTAACGCGAGTAAGTTATGGCACTAATCCTGACCAACTCTACCATTTTGATACTGATTCAACCATACCCTACACCACAGTTAATAAAAAAAATTTATGTATAGCCAAATACAATGGCCAAAATGGTCAATTGCTGTGGTATAAATTTATTCAACCTGATGGACAGACTTTTACTCAATACAATCAATGCGTATTGTATGATTTTGAAATTGACCCTGACGGTACACTTTCTATATTAGCACTCCTTACACCGGGCGCCTATTTTGAAGGGCAATTTAACCCGACTACACCGGGACAGAACTTTTATATCCTTAAATGTGACCCTAACGGTAATTTTATCTCCGCGATTGAAACTACCCCTTTTAGATATGGAGCATCAGGATATGATAAGTTTGATTTCTTTGAAAAACACCCTACCAACGGTAACTATTACATTTGTGGTGTTTTTACTTCTTTCAACGGGGTTACTTATACCGAATATGAAAGATTCCGACTTGCATGCCTCTCACCAACCGGAACTGTTGTATGGAATATGACTTTTTCGGATGTAACTAATTCTATGAACCGAGACTTAACCGATTTTAAGATTGGCGACGACGGAAACCTTTACCTAACCGGTGAGTCGGCTATTGGAAACAGTTTTGCCTCCTATACCCTAACCGGAACCTCGCAATATGATGTTCCTTTTGCCCTAAAACTCGACCCGCAAGGTAATCTTATTTGGGGCACCAATGCAACCATAACTCCCGGAGCTCCTACAGCTCGACGTATCGATGTACAGGGCAACCAGTTGGCCGTTTCCCCTAATTTTCACGTTATCACTTGGGGAGGTAGCTTCCCTAATGTACCTAATTCCGGTACCGATGCCTCACTCTTTTTCTTTAACCGTGCCAATGGAAACTACATCAGCAATACACGCTTGGCCAGT
>JAYRXL010000060.1:0-1738 GCA_041917555.1 Flavobacterium sp. | reverse complement strand
CTTCAGAAAATGGTCATTTTACCAATATTAGCAGGTAATTAATAATTTATATACTTGCGGTTGTTTTTTTCTTGCGTTTTATTTGTTTTTTATGGTAACTTTTGCCAACGTTATAGAAATTGCCTGCAATTAAGCATGAATTTCGTATATCAGTTAAGAGGCTCATGAATCTTGAAAACCTGTATCCTAACTCAGGAACACCTGACTTAAATTTTGCTTTTCTTGACGCAGCGAAGAATGGAGATATTAATTCCGTAATTGATGCTCTTTTACAAGGAGCGGATGTTAATTCCGTTCGTAGGGATGGAAATACAGCTATGCATTGGGCGGCTAAAAACACTGACCGTTCAATGTTTGATTTGTTGGCTCTGGACGGCGAGTGGTTGGCAAAAAATGAGGAATATCTCGTAGCTTTCACGCCAAAGTATGGCAACGTTGAGGACGTAAAAGCAAAACTTGTCCAAGCTACCAAAAATATTGACAAAATCGCCCTAAATTCCGACGGCCTTTTGCCATCCGCTCTTGTGCCAGATGTAAAAGTATTCCATCGAGAATCATTTTCAAAGCAAGATACGTTAAAACTTGAGTTTTGGGAGCATTGTATGAGTGCTCAGTGCAGATACTGCGTAAAAAATGGAGTGGATATTTATTACGTCCTTAATTCCCAAATGCCCAACCTTTGCATGAAGTAGATTTAATGAAATTGGGACCACCCTAGGAAACTTAACTATTCCATATACCAAGCACAGGCAAAATGAGTAATACTTCCATTTTGATAGGAAGACGGCGCAATCCTAAGACAAAATTATTGGCTTTATTTCGACCATACAAATGTTTCCATCTGCCCGAGGCGTTTAATAATAAACTCCCAATAATCATTGCGTATGGTTTTTGCATTCCGATACTTTAGAATTTTTATCACCCGCTCATTAAGGCCGAATGGCGCACCATCGGCATGGGCAATATCAACAACAAAATCGGCACCTGTCCTCATTATTTCGGCCATAAATTGATTGTGCATTTCATCGGTGATGGCGATATGCTTAACGCCTTCCATGTTTTTTGGTCGCCCTTTTGTCGAGCGTAAAGGTGCGGCGACGAAGGGGCTTAGTGCTTTATCGGGAAGTTCGACAAATTTTTGGAAAACTAATTCCCAATGAGACGGGATTGCGTTTTGAATTCGATTTGACATCCACCCATCCACAATTTCGCGCGTAAGACCCTGCGGCAATGGCTCTAACATTTCTAAAACTTGTCGAATTGTTACGCCCGTGCGTTGCCATTCAAGGCGCATAGTGTCAAAACTTAAGCGTAAAATTGGTCGGGGTGAAGGGGGCGGTGAATACGTCATAAGGCATGATAATTAAATGAGTATTCTTGGTAAAGGCAGTTTTTTAGAGCTGAAAATACCGACTCATTAATAAGAAATTAATTTTATGTCGCATTTTAGAATATCAAATTTTATTGGCATTTATCTTAAATCCAATCCAAAAGTTAGAAGCGTTTAATCCTAATCCGCTATTCTTGATGCATGGCAAAAGAATTTGTTGCAGGTAACGGGAATTTTAAATCAGCGATCGATTTCGACACGTTGAACGCACGTTTCTTTGATAACGCGCAAGAAATTGATATTGCGAATTATGTGGTTAACTCAGCCAACCAACAAAAATCAAAAGATGATTTAGAAACCGTTCGAAAAAACGAAGAAAAAGAAGAAGAAGCCAAAAGCAATTTTGCT
>JAYRXL010000059.1:0-213904 GCA_041917555.1 Flavobacterium sp. | reverse complement strand
TTTAGACAGGCTTTTTGTTTTATATAATCGGTTCGATGTTCAAAATTGGACGTTCCATGTTCAAAATTCAAAAACAATGAATGTTCAATAACGAATGTTGAATGTTGAAGTTCCTGCTAACTACAAAATGCTCGCGTGAGGATAGCAGCGGCATCCTTTTGCGTAATGCAATGGAGCAAAAGATATAGCGGAAAGCCCGCCCCGATTGGTAAAAACTACGTCTTACAGACTTGTTTTTATCCATCGGGACACGCCCCAATTAACTAAAGCCAATGTATTTCTGATTTGTTTTTATCCATCTGGGACACACTCTCAAATAACTAAAACCTATGTATTTCAGATTTGGTTTTATTCATCGGAGAATGGCCATAAAAAACCTGCCGAGGCAGGGTTCTTGTTTTATCCGTGTACGGTTTCTTTTTTGCCGTAGTTTGTTATAATGGATGTTTCGTAATCTATCCATTCCTTCCAGCGTTTATCTACATCAATTCCATCAGCAAATTGACGGGCAAAACCTAAAAAAGTAGTATAGTGATTGGCTTCGCTCACCATTAAATCGTGATAGAATTTTGCAAGTTCCGGGTCGCTAATGTTTTTTGAAAGTACACGAAATCGTTCGCAACTTCGTGCTTCAATCATGGCGGCAAAAAGTAATCGGTCGATTAGTGCCGAAGTCCGACTTCCGTCTTTTTTCATAAACTTGACCAATTCACCAACATAATCATCTTTTCGCTCACGGCCTAATTGTAGTCCGCGTTGTTTTATAATTTCATGAACCATCTCAAAATGTTCAATTTCTTCACGAGCAATTTTTAGCATTTCGGTTACTAAATCGGTTTTTTCAGAATTATTGATAATGATATAAATAGCATTCGATGCCGCTTTTTGCTCACACCAAGCATGGTCTGTCAAAATCTCTTCAATATTGGATTCAACTAATGTAACCCAACGGGGATCGGTGGCTAATTTAAGTCCTAACATAGGTTTTGGTTTTGCTGTTGCAAAATTAAATGTTTTCTTTGTATGCACTATGAAAAATTCCAAAAAGGTTTTGTTTATTGCTTTGGTTTGGCCTGAACCCGATTCTTCTGCCGCAGGGACTCGCATATTGCAACTGGCTTCATTGTTTCAAACTGAAGGGTATGAAGTTGCGTTTGCAAGTGCTGCTCAACAAACCGAATACCAGGCAAATTTAGAGGCATTAGGCTACGCTACTTTTTCAATTTCCTTGAACGATGCTTCTTTTGATACTTGGGTACACCATTTTAATCCGGATGTGGTTGTTTTTGACCGTTTTGTTAGTGAAGAACAATTTGGATGGAGAGTGGCCGAAAATTGTCCTCAGGCATTGCGAATATTGGATTCAGAAGATTTACATTTTCTTCGTTTTGCCCGACAAAAAGCTGTTCAAGGTGGTCTTCCCTTTTCAGTTGAAATGTTGTATTCGGATATGGCAAAGCGCGAATTAGCCTCCTTATTGCGTTGCGACTTGACGCTGGTAATCAGTGAATATGAAATGGAATTGCTACAGGAACATTTCAATATTTCTTCCGAAGTACTGTTTTATTTGCCATTATTTCATGAAATTTCGCAGCAGCATTTGTCGTTTAACAAGCGTAATGGATTTATGTTTATCGGCAATTTCATACATGAACCTAATTGGGATGCAGTTAAACAATTAGACACTATTGTATGGCCCCGTATAAAGAAAATGTTGCCTCAAGCCAAACTACATATTTACGGTGCATACCCGTTCCCTAAAGTTTTACAACTGCATAATCCGGAAAATGGTTTTTGGGTAATGGGTAGAGCCGCTTCAGCCAAAGAGGTAATTGCGAAATCACGTGTTATGCTCGTACCACTTCGTTTTGGAGCCGGATTAAAAGGTAAATTGATAGAAGCGATGGCCAATGGAACACCAACAGTTACAACTTCTATCGGGGCTGAGGGAATTCAAGATGGCTTTGAATGGAATGGGTTTGTAGAAGATGATCTTTATGCCTTTGCGGACAAAGCCATAGCATTATACACCGATGAATTTCTTTGGAATAACGCTGTTGTACAGGGACAAAAAACACTGACAAATCGGTTTAAAAAAGAAAACTTTGTTAGTGGTTTCCATGAACGAATTTATGACTTACGCATGAATTTAACAACTCATCGAAGAGCGCATTTTATTAGTTCGATATTGCTTCATCACACTGTTAATGGTGTTCGGTATTTATCCAAATGGATTGAGGAAAAGAATAAAAAATAAAGGCTGCATGTGCAGCCTTTATTTTAATACTATTTTAATACTTTATTAGGCTAACATCGTAACCGGATTTTCCATATACGCTTTTAGAGTTTGAAGGAATTGAGCTCCGGTTGCTCCATCTACGGTTCTGTGATCGCAGGCCAAGGTCACTGTCATAGTATTGCCTACCACAATTTGGCCATTTTTAACAACCGGTTTTTCAACTATCGCTCCCACCGAAAGAATGGCAGAGTTTGGTTGATTGATAATGGAAGTAAATGATTGAATCCCAAACATTCCTAAATTGGATATGGTGAAGGTGCTGCCTTCCATTTCGTTGGGTTGGATTTTTTTAGTTTTTGCTCTACCGGCCATATCTTTTACAGTTGCACCGATTTGAGTAAGGCTCATCTGATCGGCAAACTTAAGCACCGGAACAACCAAACCGTCTTCAACAGCAACAGCTACGCCAATATGTACATGGTGATTGAGCACCATTGCCTCATCTTTCCATTGCGAATTTACCTGCGGGTGTTTTTTTAAAGCCATTGCACACGCTTTAATCACCATATCGTTAAAAGAAACTTTAGTCTCCGGTAAATTATTGATCATTGTGCGAGAAGCCATCGCATTATCCATATCCAGTTCAATTGTCAGGTAATAATGCGGAGCTGTAAACTTCGATTCAGAAAGGCGTTTGGCAATAACCTTACGCATTTGAGAATTTTTAATCTCTTCTCTGAATTCTTCACCGGCCGGAACAAAAGGTTTAACTAAGGACGCAGTAGATGAAGAGCTTTCCGGTATTGTAGAAGTAGTAGCCGGTTGCGTTGAAACAACAGAAGCGGCGGTAAAGTTTTCTACATCAGTTTTTATGATGCGACCGTTTTCACCTGAACCTTTTACTTGTGATAAATCGATTCCTTTTTCTTTCGCAATTTGACGTGCAAGAGGTGAAGCAAATATTCGTGAGTTGTCGGATGTGGGTTGGGACGTATTTGCAGTTGATTGTTGTGTTGGGGGTGTGGCAACCGATTCAGGTTTTGTTTCACCTCCTTTTGTGTAATTTTCAGCAATTCCGCTTACATCTGTTCCGGCAGGGCCGATGATGGCTAACACGCTGTCTACCGGAGCGGATTCGCCTACTTTTATACCAATATACAACAACGTACCTGCGTTAAAAGATTCGAATTCCATGGTGGCTTTATCGGTTTCGATTTCCGCCAAAATATCGCCTTCTTTAATGACGTCGCCTACTTTTTTATGCCAAGAAGCCACTGTTCCGGTTGTCATGGTGTCACTTAAACGAGGCATAGTAACCACTTTAACACCAGCTGGTATTTCAACTGCGCTTGGTGTAACAGGAGCAACTGATGTCGTTTCGGTTGGAGCAGCTTCTATGGTAGAAGGTTTAGTTCCGTTAGTTAGTAAAGCACTAATGTCTTCACCTTCTTTTCCGATAATAGCCAAAAGTGCATCAACAGGAGCTGTTTGTCCTGCTTCAATCCCAATATGCAATAACGTACCGGAATTGAATGATTCAAACTCCATGGTCGCTTTATCGGTTTCTATTTCGGCTAAAATATCTCCTTCCTTAATAGTATCCCCTACTTTTTTTAGCCAATTTGCTACTGTACCTTCTGTCATGGTGTCGCTTAAACGCGGCATAGTAATTATAGTTGCCATATCAGATTATAATTTATGAGGGATAAAAGGATAGTTTTCTTGTTCATACACAACATCATAGAGTTGTTGTAAATCAGGGAAAGGCGATTCTTCGGCAAACTTTTCACATTCATCTACCAAATTTTTCACCCTTTCATCAATTGCTTCAATCTCCGATTCAGTTGCATATTTGTTCTCTTTGATGATATCGAGAACCTGTGTAATAGGGTCAATTTTTTTGTACTCTTCTACTTCTTCCTTACTGCGATACAATTGCGCATCTGACATTGAGTGACCTCTATAGCGGTACGTTTTCATTTCAAGGAAAGTTGGACCATCACCACGACGAGCGCGTTCGATAGCCTCGTGCATTGCTTCGGCTACTTTTACAGGGTTCATGCCGTCAACCGGTCCACATGGCATTTCATAACCCAATCCCAGTTTCCATATATCCGTATGGTTTGCTGTTCTTTCTACCGAAGTACCCATAGCATAGCCATTATTTTCACAAATAAATACTACAGGAAGTTTCCAATTCATTGCCATGTTAAATGCTTCATGTAATGAACCTTGTCGTGCAGCACCATCACCAAAATAGGTTAGGGTAACACCTCCGGTTTCAAAGTATTTATCTGCAAAAGCGATTCCGGCGCCAACCGGAATTTGAGCGCCCACTATACCATGTCCGCCGTAAAAGCCATGTTCTTTAGAAAAAATATGCATCGATCCGCCCATGCCTTTGGATGTACCGGTAGCTTTACCATATAACTCGGCCATTACTTTACGAGGATCTACTCCCATAGCGATAGGTTGTACGTGGTTACGATACGCGGTAATCATCTTGTCTTTGGATAAATCCATAGCGTGAATTGCTCCGGCTAATACAGCTTCCTGACCATTATAAAGGTGAAGAAAACCTCTTACTTTTTGCTGGATATACACCGCCGCTAAACGGTCTTCAAATTTTCTCCAAAACTGCATGTCTTCATACCACTTGAGGTATACTTCTTTTGTAATTTCTCTCATTACAGTGAATGCTTTATTTGTATACTATTTTTTGTACTACAGAAAATAAAAACTTACTTTCCATCGGAATGCAAAAGTAAGATTTTACGATAACATCAAAAAATTTAAAGTCCTTAAAATGTAGTTTTTTACACTTAAATTCAACTATATCGTTATCGTTATAATGCACTTTTATCAAATGATAGTGGCAATAAGCTTGAAATAGAATCCGACAGGAATATTTCACCGCTTTCTCCCATAAAGTAGATTTCAATAGGTGTTTCCTGTTTGAACTCATACTCTGCAATAGATTGTCTGCAGGCGCCACATGGTGGGATGGGCGATAAGGTTGGATTATGATCCGATGCGGCTGTAATGGCTAATTTCACAATTTTTGCTTCCGGAAAAACAGCACCTGCATGAAAAATGGCAACCCGTTCGGCACATAAGCCAGAGGGATAAGCAGCATTTTCCTGATTGGAGCCCACTACCGTTTGGCCATTGTCTAAAAGAATTGCGGCTCCAACGCGAAAATGAGAATAAGGCGCATAGGCTTTTTTTCGGGTCTCTACCGCAAGATTCATCAGCTCTTGAATATCTTGGGGTAACTCTTCCGGCGAGTTGAAAACTTTAATTTTGGTTTGAATACTGATTTCTTTCATTACTTATAGTGGAAAAAAAATCCAAATTCTGGATTGAATTTGGATTTATATTACGTTTACTAAATTTTAATATTCTTCATATTTATCACCGAAGTTAAATGTGAGCGAAAAGCGCAAGGTGTTTTCCAGCGGATTTTTAACACGAGATGCAGAGAACAAATACGATACATCAATTTTAACGACGTTGTATTTAAATCCGCCTCCCAATGAGAAAAATTTGCGCGCTCCTTTCACAGGGCTTTCATTAAAATAACCCAAACGGAATGCAAATGAATCTTGATAACTGTATTCAGCGCCCACCGAATAGGTAAACTCCTTTAATTCCTCAGCAAATCCATCCGGTGCATCGGTAAATGATTGGAAAATACCCGAAACCCAGTTGATGTTTCTGTAGTTGCTGTTGTTTTCGGCGCGTTCTTCATTGGTAATGGTTCCGTCGCCATTTAAATCCGGATTCTGTGGCGTTGGTACCAATAATTTGGCAAACTCTACACTAGTCGTAACTTTATTGTACTCGTCAAAAATAAAATCAAAACCACCTCCCAAACGCATATTAGCCGGCAAGAAGTTCGAGTTTACATCGTTTTGATCATTGTCGTAACTGATTTTCGGGCCAAGATTTTGTAGGTTGAATCCAAGGCGGTATCTGCCGTTAAAATCATTGAATGCTTTTTCTTCAGATTGGAAAAATCCGGCAATATCCACGGCAAAAGTACTTGCGGCACGGGCATCATTATTAATATCGGCAATTCGCAAGTTGGAACGAATATAACGACCTGCTACTGCCATTGAAAAGGTTTCACTTAACTTTAAGGAATAAGAACCGTCAAGTGCTAATTCATTGGGTTTTACAATGTTGGCAGGATCATCAAAGTTTTGACGTAATTCAATTTCTCCCAAACCAAAATAACGTAAACTAGCTGCAAAAGCACTGCGTTCGTTAATTCGGTTATAATAATTCAACTGTGCCAGTGAAATATCATTAACTAATTGGGTAAGGTAAGGTGTGTAACTAACAGAAACACCTTGCTTGTCTAATGCAAATGCATATTTTGCCGGATTCCATTGTTGGGAATAGCCATCCGCAGAAGTAGCCACACCCTGATCGGCCAAACCGGCGGCGCGAGCATCAGCTGCAACTAATAAGAAAGGGACTCCGGTAGTTATAACACGGTCAACTTCTTGTGCTGTAATGTTTTGGGTAATGATTAGTAGGGTTAAAAGTGCAAAAATCTTTTTCATAGAAAAAAAATAAGTCAACAAATATAGTATTTTATTATAGTATTACAAGTTTTTCGGTCTTTTCTGTTTGTTCTCCGGTAAGTGTGGATTTGACGGTTAATTTATAAACGTACACTCCTTTACCGATTTTGTCGCCAAAATCATCTTTTCCATCCCAAGAAATCTCTCTGGATAAAAACCCATCAGTAGTAACAGATTGGTTTATGGTTTTTACAACCTTTCCGGTTATGGTAAATATTTGAACCTGAACATCAAGAGGTTCGTATGGTTTGTTGTGTGTGAACCAAAATTGGGTGTAACTCACAAACGGATTAGGATAATTTAGAACATTAGTCAAGGTTACGGTGTCATCGCCAACCACAACAAATTGAATTTCGGCGGTGATAAAGTTATTGTACACATCCCAGGCTTTAAAGGTGATGGTGTGTAATCCTAATGCGAGATTTCGAAACGGATACCGAATTTTACCTTTAGTATAATCGTCCAATTCGGTTTCATAATAATCATTCAACACAAAAGGATTCGATTCATCACCATCTAATATGGCTACGATGTCGTGACCTATCCCGCTGGCTGTGTTTATGCCGTGTTCGTCTTCCAAAAAGGCCAAAAAGAAAGGAGATTCATTGGTTATGCCGCCATTCACAAATGTTTCATCATTCATATAAAGGCGAACTCGGGGAGGAGTTGTGTCTGCCACAGCGTTTGTATCAATTCCGCCAATTTTAATATCGGTATTGTATCCGGTTTTGTCTAAAAGAATTTGATTGCGTTTGGCATAAAAACTGATTCGGCCATTATTTACCGCTATGCGGATGTCTTTTGGCACAACAAATCCAAATTCGAATAATCCATTGGTAACCGAAGCATTACCTCTAAAAATGGTTTCGCCTAAATTGTTGAACGAGATGGCAGGGCTGTTTCCATCGTTGTTTAAGGTTGTCCGAATAATGTTTTTGTCAAAAACATTTACAGCAAGTTCGCCATTATAGCCTGAGATTAAGATGCCGTTTTCGTCTTGAACTTCGCCCGATAGTTTTACATAAGCCAAAGCTTGAAAATCGGGGATAGGCTGTGATAACGGAATGTCATTTACTTTAGTGAGAACTACCTGTGGCTGAGGAATAGCAAGTTTCAGGGCAGGGTCGCCTAAATAAAATACCACTCGGGTAGAGGAGTTATTATTACTGTCATTTTTTGCTAAACGGAGCGCTTCAGCTATGGAAGGGTAAGTATTTGAACCATACGAAAAAAGATGCTCGGCAAGGTTGTCATTGAATATTTCGGCGTTACCTTGACCAATAGAACGGATGGTCGTTATCATGGATACAGCACCTCCTTTAGGATTCCAGTATGTATATTCACCGGCGGTGGGTCTCAGTGGGTTGTCAAATCGAGAAAACTCACACGTGATGGTAATAAAAAGAGGATAACGATAGCGGTTGTTAAAGTTCGATCCGTCAAATTTATCCCAAATGCGTTCTCCGGTTAAGCCGTCTTCACCGCCATGTCCCAAATAATTAAAAACCAAAGCGCCTTTTTCGAAAGCATTTTGAATTTCATCATTCACTTGTGGGTAGCGGTCACCTCCGGCCGAAGTTTGCTGTTGGTAAGAATCCAACAGGATTTTTTTATAGTTGATGAATGGTTTTTGTTGGTAAATGATGTCCGCTAACGAATTTTGTCGTGCTTGAAGTGAAGCATCCGAAGGAGAATCCGCATCATCGGCAATACAGACATAATTGTTCCGCCAACTGCCATACGATTTTAAATCATAGTAATCAATTACCTTGTCTACCATTTCATCTGCTTGTTGCGTTGTTGAAACAATCATGCGCCCCACAGCTATATCCGCACCGTTACCGTAGCCGCCAAATTCCAAGCTTCCTTCATTAGTGTCCATCATGGTGAAAAAATCATCAGAGGCAAATGAGCTCTCGCCCGATGTTATTCCGCTGGTGGCATGAAAAATGGGAACAATGTTGGTATTGTTCGAAATTCGGTCTTTAAAATCATAGGAAGCATCCCCAAAAAGGTTCAGGTATTTAACACGTGCAGCCGGAGAGGAGGCGTTTTGATAAACGTATTTCACAAAATTGCGAATCGCTCCTATGTCTTGTTTTCCGGTGCAGAATTCGGTGTAAATAGTTTCAAGATTGATAACTTTGGTATTTAAACCGGAATAATTTCGGTGGAAATCGGCCAATCGTTGCGCTTGTGCATTCAGAAATGATGGGCATACAATGAGGTAGTCAATATCCTCAAATGCACCTTGGCTGTTTAAAAATACGGTGCCTTTTAAATTTTGATTGGGAACTCGGGTGTTATTTTCTTTTAATGGGGTGTACAAATCATTAAAATCGACCGCAATATACTTTCGTAAAACACCTAAATTTGATTTGAACGAAAGGGATGTTTGGGTATTTTCAATTTTTGATGCATTGTAAATGTCGGTTATATCCCAAACCTGATTCAAAGCTCCGGCATTGCTAATTTGATATTCAGCAACACCCGAACCGGTAGCAGAAGCATCGTTTTGAAATCGAAATTGTTTGCCATATCCGGCCAAATTACTTTTTGCTTTTATCGAAATATAATCCAAATAGGCTTTTGAAGTGGGAATAGCACCATTGTCATAATCCAATTTAATGGTGTAGGATGTGGCTCCGGCTATTGGTGTTGACAAAATGCTGTCGCTAACTAAAACGGAACCGTTTGGTGTTAATGCGCCTAAATTTAATTGACCGGCTAATTGGCCATTGGCGTATATCTTGAAATTGGTTGTAACCACCGAATTTCCGCCAACATGCACTTTTAATTGAGGTTGTGTGGCTGAAGCCTGATTTGGAAATGAAAATGTAAACTCCTGACTGTTGTCAATACTAAACGATTCTCCATACCAAATTCGACCCAATCGACCAATATTTACTTGGTCTGTTTCGTGAAAACCATAATCATCATACGTGGTAAATAGCGTTGTAGCGGTGCCTGTAGGTTGCGATAAGGGCAGCATGCGCTTACCGTTGGCTCCGTCAATAGTAATATAGTAGTAAGCCCTGTCAGCATATAAATTAAGGTGTGTCTTATTTTCTTCACTCCAATTATCCATTCCTTCCGCATAAAAAACAATGTAATCAGCATCGTCAAATTTACCGTCTTCTTCGCCTATAACTTGTATGGCATTTTCTTCCGGATCCATCGGGTAGGAAACATTATTTGACAAAGGAGCCATTCGCCCACCGTGCCCATAAATTTTAATTTTGGCCGGGTTGATAGAAGATGTGTTGATACCTAAACTTTGTAAAAATGACTTCGTAATTTTGTAAGCACCCGATTTTTCCACATAAAAACGGTACCAATCGCCCGATTGCAGCACTGAGTTTGTAAGCGCTTGTGAATTGTTAGTTTCCAGTAATCGGTTGTTGTTGAAACTAAATGTATAATCAAATTTCACAAGTTTTTTGTATGTGCCGCCTTCTTTAACAAAAGGATTAACAACCAAAACCGCTTTGATAATATCCCTGGAAATTAAATTTTCTACACGGGCATCAAGAGCTGAAGGAACCAAATTGAGGTCGAGATTGGTGAGCGACGCTGCCGAAACAGTTTCATAAACCGGATTAGAAATGACTAACGATGATTCGTTAACCATTCGGGTTACATTAATTTTCTTCACAAAGTGAATGGCTTTTTCTCTTTCATTATAATTATAGGAGTCACCTTCAAAAAAAGGGAGCATGACAGAGGAGTCAGAGAAAGCAATTTCTTTGTTTGCAGTCCAATTCAAAGTAATTGAACCGTTATTTTGGGCAATAGAAAAATACCCTAACAGGAGTAAAATTTGTAAAGCAATTTTTTTCATCAGAATCTTAAACGCCGATATTTCAAATTTAGTACAAAGGAAATAATTTTTTTATTGCCATACGCAATATTAACGTTTCACTCACGTTAGTTTAGCATTGACAAATAATAATTTTTAAAAAAATCTTGTGGTTATATAGGAAATTACTATATTGCGCCACAAATTTATTACCTACTAAACGTATGAAAATAAACAAAATTATGTCGATTAAATTAATGCTGGCGCTGGCGTTAGTATTAGGTTTTTCAAGCTGTAGCAAAAAATCGAGCAATAAAAATGCTTCGAAAGCAACAGGATGGAAAATTAATGACAAAAAAGGAGGATTTCAGTATGCTTCGAACTTTAAGAAGCAGGAAACCGGACCGGGATTGGTTTTGGTAGAGGGTGGAACTTTTACGATGGGTAAAGTGGCCGATGATCCAATGCACGATTGGAACAATACACCAAACCAACAACACGTTCAATCGTTCTATATGGATGAAACCGAGGTAACCAACCTCATGTACATGGAGTATTTGGATTGGTTAAAACGCGTTTTCCCTCCAGATGAAGAAAACTACAAAAACATCTATGAAGGTGCTTCTCCGGATACTTTAGTATGGAGAAACCGTTTAGGATATAATGAAACCATGACAAACAACTACCTCAGACACCCGGCTTATGCTGAATATCCTGTGGTTGGTGTGAACTGGATTCAAGCTACAGAATTTGCTAAATGGAGAACTGACCGTGTTAATGAGTCTGTTTTGGAACGCGAAGGGTATCTTAAAAAAGATGCTAAAGTTACTGATGCCAAAGCGGAGTCAACTTTTAGTACTGAAACCTATTTAGCTGCTCCAACTCAAACATTTGGAGGAAACGAAGAAATCGTTCTTAAAGGCAGAAGAGGTTCTAAAGGAAACGGTAAAGGTGGTGTGAAAAATGCCAAAGGTGAAGTTCAAGAAGCTAAAAACGTTTATGCGCAAAGAACTTCCGGGTTGATTTTACCCGAATACCGACTTCCAACTGAAGCAGAGTGGGAATATGCTGCTGCTGCTGATGTAGGACAACGTGAATACAACATTTACAAAGGACAGAAGAAATACCCTTGGTCTGGCAGTTACACACGTTCTAAGAAAAGAGATATGCGTGGTGATCAGTTAGCAAACTTCAAACAAGGTAAAGGGGATTACGGTGGAATTGCCGGTTGGTCTGATGATGGTGCCGATATTACCAATAAAGTTAAATCATATCCTCCAAACGACTTTGGATTATATGATATGGCAGGTAACGTAGCAGAATGGGTAGCCGATGTTTATCGTCCAATCGTAGATGATGAAGCCAATGATTTTAACTACTACAGAGGTAATGTGTATGTGAAAAATAAAATCGGTGAAGACGGTAAAGTTGAATTGGTAACAGCCGAAACTCAGGTTTTTGACACACTTCCTAACGGTAAAGTAGTAGCCCGAAATTTCCCTGGACAAATCGCTCAGGTACCTGTTGATGAAAACGAAACGTATTTAAGACAAAATTTCGACAAGAGTGATCACAGAAACTACCGTGATGGTGATAAACAATCTACACGTTATTTTGATTTTGGCTCTTCTGAAGAAGATAACGGAAAACTTGATGACGAAAAACGTATGTACGATTCACCGAAACACAATGTTTCTGCGGATACTTTAGGAACTATGATGCGTAGCTACGATAAGTCCAACAAACGTACTACACTTATCAATGATGATGTGCGTGTTTACAAAGGTGGTTCTTGGAGAGACAGAGCCTATTGGTTAGACCCTGCTCAAAGAAGGTATTTCCCTCAAGATATGGCAACAGATTACATCGGATTCCGTTGTGCAATGTCGAGAGTAGGTCCAAAATCGGATTCTAAAAAGAAATCAGCTCGAAATAAAAGATAATATTGAAATTCCAATAGTACTCACAAAAGCCCTCAAGTAGGGCTTTTGTTTTTTAAAATTCTTTCTCATGACTATAAGTGATATTCACAGTATTTTCCTAACCTGCAGCTCAGTTTCAACGGATACACGTAAAATTGAACCGAATTCACTATTTGTAGCACTAAAAGGCGATCGTTTCGATGCCAATGCTTTTGCCTCAGAAGCCCTACAAAAAGGAGCAGCAAACGTTATAATCGATGATCCTAAATACAAAACGGATGATCGCATGATTTTAGTCGATGACGCGCTACAAACACTGCAAAAATTGGCCAACTTTCACCGCAATTTTCTCAAGTTGCCTGTAGTTGCCCTTACAGGGAGTAATGGTAAAACAACCACCAAAGAACTCATACACGCCGTGCTCTCTCAAAAATTCAAAACCAAAGCCACCAAAGGCAATCTCAATAATCATATTGGTGTGCCTTTGACCCTGCTTTCTTTTACACAAGAAACCGAAATCGGAATCGTTGAAATGGGCGCAAATCACCAAAAGGAAATAGAATTTCTGTGCGCTATAGCCGAACCGGATTATGGTTATATTACTAATTTTGGTAAAGCCCACCTCGAAGGTTTCGGAGGGGTGGAAGGAGTCATCAAAGGTAAAAGTGAAATGTATCAATACCTGCAGGCACATTCCAAAAAAGTTTTTGTAAACCTCGACGACGCTCTTCAAAACCAAAAAACCACCTCGCTCCAACGGTATGGATTTTCGCAAACCTTCTCCGATGCTTTTCTAAAAATTGATTCGGTAAGCGCCAACCCGCTTGTAACACTTTCGTTTGAAAACACAACCGTTCATTCGCATCTCATCGGACTTTATAACGCAAATAATATTTGTGCGGCCATCACAATTGGTACCTATTTTGGCGTGACTAATGATGCTATTAAAGCGGCTATCGAAGGCTATATTCCCGAAAATAATCGCTCACAAATGTTGCAAAAAGGAACCAATGAAATCATTTTGGATGCCTACAATGCCAATCCCAGCAGCATGAAAGTAGCCATCGATAATTTTCTTCAATTAGACAAACCTAACAAACTGCTCATTTTAGGCGATATGTTTGAATTGGGCGCAGAAAGCCTTCAAGAACATAAAATAACAGTTGAGCAGGTTGCTAACGGATTAAATGCCGAATGTTTTTTTGTGGGAACCGATTTTAAAGCTAACGAAATTGCAAACCCTCACCTAAAGTTCTTTGCGACTTTCGACCAATTGGCCGATTACCTTAAATTGGCCGATATAAACCACCGAACCATCTTAATTAAAGGCTCACGAGGGATGGCTCTCGAACGGGTGTTGGAGTTTATTTAATAGGGCGCCTCCCGCTCAAAAGCGGGTCGGGTGCTACGCTGCAAGTCCGCGCACAACCTTGTTGTGCTGTGGGCTTTTCTTTTCGCCCCCTGGCGCAAACTTTTCTTGTAAAAACAATTATTTGGAGATAAACAATAATCCCTTTTAGCAGTACTTGTGGGTCATACTGGAATCGAACCAGTGACTTTCCCGATTTCATCGGGACACGCTTAACCGCTGTTCTACTTGTTTGAAATGAGTTCTAAAATTTTAGTTCTGCTTTTCCAAGCTTTGAGTTGTTTTTCTCGCAAAATTGCAGCAGACTTTTCGGTATAGTTTTCAGTATATACAACTTTCCAATCCGAATTATTTCCCGTAAATCCTTTGCTTTTTCGGTTATGCTGTTCAAGGCGTTGTTGTAAATTAGAAGTAAATCCGATATAAAATCGGTTTTTAGTGTGGCTAAATAAAATGTATACAATAAATTCTGACATGGCGCGTAAAATAGAAACAGTGCCTTTTAGCATTGCTTGTGGGTCATACTGGAATTGAACCAGTGACTTTCCCGATTTCATCGGGACACTCTGAACAGCTGAGTTAATGACCCGTATAAATCAAAAAAGCAAGTCGATTGACTTGCTTTATTTGTGGGCGATAGCCTGTTCCGATACAATCGGAAAGGGGTTCGAACCCCCGACCACTTCCGATGCAGTCGGAATGCTCTAAACCAGCTAAGCTAATTATTTTGAGAAATTAATTCTTGTATTTTTAATCTGCTTTTCCAAGCTTTGATTTGAAGTTCTCTTTTGTGGGCTTCTTCTTTGGAGGGGTATTTCTCAGTGTAAACAATCTTCCAGTCACTGACATTCCCGGTAAAACCTTTGCTTTTTTGATTGTGGCGGATAATTCTTTCCTCAAGGTTAGAAGTAAATCCGATATAAAATCGGTTTTTAGTGTGGCTAAATAAAATGTATACAATAAATTCTGACATGGCGCGTAAAATAGAAAACAATGCCTTTTAACACTGCTTGTGGGTCATACTGGAATCGAACCAGTGACTTCTACCCTGTCAAGGTAACACTCTGAACCGCTGAGTTAATGACCCGTATAAATCAAAAAAGCAAGTCGATTGACTTGCTTTATTTGTGGGCGATAGCTTGTTCCGATACAATCGGAAAGGGGTTCGAACCCCCGACCACTTCCGATGCAATCGGAATGCTCTGAACCAGCTAAGCTAATTATTTTGAGAAATTAATTCTTGTATTTTTAATCTGCTTTTCCAAGCTTTGAGTTGTTTTTCCCGCAAAATTGCAGCAGATTTTTCGGTATAGTTTTCAGTATAGACAACTTTCCAATCCGAATTATTTCCCGTAAATCCTTTGCTTTTTCGGTTATGCCGCTCAAGACGTTCTTGTAAATTAGAAGTAAATCCGATATAGAATCGGTTTTTAGTGTGGCTAAATAAAATGTATACAATAAACTCTGACATGGCGGATACAATAGAAAACAATGCCTTTTAACACTGCTTGTGGGTCATACTGGAATCGAACCAGTGACTTCTACCCTGTCAAGGTAACACTCTGAACCGCTGAGTTAATGACCCATATAAATCAAAAAAGCAAGTCGATTGACTTGCTTTATTTGTGGGCGATGAGGGGTTCGAACCCCCGACCCCCTCGGTGTAAACGAGGTGCTCTGAACCAGCTGAGCTAATCGCCCCAATATTTCAATTCTTGTGCAAGCCTGAATTTTGTTCCTGATTGCGGATGCAAATATAGGACTCTTTTTGGTTTCTGCAAACGAATACTGAAAAAATTTACAAAATTTCTGCCACTACAAATGTACTGCCTCCTACATAAATTAAATCTTTCCGACCCGCATTTGCCAATGCACTTTGATAAGCCTCTGAAACCGAACGGTATATAGCGCCATGTAATCCAAAAAGGGAAGCTTGTTTTGCTAATTCTTCGGCGGCAAGCCCTCGCGGAATAGCCGGCTTGCAAAAATAATAGGTTGCCTTTTTTGGGAATAAAAGCAATATATCCGTCAAATCTTTGTCGTTTACCACCCCTAAAACCAGATGCAATTGCTCAAATTCTTGTCGTGCCAGTTGCTGCATAACGACCTTTAAACCATGTGCGTTGTGTGCCGTATCACAAATAGCTGTCGGATGGGTATGAATGTGCTGCCATCGTCCCAGTAATCCTGTGGTTTTAATTACCTGCATAAACCCCTTTCTGATGTGTTCTTCGGTAATGTGGTATTTGCCCTGTTTTTGTACAACACGCAAGGTTTGTAGCACTGTTTTTTTATTCGCATGTTGGTAATCACCCGTTAAAGCAGCGGGTATGTCGGGTAGTTGTATATCCGAGGCGTAAAAAATTTCACTCTGGTTTTCTTTGGTTTTAGCATCAAAAACAGCTTTTGTTTCGGCAGTGTACTCGCCAATTACCACCGGTATTCCTTTTTTGATTATCCCGGCTTTTTCAACGGCAATCTTTTCTAAGGTGTCACCCAAAAATTGGGTGTGGTCTTTACCAATGTTGGTAATAACAGCAATATCGGGTGTAATTATATTGGTCGAGTCCAGGCGGCCTCCCATACCAACTTCTATAATATTGATTTCCGTTTTTTGTTCCTTGAAATAGGAAAATGCCAAACCCACACTCATTTCAAAAAAACTCAATTGGTGTTGCTCCAAAAATGCTTTATGTTGGGCAATAAATGAAGTGACATATTTTTTCTTAATAGGTTTGCCGTTAATTTTTATGCGTTCTCGATAATCTTTTAAATGTGGCGAAGTATACAACCCTACGCGATAACCCGCTTCTTGAAAAACCGCAGCGAGCAAATGTGAAGTAGAACCTTTTCCGTTGGTTCCTGCCACATGTAGGCAAGGCAGTTCCTTTTCAGGATGGCCTAAATAGGAGGCTAACAAAAGCGTGTTATCTAAATTGGCCTTGTAAGCCGAAGCCCCCTGATGCTGGTACATAGGGAGTTGCTGAAACATCCAATCCAACGTTTGTTGATAGTTCATTACTTTTTTAATAAAATTATGTGAATGCAAAATAAATAAACAAAAATTTAGTTTATTATTGTGGTTATACAAGCGAAATTAACCATAAACACGGAAAAAGTACATGATTAAAGGTTTTATTTTTTTACAGGCCGATTCATTGGCAACCGCTGCAGCAAACGTGGTCACTCCAACCGTTGAAAAAGCAAATGAAGTGAGTGTTTTGGGATTTGTTCTCAAAGGAGGTTTTTTCCTCATACCCATTGCGTTGCTATTAGTCTACACGGTTTATCTCATTTTTGAGCGTTATTTTTACATCAAAAAGGCAGCGGTCATCGATAAAAATTTGATGTTCGATATTCGTTCCAACCTCAATTCGGGAAATTTGGACGCCGCATTGTCGCTGGCAGAACGCAACAGTAACGCCAATAGCAATGTACTTCGCGAAGGGATTCTTACCATCGGAAGACCCATTTCGGAAATCGAATCCAATATGGAACGGGCAGCCAATATCGAAGTAGGGCGTATGGAAGAAAAATTGGGACACCTCGGACTCATCGCCGGTATTGCGCCAACGTTCGGTTTTATCGGAACGATATCGGGTGTAATTAAGATTTTTTACAGTATTTCCATTTCCGAAGATATCAGTATCGGGAATATTTCAGGAGGATTGTATGAAAAAATGATTAGTAGTGGTGCCGGACTCGTGGTAGGGATTATTGCCTACTCAGCCTACCATTTATTCAACGGACGTATAGACGCCTTTGTACTCGATATGCAGCGTCAGGTTCTCGATTTTGTAAGTGCAATTCAAAGACCAGATCATGCCGGTAAAACGAAATAAACGATTCCACGCCGAAGTAGCTACTTCGTCTTTGAGCGACATCATGTTCTTTTTGTTGCTCTTCTTTCTCATTATTTCAACCTTGGCAAACCCAAATGTGATTAAAATGACTTTGCCAAAATCGAAAACCAACGAGAAAACAAACAAACAACTCATCACCATTTCGGTTACCGACGATAAACAGTTTTACATTGATAAAGACAAAACCGTTTATGAAAACTTGGAATCCGATTTGCTCGCCAAAATCGATAAGTCTAAAGAACAAACCATAGTAGTGCGCATCCCGTTCAATATGCAGGTGCAAGACTTGGTTGATGTGCTACAAATTGGCGTGCGCAACAACCTCAAATTTGTATTGGCTACCAGTCCGAAGTAATTTTTTTGGGCGCCTTCCGATAACTAAAACCAGCGTTTTAGTTATCGGAACCGCGTTTTCCGCGCTACACGGTAGCTTGCTTCAACCGCTGGCGCAGTCGCTACATTAAAAACCGATTTTCGCCTGAGGGCAAAGGCGGAGCTCTCCCGACCTTTCGGGAAGCGGGAGCCGGAGACCGACCCGCTTGTAGCGGGGCAGGCCCAAAAAACAATTTTACAGAATGATATAAAAAAAACAACGCCCTACTAGCGTTGTTTTTTTATGGTAAATGAAGTATGATTAATCTTTTAAACTAAACACGTAGGTAATGGTTCCTACCTGTTTTGAAGCGCCGGTTGGACTGGCTGACCATTTGGTTTTCATGGCAGCAGCTTTGGCCTGCGAAGTAAGGCAAGAAGCGGCGTTGGTTGTGCCACGCGCACCCGGACGAGCCTCGATCACATTGCCGTTTTGGTCTACCGTTACTTCAACCACCACTTTTCCTTCTTCGTTACAGTTGTAATTAGGAGCCGGTTTGGATAAAGCAGATCTTCCGGCTAACGAATACCCGGAGCCATTGCCTTTTCCATTGCCGTTGCCGTTGCCGCCTCCGGTTCCTGAGCCTGTTCCGTCGCCAATTCCGGTGCCGTCACCTTTTCCTTTTCCACCGCCTTTTCCGCCGCCGCTTCCTCCGGTGTTATAATAGCCGTCGGAACTTAAATTGCCATTCGATTTTCCTTTGTTTCCGGCAACGCCATCATCACCATCACCTCCTTTGTTTTTGCCTTTGATGATATTTGACAAGGCATCAGAGGAGTTTTGGTTTACTTTAGGTTTTTGTGGCGCCGGGGTCAGATTGGGTTTGGTTATCGGTTTGGCTGGTTTCGGATTGTCGTTTTTAGGAACTACAGCCGTATTTTCATCGTCAGAAGCGTCTTGTGCTAAAATAGGGTCATCTTCCTCAGTAGAAGCCGCATTGGTTTTGGAGTTTTGTACATCCAATACTTTGCTTTGGTAGTCGGTCCCTTGACCTAAATCGCTGTCACCAAAATTCACTTCCATGCCGCCACCGCCACCGCCACCGGATTCCAGTAAGGCAACCTCATATTTTGAAGGAGGCCAAAACCGAATGCAAAATAAAACGGCGATAAGTACCAAAATACTGTATACACTCAGCACCCTGGATTTTGTGTGGTCATGGATTTGTGTTTTACGTATGTATTTAAAAAGAACAACAAAACCCAGCACGCCTACTATAATTACTAGTAGTGGTAACGGAAAATAGTCGTTGTTTTTTAGCAATTGAAAAAGGGTTCGTAAGGTTTTCATAACCGTGTATTTAACCAGTTAAACGGTGAAATGTACAAAAAATTATTGAAAATCATTCTTTTCTGCTTTTTTACCAAGACAAAAAGTAAGCCAAAGATAGCCTGCAATCCCCGAAAGTAGTGAGGCTACCAGTATCATTACTTTTGCATCGTTGATATAAGCGGCATTGTTAAAAGCCAAAAGCGTAATAAAAATCGACATGGTAAAACCTATTCCGCCCAGCATTCCGAGTCCGGTGAGTGAGCGCCAAGACAATCCTTCCGGGAGTTGGGCTAACTTGAATCGTACGGCTAAAAAGCAAAACAGGAGTATACCCAAAGGTTTTCCCAAAACCAAACCGAAAACGATGCCTAAACTTAGGGGTAATTGTATGATTTCGGTAAAATTACCTTCGATAACTACAGCGGTATTGGCCAGCGCAAAAAGTGGGATAATAAAAAAAGCAACCGGTTGATGCAACCAAGCTTGTAGCTGGTATGAAATACTACGCGGTGATCCGTTTTGAAACGGTAATGCAAAAGCCAATAAAACGCCGGTAATGGTAGCATGTACTCCGGAGTGCAGCATAAAATACCACATGGCGACACCGCCTACCAAAAAGAGTAATAAATTGGTAACTTTTAGTCGGTTCATAACCAGTAACACACCAAATATGCCTAATGAAATCAGTAAATTGGTGAAGTAAATGGTTTTTGTATAAAAAACAGCAATTACAATTATAGCGCCTAAGTCGTCAATTACGGCCAATGCGGTAAGAAAAACTTTGAGTGAGGTAGGAACCCGATTGCCTAAAAGAGATAAAATACCTATGGCAAAGGCAATATCGGTAGCCATCGGAATTCCGTATCCCGATGCCGTGTTTGTGTTTGCGTTGAAAAAACTATAGCATAAGGCAGGCAGGAGCATACCGCCCATAGCTCCGGCAAGCGGAAGTGCTGCATCTTTAATTTTGGATAATTCCCCAATATAAATCTCACGCTCCAATTCGAGACCAATCAGCAAGAAGAAAATAGCCATGAGTCCGTCGTTTATCCAATGGGTAAGGTCATGGTCTGCTACCGAGATTTCCCAAAAGCGCAGGTAATCAGCTGACCAAGCCGAGTTGGCCAACGCAAGCGAAAAAACAGTGCAGATGACTAATACCAATCCACCTGCTTTTTCACTTTCAAAAAAGGATTTAAACAAACGGGTTATTTTCATTTATACCAATTGTTGTAATGCAATTTCGAAGGCTGCGGCGCTTACACCGGTTTTTGACGGATTTTTATCATACGTGCGTTCAATCGCTTTTTTGATAATTTCGGAGGTGTCGTAAAAAATAGCCTCGTCGGTCATTTGCACTTTCTTTTCCATAAAATAGGCAAACACTCGTGCCATACCGCAATTGGATATAAAGTCCGGAATCAAACTCACTTTGCTGTCGGTTTCTTCCATAATCGGACCGAAAAAAATAGCCGTATCCGCAAACGGCACATTGGCGCCACAGGAAATGACTTCCAAGCCGGAGGCGGTCATTTGGTCAACCTGCTCTTTAGTTACCAAACGTGAGGCGGCACATGGTGCAAAAATTTCGGCACCCAGGCTCCATATTTTGGTATTAATTTCTTCAAAAGGAATCATGTTTTCGGCAACCAATTTATTGCCGTCTTTATTGAGGAAAAAGCGTTTAATATCGTCAAAAGTATAACCGTTTTCGTTGATTATTCCTCCGTCGCGATCTATAATTCCGATTATTTTAACACCCATTTCAGATAAGTAAAAAGCAGCGGCAGAGCCCACATTTCCAAATCCTTGTACTATGGCTTTTTTTTCTTTAAAATCTCCGCCATACACATCGTAATAATGGCGTATAGCCTCGGCTACGCCATAACCTGTAATCATATCGGCTATGGTGTATTTACGCATTACATCCGGCGAAAATTTTGGGTTCTCAATAACTTTAATAACCCCTTGACGCAATTGCCCGATACGGTTAATTTTATCGGCTTCTGTAGGTTTAAAATACCCGTTAAAAACACCTTCTTGCGGATGCCAAACACCACATTCTTCGGTCATGGGTATAACTTCATGAATTTCGTCTACATTGAGATCGCCTCCCGTTCCGTAATAACTTTTGAGTAGGGGAGAAACCGCTTTATACCAACGTTGTAAAACCCCTTTTTTGCGTGGGTCGTTGGGGTCAAAATTGATACCCGATTTAGCGCCGCCAATGGCAGGACCTGATACGGTAAATTTAACTTCCATGGTTTTGGCTAACGAAAGTACTTCATTCATATCTAATCCTTTGCGCATGCGCGTACCGCCACCGGCCGCTCCACCACGAAGGGAATTGATTACAGTCCAGCCTTCAGCTTCGGTTTCACTGTCTTTCCAATTAAAGATAATTTCAGGTTGTTTATTTTCGAATTTTTTGAGTAAGTCTTTCATGCTTGTTTGTTTGTGGTGCAAAGATAAGATTTACAATTGGTTTTTTAATAAACAACCCCACTACAATGGTCTTCATCGGCTCCGGTAACGCTTGAAAGCACATTTATTTCGTTGCGCAAGCGTAAAACACCCAGTAAGGCAAAAATGAGCGCTTCTTTAAATTCGAGTGTTTTTGGGTCCGGGACAATAATTTGCGTTTCGGGTAAATACAATTGCATGCGCGAGAGCAAAAACGTATTGTAGGCACCGCCTCCTGTAACAAAAAGCTTTTTTCCGGAAGGATGAAATGTTTGCAAGGCCGTTGCCGTTTGATAAGCAATGTGTTCACAAAACGTTCGAAGTTTATCTTCAATGCTACAGCTATAGGATTCTGTTAACGGAAGCACAATGGTTTTTACAAACTCAAAACCCAGTGATTTCGGATGCGGTTTTTGGTAATAATCCAATGCATTTAAGGCTTCAAATAAGGGTTGGTGAAGGTTCCCTGAAGCGGCAATTTTTCCGCTTTCATCATAGGCATAGCCTAATTTTTCCGCATAAAAATTCAGAACAGTATTGACCGGAGCGATATCAAACGCGACACGTTTTTGGTTGTGTTCAAACGAAATATTCGAAAATCCGCCCAAGTTCAAACAAAAATCGAATGCTCCAAATAGTATCCGATCGCCAATAGGAACCAAAGGCGCCCCTTGTCCGCCGCGTTTTACATCCTGAACACGAAAATCACATACCACTTTCTGACCGGTTAATTGCGCAATAGCAGGTAAGTTGCCAATTTGTAAGGTAATGCCGTTTTGCGGTTGGTGTAATATGGTGTGACCGTGACTGCACACCGCATCGAGAGGTTCCAGTTTGTTTTCGTGAATAAAATTCCGAATCACCGTGCCTAAAAGCAAGGTATATTCCTGATTGAGTTGCTGCAATTGCTGCGTATCAAAATCGATAGCCGATTTCAATTTGTTTAACCATTCTTGGGAGTAGGGTATAGTAGTGGCACAGCCAATTAGGTAGTTCCAATTACCGTCTGCCGCGATGTCAAATCGGATGTGCGCCAAATCGATTCCGTCGAGCGATGTTCCGCTCATGACCCCCACTGTATTGTAGTACACTTTAGACATTTTTTAAATTAACGAAATCGTTTGAAATTTTCCGTTTTATATCATACATTTGAAAACCAAAATTAAAAATACTTATCTAAACAAACACTACAAATTATGGATTTTAATCTGACCGAGGAACACCTAATGATTCAACAAGCAGCACGAGATTTTGCGCAAAATGAATTGTTACCCGGCGTTATTGAACGCGATGAACACTCCAAATTTCCAACAGAACAGGTAAAAATGATGGCTGATCTTGGTTTTTTGGGTATGATGGTAGACCCCAAATACGGGGGAGCCGGCTTGGACAGTGTTTCGTATGTTTTAGCCATGACCGAAATTGCTAAAGTAGATGCCTCGGCAGCTGTAATCATGTCAGTAAACAACTCATTGGTATGTGCCGGTATGGAAAAATATTGTAGCGAAGAGCAAAAAATGAAATACTTGGTGCCCTTAGCCAAAGGCGACGTAATCGGAGCTTTTTGTTTATCAGAGCCTGAAGCAGGATCGGACGCAACATCGCAAAAAACAACGGCCAAAGATATGGGTGACTATTACCTGTTGAATGGAACTAAAAACTGGATTACCAATGGGTCATCAGCATCAACGTATCTGGTTATGGCGCAAACCGATGTTGAAAAAGGACACAAAGGAATTAATGCTTTTATTGTTGAAAAAGGGTGGGAAGGCTTTGAAATAGGACCAAAAGAAAAAAAGATGGGTATTCGCGGAAGTGATACACATTCTTTACTGTTTACCGATGTTAAAGTTCCTAAAGAAAATCGTATCGGCCCGGATGGATTTGGATTTTCATTCGCTATGAATGTACTAAATGGCGGTCGAATCGGTATTGCTTCGCAAGCGTTGGGAATTGCAACCGGAGCCTATGAGTTGGCTTTAAAATATGCGCACGAGCGCAAGGCTTTTGGTAAAGAAATTTTTAAGCATCAGGCAATTGCCTTTAAACTTGCCGATATGTACACACAAATTACTGCGGCAAAATTATTGATTTTAAAAGCAGCTTGTGAAAAAGATGAAGGCAAAGATATTGCACACAGCGGTGCCATGGCTAAGCTCTATGCTTCCGAAGCGGCGATGTATGTGACTACCGAAGCCGTTCAAATCCATGGCGGTAATGGGTATGTGGCCGAGTATCATGTGGAACGCATGATGCGTGATGCCAAAATCACTCAAATCTATGAAGGTACCTCTGAGATCCAGCGTATTGTGATTTCGAGAGGATTGATGGTTTAATCCGACTTAATTCAGATATATAACTCCCGTTATGCGGGAGTTTTTTTTTAAATTCAAATATGTATTTTTACAAAAAAATTAGATGAAAAACGTAATCATTACCGGTACCTCACGTGGCATCGGACTTCAATTGGCTCTACGATTTGCAGAAAACGGGCATCGTGTTTTGGCGTTGTCGCGCAATATACCTGATGCGTTGTTGGGAAATCCCAATATTACCTGTTTATCCTTGGATATAACCATCGAGGACGATCTGGAACAAGTTTCTCATTTTTTGGAATCTACTTGGAAAAAAACCGATATTCTAATCCATAATGCAGGTTGTTTGGTTACCAAACCTTTCGAAGATTTATCGGTAAACGATTTTGAACGGGTCTATAGGGTGAATGTTTTTGGCGTTGCTCTGCTCACGCAAGTCTGTCTTCCCTTTATGGAGTATGGCAGTCACGTTGTAACAATCAGTTCTATGGGAGGAATTCAAGGCAGTATGAAATTTCCCGGTTTGGCAGCCTACAGTTCCAGTAAAGGAGCCGTTATTACGTTGTCAGAATTATTAGCTGAAGAATATAAAGAAAGAGGAATTGCATTTAATGTTCTGGCGTTAGGTGCGGTTCAAACGGAAATGTTGGAAGAAGCATTTCCGGGCTATCAAGCGCCTTTGAGTGCCGAAAAAATGGCGCACTATATTTTTGATTTTGCCCTGAATGGGAATGCCTATTTTAACGGTAAAATTATTCAGGTTAGTTCCACTACACCTTAATTTCATTTGCTTTAAGCAACTTCATGTTTTAAAATGATTATGAAATGGCAACGTAAAGCGAAATGGAATACAGCATCAAATTTAAGATAGGATCAAAAGAGATTGATTAGATTGGAAGTTTTAAGAAAATATTTGCCCGAGCATGCTGTAATTCCTTGTTTTGAATTAATCAAAACCCATTCGGTACACCTAAAAATCGTCCATGAGCGTCAAACGCGTCACGGAGATTACCGAAGAGCCCTCAACGGAAAGCATGAAATTACAGTTAATGCGAGTTTGAATAAATACCGCTTTTTGATAACATTAATTCACGAAATTGCCCATTTGGTAGCTTACGAGCGTTTTGGAAGAGCAATAAAACCACATGGTGCCGAATGGAAAATGATGTTCCAACGATTGATGTTGCCCTTTATTCGACCCGAAATTTTTCCCAACAGTGTTTTGCCTCTTGTGGCCAATCATTTTCGAAATCCAACAGCCAGCAGTGATACCGATGCCCGATTGGCGTATGCGTTGAAACAATTTGATGAACGCAAACCGGATGTGCATTTTATACACGAAGTACCCAATGGAAGCTTGTTCCGAATTCGGAATGGACGCGTTTTTCAAAAAAAGGGACTTCGGGTAAAACGCTATGAGTGCATCGAGGTAGCAACCGGACTCACATTTTTATTTAATGCCAATGCCGAAGTTGAAATGATACCGGGGTAAAATGATGAATCGGTTCCAATTATATCCTGTTTTATTTATTACCTCGCTTTTACTTTTTCTTAAAAGTTTTTTTTCAATGGATAAAACATTTGTTTTAAGTATTTATGATACCTATTATGTAATCCAAGAAAATCATTTTTTTTATCTAATGGCAGCGTTTTTTGGGTTTTTGTTTTTGCTGTATGCCTTCCTACACTACCTTAAAATTCAAATGATACAGTTCCTTACTTGGGCACATAGTATAGTTTCGGTTGGGGCTCTTATGGGTTTACTCTATTCATTATATAAAGATCGGGAAGACCTTATGCTTCCGAGGTATTATCTTTTTACCGATTCACCCGATTACAATTTTTGGGCATTAATTAGTTTTTTTAGTCTACTTTTAGTTCAAATCGTTTTGGTAATAAATATCTTTGTTGCTGTAATTCGAAAAAATAGCACACCACAATGAATTCTAATTATTATGCCATACTCATGGCCGGTGGAGTAGGTTCCCGTTTTTGGCCAGTGAGCACAACCGATTTTCCTAAGCAGTTTCACGATATGTTGGGGTCCGGTGAAACGCTTATTCAGAAAACATTCAGCCGTTTGACGCAGCTAATTCCTGTCGAAAATATATTTATACTAACCAATGAACGTTACAACGGATTGGTTCTTGAACAGTTACCACAAGTAAAACCCAATCAGGTTTTGTTAGAGCCGGCTATGCGCAATACAGCGCCCTGTATTTTATATGCCTCTTTAAAAATAAAAAAAATCAATCCGGATGCCGTTATGGTTGTAGCGCCAAGCGACCACTGGATAGAAGACGAAATGGCGTTTAGTGCCGATTTAAAACAGTGTTTTGATTTTTGTATGGCGAACGATGCACTACTTACGCTCGGCATACAGCCTACCTTTCCCAATACCGGTTTTGGTTATATTGAATACGATAAAACAGACAGTAACCCAATAAAAAAGGTGAGTCAGTTTCGCGAAAAACCTGATTATGAAACGGCTAAGCTATTTTTGGAACAAGGGAATTACTTGTGGAACGGCGGTATTTTTATCTGGAGCGTTAAGTCAATTACCACAGCATTTATGCAATTTCAACCTCAAATGAATGCCTTATTTGAAAAAGGAAATGAGCTCTATAATACCCACAAAGAGCAGGCATTTATTGCTCAATATTATCCTGAAGCCGAGAATGTTTCAATTGATTATGCGGTGATGGAACATGCTAAAAATGTTTTTGTTTTACCCGCTAAGTTTGATTGGAATGATTTGGGAACATGGGGTTCATTGCATGAAAAATTGGATAAAGATGAACAAAATAATGCCGTAGTCAATGCAACAGTTATTTTAGAAAATGCCTCGAATAATATCATCAGAGCGGATGGCAAAAAGTTGGTTGTAGTTGATGGATTGGATGATTTTATTATTGTAGACAAAGATGATGTATTAATGATCTATCCTAAAAGTAAAGAACAAGAGATTAAGCGAATTACTGCTATGGTTAAGAATTTATAGGGTGTTATCTTCTTTATTTTGCGCTTTTCTGATTTTTTTGAAAAGATTGGAAGAGTATACGAAGTCGGTTATGGCTTCATTATCGGTTTTAAAAATATCTTTTTTGGTTCCTTCCCAAGCTAAAACACCTTCTTTTAGAAATACAATTTTTTCACCTATTTCCATAACCGAATTCATGTCGTGGGTATTGATTACAGTGGTTATGTTATATTCAACTGTAATTTCATGAATAAGGTTATCAATTACAATTGCTGTTTTGGGGTCAAGGCCCGAATTAGGTTCGTCACAAAAAAGATATTGCGGATTATTCACGATAGCTCTGGCAATGGCAACGCGTTTTTGCATACCACCCGAAATTTCAGAAGGTTTTTTGTGGTGTGCATTTACCAAATGTACGCGATCAATCACAAAATCAACGCGCTCTTTAATTTCGGCAGGTGTTTTATTCGTAAACATTCGCAGCGGAAAGGCAACATTTTCCTCAACAGTCATGCTGTCAAACAAAGCACTGCCTTGGAATACCATTCCAATCTCAGTACGTAAGTCCCTTCTTTCATCGGCATTCATTTCAGAATAAATTCTACCGTCAAATGCAATAGTGCCCGAATCAGGTGTGTGAATTCCCAACAATGATTTTAATAAAACGGTTTTTCCGGAACCACTCTGCCCAATAATCAGATTGGTTTTTCCGGTATCAAAAGTAGTTGTTATGCCTTTTAAAACCGTACTCTCTCCAAAGGATTTTACCACATTTTTTACTTCTATCATGAGGCCAAAAGGAGTTGAGTTAGTATATAATTGGAGAGGATAATTACAACCGAAGTCCATACAAACGAAACCGTGCTGGCTTTACCCACTTCGAGTGCGCCACCTTTCATATAATAGCCATGAAAAGAGGGTATGGTTGCTAATAAAACAGCAAATACAAAGGTTTTAATAAACGCATAGGTAATATGAAACGGAATAAAATCGGTTTGAATACCTTGAATAAATTCCGCACTGCTGGTAAATCCGCCGTAAACGCCACCCATCCAACCACCTAAAATGCCCAAAAACATGGCAATTCCAATTACAAAAGGGTAGAGAAGAAGTGCCGTAATTTTTGGAAAAACCAAATAATTTAAGGAATTTACCCCCATCACTTCTAAGGCATCAATTTGTTCGGTAACCCGCATGGTTCCAATGCTGGAAGTAATAAACGACCCCATTTTACCTGCCATAATGATGGATATAAAAGTGGGTGCAAATTCAAGAATAACCGATTGCCTTGTGGCAAATCCAATAAGAAATTTTGGGATAAGTGGGTTGGTTAAATTAAGTGCTGTTTGTATTGAAACCACACCACCCACAAAAAACGAAATAAAGGATACGATGCCTAAAGAATCGATAACCAGATCATCTATTTCTTTAAAAATTAAACCGCGCATCACAGACCACTTTGTAGGTTTTACAAAAACCTCTCTAAGCATCAGAAAATACTTTCCAATCTGCGATAAATAGCGAATCAGCATCATTAGTTTCAGAGTTATCGCAAAAGTAATTTATTTTTTTTACGTGTCAATGACTAATTGTAGTTTAGGTTGAATGAAACAGGTTTTAAAATAATTTTTCCTTCATTTTTCTCCAACGGTACTTTCTGATGAATTTAGCTTGCTCTTCGGTTACTAATAATGGCTTTTTTGACCTTTTAGCCTTCCAAAATCCCTTAATGTAATCTAAAAACAATAAGGGTTTTCCTTTGCGCATCGCTAATTTTAAAGACGCAACGGTTGTGATGAAAAATCCATATCCCAAAGTGTAAAATGCTTCTCCTTGTTTAAATCGTGCAGCTTGGTTGTAAACGGCTCCTGTAGGTTTTAGATGTTTTACCTGTAAACTTTCATCCGTTACCACTTTCCAATTATAGAATTTGCAAAGCAATTCGTCTACAGTATCCCAACCCATTTGGGGTTTTAATCCACCAATTTGTTTGAACGTTTCTTTTCGATACGCTTTCAATGCACCGCGAATGTGGTCTTTATCGGTCAGGTTTTCTAAAATCCATTCGCCATTTTTTTCGATATAACAAAATCCGCCCGCCATTCCAATTTTGGCATCCGATTGAAAATGGTGGATAATGGTTTCGAAATAATTTGGAGGAAAAATCAAATCAGCATCGGCTTTTACGATAAAATCATAATTTTCATCTAACGTTTCTAATCCTTTTTGAAACGCTTGTATGACTTTACTACCGGGCATATGAACCGCATCTGAAGTTTTATTTACTAAATTGATGATTGGATATTTGGACGCAAATTCAGAAACAATTTCAGGAGTTGTATCGGTAGAATTATCATTCACCACTACAATTTTAGTAGGCAAAACAGTCTGTTCAACCAAAGACTGCAAGGTTAACGAAATAAACTTTTCCTCGTTATAGGTAGGAATGATAATTTGGTATTTCATAGTGTAAACTATAAAAAATTGAAGTTAACTTTTGAATTTGCTATTGCCATTGCCATTCTCATTGCCATTTTCATTGCCATTGTCATTGGTATTGCTATTGCCATTGCCATTGTCATTGTCATTGCCATTGTCATTGCCATTGTCATTGCCATTGCCATTGTCATTTTCATTGCCATTGCTATTGCTATTGACGAACAGCGTAAACCATATAATAGCGTGGTGTAAAATAACGCAACAACGGTCGGATTCCGAATTTTTTAACCGGATGTGTAAACTTCACTCGGTCCACAATTTTAAATCCTGTTTTTTCTAAAAGCCAATCCAATTGCCAATCTTCAAATTCGTGGTAATGGCGGTCCCACATGTCTGTTTTGCTGCGATACGCAGGTGAAAACCATAAACGTAGCGGAATTGAAATCAGCACTTTATCGCATTTCACATTTTGTAAAACTGTATACGGATTGAGTAAGTGTTCGAAGATTTCAAAAGCGGTAAACACTTCATATTCCTGCTCTTTTAAAGCGTTTTGGTTTTCATCCAAATCTTCACCGGATGTATTGATGACTTTATAACCATTTTCTTCCATGATTTTAGAAAACGGATTCGGAACACCTAAATCGAAAATAGTTTCTGAAGTAGCAATGTGTTTTTTTAAAAAAGCTAAGGTCAGGTTGAAGCGTTTGCTTGGATATGTTTTTTCGTACATTGAAGTGTTTATTGTTTATGGTTGCACAAAATTAACTATTAACCAAAAACAACAAACTATAAACTTGAAAAAGATTACATTTGATACACAAACGCATTAATATTCATGCCGGCGCCCACAGAGGCAAAGAGAACCACATCGCCCGGATTTAAACTTTGATTTTCGATTTGCCCTTTTATCAAGAGATCATACAGTGTTGGAACCGTAGCCACACTGGAATTACCCAGTTTATGAATACTCATTGGCATTACTCCTTCGGGTGGAGTTTGTTTGTATAATTTGAAGAAGCGATGAATTATGGCTTCGTCCATTTTTTCGTTAGCTTGGTGAATGAGTACTTTTTTAACCTGACTGATGTCTAAACCACTTTTATCCAAACAAGCAGCCATCGCTTTTGGTACGTTGCTTAAAGCGAATTCATAGATTTTGCGGCCATACATTTTGATGTAGCGCACATCCGGATCGTGAGTGTCATTAAAGGAGTTGCCAAAATACAGGTAATAGGCTTCATCATAGGCATAGGTTGCACTTTCATGGGCTAAGATTCCACCGGCGGCGTCAGTTGCTTCAATGATGGTAGCTCCCGCGCCATCTGAGTAAATCATACTATCGCGATCATGCATGTCGACTACGCGTGATAAGGTTTCGGCACCAATTACCAAACAACGTTTTGCCATTCCAGAACGGATAAATGCCCAAGCTTGTATAACGCCTTCAATCCAGCCCGGACAGCCAAAAAGAATATCGTAAGCTACACAATTCGGATTCTTGATTCGCAAATCATATTTTACACGCGAAGCTAAACTTGGCAAAATATCGCTTTGAATAGCGCCGTGTTTCACATTTCCAAAATTGTGCGCCAATATAATATAATCCAATGTTTCCGGATCAATGCCGGCATCTTCAATGGCTTTTTTTGCAGCAAGTGTTGCAATGTCTGATGTGAGTAAATCGGGTGTAACATAGCGACGCTCCTGAATACCGGTAATTTCCAAAAATTTTTCGGCAACTACCTCATTTGGATAGGGAAAAGGAGATCCGTCATCGTTTAAAAATTCGTGTTTAGCGAAGTCGAGATTGGTGACAGTTTCGGTTGGAATATAGCAACCCGATCCGGTGATTTTGATGTTCATAGTTCACTATTTTAAACGAAAATAAGTATAAATAATGGGCTTAGTATTCTTTTGGTGTGCAAAAATTGAATTATTATCAAATCCGTAAAAATGTGGAGTTTAAATTGCAAAATTTAAAAATTCAGACTTCTTTTTCGCGTGCAATTTTTATCTGCATGATGGTAGATAAACTGTGCGCCTGATTTTTCATACGCTCACAATTAAAACCACTATAATGCGCATCGATTGCAGCTTCAAAATGGAATAGCCAAATATCGAAAAGTGCTTTGCTTAAATGCGATTTGGCATTAACGTCGAGATGGATTTGGGTTAGATTATTGAAGTAGCCGCCAGTTCCCAAAATGGATTGTGACCAAAAGGTGACTAACATTTGCAGGTGTTCTTCCAGTTTTTGATCTACAGCGGTAACTTGTGTAAAAATATAACTGATACGCTCATCAGCGAATAAGCGTTTGTAGAAATCGGATACGATGAGGTAAATATCATCTTGGGTCTGAATGTCGTGCATAAAATGGCTTGTTTCAAGTTAAAAGTTTCAGGTTTCAAGTTGGTGCTTGTATACCAACTTGGAACCTGAAACTTGAAACAAATTTTACATATAAGCTTCGATTGGTGCACACGAGCAAACCAAATTGCGGTCACCGTAAGCATCATCAACGCGGCGCACACTTGGCCAGAATTTATTTTCGCTTAAGTATGTCAACGGAAAGGCAGCTTGTTCACGTGTGTAAGGCATATTCCAGTCGTTTGCAGTTAGCATAGCCAATGTATGTGGTGCATTTTTGAGAACATTGATTGGTTCTTCGGCTGTAGCTGTTTCAATTTCTTTGCGAATGGAAATCATTGCATCACAAAAACGATCCAATTCTGCTCTGTCTTCTGATTCTGTCGGTTCAACCATGAGTGTTCCGGCAACCGGGAATGAAACGGTAGGCGCATGAAATCCATAATCCATCAAACGTTTGGCGATATCGGTAACTTCAATGCCTTTTTGTTTGAATTCGCGGCAATCGAGTATCATTTCATGTGCGGCACGGCCCCGTTCTCCACTATATAAAATAGGGTAGTGGCTTTCTAAACGCGCCTTAATATAGTTTGCATTTAAAATAGCATATTTAGTAGCATTGGTTAAGCCTTCGGCTCCCATCATGGTGATGTAACCGTAGGAGATTAAACAAACCAATGCGGATCCGTAAGGAGCTGCCGAAATAGCGGTAATGGCTTTATCGCCTCCCACCGGAATAATTGGGTTGGTAGGGAGGAAAGGAACCAATTTTTCATTCACACAAATAGGTCCCACTCCAGGACCTCCGCCTCCGTGAGGTATAGCAAATGTTTTGTGTAGGTTAAGGTGACATACATCAGCACCAATGGTAGCCGGATTGGTTAAGCCCACTTGGGCATTCATGTTGGCACCATCCATATAGACTAAACCTCCGTTTTCATGGATGATATCGGTTACTTCACAAATGGCACTTTCATATACTCCATGAGTAGAAGGGTATGTTACCATTAAGCAGGAAAGATTAGCGGCATTTTCAATAGCTTTTGCACGCAAATCGTCTACATCAATATTGCCTTCCGGGGTGGTTTTAGTAACAATAATATGCATGCCGGCCATGGCTGCCGAAGCCGGATTTGTACCATGAGCTGAAGCCGGTATCAAACACACATTTCGATGCGATTCCCCTCGGGATTGGTGGTAGGCACGAATGGCCATAAGTCCCGCGTATTCACCCTGAGCACCCGAATTAGGTTGGAGCGTTGTGCCTTGAAATCCGGTTATGATATTGAGTTGGTGTTCCAGTTTTTTCAGCATGATTTGATACCCTTCAGCTTGTTCAACCGGCGCAAACGGGTGCATATTGTTCCAGTTGGCCATCGAAAGCGGCAACATTTCTGCGGCGGCATTGAGTTTCATGGTGCAGGAACCTAATGATATCATGGAATGATTTAGGGATAAATCTTTGCGTTCTAATTTTTTAATATAGCGCATCAACTGACTTTCAGAATGGTGGCTGTTGAAAACATCGTGGGTTAAAAAAGACGAAGTTCTACGTAGGTTTTCAGGAATAATTGTGGCATTTTCTATTTGGTGAATTGTCACAGTTTCTTTACCCAAGGCTTCAGCAAAAACAGCTACAATCTGATTGATGTCGTGGAGCGATGTAGTTTCGTTTATCGCAATAGCAACCGAATTCGCATCCGGATAGAAAAAGTTAATTTCATGACGTTCGGCCACCGTTCTCACTTTTTGAGCATCCGCTTTAAAAAGCAAGGTATCAAAGAAAGCCGTATTGGTTTGGTAAACGCCAATTTTATTTAAAGCGTCGGTTAGCGTTACAGCCGAAGCATGAACTTTATCGGCAATATAACGAAGTCCTTTTGGGCCGTGATAAACGGCATACATACCGGCCATTACAGCTAATAAAACTTGAGCAGTACAAATATTGGAAGTTGCTTTTTCACGTTTGATATGTTGTTCGCGGGTTTGTAATGCCATACGAAGTGCACGATTCCCATTCGCATCAATTGTTACACCAATGATGCGTCCCGGCATAGAGCGTTTGTGTTCTTCTTTTGTAGCAAAAAAGGCAGCATGAGGACCACCATAACCCATAGGAATTCCAAATCGTTGTGTAGTTCCCACAACAACATCTGCGCCCATTTCTCCCGGAGAAGTTAATTTTACCAGCGCTAGGATGTCGGTTGCTACAGCAGTGCGAATTTCATTTTCTTTGGCTTTAGCAATAAATCCTGAAATATCATGTACTTGACCGTATTTGCCCGGGTATTGCAACAAAGCACCAAAGAATTCGCCCGAAAAATCGAAAGTATCCGGATTGCCAATTACGAGTTCAATACCGATAGGAGTTGAACGTGTTTGTAATACTGAGATGGTTTGTGGTAACACATCATCGGCCACAAAAAATTTAGCGACATTGTTTTTTTTCTGATCGCGACTGCGCACATCAAATAAAAGCGCCATGGCTTCGGCAGCGGCAGTACCTTCGTCCAAAAGAGAGGCATTGGCAATTTCCATACCCGTGAGTTCAATAACCATGGTTTGGAAATTTAGAATGGCTTCCAATCGGCCCTGTGCTATCTCAGCCTGATACGGTGTGTAGGCAGTATACCAGCCCGGGTTTTCAAAAATGTTGCGCTGAATTACAGCCGGTACTACAGTGGGATGATACCCCAAACCGATATAAGACTTAAAAACTTTATTTTTATTACCAAGTTCTGTTATGTGAGAAAGGTATTCAAATTCCGACAGGGGTGCTTCCAGGTTCAATGGACTTTTAAGTAAGATATCATCCGGAATGGTTTCGTAAATTAATTGTTCCATGGATTCAGCTCCAATGGTAGTTAACATATGGTTTAGGTCGGATTCACCGGTGCCTATGTGACGTAAAGCAAATAAATCTGTTTTCATTAAAAAAAGAATCTTTTTATTGAGTTTAGTTGTGTTATTGGGTTTAAAAAACTGCCAACAAATGTAATTATTAAACTCCTATTTTTTATGGGAACAACTGCTAATGTTTTGATATTTTTTTAACCAAAAAGCCACTTTATTAACATTATATTTATTTTTGAGGAATGAAAGTACTGGAACGCCTTTTCGATTTTTACCTCGACGCATCCCTGCATGTTGGTTTGGCGGTACTTTGCTTTGTGTTACTGACTCCTGCTTTTGATCAAATGGCTCAAGGCCGGTTGTATGGGCAGGTTGTTTTTTTGGGAACGATGGTAGGATATAATTTTTTGAAGTATGTCGCGCATATTCCTCACAAAACTTTTTCCATCGCAAAACATGGAGTAATTGTATTGGTAACACTTGCCGCCCTTGGCGGTTTTATTTATTACGGAATACAGTTGGCACCTCAGATTCAGTATGCGTTGGCCGGCGTTGGTTTGTTGATAGCCGTGTACCCGTTTACTCGCAACCATGGATGGATTAAGTTGGTTTTGGTTATTTTGGCCGTTACTTGGGTCACCTTGGGGATACCTCTGGTCATGAGCGGGCATGACAAGGGACTATTTTTGGAACTTTTACAGCGGGTTCTTTGGCTGTTTGCCCTGATGATTCCCTTTGAAATTTATGATACCGCTACAGACGCCAGTTCAATGCAAACACTTCCTCGGCTGTTGGGCGAAAATAAGTCGAAAATGTTTGGTGTAATGGCTGTTTTAGGCTATGTGATTATCGAATTTTTTAAGTCAACTACTACGCTTAGCGTGATTCCAATTGGCATATTAATGCTGGTTTTTATACATCATGCCGATGCCCATCGGAGTAGGTATTATACCCTTTTTTGGGTGGAAAGTGTGCCGATTATAGCTTGGTTGTTGAAGTTTGTTTAATTTTTTTGCTCAAAATTGTTTGTTTTTTGTGGCGTTACCCTCGATTGGTAAAAACTACGTTTGTCACTTGTTTTTATCCATCGGGGTCGGGCTGTTCGCTTTATCTTTTGTTCCATTGCATTGCACAAAAGGATGCCACTGCCATCCCTAACGCGGTAAAGTGTTTCAAATGTGGTTTCTAATTTAGTAGTCATTGCGAGGAGGAACGACGAAGCAATCTTCCCAATCAACTCTGAATGTGATCAAACAAATCCTTCCACTCCGGATTATAAGTTTCAATTAGTTTCAGTTTTTTTGTTCTAGAACCTGCTTTTAATTGTTTTTCTCGTGCAATGGCATCTACAATAGTATGAAATTGCTCATAATATACCAATTTGCACAAGTTATATCGTGCAGAAAATGAGTCTTGATATCTTTTTTCTTTGTGTTCTAAAATTCGTTTGGGTAAATTAGAAGTTACACCAACATACAAAGTTGTATTATTGTTATTAGTTATGATATAAGTAAAACCTTGTTTCATTAGAGATTGCTTCGTCGTTCCTCCTCGCAATGATCATTTAGGAAATCAACCCCGCTCTTTTCAACAATGCCTCTACTTTTGGTTCCTGTCCTCTAAAGCGTTTGTACAATTCCATCGGCAATTCGGTGCCTCCTTTAGAGAGCACATTGTCTTTGAATTTGCCGGCGACTTCAGGATTAAATATTCCCTTTTCTTGGAAATAAGCAAAAGCGTCTGCATCCAAAACTTCGGCCCATTTATAGCTGTAATAACCGGATGAATAGCCGCCTTGAAAAATATGGGAGAATGAAACACTCATGCAATTCTCGGCCACATCAGGGTATAACGAGGCAATTTGCATGGCTTCTTTTTCAAAGGCTTTTACGTCAGTAATGTCTTGCATTTTTGCGTGATAGGCCATATCTAACAACCCAAAACTTAGCTGGCGCAACGTAGCCATGCCTTCCAAAAAGGAAGCGCTTTCTTTTATTTTTTCAACATACTGCTGGGGTATAATTTCGCCGGTTTCATAATGTTTGGCAAATAAAGCCAAGGCTTCCGGTTCATAACACCAGTTTTCCATAATTTGGCTCGGTAATTCCACAAAATCCCAATATACCGAAGTCCCCGATATACTCGGATATTCTGTATTGGCTAACATCCCATGCAGCGCATGCCCAAATTCATGAAAAAGGGTAGTCACTTCATTAAAAGTAAGTAACGAAGGCTTGGTAGGAGTTGGAGGTGTGAAATTGCAAACAATCGAAATATGTGGCCTACTGTTATATCCGTCTCGAATCCATTGGTTTTTGTAGGATGTCATCCAAGCTCCGTTGCGTTTGCCTTTTCGCGGGAAAAAATCAGCATACAAAACCGCTACAAATGTGCCTTCTATGTCGATTACTTCATAGGTGGTCACATCCTCGTGGTATTTGTCAATATCATGCACTTCATGAAACCGAATCCCGTATAGTTTCTCTGCCACGGTAAAAGCGCCTTGCAAAACATTTTCGAGTTTAAAGTAGGGTTTCAAAATTTCATCATCCAAACTGTATCGCTTTTGTTTTAACTTTTCACTGTAATACGAGGCGTCCCATTTTTCGAGTTGCTCAATACCATCCAAGTTTTTTGCAAAATCCGTTAGTTCGGCAAATTCCCGTTCGGCAGCCGGTTTCGCTTTCTCCAATAAATCATTCAAAAAAGCAATTACCTTGTCGGGGTGTTGTGCCATGCGTTCTTCCAAAACAAAATGAGCATGACTGGCATAACCCAATAACTGGGCGCGCTCATGACGTAGCCGCACAATGTTTTTAACATTCTCCACATTGTCATAAGCATTTCCTTGAAATGCTTTTTTACCATAGGCGATACTAATTTCTTTGCGTCGTTCTCGGTTATCGGCATAGGTTACAAACGGTAAATAACTTGGAAAATCTAACGTGAAAATCCAGCCTTCTAAGTCTTTTGATTGCGCTAACGAACGCGCCATTTCTATGGTTCCATCAGGCAAACCTTTTAAATCGGCTTCGTTGGTAATGTGTAATTGGTAGTTATTGGTTTCGGCCAATACATTTTCACCAAAGGTGAGTTTGAGTTTGGCAAGTTCGGTATCAATTTCGCGCAAGCGACTTTTTTTGCTTTCGGGCAAAAGAGCACCGTTACGGGAAAAATACTTGAATTTTTTATCGAGCATTGTTTTTTGCTCCGTGTTCAAAGGCAAGGTTTCTTTTTGGTCATACACGGTTTTAACCCGTAAAAATAAGGCTTCATTCAGCGCAATGTCGTTGCTGTAAGCGGTTAACAAAGGCGAAACTTCCTGGGCGATTTGTTGCATTTCGTCGCTGGTTTCGGCCGAATTAAGGTTGAAAAACAACGTCGAGAGGCGGTCAAGTGCTTCGCCGCAAAATTCCAGCGCTACAATGGTATTTTCATACGTGGCCGGTTCCGGATTGTGTGCAATGGCATCAATTTCAGCTTTAGCTGAGGCGATATTCGCTTCGAAAGCCGGTTTGTAATCGGTTAATTTAATTTGCGAAAACGGAACAGTTTCGTGTTTGGTTTGGAATTTTTGAGTAAGTATTTTCATGGTCATTGCGAGGAACGAAGCAATCTCGTTCTGTTTTCTAAGTTATTATACTATTTTATGAAATCGGATTCCCTTAGCCCTGCCTTCCGGCAGGCAGGCCCGATGGAAGCGGCATCCTGTCGTTGCGAGGAACGTGGCAATTCCTTTTACAGATTGCTTCGCACTGCTCGCAATGACATATACAGCGGACAGCGGGAAATAGCTTCCCATAAAAATTATTTTTTCAATTCGTCCGAAGCTTTCAAAACGGCTTGTTTCAGATTTTCTTTGTATAAAATGATTTTTTCAAGTACGCTTTCATCGTGACTTCCAATGATTTGGGCCGCTAAGATTCCGGCATTTTTGGCTCCGTTTAATGCAACTGTAGCTACCGGAACGCCACCGGGCATTTGTAAAATAGACAAAACCGAATCCCAACCGTCGATGGAGTTACTCGATTTTACCGGAACGCCAATAACCGGAAGCGGACTCATAGACGCTACCATTCCGGGCAAATGCGCAGCGCCACCGGCACCGGCAATAATAACCGCAATACCTGTTTTGTGTGCATTGGTGCTAAAATCAACAAGTTTTTCGGGCGTACGATGTGCGGAAACAATATCGACTTCGGTTTCGATGTCAAATCCTTTTAGGATGTCGATGGCTTCTTGCATGACAGGCATGTCGGATACCGACCCCATTATGATGGCTACTTTCATTTTATTTATTTTGAATTTTAAATTATGAATTTTAAATGATACGATTTTCATTCAAAATTTAAAATTCATAATTTATAATAATTTTTAACTAATCACTCTAATACAATTCTTCACTTCTTCGGCTATTCTTCGGGCTTCTGTCATGTTTTCATTCACAATCGTTACATGTCCCATTTTTCGAAAAGGACGTGTTTCGCGTTTACCGTAAATATGTGGTGTAACGCCATCGATAGCCATTATTTTTTCAATATTTTCATAAACCACAGGTCCGGAAAATCCTTCTTCACCAACCAAATTCACCATAATGCCGGCTACTTTACTGTTGGTATTTCCCAAAGGCAAATTTAAAATAGCGCGCAAATGGTTTTCAAACTGCGAGGTGTAACTCGCTTCAATGCTGTAATGACCTGAATTGTGTGGGCGAGGAGCGACCTCATTGACCAAAATTTCGTCGTTTTCGGTTTGGAACATTTCTACGGCTAATAAGCCCACATGCTTAAAAGATTCTGAAACTCTCAACGCTATTTCAGTTGCTTTTTGCAGCACAGTTGTATCAATTCGGGCCGGACAAATTACATATTCTACCTGATTGGCTTCGGGATGGAATTCCATTTCCACAACAGGATACGTTTTAACTTCGCCAGAAATGGAGCGCGCAACGATTACGGCCAATTCATTTTTAAACGGAACCATTTGCTCAGCGATACATTCCACTTCGGGTAAACCAATTAAATCCATAGAGGAACGTATAATTTTTACGCCATTGCCATCATAACCAAACTGCGCACTTTTCCATACAAAAGGCATCTCGATGGTGTCTGAAGTAACAGCCTTTTGCAGGGCAGTCAAATCAACAAAGCGTTGATGCGGCGCGGTGGGAATGCCATTGTCAACATAAAAATCTTTTTGCCGTCCTTTATTTTGAATTAGCCGTAGCGTTTTAGGGGACGGGAAAACAGGTAGGCCTTCATTTTCCAGTACCTCTAAGGCATCAAGGTTAACATTTTCGATTTCGATGGTGAGTAAATCAACTAATTTTCCAAATTGGTAAACGGTGTCATAATCCATCAGACTTCCTTTGTAAAAGGCATTACAGCCAAAACGTGATGGTGCTTCATCAGACGAATCCAAAACCAAGGTTTGAATGTCCAACTTCCGGGTTTCGGTCAACAGCATTTTGCCCAGTTGGCCTCCGCCCAATATGCCTAATTTAAAATCGGATGAGAAATAGTTCATTCGTGTTGTTTATGTTGCAAAAATAAATCATTATTGTAAGTTATGTCACTACTTTTATAATTTTATAATTTTATGAGATTGCTTGCTGCCGTCTTTGAGTTCCAAGTGTAAAATATAAGTGGAAGGAGTCAGAAAATCCAAGTATAGAGTTGTTGATTTTAAACCGGATTGGACAGCAAGTACTTGTTTTCCATCCATAGTATAAATTATAATGGAGTTAATTTCGGTATCGCTTAAAATAGAGAGGCTGTTTATAAATGGATTTGGATAGGCTACGGTTTTTATTCCTGAGTTTAGAGGAGTTTCGTTATAACAGTTCGGAGGTACTATCCTATTCGCTTTTAGTAAATCATTTATTTTGGTGTTAGCAAAATTACTCATAAGTCGATGGTCATAAAGTGACTCATTTAAAGTTTGGTTATTAGCACCCAACCAATCTTGAAGCAATGTTGAAAAAACACTTCTGTAATCGTAAAGCAAATGTTGAATTTGGTAATTATTATCTTCGGTAGCCAAAGATAGATCTGGCGCACTCCCTATAATACCCGGGATTATTGATTTACCAAATACAAACATAGGAGCTATATCACCATGGTCTGTCCCTAAATTGGCATTTTCTTTTACTTTACGACCAAATTCCGAAAAAGTCAAAGCAAGTACATCTTCACCAATCCCCAGTGCATTTAAATCATTCATAAAAGCTGACATTGCATCAGAAAGCACTTGTAACAGCGTTGCATGATTTCCGAGATGAGCCTGATTTACAGATGGAATTTGGTTGTCATGAGTATCAAAGCCATATAATGTTACTAAATAAAAATTTGTTTTTAGTCCGCCTTCAATAAAACGCGCTACTGTTTTTAGTTGGTTCGCTAAGTCTGTATCAGGATAAGTTATAGCGTTTGTGCCATTATTGAAAGCGCTGGAAATACTCTCAGAATAGGTGTTTGTTGCATTATCTATTGAAATGATGTGATTTACTTTATCAAAATACTCGGTATTGTTATCCAACAAAGGAGGGGTGCCTCCAAGACCGTGAATTACAGAATAGTAATTGTTTTCATCTTTCGTGTTAAGATTTAAAGAAAGGTTGTCGTTATTTTCACTGTGAAAAAGCAGACTTTTATTCGGACTCCCAATTTGTAAACCCAAAGGGTAGTTTCTTTCAGTATCTTGGCTGTAATAATTTTCCATGAAACGCCCTAACCATCCACTTTGCATTGAAAAATTATCGAAGTAACCATCGCCACCGGTTAGCCACAAATCGGTTGATTTGAAATGCGATTTATTTACGTTCGGATAGCCAACACCTTGAATGATTTTTAGGTACCCGCTGTCATAAAGATTTTTAAATTCAGACATGACAGGATGCAAACCATATTGATTTTCAGTAGATAAAGTGGTATCCAAAGGAATTATTTTATTTTGACCGGATAAATTCAGTTTAAGATTGGGTCGCAAATTAGCATATAGGTCATATTGGGATAAAGGAACCAATGTATTTAAACCATCGTTTCCACCGGCAAGTTGAACTAAAACAACTTTTCTAACCGAAGTGTCCGGACAAAGATTTAGGTTGAGCTTGCCAACTAATTTAAACAATTCAAAGGGTAAAAGCGCTGAAGCACTTGCGGTAGAAGTAAGCTTTATAAAATTTCTTCTTTTCATGATTAGTGAACTTGAGCTTCCGGCGATTTTAGAATATTAGTAATGAGCATTTTTAGTCTGATATTAACAACAGAGCTAAAATTAGCTTCGAGGTAAAAACCCCATATAGAGCTCCAATCTCCGGGGGGTTGTCCTTGTAAAAGAAAAGAGTTCATGAAGTAAAGATAACGTTCTTCGGATGGTTTTTGCCCAAAGAATGCACTACAAAGTTCCTCACTCAACACAAAAGCATCGGTTACATCGCTTACCAAAAAGTTAGTGGAAAAAAGTGCTGCTAAATCGGGTTCAGGATAAACAAATTCATTGTTATTTAGTCGGTTTGAACCGGCTATTATTGATTCGCCTACCATCATTCTTGAAAAAAGTGTTGAAGAAGATATCCAGTTTTTATCAAAATCCGGAGCTTGGTAATAAGCGGTATGACCGGCTACATTAATCGGTTCGAAGAGCAGCATTCCGCTATTGTTTAGATACGTTTCATGTATAAAATCATTCCAAAATAAGATATAATATTCATAAGGGTTGATGATAGGATTTGGAATGGGAAATTTGAGAATACTAATAATATCTGAAATAACTTCTATTGGAGATTTTATTAATCCGCCTATAATTTTATCACCCTGAGAAGCATCGTCCAAATCATAAAAATGAACGCTTGTAAACAACTTTTTCAAAACAGGAAACATTTCATAATTGTTGTTTATCAGTTCCTGTGCAAGTGGGATTATAATATCGGTTTCAATTTCATCAGTCAAATTTGTACTTACAAAATACGAATATAATTTACGGCATAAGTGTTTTGCTGTTTCGACTTTGTCAAAAAGCATATTGATAAATGAGTCTAACTCATTGTTCATTCCTGCGGCATCATTAGATCCAGCAATTGTATGATAATTAAACGCTTCACTAAATATTTTTGAATCTGTTTTATGATCCGAAGGAGTAAAATAGCCACATGGAATACTCGTTTCGGCATCAATAGTATTGCGTAAAGGATCGTTTTTAATTCCGGTAAGCACTTTGGCTGCTTCGACAACATCAGATTCAGTATAATTGGTATAATTGCCTATGCCAATTTGAGGGCCTTTACCAATAGTAAAGAGTTCCATAAACTCCCGGGCATAATTTTCGTTAGGAGCATTTTTAGTATTTTCATTATTGTTTAAATAACAAAGCATAGCATTATTCAAAGTCATCTTTTTGGCCAAGGTTTTATAATTTCCCAAGGCAAAATGATTCAGTAATTTTATATAATCATAAAAGTCTGTTGAATGCAGTAAACTTTGTTTTGAGACAGTAAAACGAGTTGAGAGAAAATGCATCATTTTATAATGCATGGTTTCACTTTTGACCGCATTGTACCACCACCATCCGGATACAATTTTTGTTTTTCGTTGTTGATCCGAAAAAGTAATTGGATTTTGATTGGAATTTACCCAAAAACCATCCGGACTTCCCAGTGACAAAGGGTCAAATGGAAATTCTACAGTTTGGACGACAGAAGAAGTAAGGTGAACAAATGCATTTTCAGGTGTCATTTGTGAAAGCGTTTCAAGCAAAGTCCTCGAGTTGCCATAAGTTGCTCTTCGCATTAAATGGCGTGCATTTTTTTCGCCTAAGGTTTCGGTGTAAGTGGTTAATGATGCCATTATATTTTCTTCAAAATGCGTTTCGAGGCCGCTTTATAAGCCGCTGAGTGGTGGGGGTAGTCTTGTGTTAAAATGGTACGCAACTCAGGATAAATCCAGTCGTGTTTTTTTCCAAAATAATACAAAGCATAAATAGAATAGGCTTTGGCGGCTACTTTTTGTTCCTGAATCAACCAGTCCAAACAGGTTTCAATTATTTTATTTTCTTGTTCTGTGTTCAATAAAGTGGGGTTGGCATAGGCCAAAAACATATTTATTTTAGAAAGCGAACGTATGGATTGGTCGTCCTCGAAATAAGAAACAGCAGCGCAATAACTATCCAAAAAGGGCTTCAGTAAATCAATGCGTTGTTCACAAACCAATTCCATAATCCAACAGGCTTTATGGTGATTTTTATCCTTTACATCCATAGCTGTCTCAAAAAGTGTATTGAAATACTGTGGGTTTTGCAGCACTATATCGCGGTTTTCTTCCCGACTTTTTCGGTGTGCGGTAGAATTGCAAATGCTATGGTATAAGAATGACTCCATTGGGTAAATATACCTATTTTGCAAAAAATACAAAAATGCAGATGCGGAATCGTATTTTCTTCTGTAAATTTGCACCTTTCAAACACAACACAATGATACACTTACACGACAAAACATTTGAGCCTTTTATTTCTTCTGATGAAATTGATTTTGCTATACAGAACATGGCCAAACAAATGGATGATGATTTTTTTGAAGAGGTTCCTGTTTTTATAGGCGTTTTAAACGGTGCATTTATGGCAGTATCCGATTTAATGAAGCATTACCGCGGTATGTGCGAAGTTAATTTTGTAAAAGTAGCTTCCTATGAAGGAACCACTTCTACCGGCGACGTTAGTACGCTAATCGGACTGAGTCAGTCGCTCGAAGGAAGAACTGTCGTTATTGTTGAAGATATCATTGATACAGGAAATACCATCGAAGCCCTTAAAGCCATTTTCAAAGAGCAAAACGTGAAGCACCTTAAAATAGCTACGCTTTTCTTCAAACCCGAAGCGTATAAGAAAGACATAAAAATCGACTATATCGGGATGCGCATACCTAATAAGTTTATTGTAGGTTACGGCCTTGATTATGATGGTTTGGGTCGAAATTTGCCCGATGTATATCAGTTAGCTCAATAGTGTATTGTAATTATAACATTTAAAGATTTAAAAGATTTAAACATTTAAAAATTTTTTAAATCAGCATATACGTTCAATCTTTCAATCTTTCAATCTTTCAATCTTTCAATCTCTAAATTCATACAACAAAATGATTAACATTGTTCTTTTCGGGAAACCCGGAGCCGGTAAAGGCACTCAAGCTGAATTTTTAAAAGAAAAATACAACCTTACGCACCTTTCAACCGGTGATATTTTTAGGTACAATATTAAAAATGAAACCGAACTGGGCATGTTGGCCAAAACCTACATGGATAAAGGTGACTTGGTGCCGGATGCAGTTACCATTCAGATGCTGCAGAGTGAAGTGGACAAAAACCCGCATTCGGCCGGATTTTTATTTGACGGTTTTCCGAGAACGATTGCCCAAGCCGAGGCATTAGATGCTTTTTTAGAATCAAAAGGACAAAAAATCACTGCAACAGTGGCCTTAGAAGCGGATGATGAAATTTTAGTAAAACGACTTCTGGAACGTGGAAAAACATCGGGCAGACCTGATGATCAGGATGAAGAAAAAATCAGAAACCGTTACCAAGAATACAACGAAAAAACAGCTCCTTTAATGGATTATTACAAAGCGCAAGGGAAATTTTATGCGGTAAACGGAATTGGTACTGTAGCCGAAGTAACGGAGCGCTTGAGCGCAGTGTTGGATACGCTGTAATTTGTTTAAGAAGCAAACAGTTAGGTTTACTTTCAAAAAAAATGCTGATATTTGCAGCAGAAAGATAAAATAAAAAGGGCCGACTCCTGCGAGGCGGGCTCTTTTTTTTATAAAAAAATATGGAACTTTTAATAATACTTTTTCTGATACTTCTGAACGGCGTTTTTTCGATGTCGGAAATTGCCTTGATTTCAGCGCGCAAAAACCGACTTGAAACGGCAGCCAAAAAAGGAAACAGTAATGCTAAAGCAGCACTCGAATTAGCCAATTCGCCTAACGAGTTTTTATCGACAGTGCAAATTGGTATCACCCTAATCGGAATTCTTACCGGTATTTATTCCGGTGATAAAATTACCCAGGATGTCCAAAATTTTGTAGCCGGTTTTGCGCCTTTAAAACCCTATGCTGAAAGCATTGGTGTTGGGATTGTTGTGGTATTACTAACTTTTTTCTCCCTGGTTTTAGGGGAGTTGTTGCCCAAGAGAATCGGACTTAATTACCCGGAGGGAATCGCCAAAGCGGTAGCCGTTCCCATGAAAATTGTCTCTAAAGTGACAATGCCGTTTATATGGTTGTTAACGACTTCGACTGATTTCCTTTTGAAAGTTTTTCAAATAAAACCAACTGCCGACGGAAAAGTGACCGAAGAAGAAATTAAGGCCATCATCAAAGAAGGAACAGAAGTGGGTGAAGTTCAGGAAATTGAACAAGATATCGTGGAACGGGTGTTTCATATTGGCGACCGTAAGGTAAATTCCCTCATGACACACCGCAATTCTATCGTGTATTTGTCGTATGAAGATACCGCAGAAGAAATTAAGCATAAAGTATTGGATGAACTGCATTCGGTTTACCCGGTTTGTGCAGAAAATTTAGATGAAATGGAAGGGGTGGTGCTTTTGAAAGACTTGTTTGTTGGGTTTGAAACCGGGAATTTTGATTTGAAAAAAATAACCCGTGAACCGGTTTATTTTATTGAACATACCTCGGCTTATCGCGCTTTGGAGAATTTCAAAAAATCAAAAGTGCATTATGCGTTGGTTATTGATGAACACGGCGTTTTTCAGGGAATTATTACCTTAAATGATATTTTGGAAGCCTTGGTGGGTGATGCAGCCGATTTTTATGAAGATGAATTCAAAATCGTTGCGCGCGAAGACGGAACATGGTTGGTAGACGGGCATTATTCTTTACACGATTTTTTGACCTATTTTGATATGGATGACCTAACCGGCGATTATGAAGTGACTACGGTAAGCGGTTTGATCGTAACTGAACTGGGCGTAATTCCGAAACAGGGCCAAAAATTAATTTGGAACCGCTTGGAGTTTGAAGTGATGGATATGGATGGGGTAAAAATTGATAAAGTCTTAGTTAAGGCATTAAAAGACGATTAAAAGTAAAAAAATGACAGAAGGTAATTTTGTAGATTACGTTAAAATATATGTTTCCTCGGGCAAAGGAGGGAAGGGGTCTTCCCATCTTCACCGTGAAAAATTTATTGAAAAAGGCGGACCCGACGGAGGTGACGGCGGACGCGGCGGACACGTTATTTTGAAAGGAAACAAAAACCTGTGGACGCTTTTTCATTTGAAGTTTACCAAACACGTTAAAGCAGGTCACGGTGGTGATGGCGGTAGTAGCCGAAGTACCGGACATGACGGTGAAGATAAAATCATCGAAGTGCCATTAGGAACTGTAGTAAAAGACATGGAAACCGAAGAAGTGCTCTTTGAAATCACCGAACATGACGAGCAAAAAATTTTGGTTCGTGGCGGTAAAGGCGGTTTGGGCAACTGGCATTTTAGAAGTGCAACCAACCAAACGCCACGGTATGCTCAACCGGGGATGCCCGTTGAAGAAAAAGATGTAATTTTAGAACTCAAAGTACTTGCAGATGTAGGTTTGGTAGGTTTTCCCAATGCCGGAAAATCAACACTTTTGTCGGTGCTTACTTCGGCAAAGCCTAAAATTGCCGATTATCCGTTTACTACCTTAAAGCCTAATTTAGGGATTGTGGCCTACCGTGATTTTCAATCGTTTGTAATGGCCGATATACCAGGAATTATTGAAGGGGCAGCTGAAGGCAAAGGATTGGGACATTACTTTTTAAGGCATATTGAACGCAATTCTACGTTGTTGTTTTTAATTCCGGCCGATGCCAATGACATCAAAAAAGAATACGATATTCTGTTGGATGAGTTAAAACGCTATAATCCGGAGATGCTTCAAAAAGACAGACTTGTAGTAATTTCCAAGTGCGATATGCTGGATGAGGAACTCCAAGCGGAACTCAAAACCGAATTGGATGCCGCATTCAAAAAAACAGCCTATATGTTTATTTCATCTGTAGCCCAACAAGGCCTTCAGGAATTGAAGGACAAATTATGGCAAATGCTTAACAATTAGGTTGTTAATAAATTGTTTGTTAAAAGTATTTGAAAAGAAAAAAAAACCAATACATTTGGGAACTTTAAATTAAACCAAAGAACTTAATATTAATAAATTAACTCAAAAAAATGAAATTAAGACTACTTTTAGCCTTATGTATTGCGCAGCTAGGTTTTGCTCAAGAACACAGAACGTGTGGAACTGATGAGTACATGCAACGCTTGTTAGCCGATCCGGTTGCGAGACAAAATTATGAAGAATTACAAGCCCGTTTCCAAGTAGAATTGGAACGATTGGTATCCCAACAAATGCAAAATCGCAGTGGGAATGAAGCACAAAGCGTAAATGCTACAATCCGTATCCCGGTTGCCGTTCACTTTCCTTCTGTAGCAAATAGTAGTACCGAAACGGTTAAATCGTGTTTGAGAAGTTTGGCACAAGCGCAGGTAAACATTCTTAACGCCGATTATAACGCTACTAATACCGACTTATCGTTGTGGACAGCAGCCAGTTCTTATTACCCTGGTGTTAATGTAGGTAATATGGACGTACAGTTTATCATTGCAACACAAAACCATCCGGCGGGAACCGGTTTATCTAATGGTACGCTGGCAGTTACTTTTGGAACCGACTTCCTTTCCAATGCGGATACCGATACCACTTGGGCCGGTTATTGTAACTTGGTAGTACGTAATATTAGTGGTGGTATTTTAGGGTATTCTCCGCTGGGAGGTTCCCCATCTGGAGGGATGACGGTTGTAATTGATAACAATGCATTTGGAAAAGTAATGACTACTTCGCCAACAACTTGTTCCGGTTATGTTCCCGGAGCTCCTTATAATTTGGGTCGTACCCTAACGCATGAATTGGGTCACTTCTTTAATTTATGGCATACTTTCGAAGCGTGTGATGGTGCCAACTGTGCCACTTCAGGTGACCGTGTTTGTGACACGCCTTCAGCTGATACGCCCTACTTTACATGCGATGCACCCGGTTCTGTGTCTACAAATTGTGGTACAACCCAGTTAACCATGAACTATATGGACTATGTGGAAGATGCCTGTATGTATATGTTTACAGCTGGGCAAGCTACGCGTATGACAGCATGGTACAATGCAATTTCAAGTCAGTTGAACATGAGTGCCTTAGCCAACAATGAGTTTGTTGAAAATAATTTCACGGTATCTCCCAATCCAAACAACGGTACTTTTACCATCGAGTTAAAAGAAGCCCTTGATAACTATACCATCCAAATTTATGATGCTACCGGACGTTTAATTATTGATAACGAATACTATCAAAACAGTTCGCTTAGCCAAACCATCAAAATGGATAACAATGCTCTTTCTGGCGTTTATTTCGTATCTATTCGCAGTGCCGAAGGCGGAATGGTAACCAAAAAAGTGGTGATTAAATAATTCCTATCATACAATTAAAAAAAACCTTTCTTCGGAAAGGTTTTTTTATACAGTTTCGTTTCAAGTTGTTTATACAATAGCGTATCTTCGCCATCGGTTTTGTTAGCAGTAATTTTTCTGTAACAAAATCTAAACAATCAAGACAAACTTCAAATAAGTAAAACTTTATCAGTAACAAAAATGAAAAAAATTATTCTATCCCTGATTGCTGTAATAACCTTAGTTCCGACTACGGTAAAAGCAGATGAAGGAATGTGGTTTCTGATGTTTATCGAACGTCTGAATCACCGCGACATGCAAAAAATGGGTCTGCAATTGACTCCCGAAGAAATTTACAGCATTAACAACAGCAGTTTAAAAGACGCTATTGTGCAATTTAACGGCGGGTGTACTGCTGAAATGATCTCCAAAGACGGTTTAGTCTTAACCAATCACCACTGTGGATATGATGCAATTGCCGAATTATCTACTGCCGACAAAAACTACCTCAAAGACGGCTATTGGGCTGCAAACCGCGGACAAGAATTAAAACCATCCAGTCTTTTTGTACGTTTCTTTGTGCGTATGGATGATTGTACGAAGCGAATTCTTTCAAAAGTAAATCCGTCTATGTCCGAAGCTGAACGCGAAAAAGCTATAGCAGCTGAGGTAGCCTTAATCGAAAAAGAAAACAACGGTGGCGGAAAATATACGGTTGCAGTTCGTTCGTTTTTCCAAGGAAATGAATTTTACTATTTTGTGTACCAAGATTACAAAGATGTTCGATTGGTAGGAACTCCTCCTGAAAGTTTGGGTAAATTTGGTGGTGACACCGACAACTGGGAATGGCCACGCCATACCGCCGATTTTTCGATGTTCCGAGTATATGCCGATGCTAATGGAAACCCGGCAGAATATTCTCCAAATAACGTTCCGTTACAACCAAAACACTATTTGCCGGTTAATATTGGCGGTGTAAAAGAAAACGATTTTGCCATGATTTTAGGCTATCCCGGAAGAACAAACCGTTGGATGCCTGCAGGCGGAATTGAGCAAAATGTAAAATTTGCTTATCCGGCTTGGGTAGAAGGTGCTAAAACCGGAATGGACGGTATGAAAAAATACATGGATCAGAACGAAGCTCTTAATTTAGTGTATGCCTCAAAATATGCTTCTACAGCCAATTATTGGAAAAACCGTCAAGGAATGATTGACGCTTTAACCAAATTTGGAACAGCCAAAACAAAGGCAGCCCAAGAAGCAAAATTTGATAAATGGGCCAACAAAAAAGCAAATAAAGCGAAGTATGGCAATGTGATTTCAACCATCAATAATTACTATGCCTTAACCAATGAAAAGTCAAGACATGATAATTACATGCAACAACTTTTCAGAACAACAGCTTTTGCAACCGTTTCCCGCGGGTTAGGCAAACAATTAGAAAGTTATGCTAAGGCAGATCCGGCTAAACGTCAGCAAATGGCACCCGGAATTATGGAGATGGCTACCGAAATGTTTAAAGAACTTCACATTCCGGCAGAAAAAGACATTTTAGCCGCACAATTGAAAACGTATTCCACCAAATCAGTGGGTTATCCAATTGCTCCTATGGTGAAAAAAATAGGAGAAGAAAACAATGGTGATTTCACAAAATATGTGAATGCCGCTTTTGATTTATCTATCTTCACGTCCTTAGATCGTATCAAAGCCTTTTTGGATTTACCAAATGAAGCGCTTTTAACTAACGATCCGCTATATGCATTATCTAACGATATGCTTACTCATTTTGCTTCTAAATCGGATGAAATTGCCAAAGCGCAAAACGATTTTAGTGCGGCCTACCGTTTATTGGTTGAAGGTTTGCGTGAATCTAAAATTGCAACGATTAAATACCCTGATGCCAATTCAACATTGCGTTTAACTTATGGTAAAGTACGTGCATTACCTGCAGACAAACGTAACGATGCTGTCATTAATAATTATACAACCTTGGCGGGTCAGGTTAAAAAATACAAAAAAGGAGATCAGGAATTTGATTTGCCAACCCGTGTATTGGAGATGAATGCTAAAAAAGAGTTTGGACGTTTTGGTGATAAAGACGGTTCATTACATGTTAATTTCTTAACCGACAACGATATCACCGGTGGAAACTCAGGTTCTCCGGTATTGAATGGTAAAGGGGAATTAATTGGTTTGGCTTTTGATGGTAACATTGAAGCTATGGCCGGCGATGTGATTTTTGATAAAAACCTACAACGTACTATTAACGTAGATATTCGTTATGTACTTTGGGTTATCGAAAATTTCTCCGGTGCAAAACATATCGTAGATGAAATGACTTTAGTGAGATAATCATTTCAATAATGATTTTACTTAAAAACTCCGGTCAAAAGCCGGAGTTTTTGGTTATTATCCCTAATTTTGGATCTGCAAACGTATGAGAACACTTCTTTTAGTATTTACCTTATTTACTGTTGTATCCTGCCAAAAAAAGGATGTGCCGAATCCTTCGTTTTACTATTGGAAAACAACCTTTACGTTATCCCAAACGGAATCGGATTTTATTCGTGCCAATGGGGTCAAAAACCTCTACATGCGCTACTTTGATGTGGGGTTACGCAATAACCAACCTATGCCTATTTCGCCGGTTTATTTCAAATCTGTTCCAAAAAACACTACCATTATTCCGGTTGTATTCATAAAAAATGAGGTGTTTCTCAAAACCGATTTGGATGTAGTTGACCTGAAAAATAAAGTGCTTCGTCTGGTAAACCAAATTGATACAGCAAATCACTTGCAAACCTCCGAAATCCAAATTGATTGCGACTGGTCGCTCGAAAGCCGCGATCGCTTTATGGATTTTATGAGCCAACTCAAAAAGGCATGTCACAAAAAACTCTCGGCTACTATCCGTCTTCATCAGGTGAAGTATTGGAAGGCTACTAAAGTGCCTCCCGTCGATTACGGCGTGCTGATGTTTTACAATATGGGAACTATATCGGTCGATGGCGCAAACTCTATCTATGACCGAAAAATCGCTGAAAAATACATTTCTTCCCTAAAAAATTACCCGCTTCCGCTAAAACCGGCTCTTCCGGTTTTCTCATGGTGGGTCCATACCCGTGGTAAAAAAGTTGTGGGTTTATTATCGAAAATTAATCACTCAGATTTTAAAAATAATCCTAAATTTGACTGTGAAAAAACAGTAGTCAGGGTTAAAGAAGATACTTTTTACAAAGGATTTTTTTTCAGAAAGAATGATGTATTAAAATGGGAACATATTTCGCAGGAAACTTTATATGAAATGGCTGAATTAATTTCTGATTTTCTCCCCAAAAAACCTACTGAAGTTTTGTTTTTCGACCTTGATGCCACTAACATAAATAACTATTCGGATGCCAATTTTATCAAAACCGTTTGCATTGCTTTCTAGCGCTTTACTTGTTACAGTCTCTACTGTGTTTTCATTATGTGCCGGTGGCGATTGGGACTGGTATGAAGAGCATTCCATCTTAGCACCCGAAGCAATTGTTCAAGACAAATCCTACGAACAATTATTCTATACCTTAAACATGTTTTATGGCGAAAATTGGTATGATGAAATGCACCCCACACGCTTTAAATCGGCTATTTTATCCGATTGGAAAACGTACCTGAAAAGCAAAATTTCGGACAAAGAGTTGGAATACTATATTTTTGACAACAAAGCCTCGAACGATATAGCCTCTATTATTAAAGCCATAAAAGCTAATGATGGCAAAGGGAAATGGGCCACGAAACTGGATCTTAAAAACCCTTCGGTTCGTCAGTTTTTCTTATTTATCAATTTGGCACGTTCGCTCGAAACCTACACCAATAATGTGGCAGATTGGGATTATGATGCGCAGGCAATGACCGAACAAAACAGTATGTCGCTCAACCAAGCAAAAGAGATTGAAAGTATCTACCAAATAACCAAAGATCCTTTCCTAAAATCAAAATACTGGTTGCTTACCATGAAATCATATTTCTATTCGGTTAAACGCAACAGCTGTATCGCATTTTTTAATAAAACACAATCAACTCTAACCCGAGATGAATCGTATTACAGAGGTGTAGCCTATGTGGCAGGTGCCATGTATAAAGACAAACAATATGCTGAATCTAATTTCATGTATGCGTTGGTTTTTGATAATTGTCCAAAATTGCGAACAGTAGCAACCTATTGTTTTCATCCGCAAAATGACAGCGATTTTGAAGCGTCCCTTTCTCTTGCCAAAACCAATGACCAAAAAGCGGCTTTGTGGGCTTTGTATGGTTACTATGCCAACGAAGTTACGGCACTGGAAAAAGTTTATGATTTGAATCCCCAAAACCAACACTTGGATTATTTGCTATCCCGAGCTATGAATTTGGCCGAGGAAAAAATCAATGCTACCGAATGGAATTATTATGGCTCTGATTCTAAAGTTTCTAACGATTCTCTTAATGCTGAACTCTATTCGCATGTGGTGCGAATTGCCAAAGCCGGAACAACCAAAAATCCGTATGTGTGGAATATGGCTGCGGGTTATTTGGAAACCGTAAAAGGAAATTACCAATCCGCTGCTCATTTTTTGGCGGAAGCCGAAAAATCAATCCCCAATACAAAACTAACCAAGGTACAGCTCAAATTATTTCAGGTATTTAACGACATTGCTTCTGTAAAAACAATGGATGCCACTACCGAAGCAAAACTTCTTCCTAAACTACAATGGCTCTTTAATTTGTCAAAAGTTGAAGGGGAAGACAGCCGCTACCGAATCGGTTTTTTGCATAATTGGAGTAGAACTTACATCGCGAAGCTCTACAAAAACCAAGGTAATGATGTGTTTTCTGAATTGTTTTTGCGAAAAGAAGATTTTTACGATGACGAAAAATGCATGATCAAAATGCAACAATACCTTTCTGAAAATCACACAACCGATTGGGATAACTTCGCAAAATCGCTCTATTCCGTCACCTTGGATGATATTCATGAATACAAAGCAATCCGCTATGCGTATGCCGATCAAATTCCGCAAGCTATTGCCGAAATGGAACAAAGCGGAAAAAATAAAGAAGACATCCTGTTGGGGAACCCCTTTAACGGAAACATAAAAGATTGTAATGATTGTGATCATTATGCCAAACAAAAAACAAAATATTCGAAACTCAATTTCCTCAAAAAACTCAATGAGATTCAAACCATCCTAAAAGGGGGCGGCGATACATACAACGAGGCAATATTAGTAGGAAATGCGTTTTACAATATGTCGTTCTATGGCAATGCCCGTTTGTTTTACAACAATGAAATTATTCACCAATATGGTACAAATTACATAGACAAAAAATGGTCAACTATGCTCGAAAGTGACCAACGAGCTGCCTACTATTATCAAAAGGCGTTAACTTTCGCCACTAACGATGAACAGCAAGCCAAAGCCGTTTATATGTTGACCAAAATTGAACGCAATGCATTCTATGCTACCGATGCTTTTAAACCCTATGAAGTGGATTTTATAGCGTTTAATGGATATAAAACCTTGGCTTCTAAATTTGCGCACACGCAGTATTATCAAGAAGTGATTAACGAATGTGATTATTTTAGAAAATACGCCCAAAAATGATTCGAACGGTAGTTTTATTTTTCTTTATAGTCACCTCCGTTTTTTCGCAAGAATGTGAAAAAGGGAAACAGTTATTTGCCCAAAAAAAATATACCGAAGCAAAATCATACCTTGAACAGTGTTACAAGCAAAACCCAAATGATGCTGCGCTAACCGAATTGTTGGGTGATGCCTACGGGCATTTGAAAGAATGGGATAATGCGCTTGGGATATATAAAAAATTAAAAGATAAGTTTCCCTCCAATGCCGATTATTGGTACAAATATGGCGGTGCAATGGGGATGAAAGCCAAATCAGTGAGTAAATTTAAGGCATTAGGCATGATTGATGATGTGGAAAACGCTTTCTTAAAAGCAGCCAAACTCGATGCCAAACATATCGACACCCGTTGGGCCTTGGTCATGCTTTATATTGAACTTCCGGGAATCGTTGGCGGCAGCGAAAAAAAAGCTCAAAAATACGCCGATGAATTAATGGTCTTATCTAAAGTTGACGGTTATTTGGCCAAAGGGTATATCGATGAGTATTTTTCACGCAATTCCAAAGCAGAAGCCAATTACAAAAAAGCCCACGAAATTGGAAATTCAAAAACTACATTTCAGAAATTATACCATTTTTACTTGAATAAAATCAAAGACAAAACAAAGGCAAAACAATTAAAAGAACAATTCGAAAATAAATAACAAAAAAACAAATCCCAAATTCCAACTATTGGGATTTGGAATTTTTAAATTGGAATTTCAAAAACCACATTTCAGAAATTATACCATTTTTACTTGAATAAAATCAAAGACAAAACAAAGGCAAAACAATTAAAAGAACAATTCGAAAGTAAATAACAAAAAAACAAATCCCAAATTCCAACTATTGGGATTTGGAATTTTTAAATTGGGAATTCAAAAACCACATTTCAGAAATTATACCATTTTTACTTGAATAAAATCAAAGACAAAACAAAGGCAAAACAGTTAAAAGAACAATTCGAAAATAAATAACAAAAAACATATCCCAAATTCCAACTATTGGGATTTGGAATTTTTAAATTGGAATTTCAAATGCGTACACATTTCATAGCCATAGGCGGAGCCGCAATGCACAATTTGGCATTGGCTCTTCACCACAAAGGATACAACGTAACCGGAAGTGACGATGCTATTTTTGAACCCTCTCGTTCTCGATTGGAGCGACACGGCTTACTCCCTAAAGCCTTAGGATGGTTTCCTGAGAAAATCACTACTCAAATAGAAGCCGTTATTCTGGGCATGCACGCAAAACCGGATAATCCCGAATTGTTGCGTGCACAAGAATTGGGCTTGAAAATTTTCTCCTATCCGGAATATTTATATGAACAGTCCAAAACCAAAACACGTGTGGTCATCGGCGGATCCCATGGCAAAACTACCATTACGTCCATGATTTTGCATGTGATGCACTACCACAATATTGAGGTCGATTACATGGTGGGAGCACAATTGGAAGGTTTTGATACGATGGTTCACTTAACCGAAACCAACGAATTTATCGTTTTGGAAGGCGATGAATATTTATCGTCGCCAACCGATCGTCGTCCTAAGTTCCATCTGTACCAGCCTAATATTGCCTTACTTTCGGGTATAGCCTGGGATCATATCAATGTGTTTCCAACCTTCGAAAATTATGTAGCGCAATTTGAAATTTTTGTTGACCAAATTACCAATGGCGGTATTTTAATTTACAATGAAGAAGATGACACAGTTAAAAAAGTCGCCGAAAATTCGGAAAATGCAATTCGCAAAATTCCATACACAACTCCGGCCTACACAGTCCAAAACGGAACCACTCTTTTAGATACTCCCGAAGGTGCCATGCCTATTGAGGTTTTTGGAGCGCATAATTTGAATAATTTGGCTGGTGCCAAATGGGTTTGCCAATGTATGGGTGTGGATGAAGCCGACTTCTATGAAGCCATCGCTACATTCAAGGGAGCATCCAAACGCTTGGAAAAAATTGCCGAAAGTGCTACAAAAGTCGCCTACAAGGATTTTGCGCATTCACCAAGCAAAGTAACCGCAACAACCCAAGCTGTTAAAGGGCAATACCCTGATCGTAAATTGATAGCTTGTTTGGAATTACATACCTACAGCAGCCTTAATGCCGAATTTCTTAAAGAATACCAAGGAGCGCTGGATGCGGCAGATATAGCCGTAGTTTTCTATTCGCCCGATGCCGTTAAAATAAAGCAACTCGAAGAAGTTACCTACGAACAAATTGCTGCTTCTTTCAAACGCGACGACTTGATTATTTTCACCAATCCGGCCGAATTTAAAGCATTTTTGTTTGGCTACAACTTTGAAAATACGTCCTTATTACTCATGAGCTCAGGGAACTATGGCGGACTCGATTTTGAAGAGGTTAAAGGATTGATAATGTAAATTTTACGTTACATCAATTTTGAAGATTGAAATGGACTTGCTCCTTTTCGAACACACGCTATTTGCCATATTTGAAATGCCCCACAAGGGTATAATCAAACAAGCAATCTTCCAAAACTTGCCCGCCCCCCACATTGTGAACCAACAACGGACGTTTGCCATCATCCGATTTTAAATGGGTAACAATCCCAATATGAGGTAACTTGCCGTTGATTAACCACGTAACAATTTCACCGGTTTTGTACTCACTTGCCTCATTGCTCACAGCCAGTTTTTGCCCTTTTCGACCAAAAAACACCTCCAAATTCGGAACCCTGCGGTGGTCTATATTGGTGTCGGTCGACTTTAACCCCCAACGTTTTTGATTGGGATACAAGTTAAAATGCATCACCATATCCTCGTGAACTTCTTTTTGTAAATCAATGCCTAATTTCCGATAAGCCCGAATAACTACATCCGTACAAACACCTTTGTTCGCCGCTACATCGCCATTCGGATAAGGAATGCTCACATAGGCCGGATCATAAACCACATCCGGATTAATAATTTTCAAAGCCGCATTCGATAACTTTTCTTCAAAAGTTTTAGGCTGCGCAATCGGCTGAACCACCGGCTCCTGAATGAAAATTTCTTCTTTTTCAGAGTTTTCTTTACAACTCAAAAGCAAAAATACAGTAACAAAAAATAGTAGGTTTTTCATTTTTTTATGTTTTTAGGCAGCTTTTCCCGCCATTCGCTCCTAGTCCTCGCTGTTTTGGCTGTTTTTGTAGGGCTTTCTGCAGGCGCTTCTTTTGTCGCACTGCACAAATCCCCAAAAAGAACCCAAAACACCTCCGGGCTATCCGCTACTGTCGGGGCTTGGCTGCCAATTTTGGTTCATAACGCACTAATTTGGCCGGCTCATAGGTAACCAGTGTTTCAAACTTTTTCAAAATTTTATATCGAACTGCTTTATTTCCTTGATACACTACCTGATAACGGTATAAAGTCAGTTGTTTTTCCTTGTCTTTTTCCGCATCAGTGGCGCGCAACTTTTGCGATGTTAAGGTATAACTAAACGGAATCGAATCTTGCTTTCCGTTAATAAAAAGCCAACCGCTTTCCTTTTTACTAAAATCAAAAAGCAAGTGCAACCCACCGGTGTTGGTATAAATAGTTTGTCCTTCTTTGGGTTTTGTGGAAGCACAACCCGCCAAAAGTAAACTTGTAACCAAAAATGTTATTGCAAATTTCATGCTCATCATTTCAACGATTCTCTTTACACAACGTATAAATTACATTGATTATTGTTAGGTTATGACGCCATGCACGATTCCCTTTTTGAAAAACAAACTTTTTTTTGTTCATTTGTTTTCTCTAAAAGCCATAAAATTATGTATACGCCAATAAACCGCTGGGCCGAAGACGATCGCCCACGCGAAAAAATGCTCCTCAAAGGGAAAGCCGCCCTGTCTGATTCCGAGTTACTTGCGATATTGATTGGTTCCGGTTCGCGCAACGAAAGCGCTGTCGCACTGTGTCAACGCATTTTAGCCTCTGTTGAAAATAACCTGAACCATTTGGGCAAATTATCCGTTCACCAACTTACCGAATTTAAAGGAATAGGAGAGGCGAAAGCACTTACCATTGCAGCCGCTATGGAATTAGGACGCCGCCGCCGTTTGTCCGATTCTCCGGAAACACACAAAATAGTTTCAAGCAGGTCGGTTTTTGAACTGATGCAACCCATTTTGGGCGAATTGCGGCACGAAGAATTTTGGGTACTCTACCTTAATAATTCCAATAAAGTTATTCATAAAGCGCAGCTTTCAAAAGGCGGAATAACAGGAACCTTGGTCGATGTGCGCCTACTTTTTAAAAATGCACTGGAACATCATGCCACTTCGGTTATATTGTGCCATAACCACCCCTCGGGCAAGTTGCAGGCAAGCGATGCCGATCGAGATATTACCAAAAAAATCAAATTGGCCGGCGAACAATTGGATATTCAGGTGTTGGACCATATCATCATCACCGAAACAGCGTATTTGAGTTTTTGTGATGAAGGTATTTTTTAATCGTTTACTCAATTTAAGAATTTAATACATTTTTTCTTGATAAACTGTTCTTTCTCAAAAATTAGCCTCATAACCATGCGCTTTTAAGAAAAAGCACAGCGAACATACGTTTTAAGAAAACAGTAAGAAAATTGCACAGAGTATTTTGTTAAATTGCGCGATATTTGCGCATTATGATTTCGGTTCAAGATCTTAAATTTCACTATAATTCGGAACAGTATTTTACTTTCCCTGATTTTTCTTGCGATAAGGGTAAAACCCTACTCATAACAGGACAGTCGGGAAAAGGCAAAACCACACTTTTACATCTTTTAGCAGGGATTTTAAAACCCGATTCGGGTACGATTATGGTGGGCGACACTACGTTATCCTCCCTCTCCGAGCGTAAACTCGATCATTTTCGCGGAAAAAACATTGGGTTAATTTTACAGCAATCCCATTTTATAGCTTCATTATCAGTATTGGATAATATTGTTATGGCTTCTTGGTTAGCAACCGGAAATAAAGCGGTTTCCAAAGCCATGAAACTCCTCGATGAGTTAGGATTACACGAGCAGAAACACAAACGCACTTCGCAACTGAGTATCGGACAACAACAGCGTGTGTCAATAGCACGTGCCTTGATCAACGAGCCCAAGTTGCTTTTGGCTGATGAACCAACTTCAAGTTTAGATGATGAAAATGCAATCGTTGTCGCCGGATTGTTGGAAGATTTGTCAAAAGAATATGGCGCTGCATTGGTGATTGTTACACACGATCAACGTTTAAAAAACAGATTTGAGAACCAAATTCAATTGATATGATAGGGAAATTAGCTTGGAAAAACATTTGGTTCAAACCGCTCAATACCTTACTTAGTCTTATTTTACTGGCTTCGGGAGTTGCAATTATTACGGTTTTAATTTTATTGGATAAACAATTTGAGGAAAAATTTTCCAGTAATATTGATAATGTCGATTTGGTTTTGGGAGCACAAGGAAGTCCGATGCAACTCATTTTATCGTCAGTCTATCACATTGACAATCCAACCGGAAATATCAGCTATGATTCAGCTAAAGTATGGATGAACCATCCTTTTATTGAAAAAGCAATTCCATTGGCTTTTGGAGACAATTACCGCGGTTTTAAAATTGTGGGAACAACCAATGATTACCTCGACAAGTACAACGCCAAATTAGCTGTCGGGAAAATATTCGGTCGCAATTTTGATGTAGTGGTTGGGAGCGAAGCTGCCGTTAAGTTACAAGTAAAAGTAGGCGATACTTTTTTAGGAACGCACGGCGATGCAGAAGAAGGCGAAAAGCACGAGCATTACCATTACAAAGTTTCAGGAATTTTGACTCCCACCGGTAAAGTAATTGATAATTTAATTTTATCCAATATTCCCAGTGTTTGGCAGATGCATGCCGGACACGATGAAGCTACTTCAGAAAACCCGCCACATGGTGAACCGGGTCATGTTCATGGTGAAGGGGATGAGCACGAACACGAGCATGTGGTTCCCGATATGACTCTGGATCAAAAAGGAATGGAGATCACAGCCGTTTTGTTGAAGTTTAGAAACAAAATGGGAATTGTAATGTGGCCTCGTATTATCGCTCAAAATACCAAAATGCAGGCAGCTTCTCCCGCGATCGAAGTGAACCGATTGTTTTCGATGTTTGGGATTGGGATTTCGGCCTTGAAATATTTAGCTTACGCCATTATGCTGATTTCCGGGATTTCTATTTTTATTGCTTTATATAACCGATTAAAAGAACGAAAATACGAGTTTGCACTTTTACGCGTTAATGGCGCCGGGCGAATTCAATTGTTGGTTTTGGTACTCCTGGAAAGTTTGTTTTTGTGCTTTTTCGGTTATCTTATTGGAACAGTTTTTGGTAGATTTGCACTGAGCTGGATTTCAAATGCCGCCGAAGACGATTTTAAAATGGGTTTTAACCCTTGGGAAATTGTTGGTAATAAAGAAGGTTGGCTTTTAGGAGCCACTCTGGCTATTGGAGTTTTGGCAGCCTTGATTCCGGCAGTAAAAGCGTATAATTTAAATATATCTAAAACACTTGCTAATGCGTAAAGCACTATTTTTATTTTCAGTTTTTGCCGCCACTCTGGTATTGGTTGGGTTTGGTAAAACGAATTCTTCAATCCCTGTGACGAAAGCTGAATTACCTTTGGTTAAAGGCGATACCTTAACTTGGAAATTGTTAGGCGATATCAAATATGTTAAGAAAAACCATCCTAAATATGGTCCCGTAGAGTTTCCTGTTGTCAATGAAAAATTGAAGGCCAAAGGAAAAAAACGCGTGTTGTTATCAGGATTTATAGTGCCGATTGACAATAAAAACTACGCCATTAGTAAAAACGTATTTGCCGCTTGTTTCTTCTGTGGTAAGTCGGGCCCGGAAACAATAGCCGGCTTAAAATTTCGCGGCACTATGCCCAAATTGAAAACCGACCAATATGTTACGGTAGAAGGCACTTTTAGGTACAACGAGACTGATGCCGACGACTGGATTTACAATTTGGATGATGTTGTTATTGTTAAAGGGAATTAAATGAGATTTGAAGCCATCACCGATGTTTTTTTTGATTTAGATCATACCCTTTGGGATTTTGACCGTAATTCGGCTTTGGCTTTCGAAAAAGTTTTTAGAGAACTTCAAATTCCTATCCAAACAGCAACATTTATTGCGATATACCATCCAATCAATCAGGCGTGTTGGAAGTTATATCAGGTGGATAAGATTACACACGAAGAGTTGCGATACAAACGACTTAGAGATTCTTTTGATGCATTAAACTATACCATTTCGGATGAAATTATAAACCGAATTGCCGTGGATTACATCACCTATTTGCCCGAAAATAATATGCTTTTTGAGGGTGCAATTGATGTTTTGGACTACCTAAAAAGCAAATACACATTGCATGTGATTACCAACGGTTTTGCTGAAGTGCAGTATAAGAAATTAAAAAATTCGGGTATAGAATCGTACTTTAGTACGGTGACCAATTCAGAAAAAGCCGGTGTGAAAAAACCGCATCCTTATATCTATGATTACGCATTGAAACAGGCAGAAACCGAGAAAGAACGTTCGGTAATGATTGGCGATTGTATCGATGCCGATGTTCGAGGTGCGATAGCATTTGGAATGAGCGCTGTTTTTTTTAATCCGAGAGGAGAAGCTGTTCCGGAAGGGATTTCGGTTGTAACCCATTTAAACGAAATTAAAAGTCTGTTATAATTTACCCGGAGTAAAAGTAGGTTAGGAGTTAGTAACGTTTTTATTAATCTTCAAGTATAAAGTATATGAAACCATATTATTTTTTGAGCGTTTTTTTCTTATTGGTTGGTTTGTCAAGCTATTCGCAAACGGTGGATCAATATCATTATGCCATTGTTCCCCATAAATTTTCCATTTTTAAGGAGGCTGATAAATACCATCTTAATACGATATGCAAGTTGTATTTGCAAAAATATGGTTTGGTGGCCTCGTTTGATGATGAAGTGGATTCAGAGGCCTACAAGGCAGACGGATGTGATAAGTTGTATTTGGATATCAGCCATTCCAATAATTTGTTCAAAACCAAAGTTACAGTTGTACTAAAAGATTGTAAAGGCTCCATCATTGCTACTTCGCCTGTTGGAGAGAGTCGCGAAAAAGATTATCATGCAGCTTACAATGAAGCCATAAGAGCTGCTTTTGATAATTTTAATGAATTGCGAACGTACAAATTTAAATCGGTTGCCAAACCGCAAACTACTCCTGTTGTCAGTACGACAACAATACAAACAGAGCCTGCCTCGCAGCCCATACCCAATGAACCAGTCCAATCGGGTAATGTTCAAGCTACAGGAACTAATTTATTTGCAAAGCCTTATGGCGCAACTGCATTTCAATTGTTAACGAATGATACCAATATTCCAAATTATGTAATGACTATTTACAAGACCGGTTTAACCAATTGCTATATTGTTGATAAAACAGGTCAGCATGGTATTGTTTACTTGTCGGGCGATAAGTGGGTATATGAATACTACAATAATGGTGAAAAAAAAGCTGTAGTGCTAAGTATTGTCGGACTTTAACCGCTACTTGAATTGGGTTCAAAATTGAGCAAGGGACTATTATTAATAGCCGTACTTATCTTTCCAACGGTTTTTTAGAAAATTACGCAATTCATTTTCTCGGGCGTTATTTCCGGGTTCGTAAAATTTTGTTTCCCGAATAGCATCCGGAAGGTATTCTTGTTCAGCAAAATTGTTAGCATAATTATGCGAATACAGGTATTCTTCGCCATAGCCTAATTCTTTCATGAGTTTGGTAGGTGCGTTTCGCAAATGCAAAGGAACCGGTAAATCTCCGGTTTGTTTTACGATAGACTGTGCTTCGCTGATTGCCATATAACTGGCATTACTTTTTGCTGAAGAGGCTAAATAAACCGCACATTGACTGAGTAAAATTCGGCTTTCAGGGTAACCGATGGTTGCCACGGCTTGAAAAGTATTGTTGGCCATGATAAGCGCAGTGGGATTGGCGTTACCAATATCTTCACTGGCCAAAATGAGCATGCGTCGAGCTATAAATTTCACATCTTCACCACCTTCAATCATGCGTGCCAGCCAATATACGGCTCCATTAGGGTCGCTTCCCCGAATCGATTTGATAAAGGCGGAAATAATATCATAATGTTGTTCACCCGTTTTGTCATATAAAACGGTATTTTGTTGGGCCATTTCCAACACTTTTGCATTAGAAATGGTTACAGGACCTTCAGGACTCGCATTGACAACCAGTTCAAAAATATTCAATAGTTTTCGGCCATCACCACCGGAAAGCCGAATTAATGCTTCGTACTCGTCAATTTTAATGGTACGCTTTTGCATCACTGCATCGGTATTCATGGCTCGGTGGAGCAGGGCAATTAAATCATCTTTAGAAAACGGATTAAGCACATATACCTGACAACGTGACAGTAGCGCGGGAATAACTTCAAAACTGGGATTCTCGGTGGTTGCTCCAATAAGGGTAACCCAACCTTTTTCTACAGCGCCTAATAAAGAATCTTGTTGGGATTTGCTAAAGCGATGGATTTCATCAATAAACAAAATAGGGTTTTTGGCTGTGAAAAGTCCGCCGCTTTGTTTGGCTTTTTCAATCACATCGCGCACATCTTTAACCCCCGAATTTATTGCACTAAGTTCATAAAACGGGCGTTCACTTTGCCGGGCAATAATCTGAGCTAACGTGGTTTTTCCGGTGCCGGGTGAGCCCCAAAAAATCATTGACGGGATACTTCCCCGAGTAATTTGTTGGGTAAGGGAACCGTTGGGTCCCACTAAGTGTAATTGACTGATATACTCTTCTAACCGTTGGGGTCGTACACGTTCGGCTAATGGCGCATCCATTGATTGTAATTGTTGAAAGTGTAAAGATACAAATAAACGGTGTAAAGTTTGTAGAGAACATTTTGTGAACCTTAGTTATTGGAGTTTTCGGTTGTGAAGAATTACCGTCTTCTGCCATTTTTGCACCTTTTTTGTTTTTGGTTGTATATTTGATACGACTATGACTATGAGGGATGCCCATTTTTTTCGATTTACGCCTTCGGTTTGGATTGTTCCTTTCCTGTTAACGCTGTCTGTTTGGACGGTGTTCTATTTTGATACAGTTTTTAAACTCCATTTGAATAATCACGGAATTTACCCCAGAACCATTTCAGGTTTGCAAGGAGTAGTTTTTAGTCCGTTTTTGCATGGAAATTTAGATCACATCGTCAACAACACACTTCCTTTGTTTATTCTAACGATGGCCTTGGTTTATTTTTATCGGGAAGTATCACTCAAAGTACTACTGTACGGAATACTAATTTCGGGAGCACTAACCTGGTTGATAGGCAGACCAAATATACATATTGGCGCGAGTGGTTTGATTTATGTTTTGGTTTCTTTTATTTTTTTTAAGGGATTAATGACAAAATACTACCGTTTGATGGCGCTTTCGTTTGCTGTTGTTTTGTTGTATGGTGGAATGATTTGGTATGTTTTTCCGGATGTAGATCACAAAATTTCTTGGGAAGGACATTTAGCCGGATTTATAACCGGATATATTTTTGCCTGGCGATTTAAAACGCCTGATTATGTTGAAGAATTGCGCTATGAATGGGAAAAACCCGAATTTGATCCGATGCAGGATCCTTTTATGAAACGTTTTGATGCCGATGGTAACTTTGTGAACCCACCAAAACCAGAGGAAATAGAAGTAATCTATGAAGAAGTTTTAGAACAACCGGTTCGATATATCTACACCTATAAGGAAGGCGAAAGCAAGTAAGCCAAAAGTAACTTTTATAGCCCCGATTGTAGAAAGCGCCATGCGCGCCGAAAAGCGGGAACACAGATTGCCGGTAATGCCCAAGCTATTCGCTTCAAAAAAATATTGCTATTGTCTTTGTCTGACTGCTTCGTATAAAAAGGCACCACAGGCCACGGAAACATTGAGCGACCCAATGGTTCCAAACATAGGCAGTTTTGCTTTTTCGTCAACAATTTTCAAAACGGATGGGTTAATGCCACGGTCTTCACTTCCCATGATAAGAGCCACAGGTCCGTTTAGTGCAATATCAAACAGATTAGTTTCTGTTTTTTCAGTGGCGGCTACTGTTTTGATTTCGCTTCCCTGAAGATAAAAAACTGCATCTTTGATATGATCAACTTTACAAATAGGAATATTAAATACAGCACCTGCCGATGTTTTTACGGTATCACCGTTTACCGGAGCTGCTCCCGTTTTTTGAATGATTATTCCGTCTACACCTGTGCATTCAGCGGTACGGATAATTGCGCCAAAATTTCGGGCATCGCTGAGTTGGTCTAAAATTAAAAAAAGCGGATTTTCATTTTTCGCCAATACAGTTTCTACCATTTCTTCTAAGCTCCAAAATCGAACGGGGGAGATGGTTGCGACAGCACCTTGATGATTTTGGGTGGTCATGCGGTTGATTTTTTCAGCCGGAACATAACTAAAGTTGATTCCTTTTTGTTTTAGTGCTTTAATAAGCTCTTTCATCAACTCACCTTGTGATTCATTTTGAATAAAAACTTTGTCAATCACGGCACCGCTGTTGATTGCTTCAATGATGGCACGTATTCCGAAAATCCTGTTTTCTTTTTCCATGGGACAAAGATAAAAAAAACCATCCCGCTTTTGGGCGGGATGGAAGTTTATATTAAAAAAAACAAATTAGTTAACGTCCCAGAATACCGGTGTAGTCATATCATCTCCACCAATAGCTGAAGAAGCAGCATTGTAATTAGTTACGTTAAGAGTTTGTTCGCTCAATGGATAAGTGTAGCGTTTTGGAACAGGAAGTCCTGATTCAGCAGCAACATTGAAAACCGGAGCATCGTATTTTCTGTATACACACCATCCTTCGAAACCTCTATTGTACATAGCAAGCCAGAATTGGAAACCAATTTTTTGTCTCCATGTACCTGTAGCGGTTGCATAGTCTACAGCAGGGTTTGCTAAATAGCTTGAAATTGAACCTGAGGCTACACCCCAATCTTGCATTGAGGCAGTAATACCATTGTTGTAGTGGGCTGCAGCACTTCCGCCTACAGCATAACCTCTTTCAACAGCTTCGGCTAATAAGAATTCAGTTTCAGCATAATCCATTAATACACCTCTGAAAGTTGGTTCATGCATAACTTCTCCAATATGTGTATAACTACTGAATGTGTTATTGTCGCCATAAGGGCCACCAACATAAACACCTGCACCAAGATTATCATCAAAATAATATTCTCTTCGAGGGTCATTTAGGGTATTCATATAATCTACAACAGTGTTTGCAACAACGAAATCACTACGTCCGCTTTGAACTAAATCAACCCAAAGAGGATTTGTATTTGGAGTTGCCCCTTCATAACCGATGATAGCATTATCTGAGTTAGAAGTGAAAACACCGGCAGTTACAGCTTGTTGCGCTGCAGTTTGCGCAGTTGCATTATTAACATCGGCCATACGCATAGCAATCTTCAACTTTAATGTATTGGCAAATTTAGTCCACTTTGCAATGTCACCTTGGTAAATTACATCAGATGAGGTAAATCCACTTGCAGAAGAAGTTGAAAGTGTGGTAATAGCCGCGTTGATTCGCACTAATAAATCGGCATAAATATCGGCATCATTGTCGTAACTTGGTGTTGGTTCAGAGGCTCCTTGCAATGCATTACTATAAGGGATGTCTCCAAAAGTATCTACCATTTGTTGCCATGTGTACACTTCAAGTACCGAAATTTGAGCAGCTTTAACATCAGAGTTTGCTAATGATTTTGCATCTTTTAAATCGTACAACACATCGCGGTACATTTCAGACCAATGACTTCCCGCAATTCCGCGAGTAATCAAATCGTAATTACTTTCGTCGATGTAGGTTGTTTCTGTCCAATATTGAGCAAACAAACGGAAAACATTTGTGTTTACGTTAGTACTCTCTAATTGGTCAAAAAGACTTTTGGTTGCTGATGTAAACAAAGCATCAGCCGAAACCTGTGTAGGATTGTTAGGGTCCTGATTCAGGTTTTCATATTTATCGTCGTTGGCACAACTAACGACAAATAGAGAGGATAGAATAACTATATACTTTTTCATGATTAATTTTTTTAGAATTCAAATTTCAGGCTAGCTCCTAATTCTTTAACTGCAGGATAAGAACCTGACTGATATCCCTGAATGTTACCGGCACCAAGACCTGCTTCAGGGTCTGCATACGGTACATTTTTGTCAATTATCCAAAGGTTTCTTCCGATAAGTGATAACGAAAGATTTTGTAGATAAAGTTTTTCTGCAAATTTAGATGGTAAATTATAGGTAAGGTTTACTTCTCTCAATTTAACAAATGATGCATCATATACGTGAGCAGCCTGTGGCGTTCTCACATAACCCCAAGGGTTAGCATAAGTGGTAGCATCTGCAACCACAGTATTTGGCGAACCATTAGCTTGAACACCAGGCAAAATAACACCACCACCGTTGGCTACATCATCACGAACAGGGTTTCCTAAGTGATTTGTACCTGCTGTGAAATCGTAAAGACCTGTTGCATAACCATAATAAGTGTCTAATGAGAATACATCACCTCCTTTTTGGATGTCAATTAATACACCCAAACTAAGGTTTTTATATTTGAATGTGTTTTTAACACCACCGGTCCAATCCGGATTGATATTACCAATCACATTATTGCTAGATGCAGTTCTCAAATAGTAACCATTAGTACCAACGATTGGTTGTCCATTTTCATGGTATACAAAATCACGTCCACGAATTACACCAAAAGGTTCACCTAAAGCAGCACCTAATGTAACACCACCTTGTACGCTAGCTAATTGAAGGAATTGAATACCTTCTGCCAAACGCGTTACCTCACTTCTGTTCGAAGCATAGTTTACTTTGATATCCCAAGAGAAGTTGGAAGTTTTCACCGGAGTACCGTTAACTACCAATTCGATACCTTTATTTTCCATATCGGCACCATTTAACCAAAGGCTGGTAGCCCCGGTTGAAGTTGATACATCAATTGGCGTAATCAAATCAACTGTTTTTCTTTTGTAGTACGAAACGTCAAAACCAAAACGGTTTTTAAACATTTGTACTTCCATACCCACTTCAAAGTCTTTACTGGTTTCTGCTTTTAGCTCAGGATTATTAAATGAAGTTGGGTTACTCGCAGTAGGAGAACCATTAAAAGATGCTCCAACAGCATAAGTGTTGAATATCTGATAAGGGTTTGTATCGTTACCCACTTCGGCATAATTAGCGCGAATTTTACCAAAGCTCAACCAATCTTTTTTAAGTAGGTTTGAGAATACAATACTAGAAGAAACGGAAGGGTAGAAATACGTATTATTGTCTCTTGGTAAGGCCGAAGAGCGGTCTTGTCTTCCTGTAATATCGATATAATAAGTCCCTTTATAGCCTAAACCAACTTTACCAAATACCCCGTCAACCTTTTTGGTGTAATCTACTTTGGTATAATCGTTTGAAGTTAACGAGTTAACCGAGTTAGAAAGGGTGAATAAACCAGGAGTAACAAGTCCACCATTGGTAGAAGCAGCTAACGAGTTTAATTTATTTACACGTAAATTAAAACCGGCAAGCGCATCTAAATTTAAATCTTCTGTGATATTATGATTAATGTTTGCCATCAAATCATAATTTAATTCAGAAGCTTTTCGGTTGGTAACCGTATAGTCTGATACATTAGAAGATCCCACATCGGTACGCTCTTCACGTATTTCAGAGTAAGTATCGTAGGCAAATCGAGCCGTTACATTTAACCATTTTGTTATTTTTTGGTTTAAGGTAAAGTTACCCATATAACGATCTCTACTATCTGTTTGGAAGTTTTTGTACAATACCCAGTAAACGTTATCGGTGTAAATAGGAGACAAATCATCAGAAGAGTTTACGTTCCAAGTAATATTTTGACCTCCTGTATTGAAAAAGGCATCACGTTGTTGGTAAATATCAACATTGGTTTGGAACCACTGTCTGAATGCCTGCATTGGATTGTTTGAGTCGTACCCGGTTCCGTTACGGCCTTTACCATTTGTGTTTGTGTAAGAAAAATCAACTGATCCGGTTAACTTGTCATTGAATTTTTGACTGCCGGAGAAGGTAAGTGTATTACGTTTGATTTTACTGTTTGGCACAACACCTTCCTGAATTTTATTGGTAAAACCTAAACGGAAAGAGCCATTGTCACTGTTTTTGCCAAACGAGATTGAGTTGGTTGTAGTGATAGCGCTTTCAAATAAATCGTTTGGTGTATGTTCAGCAGCAACCCATGGAGTAGGTACTAAATAACCCGGTAATTGTGGGAAAATTGAGGTCCATTGGTATACTAATAAGTTTGGATCGAAAGCCGCACCATACGAAGCATCTTCTGTAAATGGTACAACTTGGTCGATATTTCCGTCACCGGTCAAGTCATAGTTAAGGAAATAAGGGTCATCATAATAAGGACCGTATCCCGCACCATATTTATCTTGGTATTTTGGAAGCGTTTCTTTATCCACAGTACCTACTGTTAACGATGAGTTCACAGTAACACCAATGCCTTTAGCTTTTTTCCCTTTTTTGGTAGTAATTACGATAGCTCCATTTGAAGCACGCGAACCATATAAAGCGGTTGCAGCAGCACCTTTCAAAACGTTCAGACTTTCAATGTCGTCCGGGTTGATATCCATAGCAGCATTTCCATAATCGTAACCACCTCTACCTGTTTTTTGATCCGAAGAGTTGTAGGTGTCATTTTGTACCGGAGTACCATCAATTACAATTAAAGCCTGGTTGCTGCCAAATAGCGATTTGTAACCACGTACAACAATGTTGGCAGAACCTCCCATTGTACCATAAGACTGGATGTCCAAACCGGCTACTTCACCGGATAGTGCGTCCGCAAAGTTTGTTACCGGAGTATCCGAAACATCCGAGCCCTTAACTTCTTGGGTAGCATAACCCAATGCTTTTTTCTCTCGCTTGATACCCAAAGCCGTTACTACAACTCCTTCCAGTTCGATAGAACCGTCTTTGAGTTTAATGTTGATTTTGGTGGAAGAGGCTTTTACCTCTTGTGTTTGCATGCCCAAATAACTGAACACTAACACATCATTTTCCTTAGCTTTGATGGAATACTTACCATCCATGTCGGTTTGCACACCACTTGTGCTCCCCTTGACATTCACATTCGCTCCCGGTAACGGCAATCCCGTATTGTCGGACACTACTCCCGTTACAACACGTTCTTGCGCAGCCACGAACTGCATGAACAACACTGTTACCAGTGTCATAATCAAATTGAACTTTGTTTTCATTATAAATTGGTTTGAATTAGTTAGTCCAAAATTCATAAAAAAAACTTAAAAACTCAAAGAAAAGTTAAAAAAAAGTTACGGAAACGTAAATAAATCAGAAAAAAGTTTTGAAATTGATGTGAATAATGGAATTCCGAAGCTGGATAACCTGTTTGTTATCAGTGCTGTTAGCATAAATAATCTTCAATAAGCCATTTTGGGTTCGAATGCCTGTTCCGATACCAAAACCGAATGGTTTCCGACTCATTTCTGTGGTTTTGTCGCTGTAAAAGCCAAAATCGGTTAGTGTATGTATGTAAATTCCCGGCGAAATTTTATACCTGTACTCAGTCATAAAGAGGGTCATCTTGTCGGCTTGAAGACTGTTTTCGGCAAACCCTCGAATCGATTGTATTCCGCCAAAACGGAATAGCTCATTGGTCAAATAGCGGTCGCTCACTAAAATAGCACTCTGATTGGCTATAAATAAGTGGTTCTTCGAATTGAGTTTTAGTATTGTTCGGGCCTCAATCCTTCCTAATAGCTGATTGTTGTCGGTAATCTTATCTTTCCTGCTTCCGGATCCAAACTGTGTTTGTAGGTCTAAAACAGGTTCAAACGGATAATCTTCTCCCACTTTCGAAAAGGTGTAGCTGGCCGTAAAAAAAGTGCTCTCGTAATCGCTTAATAGAGCCGAATTGCGGTTTTGAATATCACTCGATTCGGTCATCCGGTAATTTAAAAACAGTTTCGAGTTGTTCCTAAAATAATAACCAAGCCCAATCTGCGATTTTGAATTTTGAAAAGTGGAATCCTGTCGGAAAATATGTAACTGTAATTGTAGGGCAATTGGCGTTTTTAGGATATACGGAAATTCGGTTTCCAATTGAAATGTTTTCTGATCTTTCCCGTCACTGCGCCATTTAACGGCAATTTGTTCCCCGGAGTTCAAAATGTTGGTCAACTGTAAGTCCAAATAACCGGCAAGTCGAGTGGCACCTGTTTCGCTGTTGCCAAATCCTAAAAAGCCATCAAAGGTATTGCACTTGCTTTTTTCCACAAAAACATAAGCCTTAGTGCTGTCTTTCATAAACAATACCTCGGGCGCTTTTACTTGCTTTACAAACCGAAGGTTCCTAAAATCAGCCTCTATTTTGGAAATGGTTTCCCGGCTAAATGGTTTGTCGACATAGTTGCGGTTTATGTTCTTGCGAAAACCAACCGGAAATTTAGGATAACCCTCAATAATAACCTCGTTAACTGTTCTTTTTTCATTGCGTATTACGCTAAGCCGCGCTTTTAAAATACTTCCTTGGTGACTAATATCTTGCAGGGTCACCGATGCTAAGGGATAACCTTGATTCTCCAATTTTTTGGAAAAGCCTTTCAATTGGTCTTCAAGGGCAATAAATGGAAGTAGTAAGGTGTCTTCTGATGTGCCAATCCATTCTCTTTCTTGTTTACCTATATATAGGTGTACTAAACGTACCGGAATTCCGAGTCGAAATTGATAAGCTAAAGTTGCGGGTGGCGCCGATTGCAAACTGTATTGTAAATCAAGATAACCCAAACGCTCCAATTTTTCGGAAAGTTTTTTTACCTCGGTCGCTGCTTCATTTTCATGGTTCACTTCCTTAGCATAACCAACCGAGTCCAAAACGCGTGTCTCCTGTTCCGTCGAACCACTCACGGTAAGTTGGATTTTTTGAGCATGCAACGGAATGGTAATTATAAATAGTATGTAAAAAAAGTTTTTCAAACCAAATTCAAATCATTACAGTAACGCTCCACTTTTGTAAATAGTATGTTTTGGGCGCATCCCTCGCCAGCCGTTGGTGGCTCGGGTCGGGCTATACGCACTACCTGCCTGCACCAGCAGGCAGGGTAGTTTGCTGCTATCCCTTGCGCAACCTGTCTAAGCAAAGATAGCCTTTTTGTTGTTTGAGCAATGGGTTGTTTTGCAGAAAGGAACACACAACCTACACGATAAATTTACTGTCCTAAAACACAATATATTAGTTAACCAAAAAAATAATTTATCAGCATTTTTTTTTCCAAAAATAATTTCTACATTTGCAACCCCGTAAAAAGCGGGTTTTAGCAAAATATAGGAAATTTAATTTTTAATTATGCCAACAATTCAACAACTAGTAAGAACAGGAAGAGCCAAAGTTACTAAGAAGAGTAAATCGGCTGCTTTAGATTCCTGTCCTCAACGAAGAGGAGTTTGTACGCGTGTTTACACCACTACACCGAAAAAACCAAACTCTGCCATGCGTAAAGTGGCAAGGGTTCGTTTAACAAACGGTAACGAGGTAAATGCCTACATCCCCGGAGAAGGACACAATCTACAAGAGCACTCGATAGTATTAGTAAGAGGTGGAAGGGTTAAAGATTTGCCAGGTGTTCGTTACCACATCGTACGTGGTGCTTTGGATACTGCCGGTGTTAACGGCCGTTTACAAAGAAGATCGAAATACGGAGCAAAAAGACCTAAAGACAAAAAGTAATTTTTAATCAGTCAAGAGCCAAAATGTAACTTTTCGACTTTGGACTTTGACTAAAAATTTAAGACATGAGAAAAAGACAGGCCAAAAAAAGACCTCTTTTACCGGATCCTAAATTTAACGATCAATTGGTTACACGTTTCGTAAACAACTTGATGTGGGATGGTAAAAAATCAACTGCTTTTAAAGTATTCTATGATGCTTTAGATATTGTTGAAACTAAAAAACAAGACGCTGAAAAATCAGCACTTGAAGTATGGAAAGATGCCTTAACTAACGTAATGCCTCACGTGGAAGTAAGAAGCCGTCGTGTAGGTGGTGCTACTTTCCAAATTCCGATGCAGATCCGTCCGGATCGTAAAATCTCCATGGCTATGAAGTGGTTGATTTTGTATGCGAGAAGAAGAAACGAAAAATCAATGTCCGCCAAATTGGCTTCAGAAATTTTGGCAGCTGCTAAAGAAGAAGGTGCAGCTGTTAAAAAACGTATGGATACCCACAAAATGGCAGATGCAAACAAAGCATTCTCTCACTTCAGATTTTAATTCATAAAGAAATGGCAAGAGATTTAAAATTTACAAGAAATATAGGTATTGCTGCTCACATTGATGCCGGTAAAACGACAACAACTGAGCGTATATTATTCTACACCGGTAAATCACACAAAATTGGTGAGGTTCACGATGGTGCTGCTACTATGGACTGGATGGCGCAAGAGCAGGAGCGTGGTATTACCATTACTTCAGCGGCTACAACCTGTACATGGAATTTCCCAACTGAACAAGGGAAAAACATAGCTGATTCAAAACCTTACCACTTTAACATTATTGATACCCCGGGTCACGTTGACTTTACCGTTGAGGTAAACCGTTCTCTTCGTGTATTGGACGGATTGGTATTCCTTTTCTCCGCAGTTGATGGTGTTGAGCCTCAGTCTGAAACAAACTGGAGATTAGCAGATCAATACAAAGTGCCTCGTATGGGATTCGTAAACAAAATGGACCGTCAAGGTTCTAACTTCCTTGCTGTTTGTCAGCAAGTGAAAGATATGTTGAAATCCAATGCGGTGCCAATTGTATTACCTATCGGTGATGAAGCCGATTTTAAAGGTGTGGTTGACTTGATCAAAAATCAGGCTATTGTATGGCATGATGAAACACAAGGTGCTACTTTCGACGTGGTTGATATCCCTGCGGATATGACAGACGAAGTAAAACAATACCGTGCGCAACTTATCGAAGAAATCGCTACCTATGATGAAAACCTTTTGGAAAAATTCATGGAAGACGAAAACTCTATTACTGAGGATGAAATCAACGCAGCGTTACGCGCCGCTACCATGGATATGGCTATCATCCCAATGATGTGTGGTTCATCTTTCAAAAATAAAGGAGTTCAATTCATGTTGGATGCCGTTTGTAAATACCTTCCTTCTCCTGTAGATAAAGAAGGTATTGTTGGAACACATCCTGACGATTTAGATATGCCGGAAGAAGAACAACGTAAGTTGGTGCGTAAGCCGGATGTAAAAGAACCGTTTGCAGCTTTGGCATTCAAAATTGCAACCGACCCGTATGTAGGTCGTTTGGCATTCTTCAGAGCTTATTCCGGTCGTTTAGATGCGGGTTCTTATATTTTGAACACACGCTCTGGGCAGAAAGAACGTATTTCGCGTATCTATCAAATGCACGCCAATAAACAAAATCCAATCGAATATATTGAGGCTGGAGATATTGGAGCTGCTGTTGGTTTTAAAGATATTAAAACCGGAGATACTATGTGTGATGAAAAGAATCCAATTGTGTTGGAATCTATGAAATTCCCTGATCCGGTAATTGGTATCGCTGTTGAACCTAAAACAAAAGCAGACGTAGATAAAATGGGTATGGCTTTAGCAAAATTAGCTGAAGAAGATCCAACGTTTACCGTGCGTACTGATGAGGCTTCAGGGCAAACTATTATCTCAGGTATGGGTGAGTTGCACTTGGATATCCTTGTAGACCGTTTAAGACGCGAGTTTAAAGTGGAAGTTAACCAAGGAGAACCTCAGGTAGAATACAAAGAGGCGTTCACTAAATCAGCACAACACCGCGAAGTGTACAAAAAACAATCCGGTGGTCGTGGTAAATTCGGGGACATTGTATTCCGTTTAGAGCCTGCTGATGAAGTTGACGGTAAAACACCAATCGGATTACAATTTGTAAACGAAGTAAAAGGTGGTAACGTACCTAAAGAATACATCCCGGCTGTTGAGAAAGGTTTCCGTGAAGCGATGAAACAAGGTCCTTTAGCAGGGTATCAGGTAGATAGTTTAAAAGTAACTCTTTTAGACGGTTCATACCACCCGGTTGACTCCGATGCACTTTCATTCGAATTGGCGGCCAAATTAGGGTACAAAGAAGTAGCTAAAGCTGCCGGTGCCGTAATCTTGGAACCAATCATGAAAATCGAAGTAATTACTCCTGAGGAAAACATGGGGGATATCGTAGGTGACCTTAACCGTCGTAGAGGTCAGGTTAATGACATGGGCGACAGAGCCGGTTCTAAAGTGATTAAAGCACATGTGCCGCTTTCTGAAATGTTTGGTTATGTAACTACATTACGTACATTGTCATCAGGACGTGCTACTTCTACTATGGAGTTCTCTCACTACGAGCAGACACCTTCAAATATTTCTGAAGAGGTAATTAAAAAAGCAAAAGGTAACGCTTAAATTGTAACAAGATGAGTCAAAAAATCAGAATAAAACTAAAATCATACGATCATATGCTGGTTGATAAATCAGCTGAGAAAATCGTAAAAACTGTGAAAAGCACAGGTGCTGTTGTAACAGGTCCGATTCCGTTACCTACGCACAAAAAAATATTCACTGTACTACGTTCTCCACACGTAAACAAAAAAGCAAGAGAACAGTTTGAAGTAAGTTCTTATAAAAGATTGTTAGATATCTACAGTTCTTCTTCAAAAACAATCGATGCTTTAATGAAACTTGAATTGCCAAGTGGTGTAGAAGTAGAAATTAAAGTGTGAGTTGTTCTGACAACTTATATAATAAACCCGATGTTAACGTCGGGTTTTTTTATTGGTGCGCATCCCTTGTTTATAACTTCGGGTCGGCCTGCGGGCAGTCGCTTCCCGATTGTATCGGGAGAGCTTCAACAATTCCCTCCGTCCTTGCGCGTCCTCATAAATCTACCCTAAGCCGTGTTTTTAATCGGTTTTTTTTACTCTTAAACGACCAAATGCAGCAATCTGAATTACAGGTAGTTTACAGGTTTAAAAAAATCTTAAAAAAAGGATAATCAATTATTTGCAGGATACAAAAAATATCTTACTTTTGCACGCTCAAACTGGAGTAGTGTGTCTGCTTCAGAAGTAATAATTTTAAAAACAAGTTTAATATGTCTGGGTTAATTGGAAGAAAAATCGGCATGACCAGCATCTTTGACGAAAACGGAAAAAACATTCCGTGTACCGTTATAGAAGCAGGACCATGTGTCGTTACCCAAGTCAGAACCAACGAGGTTGACGGGTATGAAGCGTTACAACTTGGTTTCGATGACAAATCAGAAAAACATGCTACTAAAGCGGCTACAGGTCACTTTAAAAAAGCAGGAACTTCTGCAAAGAAAAAAGTCGTTGAATTCCAAGGTTTTGATAACGATTACAAATTAGGTGATAATATCACCGTGGAACTATTCAACGAAGGTGAGTTTGTTGATGTGCAAGGAGTTTCTAAAGGGAAAGGTTTCCAAGGGGTTGTTAAACGTCACGGTTTTGGTGGGGTTGGTCAATCAACACATGGTCAGCACAACCGTTTAAGAGCACCGGGATCAGTAGGAGCATCTTCTTATCCTTCACGTGTATTCAAAGGAATGCGCATGGCAGGAAGAATGGGTGGTGTTAATGTGAAAGTACAAAATTTAAGAGTTTTAAAAGTTGTTGCCGACAAGAATCTTCTTGTGGTTAAGGGCGCTGTTCCGGGACATAAAAACTCGTATGTAATCATTATGAAGTAATGGAAGTAAAAGTTTTAGATATCAACGGAAAAGAAACCGGGAGAAAAGTAACTCTTTCGGATTCAGTTTTTGGTATAGAGCCAAACAACCATGCGGTATATCTTGATGTTAAGCAATATCTTGCTAATCAAAGACAAGGAACTCATAAAGCAAAAGAGCGTAATGAAGTTACCGGAAGTACACGCAAAGTGAAAAAACAAAAAGGAACCGGTACGGCCCGTGCAGGTAGTGTTAAAAGCCCTGTTTTCAAAGGTGGTGGTACAATTTTCGGTCCAAGACCAAGAAACTACTCTTTCAAATTGAACAAAACACTTAAAAGATTAGCGCGTAAATCTGCTCTTTCTTTAAAAGTTAAAGATTCAAATTTGATTGTGGTTGAAGATTTCAGTTTTGATACGCCAAACACTAAAAAATACATTTCTGTTTTGAAAGCCCTTGGCATTGAAAACAAAAAATCATTAATGGTGTTGGGTGATACAAATAAAAATGTATATTTGTCGTCACGCAATTTGAAGGCGTCTTCAGTTGTAACTTCTTCAGAATTAAGTACTTATGCAATTTTAAATGCAAATAATTTAGTGCTTACAGAAGGGTCTGTAGAGGGAATTGTTGAAAATTTAAGTAAATAATCAGGTCATGAGTGTATTGATTAAACCTATAATTACGGAAAAAATCACCAAGGATGGTGAAGTTTTCAATCGTTTTGGTTTTGTGGTAGATAAAAAGGCAAACAAAATTCAAATTAAGAATGCAGTAGAAGCTACTTATGGAGTGAATGTAGTTAGCGTTAACACCATGAACGTGAGACCTGACAGAACCGTTAAATATACCAAAAGCGGTTTGATAAGTGGAAAAACCACCGCCTACAAAAAAGCTGTAGTTCAAATACAGGAAGGTGAAACAATTGATTTTTATAACAATATCTAATAAACAATGTCAGTTAGAAAATTAAAACCTATTACCCCGGGGCAGCGTTTTAGAGTTGTGAATGGTTTTGACGCCATTACAACTGATAAGCCGGAGCGCTCTTTATTGGCACCGAAAAAAGCTTCAGGAGGTAGAAATAGTCAAGGAAAAATGACCATGCGTTACACAGGCGGTGGTCACAAACAACGTTATCGTATGATTGATTTCAAAAGAACTAAAGACGGAATTCCGGCTTCAGTTAAATCAATCGAATACGATCCAAACAGAACGGCCTTTATTGCTTTATTGGCTTATGCGGATGGTGAAAAAACGTATGTAATTGCTCAAAACGGATTGCAGGTTGGACAAACTGTAATGTCCGGAGAAAATGCAGCTCCAGAAATCGGAAATACTTTACCATTGAGTAAAATTCCTCTGGGAACTGTAATTTCTTGTATTGAACTTCGTCCGGGTCAGGGTGCTGTTATTGCTCGTAGCGCCGGTACTTTTGCTCAATTAATGGCAAGAGACGGTAAATATGCGACAATCAAAATGCCATCCGGTGAAACCCGTTTGATTTTATTAACCTGTACAGCTACCATTGGTGCTGTATCTAACTCTGACCATCAGTTAATCGTTTCCGGTAAAGCCGGTAGGTCAAGATGGTTAGGCAGAAGACCACGAACAAGACCGGTTGCTATGAACCCTGTAGATCACCCAATGGGTGGTGGTGAAGGACGTTCATCAGGAGGTCACCCACGTTCTAGAAAAGGTCTTCCGGCTAAAGGATACAGAACCCGCTCTAAGGTAAATCCGAGTAATAAGTATATTGTTGAACGCAGAAAGAAATAATAAGTAACACATGGCACGTTCATTAAAAAAAGGACCTTTTGTACATTACAAATTGGACAAAAAAGTTCAGGAAAATATCGCAGGAGGCAATAAAGGGGTTGTTAAAACCTGGTCTAGAGCTTCTATGATTACTCCGGATTTCGTTGGTCAAACAATAGCTGTACACAATGGTCGTCAATTTGTTCCGGTTTACATTACCGAGAACATGGTAGGTCATAAATTAGGAGAATTTTCACCAACAAGATCTTTCCGAGGTCATGCTGGAGCTAAAAATAAAGGTAAAAAATAAGAAGACATGGGAGTTCGTAAAAGAGAAACTGCAGACGCAAGAAAAGAGGCTAATAAGTCTCTGGCTTTTGCAAAATTGAATAACTGCCCTACTTCACCTAGAAAAATGCGCTTAGTAGCAGACTTGGTAAGAGGTCAGAAGGTTGAAAAAGCACTAAATATATTACGATTTAGTACTAAAGAAGCTTCAAGAAAACTTGAAAAACTTTTGTTATCTGCAATCAATAACTGGGAACAGAAAAATGCAGAAGGAAATGTTTCAGAAGCTGGCTTGTTTGTTAAAGAGATTCGCGTGGATGGCGGTATGATGTTGAAAAGACTTCGTCCAGCACCACAGGGTCGTGCTCACAGAATTAGAAAACGTTCTAACCACGTAACTATCGTATTAGGACAATTAGATAACACACAAAGTAATTAATAAACAGTATGGGACAAAAGACAAATCCAATTGGAAATCGCCTTGGTATCATCAGAGGATGGGATTCAAACTGGTATGGTGGTAATGATTATGGTGATAAAATCGCCGAAGATTACAAAATCAGAAAGTATATCCATGCTCGTTTATCAAAAGCAAGTGTGTCAAAAGTAATTATCGAAAGAACGCTTAAACTTGTAACCGTTACTATCACCACAGCGCGTCCCGGTATTATCATTGGGAAAGGCGGCCAGGAGGTAGACAAGTTGAAAGAAGAACTTAAGAAAATTACCGATAAAGAGGTTCAAATTAACATCTTTGAAATCAAGAGACCGGAACTTGACGCTTATTTAGTAGCAACAAGTATTGCCCGTCAAATTGAAAGCCGTATTTCATACAGAAGAGCTATTAAAATGGCTATAGCGGCTGCTATGCGTATGAATGCAGAAGGAATAAAAGTGATGATTTCAGGCCGTTTAAACGGTGCTGAGATGGCACGTTCCGAAAGTTTCAAAGAAGGTCGTATTCCTCTATCAACTTTCAGAGCGGACATTGATTATGCACTTGGTGAAGCACATACTACCTATGGTAGAATGGGAATTAAAGTGTGGATCATGAAAGGTGAAGTTTATGGTAAGCGTGATTTATCACCTCTTGTAGGTATGGATAAAAAACAGGCTGCCGGTGGTAAAGGTGATTCGCCAAGAGGTGGAAAACCCGGAGGTAAAACCAATCCCCGTAAAAGAAAGTAAATTTTTTAAATTAAAGAAAAATGTTACAGCCTAAAAGAACAAAATACCGTAAGGTACAGAAAGGTAGAATGAAAGGAGTTTCCCAAAGAGGAAGCGTTCTTTCCAACGGAATGTTCGGAATTAAATCTTTGGATTCTGCATTTTTAACTTCACGCCAAATCGAAGCTGCTCGTATCGCTGCTACCCGTTATATGAAACGTGAAGGTCAGTTATGGATCAAAATTTTCCCGGATAAGCCAATCACTAAGAAACCGCTTGAAGTACGTATGGGTAAAGGTAAAGGAGCAGTTGAATATTGGGCTGCTGTTGTTAAACCAGGCAGAATTATGTTTGAAGTTGGAGGTGTGCCACTTTCTGTGGCTAAAGAAGCGTTGCGTTTAGCCGCTCAAAAACTTCCGGTTAAAACTAAGTTTGTTGTTGCTAGAGATTACGAAGCATAATAGTGTAAAGTTATGAAACAATCAGAAATTATGAATCTTTCCACAGCTGAGTTACAAGAAAAACTTAGTCAGTTTAAAAAAACATATGCCGAATTAAAAACGGCTCACGCTATTTCACCAATCCAAAACCCAATTCAGATCCGTAACGTAAGAAGATCTGTGGCCCGATTGGCAACTGAATTAAGCAAAAGAGAATTACAATAATTGTAATCTGCTGAAAAGATGGAAAAAAGAAATTTAAGAAAAGAAAGAATTGGTGTTGTTACCAGTAACAAAATGGAAAAATCCATTGTTGTTTCTGAAACTCGTAGAGTAAAACACCCATTATACGGTAAGTTCGTGTTGAAAACTAAAAAATATGTAGCACACGACGAAAAAAATGACTGTAACATTGGTGATACAGTAAAAATTATGGAGACTCGTCCATTAAGTAAAACCAAATGTTGGAGATTAGTTGAAATCATTGAAAGAGCTAAGTAATTATGGTACAACAGGAATCAAGATTAAAAGTAGCAGATAACACTGGAGCCAAAGAAGTTTTGACTATCCGTGTTTTAGGAGGAACGAAACGTCGTTATGCCTCTGTTGGTGATAAAATTGTAGTTGCGATTAAAGATGCCACCCCTAACGGAAACGTTAAAAAAGGTGCCGTTTCAACTGCAGTTGTTGTTCGTACCAAAAAAGAAGTTCGTCGCGCCGATGGTTCTTATATCCGTTTCGATGATAACGCTTGTGTATTGCTTAATGCAGCCGGCGAAATGAGAGGAACACGTGTATTCGGACCTGTAGCGAGAGAACTTCGTGAAAAACAGTTCATGAAAATTGTATCATTAGCACCTGAAGTGCTTTAATACCCAAAAATGATGACAAAGTTAAAAATTAAATCAGGAGATATCGTAACTGTGATTGCCGGTGACCATAAAGGTTCTGAAGGTAAAGTACTTAAAGTTATGATTGATGATAACAAAGCTATCGTTGAAGGGGTTAATATGGTTTCTAAGCATACTAAGCCAAGTGCAAAAAACCCTCAAGGTGGTATTGTAAAAAAAGAAGCTCCTATCCATATTTCTAACTTAGCTTTAATCGATCCTAAATCGAAAAAAGCTACTAAAGTTGGTTACAAAACGGAAGGAGATAAAAAAGTAAGATTTTCAAAAAAATCTAATCAAGTATTATAGTTATGGCATATATACCTAGACTAAAAGAAGAATACAAGAGCCGCGTTGTAGCTGCTCTTAAAGAGGAGTTTGGTTACAAAAATGTAATGCAGGTTCCTAAATTAGAGAAAATTGTAGTTAGCCGTGGTGTTGGTGCAGCTGTTTCTGATAAAAAACTTGTTGATTATGCAGTTGAAGAATTAACTAAAATCACAGGTCAGAAAGCACTTCCTACTATTTCCAAAAAAGACGTTGCTTCTTTCAAATTGAGAAGAGGAATGCCTATTGGTGCTAAAGTTACCCTACGTGGCGAAAGAATGTATGAGTTTCTTGATCGTTTGATTACTTCTGCTTTACCACGTGTACGTGATTTCAACGGAATCAAATCAGATGGTTTTGACGGAAGAGGAAATTACAACCTTGGCGTAACAGAACAAATCATTTTCCCTGAAATTGATATCGATAAAGTAAATAAAATCGCCGGTATGGATATTACTTTTGTAACATCTGCCTCTACAGACAGAGAAGCAAAATCATTATTGGCTGAACTAGGTTTACCTTTTAAAAAGAATTAAGATATGGCTAAAGAATCAATGAAAGCCCGTGAGGTTAAAAGACAAAAAACGGTAGCTAAATATGCTGAAAAAAGAAAAGCTCTTTTAGAAGCAGGTGATTATGAAGGATTACAAAAGCTGCCTAAAAATGCTTCTCCGGTACGTCTACACAATCGTTGTAAACTTACAGGAAGACCAAGAGGGTATATGCGTCAATTCGGAATTTCACGTGTAACATTCCGTGAAATGGCTAACCAAGGATTAATTCCGGGGGTTAAAAAATCTAGTTGGTAAAAAAAAGTTGAATTGGCTAAAGGTTCATTAGGTGAGTACCTCTTGAAAACCATAGCCGCAAATTAATACACATGTATACAGATCCAATTGCAGATTTTCTTACCAGAATCAGAAATGCAGTGAAAGCAAACCATAAAGTGGTTGAAATTCCTGCTTCTAATCTGAAAAAAGAAATCACCAAAATTTTATTTGATCAAGGTTATATCTTGAGTTACAAATTTGATGACAGTACTGTGCAAGGTACCATCAAAATCGCTTTAAAGTATGATAAAGATACAAAAGAGCCTGTAATCAAAGATATCCAAAGAATTAGTAAACCCGGTTTACGTAAATATGCCGGAGCTTCTAAGTTGCCACGTATCCTTAACGGATTAGGTATTGCTATTGTTTCCACTTCAAAAGGTTTAATGACCGGTAAGCAAGCGAAACAATTAAATGTAGGAGGCGAGTTAATTTGTTACGTATACTAAAAATAGCAGCACTATGTCAAGAATAGGTAAAAACCCAATCACAATTCCTGCTGGCGTAACCGTTGAAGTTGCGGAAGGTTTAGTAACTGTAAAAGGAAAATTAGGTCAACTTGAACAAGATTTCCACGATGTGGAAGTGAAAGTTGAAGAAGGTCAGGTACTCGTATCCCGATCTTCTGATAATAAAGATCAACGTTCCAAACACGGTCTTTACAGAGCATTAATCAATAATATGATTATAGGTGTATCTGAAGGATTTACCAACGAATTAGAGTTGGTAGGTGTTGGATACAGAGCTTCTAATCAAGGTCAAAAACTTGATTTGGCACTAGGTTTTTCACACAATATCATTTTAGATATTGCACCTGAAGTAAAATTGGAAACAATTTCTGAAAAAGGTAAAAACCCTATCGTAAAACTTACATCTCACGACAAACAACTTTTAGGACAGGTAACTGCTAAAATTAGAGGTTTCCGTAAACCTGAACCGTACAAAGGAAAAGGTATCAAGTTTGTAGGTGAAGAATTAAGAAGAAAAGCAGGTAAATCAGCATAAAAATTAAGATTATGTCATTATCAAAATCTGAAAGAAGACAAAGAATTAAATACAGAATCAGAAAGGTTGTTAGCGGTAATTCAACAACTCCTAGACTTTCTGTTTTCAGAAGCAATAAAGAAATTTATGCCCAGGTGATAGACGATCTTAGCGGTAAAACTTTGTATGCAGCATCCTCTCGTGATAAAGGAGCTGATTTCAAAGGAACCAATGTTGAAATCGCAGCACAGGTAGGTAAAGTTATTGCTGAAAAGGCCTTAAAAGGCGGTATAGAATCAGTAACATTCGATAGAGGAGGTTACCTATACCACGGACGTGTTAAATCATTAGCGGATGGCGCAAGAGCTGCCGGACTTAAATTCTAAGAAATCATGTATCATAAATACAAAAACGTAGAACTGGTAAAACCTAGCGGTCTTGAACTTAAAGATCGTTTGGTTAGTGTAAACCGTGTTACAAAAGTAACCAAAGGGGGTAGAGCTTTCGGGTTCTCAGCCATTGTGGTTGTTGGAGATGAGCATGGTGTAGTTGGTCACGGTTTAGGAAAGTCTAAAGACGTATCCGAAGCTATCGCCAAAGCAGTTGAAGATGCCAAGAAAAACTTGGTTAGAATACCTTTGAGCGGACACTCTGTTCCTCACGAACAAAAAGGTAAATTCGGAGGAGCTCGCGTATACCTGATGCCTGCATCACACGGTACCGGAGTTATCGCCGGAGGTGCTGTTCGTGCCGTATTGGAATCAGTTGGAGTACACGACGTATTGTCAAAATCACAAGGGTCTTCTAATCCTCACAACGTGGTTAAAGCTACTTTTGATGCTTTACTTCAAATGAGAAGCGCTCACACTGTAGCAAAACAAAGAGGTATTTCTCTTGAAAAAGTATTCAAAGGTTAATCTAAGGAATTATGGCAAAAATTATAGTAAAACAAGTTAGAAGTCAGATCAACTGCCCTCAAATTCAAAAGAGAACTTTAGAGGCTTTAGGTCTAAGACGCTTAGGACAAGTTGTTGAGCATGAAGCCACATCTTCAATCCTTGGAATGGTAAATAAAGTTAAACACCTGGTTTCTGTTGAAGAAACTAAATAATGTATAAACTATGAATTTAAGTAACTTACAACCGGCAGAAGGTTCAACCCACAACCAAAATAAACGAGTAGGTAGAGGTGAAGGATCAGGTAAAGGCGGAACCGCTGCAAGAGGTCATAAAGGAGCTAAATCACGTTCCGGATATTCCAAAAAAATTGGTTTTGAAGGAGGTCAGATGCCGCTTCAACGACGTGTTCCTAAATTTGGTTTTAAAAACATCAACAGAGTAGAATATCAGGGTGTAAATCTTGATTCACTACAAAAATTAGTAGACGCAGGTGTAGTAACCGATACAGTAGATTTTGCTGTGTTGGTGGCTAACCGTTTGGCTACAAAAAATGACCTTGTAAAAGTACTTGGTCGCGGTGAATTAAAAACCAAGTTAAAAGTATCAGCTCATAAATTTACTGCAACAGCTAAAGCTGCAATTGAAGCTGCAGGCGGTGAAGCAGTAACATTGTAATTTCCGACTCTATGAAGAAATTTATTGAATCTATAGTAAACGTTTGGAAAATTGAAGAGTTAAAGAATCGTATTCTTCTAACTTTAGGTCTTATCCTTGTTTATCGTTTTGGTGCGCATGTTACGCTTCCGGGAATAGATGCTAACCAATTAACTCAACTTCAAGGTCAAACCCAACAAGGAATCGGTTCTATCTTGGATATGTTTACAGGTGGATCATTCTCTAAAGCCTCAATCTTTGCTTTGGGAATCATGCCTTACATTTCCGCTTCAATTGTTGTTCAGTTAATGGGTATTGCTATTCCGTATCTTCAAAAACTCCAAAAGGATGGTGAAAGCGGACGTAAGAAAATCAATCAAATTACCCGTTGGTTAACGATTGGTATCACTTTCTTACAAGGACCTAGTTATATCTATAACTTATACAGAACTGTACCACCCAGCGCATTTTTATTAGGATTTGATTCGCCTATGTTCCTTTTCTCTTCGGTTTTAATCCTTACAACAGGTACTATTTTTGCCATGTGGTTAGGAGAAAAAATTACCGATAAAGGAATTGGAAACGGTATTTCTCTTCTTATCATGGTGGGAATCTTAGCCCGCCTACCTCAAGCACTTATTCAAGAGTTTTCTTCTCGTGTAACCAATAATGACGGTGGTGTGATGTTATTAGCCATCGAGATTATTGTTTGGTTATTAGTAATTATTGCTTGTGTGTTGTTGGTAATGGCAATCCGCAGAATACCGGTTCAATATGCCCGCAGAACTTCTGTTGGCGATTATGAGCAGGATTTAATGGGAGGCGAAAACAGACAATGGATTCCACTGAAACTTAACTCAGCAGGTGTTATGCCAATCATTTTTGCACAAGCAATTATGTTTATTCCGGCGGCACTTGCAGGTTTATCTAAATCAGCAACATCCCAGTCTATTGCAGCAACTTTTAGTAATGTATTCGGATTATGGTATAATGTGGCTTTTGCCCTTTTAATCCTAATCTTTACATTCTTTTATACTGCAATTACAGTTCCAACAAATAAAATGGCAGATGATTTAAAGAGAAGCGGTGGTTTTATTCCGGGTATTAAACCAGGCTTGGAAACATCCGATTTTCTCGATAAAATCATGTCACTTATTACATTCCCCGGAGCATTGTTCCTGGCACTTATAGCTGTGTTCCCGGCTATAGTATACTTTGCCGGTGTGCAACAATCATGGGCTATGTTCTATGGTGGTACTTCTTTGATAATCATGGTGGGAGTTGCTATCGATACGATTCAGCAGATTAATTCATACCTGTTGAACCGTCACTATGATGATTTAATGAAAAGTGGTAAAAATAGAAAAGCAGTTGCTTAATTTTTATGGCAAAACAATCAGCAATAGAACAAGACGGATCAATCATTGAAGCATTATCAAATGCTATGTTCCGTGTCGAATTGGAAAACGGGCATATTGTAATTGCTCATATCTCCGGTAAAATGCGAATGCATTACATTAAGTTGCTTCCGGGCGACAAAGTAAAACTGGAAATGAGCCCTTATGATTTGTCAAAAGCAAGAATCACTTATAGATATTAATAGAGCTATTAGTGATCAGTTATTAGCTGTTGTATACAAATCAACGCTAAAACTGAAAGCTGAAAGCTAAAAGCTTAAAAAAATGAAAGTAAGAGCATCAGTAAAAAAACGTAGTGCAGAATGCATCATCGTTAGAAGAAAAGGCAGATTATACGTAATCAACAAAAAGAATCCTAGATTTAAACAAAGACAAGGATAATTATGGCAAGAATAGCAGGGGTAGATATACCTAAAAACAAAAGAGGTGTTATTGCACTAACCTATATCTTCGGAGTAGGTAAAAGTAGAGCTATCGAGATTTTAGAAAAAGCTCAGGTTAGCCAAGATAAAAAAGTACAGGACTGGAATGATACCGAAATCGGTGCCATCCGTGACGCTGTTTCCTATTACAAAATTGAAGGTGAACTTCGTTCCGAAACTTCATTAAATATCAAACGTTTAATGGATATCGGTTGTTACAGAGGAATTCGTCACAGATCAGGACTTCCGCTTCGTGGTCAACGTACCAAAAACAACTCCAGAACTAGAAAAGGTAAAAGAAAAACTGTTGCTAACAAGAAAAAAGCAACTAAATAATAAAATCGTATGGCTAAAGCAAATACAAAAAAACGTAAAGTTGTTATTGAATCTTCGGGAGAAGCTCACATCAACGCTACTTTTAACAACATCATCATTTCGCTTACTAATAAGAAAGGTGAAGTTATTTCTTGGTCATCTGCCGGTAAGATGGGCTTCAGAGGTTCTAAAAAGAATACTCCCTATGCAGCTCAAATGGCCGCTGAAGATTGTAGTAAAGTAGCTCTTGAAGCCGGACTTAAAAAAGTAAAAGTGTATGTGAAAGGACCGGGGAATGGTAGAGAATCTGCTATCCGTTCAATTCACAACGGCGGAATTGAAGTAACCGAAATTATCGACGTTACTCCAATGCCTCACAATGGTTGTCGTCCACCAAAAAGACGTCGAGTATAAGTATAAAGTATAACCTGGGTAATACCACGATTATCGGAGGATTTGACCTGAATTCATAATCATTACCCTACTTAATTTTTAAAAATGGCAAGATATACTGGTCCAAGTACAAAAATCGCCCGTAAATTCGGCGAAGCTATCTTCGGAGACGACAAAGCCTTCGAAAGAAGAAATTACCCACCGGGACAACACGGTCTCGCAAAAAAAAGAGGTAAAAAATCAGAATACGCTGTACAGCTTATGGAAAAACAAAAAGCAAAGTACACTTATGGTATTCTTGAAAAACAATTCAGAAACCTTTACGAAAAAGCAGCTGCTTCTAAAGGTGTAACCGGTGAAATCCTTTTACAACTTTGTGAAGCACGTTTAGATAACGTTGTTTTCAGAATGGGTATTGCTTCTTCACGTAGAGCTGCACGCCAAATTGTTTCTCACCGTCATATTACCGTTAATGGTGAAGTGGTAAATATTCCTTCTTACCACCTTAAACCGGGAGATGTAGTTGCAGTACGCGAAAAATCAAAATCACTTGAATCTATCGAGCGTTCTTTAGCTGCTTCAAGTCACGTATATGAGTGGATTACTTGGAATAACGATCAAAAACAAGGTACTTTCGTATCTGTTCCTGCTCGTATCCAAATTCCTGAAAATATCAAAGAACAGTTAATCGTTGAGTTGTACAACAAATAATCACTGACAGTAGTCTAATCATTATGGCAATATTTAATTTTCAAAAGCCCGATAAAGTTATCATGATCGATTCCACTGATTTCGAAGGGAAATTCGAATTCAGACCCTTGGAACCGGGTTACGGTTTAACCGTAGGTAACGCACTAAGAAGAGTTTTACTCTCTGCTTTGGAAGGATATGCTATTACCTCTACCAAAATTGAAGGTGTAGAGCATGAATTCTCAACCATCCCAGGTGTTGTAGAAGATGTTACTGAGATTATTCTGAATCTAAAACAAGTACGTTTCAAACGTCAGATTGAAGATATAGACAACGAATCGGTTACTATCTCAATTACAGGTAAAGACCAAATCACAGCCGGTGATTTCCAAAAATTTATCTCCGGTTTCCAGGTGTTAAACCCGGAATTGGTTATCTGTAACCTCGACAGCAAAGTAAACTTCAACATGGAACTTACTATCGAAAAAGGTAGAGGCTATGTTCCTGCTGAAGAAAATAAAAAACAAAATGCTTCAATCGGAACTATTTTTACCGATTCCATCTTTACCCCCGTGGTAAATGTGAAATACGCGATTGAAAATTACCGTGTTGAGCAAAAAACAGATTATGAAAAATTGGTTTTCGAAATTAAAACCGATGGCTCTATCAATCCGAAAGATGCTCTAACTGAAGCCGCTAAGGTGTTAATCCACCACTTCATGTTGTTCTCCGATGAACGTATTACGCTCGAAGCCGACGAAATCGCTCAAACCGATTCGTATGACGAAGAGTCACTTCACATGAGACAATTGCTTAAAACAAAATTAGTCGATATGGATCTTTCCGTTCGTGCTCTTAACTGTTTAAAAGCTGCCGAAGTGGAAACACTGGGAGACTTAGTATCATTTAATAAACACGACCTGATGAAGTTCCGTAACTTCGGTAAAAAGTCATTAACCGAATTGGATGAGTTAGTGGCTAATAAAAACCTAACTTTCGGAATGGATCTGTCAAAATACAAATTAGATAAAGACTAGTCTTTATCAGTTTTAAATCATAAGTTGAAATGAGACACGGAAAAAAAGTAAATCATTTAAGCAGACAAGCTGGACACAGAAAGTCCATGTTGGCTAACATTGCATGTTCTTTAATTGAACACAAAAGAATAAATACTACTGTGGCTAAAGCCAAAGCATTAAAACAATTTATTGAACCGCTTGTTACTAAATCTAAAGAAGACACTACACACAATCGTCGTATCGTTTTCGCTTACTTACGTAACAAATATGCTGTAACTGAATTGTTCCGCGAAGTAGCCGCTAAAGTTGGTGACCGTCCGGGCGGATATACACGTATCATCAAATTGGGTAACCGTTTGGGAGATAATGCTGATATGGCCATGATCGAGTTTGTAGACTTTAACGAAATCTACAACGGTGGTAAAAAAGAAGAGAAAAAAGGAAAAAGCCGTCGTGGTGGTGGTAAAGCCAAAAAAGCTGATGCACCTGCCGCTCCGGTTGCTGAAGAGCCAAAAGCACCTGAAGCGCCTGCTGCCTCTGAAGAAACAAATGAAAGTGCTGAATAATGATCACCACTTAAACATAAAAAGGATAAACGTTTTCGTTTATCCTTTTTTTTTTGGAGCGATTCGTTCCGGCGTATTTGTAATCGTATCCTGCCTTCGGCAGGCTGGTTCCCGCCTTACGCTTTATTCCCGATAAATCGGGAGATATCGCTCCAGTCGGGGCTAAGGGATAAACGCCAAAGCTTATTAATGTGAGTCCGATATAAGAATTTTGTCAGAACGCTTTAGAGGAGTGAGATACGAGCTTTACATAGGCAGTAATAGCGGGCTATTTCAATGAGGTAAGGCGAAGTAGATGGCTTCTCTAAAGTGTAACTTTTAAAGAAGCTGTCCTTAAAAGCACTCGTCTATTTCGTTAAATTTCCTCAAAATAACCGGTTATCTCTCGAAAATTTGCCTTATAGCCAAGCACTTTTAAGAATTCTGACTGTATTATTATATCGAACTCATGTTTATTAGCAATCGTTGTTGAAAATTTTATGTACACAATTCCAACCGTTTGAAATATATTTGCAAAACAACACAACAATTATGAGTCATACCAAACAAGCTGCCGTACTTCTTCTTGCCGACGGCACCATTTTTCACGGAAAATCTGTAGGAATCTCAGGAACTGCCTTTGGAGAGGTCTGTTTTAATACCGGAATGACCGGCTATCAGGAAGTTTTTACCGATCCTTCTTATTTCGGTCAAATCATGGTCACAACCAATGCGCATATCGGAAACTATGGTGTTAATCCCAACGAAACCGAATCAGATCGGATTATGATTGCCGGACTGGTGTGTAAAAATTTTAGTTTTACCCATTCCCGTCCGGATTCCGAAGGGAACCTCTATGTGTATTTTGAATCCCAAAACCTTATTGCAATCTCCGATGTTGATACACGCGCTTTGGTAAGTTATATTCGTGACCACGGAGCACAAAATGCAGTAATTTGCACCAACGGTACACCCATAGCCGAACTCAAACAGCAATTGGCCAACGTACCCGATATGAAAGGCCTCGAATTGGCCTCCAAAGTCTCGGCAACCGAACCCTACTTTTTTGGCGACCCGCAAGCCGATTACAAAATAGCAGCGCTCGACCTCGGAATCAAACGCAATATTTTACGAAATCTGGCCAAACGAGGTTGTTATATTAAAGTGTTCCCATACAATACCCCTTTTGATGCATTAGCCGCTTTTGAACCGGATGGGTATTTCTTATCCAATGGCCCCGGTGATCCTGATCCGCTTACACAAGTGCAACAAACTGCACGCGAAATGATTGCCTCCGGTAAACCTGTTTTTGGAATATGCTTGGGACACCAAATTTTGGCCTTAGCCAACGGAATTCCTACCTATAAAATGTTTAACGGCCACCGCGGAATTAACCACCCTGTTATGAATGTGCTAACAGGTAAAGGTGAAATTACCTCTCAAAATCACGGTTTTGCTGTCGATCGCAATGCGCTTGAAAATCATCCTGAAATGGAAATTACGCATTATCACTTAAATGATAACACCGTTGCCGGTATGCGCATGAAATCGAAAGCCTGTTTTTCAGTGCAGTACCATCCGGAAGCCAGTCCGGGACCCCATGATTCATCGTATCTTTTTGATGAGTTCATTGCGAATATCAAAAAGGCTAAAAATTTGCAAGAGGTTTAGGATTGCTATTTAACGTGTTTCTGAGGGCTGAATAAGCTAGTTTTTTAAGTCTAAATACTACTAAATCGTTTGCGTTTATAAGTTTTTAACCTATTCAAAAGTTCTCTTTTTTAGATTCCTTAAATTTGTAGTAATCAATTCAAAATTCAACATTTATAATTCATAATAATAGTAACAATGAGCATTATAATTAAAGTACACGCGAGACAAATACTTGACTCAAGAGGTAATCCAACCATCGAAGTGGATGTAGTAACCGAAAATGGCGTTTTAGGACGCGCAGCTGTTCCAAGTGGCGCCTCAACCGGAGAACACGAAGCGGTTGAATTGCGTGATGGTGGCAAAGCGTACATGGGAAAAGGCGTGATGAAAGCGGTGGAAAATGTAAACAGCATTATCGCACAGGAATTAATCGGAACTTCGGTTTTTGAACAAAACCAGATTGACCAAACCATGATTGAGCTTGATGACACCCCGAATAAATCTAAATTGGGAGCCAATGCCATTCTTGGCGTGTCGTTAGCCGTAGCAAAAGCTGCTGCAAACGAATTAGGCTTACCGCTTTATCGTTATGTTGGAGGTGTTTCGGCAAACACTTTGCCGGTGCCAATGATGAATATCATTAACGGAGGTTCACACTCGGATGCGCCCATAGCGTTCCAAGAATTCATGATCATGCCGGTAAAAGCCACCTCATTTACACATGCAATGCAAATGGGAACCGAAATTTTTCACAACCTTAAAAAAGTGTTGCACGATCGTAATTTATCTACAGCAGTGGGCGATGAAGGAGGTTTTGCACCTACTTTAGCCGGAGGAACCGAAGATGCTTTGGATTCGATTAAATTGGCTGTCGAAAAAGCAGGGTACGTATTTGGTACCGATGTGAAAATTGCATTGGACTGTGCTGCCTCTGAGTTTTATGTTGATGGTAAATATGATTATACCAAATTTGAAGGCGACAAAGGAAAAATACGAACCTCGGCTGAACAGGCTACCTATTTAGCGGAATTGGCCACTAAATACCCAATTGTTTCAATCGAAGACGGGATGTATGAAGATGATTGGGATGGTTGGAAATTACTAACCGAAAAAATTGGTGATAAAGTACAGTTGGTTGGTGATGATTTATTTGTAACTAATGTAGCCCGTTTGGCAACCGGAATTGAAAAAGGAATTGCCAATTCAATCTTGGTAAAAGTAAATCAAATTGGTACGCTTACTGAAACCATTGCTGCTGTAAACATGGCGCACAATGCAGGATATACTTCGGTAATGTCGCACCGTTCCGGCGAAACTGAAGACAATACCATTGCCGATTTAGCGGTGGCGCTTAATTGTGGTCAAATCAAAACCGGTTCGGCTTCGCGTTCAGACCGTATGGCAAAATACAATCAGTTACTTCGTATCGAGGAAGAATTGGGCACTACGGCCTATTTCCCGGGCGAACGAGCGTTCAAGCAAAAGTAATCAACAGGAGTTCGATGTACTAATAATGTCAGAATTCTTAAAAGTTCAATAGACGAGTGCTTTTCAGGCTAACTTTATTAAGTTTAGACTTTAGAGAATTCCTACTTTGCCATACATCATTAAACAGCCCGATGTAACGCATGTATCTTACTCCTCTAAAGTTTTCTGACAACATTCTTATATCAAACTCACGTTTATCATTATAAAATCAGATTGAAACCCGCTATTATGGCGGGTTTTTGTTTTTTTAACACATATTTTGCCTCAAATTCTCATAAACTACAGGCAAATTCTCATTTCTCATTTTGAGACAAATTATTCTGCTACATTTGTTTTGTACTAACGTCAAATGAAATGCAGTTCAAAAAAATAATAGCGCTTCTTCTTATTTGTTATTCCATTTTGGGATACACGCAAAAAGGCGAGACCCGAGGAGGAACGCTCAAACAGCAATTTCTGTCTGAAAAGAATCAAGAAAATAAAGTAAAATTAGCCCTTCAAATAGCAGATTCTATCAACTATTCTGATGTAAATGAAGTTGTTTATTATGCCAAACAGGCCTACGCTATATCCAAGAAAAATCAAGCATATAATCAGCAGGCAAAAGCTATACAATTTTTGGGAAATGCCGCAATTATTCAAGGCGACTATAAAAAAGCACAGTATTATTTTACCGAGGCGAAGGCGGTCTTTGAAAACCAATTGGCAAATGACCACAAAGGACTAATTAAAACCTTAGGGAGTTTGGGTGTGATTGCTTCTGAGCAAAGCAACTACAATAAAGCACTGTCGTATTATTTAGAAGCCAAAAAAATAGCCGATTCCCAGAATCTCATTCCCTTGCAGATAATATTAAACAACAATATTGGTGTTATTTATAAATCGACGCATCGCTATAAGGCCGCTTTAAAAATACTCGATGAAACCCAAAAGTTACAGCAAAAAACAAATGACACGGGTAGGGGAATAACACTTACCAATATTGCTACAATTTATGAGCAGTTACGCGAGTTTGATAAGGAAAAAGAGTATCTTTTGTTGGCGCAGTCTGCGTTAAAAAACAGCCGTGATTTCAGAGCACTTGGGGAGTGGAACAACAATATGGGGTCTTATTATTTTCACTTAAAAGACTACGATAATGCGGAGAAACAGTGGCGTTTAGCGTTACTTCATTTCTCTAAAATTCAGGACCAATTTGGACGATTTGACACCTATTTTTACCTCTCTTCTCTAAAAAAAGAGCAGCAACAATTCGATCAGGCACTCGAATTTGCGCAGCAAGCTAAAACATTGGCCTATCAAATAGATGTTTTGGAGCACAAGGTAAAAATTGAAAAATTGTTGAGTGAGTTGTATGAGATTCAAAATGATACCCGTTCTGCCTTAGAACATGCTAAACGCTATCAGGTTTTAAAAGATAGCTTAGTTAGCCAGGAAAACAGTGAAAAAATTACACAGGCAGAAATGAATTTTGCCTTCGAGAAAGAAAAAATGCAGCATCAGGAAGCGTTGACCAATGCCAATAATAAGCAATGGTTTTGGGCTATGGGTTTGTTAATTTTAGCGTTGCTTTTTGGTTTATTTTATGTCTACAAGAAAAAAGAACGTCAGAAACAGCAATTGGAACTCGAGAAACAATTGCTCGATTACAAGCAAAAGGCGCTACACCTCCAAATGAATCCCCATTTTTTGTTCAATTGTTTGGCAGCCATTTCTTCCTACATCATGCAAAATGAAAAAGAAGCTGCCGCCAAGTATTTGGCCATGTTTTCCAAATTGATGCGCTTTACACTCGAATCTTCGAAAGAAAATTGGATAACACTCGATAAGGAAATAGCGAGTATTAATCAGTATTTGGTTCTGGAGCAACTTCGTTTAAAACATATTTTTGATTTCTCGATCAGCAAAACGGCTTCGGTAGAGGAGGACATGTTAATTCCGCCCATGTTGATTCAGCCTTTGGTTGAAAATGCTATCATTCACGGTATTTTGCCCAAGCAGGAAAAGGGAAAAATTGAACTGCATTTTGAGGTTCAAAACAATCAGTTGTATGTTACAATACAAGACGACGGAATTGGTATTGAAAATTCAAAAAAAGAAAAAGAAAATCAGGTAGAATTGCATAAATCATTAGCCTTAAGTATCATTCAAGAGCGATTGGAAATTTTACAAAAAAACAGTAACCAGAGTACAAAATTAGAATACAAACAAACAGATACAGGGACAACCGTTTTGTTGGTGATACCTATTAAATAAAATTACGAATGATAAAAACCTTACTCATAGAAGACGATGAAATTCTTCGCAAAGGACTGAAGGAAATGTTGCAATTGTATGCGCCCAATTTTCAGATTATCGGCGAAGCAGAAACCGTTTCTAATGCTGTTGATTTGCTCTCAACGTTACAGCCGGATGTGGTCTTTATGGACATTATGCTCATAGGAGGAACCGGTTTTGATGTATTGGAACAATACAAAGTAAATGAAGGTTTTCCGAAGTTCCAATTGGTTTTTATCACCGCTTTTGAAGAATATGCCATCAAGGCGTTTCGTATGAGCGCACTCGATTATTTACTCAAACCTATTGACCCGGATGAGTTGAAAGAAGTGATTCGTAAAATTGAGAAAGTCAATCCGATGTACCAACAATCCTTTGAATTGTTAGCCGATTTATTGACCAAGGAAAAAACGGTAAAGAAAATGGCTTTGACTACTTCGGAGGGCGTTCACATTATTCAAATTGAAGCGATTGTTTATGCGCAAGCGGATAATAATTACACGAGCTTTTTTCTGAATGATAAAACCAGTATCATCGTGTCAAAGCCATTAAAGGAATACGAAGAATTATTGAGCGATAAAGGTTTTCTTCGAATTCACCAATCGTATTTAGTCAATACAGCCTATGTCAAATTTTTTGACAAATCGGAACACACGCTCAAGTTAAGCACCCATGATGTATTGCCGGTTTCCAGCAGGAAAAAGGATATTTTACTTCATACGATTACCCAATTGACCCGTTAAAAACTTGAATAACACACTAATTTTCCAATTATGAAAGGTGTATTAAAACTATTGATTTTGTTGTTTTTTGGACAAGCAGTTCAGGCACAAATTGTAAACATTCCGGATGCGAATTTTAAAGCAAAATTACTTGCAGATTATGATGCAAATGCAGATGGAGAAATACAACAAAGTGAGGCTGAGAGTATTCAGTTTTTGGGTCTTGGGCCAGGCAATATAACCGATTTAACGGGTATTCAAAGCTTGACTAATCTGATTACCTTAGATTGTTCTGAAAATCAAATTACCTCATTAGACCTTTCAGGATTAACGAATTTGCAGCATCTTGGTTGTTGGGATAATCAAATCACTTCCATAAATCTTACAGGTTGTGTGAATTTAAAGGTTTTGCAATGTGGAAATAACTTAATATCGGGTACACTTGATCTGTCAAATTTACAGTATTTGGAAGATTTGACTTGTTATAATAATTTGATTACTTCTTTAAATGCAAGCAATTGCCCTAATTTGGTTATATGTTCTATTGAAGATAATCCGGGTTTAGCCTATATTGATGTATCCAATTGCCCTAATTTGACAGATTCTATAGATGGAGTTTACCCTAATTTGATTTCTTTTAATCTTGCCAATTGCAGCTCGATAGGGCAATTACATATTACCAATGCGAATCTGTTGCAAACGTTAAACTTATCCGGTTGTTCGGGTTTAACGATATTAGATATCGATTATCAGAGCGGAAATCAATTGCAAAATTTTGATGTTTCGGGTTGTACAGCCTTACAACTTTTAGTAATTTATGGTACTACACCGTTAACAACCATTTCTCTTTCAGGTTTATCCGGTTTACAAGAATTTTATATTCCAGATCAACCCTATCTCAATGCTGTCGATTTTACTGGGTGTTTGAATTTGGAAACAGTGACTTTGTATAACAACGCCGCATTATCAGCAGTCGATTTTTCTACTTGTCCGGCACTGAAAGATTTAAATGTTTCTCACTGTCAATTAGCAAATCTGGATGTAAGTGCAAACTTTAATTTGCAAACAGTTTATTGTAATAATAATGATATCCATACCCTTTTGGCTAAAAACGGAGCGAATGAAACCATTAATTTTTCTAACAATCCCAATTTAACATTTGTTTGTGTGGATGAAGCGCAAGTCGCAACAGTTCAAGCCGATTTGAATACTGCCGGTTTAACATCGGTTGTTTGTAATTCTTATTGTTCTTTTTCACCCGGTGGTAACTACAATACCCTAGAAGGAACGGTTAGGTTTGATAGTGATGCGAATGGGTGCGATGTACAAGACAATCCCGTTTCCTACCTTCGAATAAATATCAACGATGGCACTTCTACAACAGCGGTTTTCTCAAATGAGATGGGCCACTTTAGAAAATATGTACTGTCCGGCGATTATTCAATTACACCTGTTATTGAAAATACAGATGCCTTTGTAATTTCACCCCAAACCGCTGCCGTTAGTTTTCCGGATAACAACAACCATGTTTTTGTGCAGGACTTTTGTATGGCTGTTGTACCTCCCCAAAATGATATAGAGGTGATTATTATGCCAGTTACACCGGCACGCCCCGGTTTTAATGCCAATTATCGAATAGTTTATAAAAATAAAGGAAACACGACCTTATCAGGAAATGTTGTATTCAATTACAATGATGCAATTTTAGATTTTGTTTCTTCTTCACCCCTTCCTTTTACTTTAACAGAAGGAACTGTAACTTGGGATTTTACGGATTTAGCTCCTTTGCAAACGCGAACAATTTATTTTACGTTGCATGTAAATTCTCCATTAGATACCCCGCCGGTTGTGATAGGCGATCAGTTGGATTTTACCGCATCGATTAACCCCGTTTTAAATGATGAAACGCCTGAAGATAACGTTTTTAACTACAAGCAAATTGTGGTAGGAAGTTATGATCCCAATAACATCGAATGTTTGGAAGGCGATACAGTAGCAACCGATTATATTGGTCAGTATTTGCATTATGTGGTTAATTTTGAAAACACAGGCAATTACCCCACAGAAAATATAGTGGTGCGCATTGAAATAGACCCCACAAAGTACGATATCAATACGCTCCAATTACTCACGACTTCGCATGAGGTTTATGCGGTGATAACGGGCAATGTAATCGAATTTATTTTTGAGCAGGTCCAATTGGATTCGGGAGGTCATGGAAATATTTTATTCAAACTAAAAACCAACCCAAGTTTAGCTAATGGGGATGTGGTTTCCAAACGCGCCGACATATTTTTTGATTACAACGCACCGGTCGATACCGGCATGGCGAGTACGCTTTTCCAAACTTTGAATACAGGCGATCCGGTGGATGTATCCCTTTCGGTATATCCAAACCCTTCAAACGGGTTAGTAAACATCTCCGGACAATATGAAATTAAGTCTGTTCAATTGTATGATATTCAAGGACGTTTGCTGCAAACCCAAGTAACAAGTGCTACGCAGGCAACGCTTGATATTTCAAATCAGGCCAGTGGGGTTTATTTTGTAAAAATCACCACCGAGGCAGGTAGTAAAGTTGAGCGAATTATTCGAGAGTAAAACCAAATTTTTAACAAAAAGCCCGCTTCACCCTAAGCGGGCTTTTTTATGCGAATTCTAATTTAAACCCATCGAATTCTAATTTATACTTTTATCCTAACGCTGTAAACCTTATTTTTGAAAGTTTGTATGAGAAAAAATAGTTGGTTTACCGTTTTATTGCTTTTTCCGTTTTTGGCCTTAGCCCAAACGGCAAAGACAGATAGTTTGCGGACACTGCTTTCCAAAACAACACAAGAACAAAAAAAGGTTGATTTACTCAATAGTTTAGCAGCAGAATACAAAGCAACCGACTCTAATACAATGTTGCATTATGCTACACAGGCTTATACTATTTCGCAACAGGTAAATTACACATCCGGAATGGCCTTAGCCTCACAAAACATGGCCGGAGCTTATATTGTGAAAAGCGATTATAAGCAAGCACTCAACAAGTTAAGCTTTTCTGCCGATTTGTATTCCGGAGGACTAATAAAAAATGAGGAAGAATCACAACGTGGTTTGGCTAAAACGCAAGGCATGTATGGAATCGTTTTTTCTGAATTGAGTAACTATACTAAAGCCCTGGAGTTCTATCTGAAGTCGGTTGCCGTTTATGAAAAGCTTAAAGATGCTGTAATGTGTGCTAAATTGTATAACAATATTGGAGTCATCTACAGGTCGCAAAAATTATATCCTAAAGCCTTATTTTATTTTGAAAAAGCCAAACAAATACAAAGCCGAAATCCGGATGAAGACTTAGCCGTCACCTATACCAATATTGCAAACTCTCAAACGGCTTTGAACAGATTGGACGAGGCAGAGTTCAATTATCATAAGGCCAAATTGATTTTAGATAAATTTCCCTATCCTAGAGCTTTAGGCGAATGGTATAATAATATGGGGATTCTTTTTCGCCAAAAGGGAAACAAAAGCCAAGCCGTTGTACATTGGGATGAGGCGATTAAAGTTTTCAATCAAATTGATGACAAGTTTGGAGTTGCCGATAGCTATCTTCATTTGGGAGAACTTTACTTTAATCAAAATAACACCGATAAAGCGCTGCAAAATGCAAAAGTTTGCCTATCACTAGCCCGCGAAACAGGGGTCATGGAGCAACAGGTTTTAGCCGAAAAACTTCTTAGCGATATTTATGCGAAAATGGGCGATGATAAGTCGTCCAGAATGCATTTGGAGAATTATATCATAGTAAAAGATAAATTAATTTCGGAGGAAAATATTCGTAAATCGGAACAAATAGCCCTCTACTATGAGTTTGAAAAAAAACAACAAGAGCAAAAATTATTGCATCAGGAGCAAACCAAACGAACCCGAATGGGGTGGATGTTTTTGTTTTTTACAGCTGTTTTACTCATGGCATTGGGGTTTTTGTGGTACAATCGCAATCAGGTAAAAACACGTTTAACATTGCAAAAAGAATTGGCCGAGTACGAGCAAAAGGCGCTTCATTTACAGATGAACCCTCATTTTGTATTCAATTGCTTAGGTTCTATATCCGGTTTTATTGTTAACAACAGTACTCAGGAAGCCATTACCTATTTGGCCAAATTCTCAAAATTAATGCGACTGACTCTCGAATATTCTAAAGAGTCTTTGATACCCGTTGATAAAGAAATTGAAAGTTTGAAAAATTACCTGGAATTGGAGCAGTTGCGCTACAATCATAAATTTGATTTTTCATTGGCAAAAGACAACACTATCGAAGATGACATGGCTATTCCGCCACTTTTGGTGCAACCTTTGGTTGAAAATGCCATTATTCATGGTATTGTTCCGGCAACTTATTCCGGGCAAATACATATTGAGTTCAAAGCCACAGAAAAATCACTTTTTTGCATTATAACCGATAACGGTATAGGAGTTCAGGCAGCCCGACAGCGCAAAGAAAATTCAGTTACAGTTCACAAGTCGATGGCAATAGACATTATTCGGAAACGATTGGGTAAAATACAGTCCACAACCGGTAAAGTAACACATTTAACATTGGCTGAAGTCAAACAATCCGGCAAAATAGCAGGGACTAAAGTTACATTAGAGCTCCCCATTCAATTTATAGAAACCTTATAAGTATGGTAACAGCATTATTGATAGATGACGATAACAAATTAAGAGATGCCATGAAAGGGTTGTTGGCATTGTATGCGCCCCAAATTACGCTGGTAGGTGAGGCAGATTCTGTGGAATCGGCGGTAAAGGCTATTGTCCGACATAAACCTAACATTATATTTTTAGATATTCAACTAACAGACGGAACCGGTTTTGATATTTTGGAGCAGATAAATGAGATGTTTGGTAAAATAGAGAGCCATGTTGTTTTTATCACGGCGCATGAACAGTTTGCTATTAAAGCATTTCGTTTCAGTGCCTTGGATTATCTTTTAAAGCCTGTAGATCCGGTCGACTTAGAGAAAGTTATCAGTAAAATTGATAAAACATTAGCTAAAACCAACGAATTTGCTCATGTAGAATTGTTGCTGGAGAATATTAAAAAGCAAACCAATAGTTTTAAACGAATTGCACTTTCTAATTCTGATGGAATTCATTTGTTTGATGTAGCGGATATCATCCGATGTGAGAGCCACGATAATTATACCTCATTTCACATACGAAACAGCAAACCCGTTTTGATTTCGCGAACGCTAAAAGAATATGAAGAAATGCTTAAAGGCCATGGTTTTATTCGGATCCATCAATCCCATTTGATCAATATGGCCTTTTTAAAAAGTTTTATAAAAAAAGAAGGGGGATATGTAATCATGGCCGATGATAGTCATTTGCCCATTTCACAACGTAAAAAAGATCAACTAAACGATATTATTAGCAAACAACTCAATAGTTAGGATATGAAACAGGTATTGTGTTTTTTTCTGTTGCTTCCCTTGGTGGCTGTGTCGCAAACAGTTACAATTCCGGATGCTAATTTTAAAGCTAAATTAATTCAGTTGGGAGTGGATACCAATGCTGATGGGGAGATTGATGAAACCGAGGCTTTTGATGTCAATAATTTGGACATCAGTAGTTCAGGAATTTACAGTATACAGGGGATTGAAAGTTTTGTTAACCTTATTAATTTAAATTGTTCCGGTAATTTCTTATCCGGTAATATTGATTTTTCTAATAATGTCAACCTCTTTAGTTTGGATAGCAGCAACAATTTAATTACGGGTATTAATTTAAACGGTCTTACTAATTTGTTTGATTTAAATTTAGGACAAAACCCTAACCTTACACAGCTTAATGCTGCAAGTTGTTCCTCATTGGTTTCTATTGGAAATTTGCCTCAATCAATAGAGAGTGTAAATGTTTCAAATTGTAGTTCACTCCTTGAAGTTTTTATTGCAAATACTAACCTTAATTCTATAAACCTCTCAGGATGTAATTCTATTATTAATATTATTCTTTCAGACAATAATTTAACATCACTTGATTTAACAGGAATGTCAAACTTAACTGTTATCAGTTGTGAGAACAATCAAATTACATCTTTAAATCTGACAGGTTGCACTTCAATTCTTGATTTATATTGTCAAAATAATCTCATAGAAGGAGTTATTGATTTTTCGGGTAGTTTGGTTTTGGAATCCCTAAATTGCAGAAACAATATGTTAACCTCAATTAATGTATCCGGATGCACTAATTTGTCATTTTTTGAATTAGGAGGGCCTCAGCTTTTAGATTTGAATGCCTCCGGATGTACGGCACTTGTTAATTTTGATATGGGAGATGTTTCATCCATTCAAAATATTGATATAAGTAATTGTTCTTCATTATTAGATTTAACATTTGAATTTCCAAACCTTCAAAGTTTGAATTTAGAGGGATGTACCAGTTTAATGCAAATTGGTGATTTTTCAGGAAATCAGTTAACCTCCATCAATCTTTCAGGTCTTTTGAATTTGAACACTTTTGCCTATGAAAACAGTCAGTTAAATTCAATAACTATTACAAACTGCCCAAATTTATCCTATTTGCATTTGGTCAATCTTAATTTATCTGAATTAGATGTTTCGATGTTACCTAATTTAACCTATTTGTATGTACAGCAAAATCAACTAACAACGTTAGATGTTTCATCCAATACTTTGTTAACAGATTTAAATGTTTCCTCCAATCCGATAGAAACACTTTTTGTCAAAAACGGGACTTCGGAAACAATAGATCTATCCAATACAACAAGTCTGTATTATATTTGTTCTGATGAATCGCAAGTTGAGCAACTTTCATCGCAAACTACAGCAGAAGTGAACTCTTATTGTAGTCTTTTTCCGGGAGGAGCGTATAATATAATTTCCGGAACTATAACCTACGATGCAAACATTGACGGTTGTGATGATTTGGATAGTAACCCCCAATTTTACAAAATAAAACTTGTGGGTCCTGACAATACTTATTATTCATTTACAGATAGTCAAGGCGAATTTTCGTTCTCTACAGGTTTAGGCGATTTTGTTGTAACACCAATTCCGGCTGTAAGTGGGACAATAGAAGCTAATCCTTTGGAAAGCTTAATTACATTCAGTAATTATGAATCGGATTCGGTTTCCAACTTTTGTTTGGTTCCAAATCCTTTTCAAAACCTTGAAATAGCGACCATGCCTACATCAAACGCAATAGCAGGAGATCAGGCAACCTACAGTTTAGTGTTTAGAAATACGGGAAATCAGATGGTTTCAGGTACAATTGAAATAGATTATGACGATGCAAAAATGAGCTATCAAAGTAGCTCTATTACACCGGTAACAGAATCTAATGGAATGATTGTTTGGTCATATTCCGATTTGAAGCCCTATGAGATTAGGAAAATCGATTTAACGATGAACATCAATCCGGCTGTTGTTTTAGGCGATATATTGCCCCTTCAATCAAGTATTACTCCTTCAGTAGGTGATGCCATTGTGGGTGATAATTCTTTCGATTATAATCAACGCGTAGTTAATTCGCCAAATCTAAATGTAATAGAATGTTTGGAGGGAGAGGCTGCATCAGACTTACTGATTGGTGACTATTTGCATTACATAATAAACTTTGAAAATTCGGGTAGTGCCACAGTCAATAATGTTGTGTTACAGATGGAAATTGACCCTAGTAAGTTTGATGTTAATTCGTTACAAATATTATCGGCTTCTCATGCCGTTACTATTAAACAAACAGGAAATATTTTAGAGATTTTTTTCCCAAACTGTCAAATTGATACCGGCGGACATGGAAATGTTTTGTTGAAGATAAGAACAGGAAATACAATGATAACAGGAGATTCTGTTAGTGTAAATGCAGCAATTTATTTTGACTATAACGCACCAATAAATACAAATACTTTTGAAACTGCTTTTCTGGATAGTTCTGAGTTTAGTTCCGATACCAGTGTTTTGATTTTCCCTAATCCTACATCTTCACTATTAAATATTACATCAAATTATGAAATAAAAGTGGTACAGGTATATGATTCTTTGGGAAGATTATTGGAAACCCATTTACCAAATCACGAAGAAATGCAAATTAACTTTGCCGAAATGGCAACAGGTGTATATTTTATCAAGGTATTTTCAGAGCGTGGTTACAGCGTTCAAAAGATAGTTAAAGAGTAAGTTAACGTGAGTTCACTATACTAATAATGTCAGAATACTTAAAGTGAACTTACGTTAAGTTATAATTTTTAGTTAATTAATTGTTGAACCTGACGTTTTACGGCGTCAGGTTTTGGTTTTTTAAGTGAAGAAAAAGCATAACTATAGTAATTTTACAAAATTTATCTAAATATTAACGAATTCACTGTGGTATTTCTTTTTAAATTCATTTTCAATTCCCTAATTTTGTTAAAATAATAATTACACGATTTAATCTCCAATTATACTATGTCAAAAACAGCTGTATTAGAGTATGATGGCAAACGCTATGAGTTCCCGGTAATCGTAGGAAGTGAAAACGAAGCTGCCATAGATATCGAAAGTTTACGCGCCCAAACCGGTGCCATTACATTAGATCCGGGGTACAAGAATTCCGGTTCATGCGAAAGTAAAATTACGTTTCTCGACGGTGAAGAAGGAATCTTGCGCTATCGAGGTTATGCTATTGAAGATTTAGCTGAGAAAGCCGATTTTCTGGAAGTTTCTTATTTATTAATTTTTGGAGAATTGCCAACCAAAAAACAATTGGAACTATTCGAAAGTGATATCCGCAAATATACACTTGTAAGTGAAGAAATGAAAAATATCATTGACGGATTTCCAAGAACGGCTCACCCAATGGGCGTGCTTTCTTCATTAACCAGTGCACTTACCGCTTTTAATCCTAAAGCTGTTAACCCGCACAACGAAAAAGATATGTATGAAGCGGTTTGTAAAACAATGGCTAAGTTTATAGTAATTGCCACTTGGACCTACCGTAAAACAATGGGATTCCCACTCAATTATTACGATAATACCAAAGGATATGTAGAAAACTTTATGCATTTGATGTTTGAATTGCCAACAGGGCCTTATAAAATTGATGCAAAAGTGGTTCAGGCTTTGGATAAACTTTTCATTTTGCATGCAGACCACGAACAAAATTGTTCTACATCTACCGTTCGCATTGTAGGTTCCTCACATGCCGGTTTGTTTGCCTCTATTTCTGCAGGTGTTTCTGCACTTTGGGGTCCGCTACACGGAGGTGCTAATCAGGCCGTTTTGGAAATGTTGGAAGAAATTCACAAAAACGGAGGTGATGTGGCCAAATATGTGCTAAAAGCAAAAGATAAAGACGACCCGTTCCGTTTGATGGGATTTGGGCATCGTGTTTACAAAAATTTCGACCCGCGCGCTACCATTATCAAAAAAGCAGCAGACGATGTACTAAACCAACTTGGTGTTGATGATCCGCTATTGGATATTGCGAAACAGTTGGAAAAAGTAGCTTTAGAAGACGAGTATTTCAAATCCAGAAATTTATATCCCAATGTAGACTTTTATTCGGGTATTATCTACAGAGCCTTAGGTATTCCTACCGAGATGTTTACGGTGCTGTTTGCCATCGGACGTTTACCGGGTTGGATTGCACAATGGAAAGAAATGCGCATCAACAAAGAGCCTATAGGTCGCCCGCGTCAGGTGTATACCGGATATGCACTTCGTGATTTTATCCCTATTGAAAAACGATAACTTTTTTAGTTTTATGACAAAAACTCCGCCCCTTGGCGGAGTTTTTTGTTTTTTACAAATTCTAACTAAAAAGCTTTAAATTCTAATTAGAAAACTCTTTAATTCTAATTTACTCATTTTCATTAAAAAGGTTACAAGTAAATTTATGTGATAATCCTAAAACTTTTTACAATGACAAAATCAAAATTTTTAATCGCAATTGTTTTTTTTGCGGCACAACTATTTGTTCAGGCGCAAAATAACTACTTATTGGTTTCAACAACAGCCGGAAATGTTGGGCCAACTCCTGTAAACGCCGGATGGAGTGTTCATTATGGACATCAGGCAGGGCTATTAACTGATTTTACCGGTGTTTTGGATGGAGAGCAAGTGGGAATGAATTGTTTTATTGGTCCCTATGCTGCACAAATGAATACATTAGGCTACAATAATGTTTTTTTAGGTTATCAGTCCGGTTTAGAAAATACCACAGGACATTCCAATATTTATATAGGGAAGGGAGCCGGTCGTTATTCTGCTTTTGGGAAGAGTAATGTTGCCATAGGTTTAAATGCAGTAATGATAGGTGATGAGAATACTCTATTGGGTAATGGCTCCGGAGGATTTGTTTATGGGACAGGTGGTAACCGAAATCTTTTTTTAGGGTATCAATCAGGTTACGCCAGTTCAGGAAATGATAATGTATTTATTGGATATCAAGCCGGACAAGCAGTTACCGGTAATGATAAGCTCATCATTGGCGGGAGAAATTCTATAGTTGAGTTAATTTCAGGAGATTTTGCTTCAAGGTATTTGAAATTTAATGTGAATATGAATACGCCCGGGATAAATTCTTTTGTCGAGATAAACGGAAATAATAATGCTTCGGGATTGCGTTTTACTAATTTAACAGAGACGTCAATTGCACCCTTAAATACCAATTCAAGATTTTTAACGGTAAATGCCTCAGGTGATGTAGTGTTAAATTCTGTTCCTTCAGGTGCTTTAAGTGGTAATTTTTGGTCTTTAACAGGAAATGCCGGAACAAATGCAGCCGTTAATTTTATCGGAACTACCGATAATGTAGATTTAGTTTTTAAACGGAGTAATACAAAGGCGGGATTTATAGGAACAACAACTACGTCATTAGGAAATAGTTCAGGCTCTCTTGGATTGAATAATACATTTATTGGAGCAGATTCAGGAAAAAATGTTTTTAATCCAAGTGGTTCAAATAATAATACTGCTGTGGGTTATCAAGCCGGAAGATCGATAAGCGGATCTGTTGGAGGCCATTCTGGTTTGAATACCATTATGGGTTATCAAGCCGGATTTGGCGTCACAGGAGGAAAGAATACAATTATCGGGTCATCCTCTTCAGTTACAAGCGGTTCTAATAATGTTGTTCTTGGATCTGGCGCTGGGATTAGTTCTGGCTCTAATAACATAGTGATAGGTCCGGGAGCAGGAAATGTGAGTCCGTTAAATGGGCAATCTAATCAGCTTATCATTGATGCTGATAATTCGCCTAATGCAAATCCATTGATCTATGGTAGATTTGATACCGATAATCTTGTTTTTAATGTCAATACGGGTGCAATACCTTTTTCATCTGCTGTTGAAATTAACGGAAGAAACCAAGAATCAGGTTTACGCTTTAGAAATCTAACGAGCGCCTTTGTACCAAATGCTTCCGAAACAAAATTTCTTACTGTAGAAACCAATGGAAATGTGGTATTACGCAACTTGCCTTCAGGTTTTGCAACCACAAATGCGCTTGCATCTGCTGCCAATACCATGACCAGCAATGTTAATGGTGTGGTATCATCAGCTTCTATAGTTAACTCGTTAACCACGAATGTAACAGGAAATACGCTAACAACTACGGTTAACGGTGTGTCCAGTTCGGTAACTTTACCATCTTCATCAATTACAGATACAGACCAACAAACCTTGTCTGTGAACGGGGACCAATTGACCATTTCTAACGGGAATACAGTAACGCTTCCTTCCATAACCGAAATTGATGGGGATGTAACCAACGAATTACAAACGCTTTCTCAAAATGGCAACGTGGTTACCTTATCAAACAACGGCGGATCATTCTCTTTGCCGGTTGATACCGATACTGATGATCAAACACTAAGTATAAATGGCACTACGCTCTCTATTTCGGAAGGAAATAGTGTTGAGATACCGGCAACTGCACTGCAAGCCGGAGATAATATTACCATCACGGGTTCAGGTGCAACGGCAGATCCTTTTGTTATTTCATCTACTGCCAGTGGCCTTAATATATACAATAGCGACGGAACCATTGATACTACCGGAACCGTTGGAGACAACCCAAATCCGGGCCTACGTACAGTTACAATGGGTAATAACAATTTGTTTTTTAACACGGCTTCCAGTTCTTTTGATGAAGATACAGCGGGATCAGGAAGAGTATATATCGGAAACACAATTAATTTCCCTAACATCGATACTACAGCACCCGAAAACAGCCAATACCGCTTATTGGTTGAAGGTGGCGTTTTAACTGAAAAAGTTAAAGTGGCGTTACGCTCCGGCACAGACTGGAGAGATAATGTGTTTGAAGAAACGTATACACTAAAACCCTTAAGTGAAGTAGAAGCTTTTATTAAAGAAAATAAACATTTACCGGGTATTGAATCGGCTTCTGAGTTGGTGGAAAACGGGTTGGACGTAGGAGAAATGCAAGCCAAACAAATGGAAAAAATTGAAGAATTAACCCTTTATACAATAGAACAGCAAAAAATACTGGAAAAACAACAAAAAGAAATCGAAGAATTAAAAGCGCAAGTGAAAGCGTTATTGACTAAGAATTAATATAAGTTTAATTTAATTACGACTATTATGACAAGGCTTATATTATATCTAGCTTTTTTGTTTGCCGCTTTTACCGTGAAAGGGCAGCACAAAAACACGCACAATTGTGGTACCGATGCCTTACACTTTACGCAAGTAAAAGAGGCACAAAACTACAATCAAACTTTTGAAAAACAAGCCATAGATTGGCAAGGTTTTGTATCCAGAAGAGAGGCTTTAGTCGCTGCCGGCAGATCGGTGCCTCTAGACCAACCGGTTGTATTACCCATTGTATTTCACAATATGGTTACCTCGAGCTCCGGGTCTACTATAGTTGATTACGATGCCGTGGTAACGAGTTTAAATGTCTTTTATCAAGGAACTGATATTTCATTTTGTAGGGCTCGTAAACGAAAAAACGGAGATAGTTATATTGATGCCAGTATTAATCATAACACATCTATCTCAATACTTAGTAATACAATACCGGCTATAATTAATAACTTGGTAGCCGATTCTCAATCGCAATCTGCAACCAACTTTCCTGTAAGGGAGTATATTAATGTATATGTAGTTGATAATATTAATGATACTATTCCAAATGCAGGTGTTGCGGGTTTTGCTACTTTGCCATCGGCAGTTGGGCTAACTTCGGATGGTATTTTTATCGAAAGACGATGGTTGCAAACTATTAATCATGATAACATGACTGTTTTAGTTCATGAAATGGGACACTATCTTGGTTTGCTGCATGTATTTGGTATTTGTGATCCAACAACCATACATAATTTAGATGTCGTTGACTTAAGTAATCCAATTGGACATACCAATGCTTGCTCCTGTGATAACGGAAATTGCCTTTTTAACGGAGACATGGTCTGTGATACTCCTCCGAGTCAGTTGTTTGATGAAAGTTGCGGTCCTATTGATACGTGTCCGCTCTCAGCGGGCGATGACGACAAAAGCAACTATATGGATTACAGTCCGGCCGGTTGTAAAAACCACTTTACAGCAGGTCAAATTTTAAAAATGCAATTTACAGTCGATCCTGATTTTGGACCCCGAAAACAATTGCATCTAACGCAATCTTGTACAGATTGTTCTTCGTTGATATCGAATGGATGTACCCTTGTAATTTCTCCATTAACAAACTCCAATATTGTACCTGCGAGTTTAATAACTAATAATACAGCGGAATTAGGTTCTACCGTAACTTTTACTACTAATGCAAATTTAGGATGTTTTAATCCAAGTTTATTTTCTTTTACATGGTCTATCAGCGAGGTAAATTCAAATAATCCGTCAATTATAGGAACCGGAGCAACTTTTCAACCGGTTTTTACAACTACAGGAAATTACATAGCCACTGTTACTGCTACTAATAATTCCAATCCGGATTGCTTTGAAACAGCAACGTATAATTTCCAGATTATTCAATCAGCACCACCGGGAGAGTGTATTCTGAGCCTACCGGATGCTTCTTGGGCAGGATGGAATAGAGTAAACTATATTAATGGATGGAACAGAAACAATATACCTACAACCTATCCGTTATCTTTTCCAACCAGCCAAAGATTGTTGCCAACTGATGCCGGATTTGATGCACAAGGATTTGATATTATAACAACGCCAACTATATCCGATGCAAATTATAACAATGTTCCGGTTCCAAATGCTATTGGAGGAGGCCCTTTACCGGTTATGCGTGTGGGAAGGATTATACAGCCGGGTGTTGCGGCTACACATTTAAATGGAGATGCCTATTACAGTTCAATCACTTTTACACCCACTGCAACTAATTGTAAATTTAGAATTTATTATTTAGGTGTTGCCGAATTCACTGCTAACAACGGCATTTCTTTCAATAGTCTTGTTACCCAAAACAGCAATGATAGTTCGTTTGGTTTTTATTGTCAGTATAATTTTCATAGTCCGTTAACTACGAGTCCAAACAATGCTATTTATGGAATGTCAGAGACGGGGCATCTGGTAAGTGCCAACTTTAATCCGTTATCATTTTCAACAACTTCTGCTATTTTGGATACCAATGATTTCATTTTTGGAAAATATACAGCACCTAACTCTACGGTTTTAAATGGGCAATTCAGAAGACTTGATTTAGTTGGGGGTAACTGGCAATATAAAGACTTGGATTTTAGTTCATTTATAGGTGTAGCTACCAATATAACCATAACTTTCTTTTCCAGATCAAATAGTGGTGAGAACGCCAACAAGCATTCTTATGGTTATTTCGCAGTGGATTGCCTCTCTGGCGGGGTGTCGAAACCATTAACCTTAAATTTGCCGGATTTACAGCTGCCATGCACGCCACCAAATTCAACAAATAGTTGTTATACCTATGAAATTGATTTTAGCTTATTAGGGCTTCCATATACCGCCGGATTGTCCTATATCAATACTCCTGCAAACAGCTATAATTTTATAAACTACACAGTAACTCCGGTAGAGCCAACAAACACAGTTGTCACAATTATACCAAATAGCCCGAGCTTTAAACTTTGTCTTACACATAGCGATGTCCCTTTTGAAGACTTTGATGTTCAGGTTACTACGATGGATGGTCAAATTGTAACGGATAGAATTCGCGTTTTCTATGGGTTTTATTACCAAAATAATCCTTGCCCGGGATTACCACCGGGTGGAATTATGGGAGGTGAATATACAACTACTACTTTACGGGATGTTTTCTTTTGCCCCGGAGATACTGTAAACCCAACGTTTTCGTTAGAAAACCCATGTATGATAAGCAATGTAAACCCCAGTGATGTCCCTAGTTCAGACTATGAGTGGTTTTACACCTATCACAACTATAATGGACAGCTTTTCACCAATACAGGAATAACATATACGGCAACTTTTAACAGTATAACAATAACTAGTATTCCCAACGATGTTTGTGATATTGAAATTTACAGGAAGTACATTTACCGGGATCCCTATTGTGGCAACCCTAATGAAGTAGCAAGTGCTAAGTTTCATATATATACCAGATTGAAACCACCTGTTTTTTCAGGCCCATCAATTAATGCGTGTATTACAGATACTGTAGATGTAGTTATTTATGGTTTTAGTATAGCGAACTGTATTCCATCCGCGCTTTTATCAACTCTCAACGGTACCGGTTCTTTCGAGATGCAGGTTTTGAGTCCAACTGGAGTTGGAATTTCGAACGTTTTTACACAAAACATAACAGCTGCTACAACAACTATTACCCCGCCTGTTTTATCCTTTACTAATATTGGTCCGGGCGGTATTCCAATCTACTCAGGTAATAATGTGCCTATTTTAATTCGTTGGAGGTTGACTCGTTATGATTGTACCATTGAAGGAGTAAGTTCAACATCGGTTTCAGCGAACTTTGAAGGCTTTGCCAGTGGAGGTTCGATTGCAATAAATCAGAACTCCGGTTGTCCTACCTACAATTTTATGAGCTTAGACGATGGCGTAGGTGGGTCTTACACATGGCAGTTTTCAACAGATGGTTCCACTTATACGGATATACCGGGAAGTAATTCGGCTTTTTTAAATGGATTCACCATTACCAGTATTCCAACTTTTATCCGACGTGTGTCACATTCCGATGCTCAAACCGCAGGCTGTGCCTTTGATGCTTTTAGTAATTTTATTGAGTTTCCTCTTGTGCCGCAATTTAGTTTTGATCAGGTGTATTGCCATAATGAAAATATTGTGGGTAATCCGTTGCCAACAACATTTATGGGAATCAGCGGTACATGGTCACCACCTGTTATTAGTACAGCTACTGTTGGTGCTTTCCCGTACCAATTCAACCCAAGCAATCCGCTGTGTTTAGCACCAGCTACGGTTACTATAGTTATTTTGCCGGACAATAATCCAACTTGTTCTTGTCAGCCTTTTTTAAACACATCTGCTCCTATTAACTCGGTGGTAGAGGAAAGTCGGCAAGTATGGATTAGAGCAACAAACAGCATAGCGCCAACCGTGAATGACAGAACTGTTTATCATGCAGGAAACTTTATTGAGTTATTGCCTGAAAATGTCATTTCGCCAAATGGATTCAACGCACAATATGGTTCGCGATTTGCAGCCTACATTGATGTGTGTACGAATGGTTTTGTTTATAAAGCGGAAGAGCTCCCTGCTAAACAACTTGCGGTGTATCCGAATCCGGCAAACGAGTTTGTGATTATAGCCATGAAAGAAGCCAAATTTTCGAGAGTAATGGTGTCTTCCATCGACGGTAAAAGCATTTACCAAAAACAATTGGAGAGCACCAATGTCCACCAAATCGATTTGAGCCGCTATCCACAAGGAATATACCTCATAACTGTAATTGCTGACGATGGCGAACAATTCAACGAAAAAATTATTAAAAATTAAAAACGAATAAATTGTTCTAAAATAAAGCTCCGCCATGTCGCGGAGCTTTTTTATATTTGCGCTAAACCAAAAGCAATTGTATGCTGAAGTTAAATGTAAAAAATGAAACCTCTCGTTTGAGGGCCGTTGTCCTTGGAACGGCTGTGAGTAACGGTCCTACACCGCAAGCTAAAGATGCTTATGATCCAAAATCGCTCGAACACATTTTGGCAGGTACTTACCCCATAGAAGCCGACATGGTTGCTGAAATGGAGGCTTTTAATGCGGTGTTTCAAAAATACAATGTGCAGGTTTTCAGACCCGAAATCGTGGAAAATGAAAACCAAATTTTTACCCGTGATATCGCTTTTGTTATTGACGATATAATGATCGAAGCCGGAATTTTACCGGAGCGCGATAAAGAATTTCCGGCCATCAAATATGTAATCGATCAAATCGATCCGGCGAAGTTCGTTCGTATTGATGATAAAGATAAAATCCATATCGAAGGAGGTGATGTATTGCTTTGGAATGACTATATTTTTATCGGAACGTACCGCGGCGCCGACTACAGTAGCGTAAAAACTGCCCGAACCAACCAGGCAGGTATTGACCTTATTCAAAGTTTGTTTCCGCATAAAAAAATCCGCACTTTCGATTTGGTGAAATCTTGGCAAGATGCCCGCGATAATGCACTTCATTTGGACTGTTGTTTTCAACCGGTAGGCCATAATAAAGCGATTATCTACAAAGGAGGATTCCGAAATGAAGCCGAATACCAAGAGTTGGTAAAACTATTTGGTATGGAAAATTTATTTCATATCACCCGCGACGAAATGTATAACATGAACTCAAACGTGTTTTCGATTTCTCCCGAAGTAGTGGTTTCGGAACGTAATTTTACACGCCTCAATACGTGGTTGCGCGAAAATGACTTCACCGTTGAAGAAATTCCCTATGCTGAAATAGCCAAACAAGAAGGTTTGTTGCGCTGTTCGACTTTGCCGTTGATACGAGATTAATTATGTTGTAAGTTGTAAGCTGTTAACTGTTAGTTTTTTAATATAAGCCAAAAAAAAATATATGAGCAGTATAAGGATTTAGAAATATACAATCTTGGATTAGAGTTGTTTTATCAAGCACATAGTGCTTCTTTAAAATTACCAAAGTATGAAATGTTTGAGCTTGCTAATCAATTAAGGAGATCTTCAGATTCTGTAACGACAAATATAGTCGAGGGTTGCGGTAGAAAAAGATATAAAGCTGATTTTATTTAGTTCTTAACTTATTCTTGTCAAGTTGTTTAGAGACCGTTTTTCATATTGAAAAAAGTAATACTCTATATACAAATGGCATAGATGATAAAGACGAATTTACCAATAAATGCAACGAATTAAGCCCTAAGATTTATAATTTTATAAAATATGTAGAAGAAAATTGGAAAACATAACACTAAAAATCAAATCGTAACCCTAACATACAACAAATAACCATGAACCAAACCACCAATTCCATCCTCATGATTCGACCGGTAGCGTTCCGAATGAACGAACAAACGGCCGTAAACAATTATTACCAAAAAGTTTTGGATGGGCTTTCGCTCGAAACGGTTAACCAAAGAGCGCAAGAGGAGTTTGATGCTTTTGTGCAAAAATTGCGCATGGTGGGCGTCAATGTGGTAGTGGTAGAAGATACTCCGGAACCAAACACACCCGACAGTATTTTTCCAAATAACTGGATTTCTTTTCACGAAAACGGCGATGTGGTTTTGTACCCCATGTTTGCCGAAAACCGTCGCGCCGAACGCCGCGAAGATATTCTGGATATTTTAGAGGAAAAGGGATTTGTCATTACCGAAATTATGGATTATACTTCAGCCGAAGCGGATGAGGTATTTTTGGAAGGAACCGGCAGCATTCTCTTAGATCGCGAAAACGGAAAGGCGTATTGTGCGCTTTCACCTCGTGCCGATGAAGAATTGTTTATCGAATTTTGTGAAGATTTTGAATTCACACCGGTCATTTTTGAAGCCTTTCAAACCGTAAACGGTGAGCGTAAACACATCTACCACACTAACGTTATGATGTGTATTGGTGATACCTTTGCCGTGATTTGTGCCGACACGATAGATGATAAAAAAGAGCGCAAAATGGTGCTTGACAGCCTTCGCGGTGACGAGAAAGAAATTATACTTATCACCGAAGAACAAGTGAATAATTTTGCCGGGAATATGCTCGAAGTAAAAGGAACCGATGACCGTCGCTATCTGGTTATGAGCGCTTCTGCCTATAAGGTGTTAACTAAAAAACAAATTGCGCAAATCGAAGAACACGTAACCATTTTACACGCCAATTTGGATACCATCGAAGCTTGTGGCGGAGGTAGTGCTCGTTGTATGATGGCGGAAATATTTTTGCCCCTGAACGAAGATTAATATTTTACAAAATGATAGCCACCCTTGGTGGCACCCCAAACTTGTTTTCCGTCCTTGTCAAAACCTTGATCCCACGAAATTAATTCGGTAGGGGTAATGGTAACTTTGGAACTGGCATACGATGCGCCTCTTAATTCACTCGGACAGGTTTTTTCTCCGGTGGCTCCAGCGTAGTTCTGCGCGGAAATGCGCTTTAAAATGACCTCACAACCCGATTTTAATTCAATCGCATCCAGCGCTAATGCGTCAAAAGCACTTGGGTCTTTCCATTTTCCAATCCAATCAGCTTCGTTTTTTAGGGTATATATTTCACTGATGTATTCGGTTCCGCGTTTACTCAGTTTATAAATACGAACCCGATACGGTTTGTCTTGCTTGTCAAAAATGGCTTGTTCTACATACAAAAAATGACCTCTGTCTTTCCAAATCGGAACCATACGCAACGAGATGTTGTAATACTCCGCATCTTCTTTGGATTGCTTTTCAGACGAATAATTTCCCGCCATCAATGTCTGAAGTTGTGCTAAATCGCTTTCATCTGGATTTTGACGCGTTGACCGACTTTTACAAGCAGCAGCCACAAGTATAATTCCTGTAATTAAAATAAATTTTTTCATAATCTTTAATTTATATTCCGCGTATTATAGCTAAAACCGCACTGATAATATATTGAATACCAATGGCAACAGTTAAAAATCCTACAATTCGGGAAATCGCCACAATGCCCGAAGCGCCTAAATATTTCGCCAAATAATGGGCACTCCTCAAAATTAAAAAAATGATGCTCGAAACAACCAATATGGAAAGTGATGATGCCAAAATCTCGTTCGTGCTGTAATGATCCTGATTAAACGCAATCAATAACGAAATCGAACCCGGACCGGCCAACATGGGCATTGCCAAAGGAGTCAGGGCTATCGAATTGCGGTTTTGTAAATCTTCTTCCACCTCCTTGCTAATCCCCTTGCGCTTCTTAGGGTTGGCATTCAACAAACCAAAACCGGAACTCGCAATTAAAATGCCGCCTGCAATCCGTAATGCTGAAATTGTGATACCAAAAAAACGAAGCACATATTCGCCCACAAAAAACGAAATCAGTAAAATAATACAAACATTAATCGCAGTCCAAAGTGACACTCGTGAGCGCTCCGGTTTGCTGTAATCTTGCGTGAGACCCACAAAAAAAGGTATCGCACCAAAAGGATTCAAAACCGAGAATAGGGCACCTAACAAAACCAAAAAGGTATTCAAAAACACATCCATTTTCTGGAAATTACAGTTTATACGCGACAAAGGTAATACAACCTGATTAATTTGTACCTTTACAAAACAACAAATACAGGTTAATTTTTATGAAAACCCTCGTCCTTGGTGCTTCGTCCAATCCTGATCGCTACAGTAACAAAGCACTCAACAGTTTGCTGCATCACGGTCACGAAGTGGTGGCTGTAGGCCGAAAAGATGAAGTCGTAAGCGGTGTAACAATACACAAAGAAAAAGTTATTTTTCCGGAAGTGGATACCCTAACACTTTACCTTAATCCCGCCAATCAAAAGGAATACTACGATTATATCATCCGTATGAAACCGCGACGTGTACTGTTTAATCCGGGAACCGAAAACCCGGAGTTGCAACAACTGCTACTGTCGCATCACATCGCTTTTGAAGAAGCGTGTACTTTGGTTTTGTTGGCTACAAATCAGTTTTAGGAGCGAACCCTTTGTATGCTATACCCCGATAAATCGGGGCCATTTTCCCGCTTTCGGCTGTAGTCCTCACCTTTTAGGTTGCGGGCTGTCGCCTCTATCGGGGCTATTGGGCAGGCCATAGCACTAAAAGCGCGTTTGCGAAGTGGCGGGTTTGCTGATTAACAATAATCCGAAAAACGTGAGTAATCCGTTCAAAATAATCATTTCGTTATCAAAAACATAATCGCCAAACAATTCTTTGGAGTACAAACTGATACAAAAACAAATTGCGGGAGCAGCAATGCATACCAACGGAACCAAGCGATCGTGAACAGTTTTGGTTTTCATAAACAAACCAAAAGCATAAAGTCCTAAAAGCGGGCCATAGGTGTAACCCGCGACTTTAAAAATCATGGTCACGACGGATTTGTCATTAACCGAATTAAAAATCAAAATCACCAAAAACATCAAAAACGAAAAACCCAAATGCACTAAGTGTCGCGTGCGCACAGTTGCCTGTGTGGTATTGTTTTTCTCCATATTCAAAAAATCCACACAAAATGAGGTAGTCAAAGCTGTTAAGGCACTATCGGTGGTGGCAAATGTGGCCGCAGTAAGACCTAATAAAAACACGATCGAAGGGATACGTGCCAAATGATGAAAGGCAATTTCAGGAAATAATAAATCGGTGCGCTTTACATCGCCCACCATCGGAATAGCAATCCCGTTTTTTTCGGCATACAAATAAAGTAATGCCCCAACACTCAAAAAAAACAAGTTGATGATCACAAAAATGCCTGTAAAGGTAAACATGTTCTTTTGCGCTTCTCCAATGGTGGCACAACTCAGGTTTTTTTGCATTAAGTCTTGATCCAGTCCTACCATTGCTATGGTGACAAAAATACCGCCCAAAATTTGTTTAACAGCAAAGTTGCCTTTGAGGTAATCTTCCCAAAAAAAGATTTTGGAATAGTTGCTGTTTTTTACAGCTTCAAAAGCTTCTACGGCACTGTAATCCAAACTATGGCAAATAAATATAATCGTCAAAAAAACCGAAGAAACCAAGAAAAAAGTTTGAAGTGTATCCGTAATAATAATGGTTTTGAGTCCGCCGCGATAGGTATAAGCAAATATCAAACCCAACGAAATTAAAACGGTTGCAGCAAAAGGAATTGCAAAGGCATCAAAAACATATTTTTGGAGCACAATAACAACAAGGTACAAACGAAAGGCCGAACCTATAGTACGACTAATCAGGAATATTAACGCAGACGTTTTATAACTCACAACTCCCAATCGTTGCTCGATATAGCTATAAATTGAGGTTAGATTCATGCGGTAATACAACGGTAATAAAACGGTGGCAATGATAAGAAAGCCAATGGCATTTCCCAAAACAAATTGGAAGTAAGAAAACTGATTTTCGGGAGATCCTACATTCCCGGGAACCGAAATAAAAGTTACTCCGGAAAGGGCAGTGCCTATCATTCCAAAAGCCACCATATACCATTTCGAATTTTTATTGGCTTTGAAAAAAGTGTCGTTATCAGTTCCTTTTTTGCTCACCAAGTTCGAAATCAGAATTAAAATACCAAAATAGAGGATGATGATGGTTAGGATAGTTGCCGGAGTCATAGTGTTTTTAGTTTGTGGCAATTTACAAAAAAGTTTTTTCGAAAGCAGTCTTGATTAAAAAGTCTGTTACTCGCTGATTTTAGCTATTTTTGCCCCATGGAATTTTCGTCTAAATTACTGGAACGTGCTGTAAACGAGATGGCTCAATTGCCCGGTATTGGAAAGCGTACTGCACTCCGACTTGTGCTTCATTTGTTAAAACAGCCGACGGAGCAAACAACGTTTCTCTCCGATGCCTTATTGGCAATGCGAAACGAAATTAAATTTTGTAAAAGTTGCCATAATATTTCCGATTCGGATTTGTGTGAAATTTGTAGCAACCCATCTCGGAACCATGCCTTAATTTGTATAGTGGAAGATGCGCGCGATGTTATGGCTATCGAAAATACCAATCAATTTCGCGGGATTTACCATGTGTTGGGCGGAAAAATTTCTCCAATAGACGGGATAGGGCCCGGTCAGCTTACCATCGCAGCTTTAGTCGAGAAAGTAAAATCGGGTGGAGTGGATGAAATTATTTTTGCCCTAAGTTCAACGATGGAAGGCGATACAACAAACTTTTATATCTACAAACAACTCAAAGATGTGCCCGTAAAAACATCCACCATAGCCAGAGGAATTGCGGTTGGCGATGAATTGGAATACGCAGACGAAATTACCTTGGGGCGCAGTATCATGCAACGAATTCCGTTTGAAAATACGCTGCGCGGTGCCTGATAATAAATTAGGTTATTTTTTTGTAATTAAAATTGAAAAACTATCTTTGTTTGCTAATACATTTAGGTCAATGAACTTACGAATACTCACTATTCTTGCGGTTTTATTTTTGTATACTGCCTGTGTGCCACGACAGGATTTAATTTACCTTCAAAATAAAGACGGAAACAATACGGCAAATATTGCTGAAATCAACAGCAAGCCGTATCGCCTTCAATCAAATGATATATTAAATATTTCCATCAAATCCTTGGATCCGGATTTGACGGCAATTTTTAATACAAATAGTACGCAAAATCAAAACGGAACTACTCCCGATGCCCTTTATTTTAGTGGCTACAGTGTAGATGATCACGGTGTTATTCGTATTCCGGTTTTAGGAGAAGTAACTGTTTTAGGAAACACAATTGAAGAAGTTCGAAAAAAAATAGAAGATCGTTTGTTGGCTGAATATTTTAAAAAAGAAGCCGGTTTGTTTGTAACAGTTAAGCTTGCCGGATTTCGGTATACAGTAAATGGTGAAGTAAATCAACCGGGTTCAAAAATACTTTTCCAAGAGCGTGTTAACATTTTAGAGGCTGTGGCAAATTCGGGCGATATTACAGTAACAGGTGATCGCAAGGATGTTAAAGTAATGCGTCAGTTTCCGCATGGAATAGAAACTTTTAGTATTGATTTGACCAGTGCAAAAGCGACACAATCCCCTTGCTATTATTTACAGCCAAATGATTACATCTATGTTAAGCCCTTAAAGCAAAAAACATGGGGAACCGGAAAAACAGGTATAGAATCCCTCAGTTCGATTATTACTATCTTATCTTTGGCTACTACAACATTTTTGTTGTTTAAAAACTAAAACAGAAGCAGTATACCATGTTAGATACTAAAGATTTTTCTTTTTTTGAAAATCAAAATAGTTTTGATTTCAAAGGTTTTCTGATAAAAACAGGAAGTTACTGGAAGTGGTTTCTTTTTGGATTGGTTGTTTGTTTAACGGTAGCACATCAGATTAATATTCGCAAGCAAAAAATTTATGCCCTTGAAACTACTATAGCCGTTAAGGAAGAAAACAATCCGTTTTTTACCTCTAATACCAGTTTGGTATTTAATTGGGGAGGCACTTCAGATCAGGTTCAGATGCTTTCTACAACACTCAAATCCAGATCGCATAACGAAATTGTTGTTGATAGATTACAGTTTTATATAGATTATTTACAACAACAAAAGTATTTTATCAAAGATGTTTACGGTGAGGTTCCTTTTCAAATTATAATTGATAAAAGTAAGAACCAACTACTCAACACACCTGTCACTATCAAATTTATCACGGCAAATGAGTATGAGATTCGCATAACTCATACCGGTAGTTCTCTTCCGGTGACCAATTATTATACGTTTAAAAACGATGTGGTTGCCATTCCTTCGGGTGATATTGTAAAGCGATTTAAGGTCGGACAACAAGTGAACCTGCCTTACTTAAGTTGGTTGGTCGAATATAAAGACTTTACCAAAAATAATGTTGGACAGGAATACATCATTAAGTTCAACAATTTTGATGATGTAGTGAGTCGTTACAAAAATATAAAAGTAACTATTGATGAGAAAGCCGGATCTATTCTCAAGTTATCGTTAGAGGGAACAAATAAGGCTCGAATTGTTGACTATCTTAATGAGACAGCTCGTACACTTATCAAAAGGCAATTGGATAATAAAAACCTATTTGCCGACAATACCATTAAATTCATTGATACAACTTTGCGTATCATGGAAAATGAGTTAAAAGATGCCAATAACGATTTAAAAGAATTTAGTCGTAATAATAATGTAGCTGAATTAAAAATGGGTGGGACAGCTTATCAATCCCAGCTGCTCGATTATGATTTGCAAAAAGACCAAATTACGCGTAAAATTAATTACTATAATTCGTTATCCAATTACCTGAAAAACAGTAATGATTATTCAAAATTGCCGGCTCCCTCTGTAGCTGGTATTGAAGACCCAAATATTTTATCTAATGTTTCCAATTTAATTGGACTTTCAGTGCGGCGCTCTGAAATGTCTTTTTCTGTCAAGAATGGCGATATGTTTAATTCTATTGACAATGAAATTACTTCAGTAAAACGAGTACTTTTGGAAAACATAAACGCAGCAAAATCAACTATTCAATTTGAACAATCACTAATAAATTCCAAGTTAGCCAGTGCTGAAAGTAAACTCCAAAACTTACCTGAGGGAGAACAGGAAATGGCTAAAATTATGCGGAAATATGATTTGAAAAATTCCATTTATCAAACCTATCTGCAAAAGAGGAGCGAAGCCTCAATAGTAAAAGCTGCAAATTTATCGGATATTCAATTTATAGATCCGGCAAAAGATATAGGAGGAGGTTTGATTGGCCCAAGAACCGGAGTAAATTATGTAATTGCTATATTTTTAGGATTACTTATACCTCTTCTAATAGTGTTCTTAATATTTTTTATAAACAACGCTATACAAAACACAGATGATATAAGTACTGCCACTCAAATCCCACTCATTGGGGTTATTGGAGTGAAGCAGACTTCTTCCAATTTGGCCGTTTTTGAAAAGCCTAAATCGGCTCTTTCTGAAGCATTTAGAGCACTGCGTTCCTCGATTCAGTTTCTTCTCAAAAAGCAAAATGTGGATGGCGCGAAGACAATTATGTTGACTTCATCAGTAAGTGGCGAAGGTAAAACGTTTTGTTCGGTCAATATGGCTACTGTTTTTGCCCTTAGTGAGAAAAAAACGGTTATTGTTGGTTTGGATTTGAGAAAACCTAAAATTTTTGACGATTTTAATCTTAAGAATGATGTTGGGGTTGTAAATTATTTATTTGGTCAAAAAACCTTAGCAGAAATCGTTAACAAAACCCAGATTCCCTATCTTGACGTAATTACTTCAGGTCCTATTCCGCCAAATCCGTCCGAATTAATCATGAGCGACGCAATGATTGAATTTGTGAATGAATTAAAAAAGGAATACGATTATATCATTCTCGATACTCCTCCGGTAGGATTGGTAACCGATGCCGTTGAGTTGTCTCAATTTGCTGATGTGACAATTTATGTAACACGCCAAAATTTTACCAAAAAAGAAATGATTAATCTGTTGAATAACAGAGTGCAACGCGGAGAACTTACTAACGTGAGTATTTTACTCAATAGTTATGAAAATAAAGCGCGTTATGGAGCCGGCTACGGTTACGGCTACGGTTATGGTTATGGCGCGTATTCAAATGGCTATCATGAGGATGATGAAAAGGATTGGTTCCTAAAACGATGGTATAAAAAACTGGTTAAAGTTTTAAAAATAAAACGGTTATGACTTTATTGATAACCGGTGGTGCCGGGTTTATTGGCTCAAACCTTTGTGAGTATTTTATCGCAAAAGGGTACCATGTAATCTGCTTGGATAATTTTTCCACAGGTTATCGTCATAATATTGAACATTTACTTGCGAATCCGTATTTTCGTCTCATTGAAGGCGATATTCGTTCGTTAAATACCTGCCGTGAAGCTGTTGAAGGCGTTGATTATGTTTTGCATCAAGCCGCTTTAGGCTCTGTTCCCCGATCTATAAACGATCCCATTACGACCAATGAGGTTAATGTTTCAGGCTTCTTGAACATGTTAGTTGCTTCGCGCGATGCCGGTGTAAAACGATTTGTCTACGCAGCCAGTTCTTCAACCTATGGCGATTCCGAACATTTGCCCAAAATGGAATCGATTATCGGAAAACCGCTTTCACCTTACGCCATTACAAAATATGTAAATGAACTCTATGCAGAGATTTTTGGTAAAACCTATGGTATGCAAACTATAGGTCTGCGCTATTTTAACGTCTTCGGACGCAAACAAGATCCAAACGGTGCTTATGCAGCTGTAATTCCAAAATTTGTGCAATTACTCATGCAAAAAGAAAGCCCTGTTATTAATGGTGACGGCAATTATTCAAGAGACTTTACGTATATCGATAATGTAATTCAAATGAATGAATTAGCCATGTTAACCAACCATCCGGAAGCTGTACATACAGTTTTTAATGCGGCTTATGGGGATAACACCACACTCAATGAGTTGGTTTCTTATTTGAAAGAATACCTGTCTGAATTTGATCCGGCAATAACCAATGTTCCTGTAATTCACGGACCAAATCGTGTTGGCGATATTCCGCATTCATTAGCAAGTATCGATAAAGCAAAAAATATTCTTAATTATAATCCCAAATATTCATTTCAAGATGGCCTCAAAGAAGCTGTGAAATGGTATTGGGAAAATTTAAATAAAAAGTAAATGAAGATTACAAACATCTGTTGTATAGGAGCGGGTTATGTGGGGGGGCCAACGATGGCCGTTATAGCTCAAAAATGCCCTGATATTAAAGTATCGGTTGTTGATTTAAATGCGGACAGAATTGCCCGTTGGAATGATGAAAATGTAGATAACATTCCGGTGTATGAACCGGGTTTACCTGATGTAGTTAAAGAGGCCAGAGGGCGAAACCTCTTTTTCTCTACCGAAGTGGAAAAAGCGATTGATGAAGCTCAATTAATTTTTATATCGGTAAACACGCCAACAAAAACCTATGGTTCAGGAAGAGGAATGGCAGCCGATTTAAAATATATCGAACTTTGTGCCCGCCAAATTGCCAAAGTAGCCAAAAATGATAAAATTGTGGTTGAAAAGTCTACTTTACCCGTGCGCACTGCCGAGGCAATAAAAAGTATCTTGGATAATACAGGTAATGGAGTTCAATTCCAAATTTTATCAAATCCCGAATTTTTAGCCGAAGGTACTGCCGTTGAAGACTTATTCAATCCGGATCGTGTACTTATTGGCGGAAATCAAGCCACTCCTGAAGGGCAAAAAGCCATTAATGCTTTGGTTGATATTTACTCAAATTGGGTGTCTCGTGATAAAATTCTTACCACCAATGTGTGGTCTTCAGAACTTTCTAAATTAACCGCTAATGCTTTTTTGGCACAGCGTGTTTCTTCGATTAATGCGATTTCTGAACTTTGCGAAAAAACGGGTGCTAATGTAAGTGAAGTGGCTAAAGCCATAGGTATGGATAGCCGCATTGGCCCTAAATTTTTAAAAGCCTCGGTAGGTTTTGGAGGTTCTTGCTTTCAAAAGGATATCCTCAATTTGGTTTACATTGCCAAATCTTTTGGTTTAAAGGAAGTAGCCGATTACTGGGAACAGGTTGTTATCATGAACAACCACCAAAAAAGACGTTTCTCTAAAAATATTGTGAAAACGCTCTATAATACTGTAGCTGATAAAAAAATTACTTTTTTAGGGTGGGCTTTTAAAAAGGATACTAACGATACACGGGAATCGGCTGCTATTTTTGTGGCAGATGATTTAATATTCGAACAAGCGCGTATTGCCGTATATGACCCAAAAGTTCCGCATCAACAGGTACTTTCGGATATGAATTATTTGGAAACACGAAGCGAAATTGAAAATGAAAAGGCTTTGTCTTCATTCAACGATCCCTACGAAGCTTGTAAAAATGCACATGCCATTGCAGTGTTAACCGAATGGGATGAGTTTAAAGAGTACGATTGGCAACGTATTTACGACAACATGCTCAAACCGGCATTTATTTTTGACGGACGTAATATTCTGGATGCTGAAAAATTGAAAAAAATAGGTTTCAAATTTCAGGGTATCGGTTCCTGATAAACAATGATGTATGAATACTAAAATTGCGGTTATTGGCTTAGGCTATGTTGGTCTTCCTCTTGCGAGGTTATTTGCTACCAAATACTCGGTTGTTGGTTTTGATATCAATCAGTCCAGAGTAGATGAATTGAACTTAGGAAACGATAGTACTCTGGAAGTTGAAAAAACACTCTTGGAGTCTGTTCTTGTGAAAGAACCCATTAGTTCATCAGGTCTATTTTGTACAACAAATCTCGATGATATTAAGAATTGTAATTATTTTATAATCACTGTTCCTACACCCGTCGATAAAAACAACAGACCCGATTTAACACCTTTGTATAAATCAAGTGAAACGGTAGGAAAGGTATTGAAGAAAGGCGATATCGTTATCTATGAATCTACCGTTTATCCCGGACTTACCGAAGAGGAATGTGTGCCGGTATTAGAACGAATTAGCGGGTTAAAATTTAATACCGACTTTTTTGCAGGGTATTCGCCGGAACGTATTAATCCGGGAGATAAAGAGCATACCGTTGAAAAAATCCTAAAAATAACAGCAGGTTCAACACCCGAAGTAGGCGAAAAAGTGAATGATCTCTACAAATCGGTGATAACCGCCGGAACCCATTTGGCTCCTTCCATTAAAGTAGCCGAAGCAGCAAAGGTTATCGAAAACTCCCAACGCGACATCAATATTGCATTTGTAAACGAATTGGCCAAAATTTTCAATATCCTAAACATTGATACCCAAGCGGTACTCCAAGCTGCCGGAACAAAATGGAATTTTCTTAATTTTAAACCGGGTTTAGTTGGTGGGCATTGTATCGGTGTTGATCCTTATTACCTTGCACAAAAAGCACAGGAGTCGGGCTATCACCCTGAAATTATATTAGCAGGACGCCGACTTAATGACAGTATGGGCGAGTATGTAGCTTCACGTGTGGTAAAACTTATGATTAAAAATGAAATTCCGGTCAATAATTCGCGCTTGCTTATGCTCGGTATTACCTTTAAAGAAAATTGCCCTGATGTTAGAAATACTAAAATAGTGGATGTAGTGAGGGCGCTTTGCGATTATGGTATACAAGTAGATATATACGATCCTTGGGCTAATCCCGCAGAGGTAAAACACGAATATAATTTAACCACTTTGAATGAAGTTCCTACTCAAAAATATGATGCAGTGGTCTTAGGGGTTTCTCATAAAGAGTTTCTCTCTCTTGATATAACCGCTTTCAAAAAAGATAAGGCTGTGATATATGATGTTAAAGGTGTCTTGCATGATGCAATTGTAGACGGAAAATTGTAACGAATGAAAAAAATCTTAATCACCGGTGGTGCCGGATTTATAGGCTCTCATGTAGTCCGACGTTTTGTAAACCAATACCCAAACTATCAAGTTTATAATTTGGACGCATTAACCTATGCCGGAAATCTTGAAAATTTAGCAGACATACAACATAATCCCAATTATACATTTGTAAAAGGGGATATCACCGATGCTGATTTTGTAAACCAACTCTTTGCGCAAAATCAATTCGACGGGGTGATTCATTTGGCAGCCGAATCACATGTGGACCGCTCAATTTCCGATCCGTTGGCTTTTGTAAAAACAAATGTCATCGGAACAATGAACCTTCTTAATGCAGCTAAAGAGTGTTGGAAAAATACCCCAGAAGGTAAACGATTTTACCATATTTCAACCGATGAGGTCTACGGAACATTAGGTGATACCGGTTTTTTTACCGAAGAAACGGCCTACGATCCGAATTCGCCTTATTCGGCTTCAAAAGCCAGTTCAGATCATTTTGTTAGGGCCTATGGTGAAACCTATGGGTTGCCTTATGTAATCACAAATTGTTCGAACAATTATGGACCGAACCATTTCCCTGAAAAATTGATACCTCTTTGCATCAATAATATTATTCATAAAAAACCTTTGCCAATTTATGGTGACGGAAAATACACACGAGATTGGCTCTTCGTAATGGATCATGCCATTGCCATTGATTTGGTTTTTCATGAAGGAAAAAATCATGAAACTTACAATATAGGCGGATTTAACGAATGGAAAAATATTGATTTGGTTCGCTTATTATGCAAAATCATGGATAAAAAACTCAACCGTGCTGAGGGTGAATCTGAACAACTTATTACATTTGTAAAGGACAGACCCGGACATGATTTGCGCTACGCTATCGATGCAACTAAAATAAATAGAGATTTGGGTTGGAAACCAAGTGTAACGTTTGAACAAGGTTTGGAACTGACAGTGGATTGGTATTTAGCCAACGAAAATTGGCTCACCAATGTAACTTCCGGTGCCTATCAGAAGTATTATTCCAACCAATATAAGTAATATGAATATGGAAAATTCATCAAAATCACAACACTGGGATCTCGAAATAAAAGGACATTCGTCTCTCTTTGATGTTAATTTCAGAGATTTATGGCGTTATCGGGATTTGTTGGCCATGTTTGTAAAAAGAGATTTTGTGAGTTTCTACAAACAAACCGTTTTAGGGCCACTTTGGTTTTTTATCCAACCTATCTTCACAACGCTTGTTTTTACGTTTGTTTTTGGAAATCTTGCCGGAATAAGTTCCGATGGATTACCGCACCAATTGTTCTACCTCTCCGGTATTACAGCTTGGAATTATTTTTCAGATTGTCTTACCAAAACCAGTACGGTTTTTAAAGATAATGCGCATATTTTTGGAAAAGTATATTTCCCCAGACTCATTATGCCTTTAAGTATTGTGGTTAGTAATCTTGTACGCTTTGTTGTTCAATTGCTGTTGCTTGTTGTTATGATGGGATATTTTACCGTTTACCCTGCTGATGGCGCCACATTTCATGTTACAACCGCCATTTTGTTTTTTCCGGTTTTGGTGCTTTTAATGGCGTTGCTGGGACTGGGAATGGGGTTGATAATTACAGCCATTACCACAAAATACAGGGATCTTACCTTTTTGGTCTCGTTTGGAGTACAATTGTTAATGTATGCCTCCACCGTTATCTATCCGCTAAGTTATGCCAATGAAAAAGGATATGGTAAATGGATTTCCTATAATCCGATGACGGGAATTATCGAAGCTTTCCGCTATGCTTTTTTGGGGAAAGGAGAGTTCTCGTTCCAAAGTATTCTATATTCTACTGTAGTGACACTGGTTATTTTGTTTTTTGGAATTGTCATCTTTAATAAAACAGAGAAAAACTTCGTAGATACCATATAATGAGTAAACCGATTATACAAGTTGAAGGATTGTCCAAAGCATACCAAATCGGACAAATAGGTACCGGAACTATATCGCAGGACCTTCAGCGGTTTTTTGTAACCCGAATTATGGGTAAAGAAGACCCGTTTCTTAAAATCGGCGAAGCAAACGATCGTAGTGTCAAAGGCGACAGCAATATTGTGTGGTCGCTGCGCGATATTAATTTCGAAATCAATCAGGGTGATGCCGTCGGAATTATCGGAAAAAACGGAGCCGGTAAAAGTACCTTGTTAAAATTACTTTCCCGTGTTACCTCACCAACTTCAGGTATAATTCGCGCCAACGGTCGCATTGCCAGTCTTTTGGAAGTCGGAACCGGATTCCATCCGGAACTTACCGGTAGGGAAAACATCTACCTCAATGGCGCTATCTTGGGAATGCGAAAAAAAGAAATTTCCCGAAAAATGGACGAAATCATCGATTTTTCCGGTGTTGAACGTTATGTGGATACGCCGGTAAAACGCTATTCATCCGGGATGTATGTGCGCTTGGCTTTTGCCGTTGCAGCACACCTGGAAAGTGAAATCCTTATAGTGGATGAAGTTTTAGCCGTTGGCGATGCCGAGTTTCAAAAAAAATGCCTCGGAAAAATGAGCGATATCAGTCGGGGTGAAGGTCGAACAGTTTTATTTGTTAGCCACAATATGGCGGCTGTGAAATCGCTTTGTAATAGAGGAATTGTTCTTCAAAACGGTACCAATATCTTCAATTCTGACAGTGAAAGTGCTGTAAATTTCTATCTTCAAAATTCCGCTAAAAAAAGTCAAAATGATTTGATAAATCGTACGGATAGAATTGGAAGCGGGAAAATAAAAGTAAAACAGATTAGTGTTCTTAATGCTTCATTTCAACCCGTTGATGAAGTAATCTCCGGTGAAAGCCTTGTACTAAAAATAGAAATTCAGAAAAATGCAGCCATTGATTATTCCAGATTAAAGGTGGCACTTAGTTTCCAAAATGAAAGTGAAAACTTTGTACTTTCTTTCGTGAATGATGAAATGAATTACAATTTTAAGGATTTAGAAAAACAAGACTTTTTTTACCTCAATATCCCTAATTTTTATCTTCGCTCTTCTATTTATTATGTCAGAATTCTTTTTTCAGAAAATGACACTAAAGAGTCTAGTTTTCTTGATGTTATTGAACGTGCAATAGAAATTAATGTGTTGCCCGGAGATATATGGAATACAGGTCAATCGAACCGAAAAGGGGATTATGCTATATTCCCGGGAGAATTTGTACTAAATGAAAACCACTAAAAAAATACTGGTACTCGGAATTAGTCAATCTAATTTTTTAACGCAATTGTATGGCGGACTCAAAGCGGAATACGATGGCTATGAGGTCAGTATAGACGGTTACACGGATTTATCCAAAGGACAAGTAGCCTCCGATACTGCCGTTTTCGATCACCATTATTCTTTTTCCCAAACAAAACAAAACGCTTTCTTGGCCTTTTTGGGCTTACTTAAAACTACTTTTTTTTGGAAACTGCTATTATTCGAGCTTAGTGTAGGTACATCTCCTTCCTATATTTTTAGCTTGATGCAAAAATATGCTAAGGCGCGAAGTATCGTGCGCAAAACCATTTTGCCACTGAACCACGATTTGTATCACTTTCACTTTTGTGATCCCGAAAACCTGAAATACCTCCAGTTTTTTCCAAAAGGGAAAAAGGTTATTTGTAGTTTTTGGGGTTCCGACTTAATGCGTATCAATGGCGTTCGGAATGTGTTTTACGTGGGAAGTGCGCTCCGAAAAGCATCAGTTATTACCATCCAATCACCCGAATTAGCCGAAATGTTATATTGTAAATACGGACGCGACTTACATGAAAAAGTATCCATCGTTCAGTTTACCATCAACACCGAGACCTATTCGTGTATTTCGACGTATCAAGCTGATAACGCGGCACAAAAAGCGTTCAAATCGCAATACAATATTCCTGAAGGAAAGTACATAATTGCCATTTCTCACAATGCCTTTGCCGAAAATAATCACCTTCGTATTTTGAATGAGTTGGCAACTTTACCCGAATCATATCGTAATAAAATAGCTGTGATTATGCCGCTGGGTTATGGTGGCAATCCGGACTATATCGAAAAATTGAAACAAGTTGCTGTTAATTCGCCGCTTGAGGTTGTTTGCCTTACACACTATTTTGGAAGCAAAGAAGTGGCTTTGTTGCGTTTAATCACCGATATTATGATTCAAATGCCGGTTTCAGATGCATTAAGCGGTGCCATGACCGAAGTGCTGTATGCGAAAAATCACGTCTTGGCCGGTGCCTGGCTGCCCTATGGGTTATTGCGCAGAAAAGGGGTTGCCTATGAGGAACTAGAAACATTTTCCGAAATCAATAACGCGGTTATTTCATTTTTGGACAATGAAAACAACTACAGGATGCGCAACGCGACTAACCCTGAATGCATCAGGAAAGCCATTTTTCCGGAGGTAACAACAACACGATGGAATGCTATTTTTGAAAAAACGCTGTCAAATGGAAAAGCATAAATTCAGTATACTAATTGCCAATTACAATAACGGAAGGTTTTTTCGCGATTGTTACAACAGTATTATCAACCAAACCTATACCAATTGGGAAGCTGTTATTGTTGATGATGCTTCTACCGATAATTCGGTTGAAGAAATTCGCACTATCATTGGAAACGATGACCGTTTTATATTCGTTCAAAATGAAAAAAACGGCGGTTGTGGTTTTGCAAAAAACCGTTGTGTACAATTGGCAACAGGCGAATTTTGCGGGTTTCTTGATCCTGATGATGCCTTAGAAGACAATGCCTTGGAGGTCATGGTGGCAAAACATTTGGAGTTCCCTAATGCAAGCCTTATTTATTCCAAAAACACGAACCGCAACGCGAATATGGAATTTATATCTGTGAATCACAAGGAACAACAGCCCAAAGATGTACCTGTTTTTGTTCGTTTTTATGTGTCCCATTTCGCCACCTTTAAAAAATCATTTTATGCGATTTCTACCGGTATTAATCCTCTGGTAAAACGCGCTGTGGATATCGATTTATATTGCGCTTTGGATGAAGTAGGAGATATTGTATATGTGGATCAAAGTCTGTATAATTACCGTATCCACAATACCGGAATTTCGACCTTAGCAAATCGTCATAAAGCAGAATATTGGGAGTTTATTGTAAAACATTTTCATGCACAACGCCGTAACCGCGATTGTGAAGAGGAGTTTAAAGAGCGTATTTTATACTACAAATCGGATTTGAGTATGTATTCCAACCTCAAATTGCTAAAAGTTATTATTTCCCGATTGCTCAGGGGACAACCTAAAAAACGTCGATAAAGTTATACGATGATGAAAATCAGTATCATTATACCGGTTTATAATGCGCAGGAATTTTTGGAGGATGCTTTGCAAAGTGTTTACCAACAGGATTTGCCCGAAACAGATTTCGAAGTACTGGTTATTGATGATGGCTCCCGAGATGGCTCAGCCGAAATCGTTAAAAAAATAGCAGCCTCTCATTCCAATATTGTTTTTGTGCAACAACCTAACAGCGGTGTTTCTGTAGCCCGAAATAATGGTTTGAATCGCGCACAAGGTAAATACCTACTTTTTTTGGATGCAGATGATTTTTTAAATCCGGGTTGTCTTAAACCGGCTTTGGCCTATACCGAAAAAGAAGATTTGGACTTACTTTACCTTAAAATTTCGTTTACTGACGCCAAAGGTATTGTAACAGATACCTTTCAAATGGATTCGGATGTGGTACAAATTCAGGACGGTTTTACCCACCAACGCCGTGGATTTATTTTTGGTATTTATAAAAAAGAAACCCTTGGCGATATCCGTTTTATTAAAGACATCCCTGTTGGAGAGGATGCTTTGTTTAATATCATGATGCATACGGTTTCCCAAAGAGTGTCTTATTTTCCGCATGATGCATATATGTACCGTCGCAACGACAATTCGGTTACCGGCAATGCAAGCCCTATTCGTTACAGTGAAAAAGCATTTTTAGGAACTTTAAAAAGTATAGAAACGCTATATGGTTTTATCCATAACCCTGAAAACAAAATTCCGGCTTCGAAAATGGCCTATTTTAACCGTCCGTTTTATAAATTTTCGCAAACGGCTATTCAATTTGGAGTCACTTCTGTAGGGCATTTCGACCGGGTTAAAAAGCTGCACGATTTGTTATGGCAATGTGACCAAGCGGAAACAATCGCCGTTCTCAAAAAAGAATTTCCGTATTTTAGTGCATCTAAACTTTATTTTAGTATTTCGTTTCTGACATGTAAACTATTGCGAAGATGTTGAAAGTAGCTGTAATCATACCGGTTTTTAATGCAGAGCAGCATCTCAGAAACTGTTTGACAACGCTACTTAATCAAACACTCAATGAGATTGAATTGATTTTTGTAAATGACGGTTCAACCGATAATTCCCCTCAATTAGTAGATCAATTTGCAACAGCGCATGCAAATGTTAAAGTGATTCACCAAAAAAATGCGGGTGTTTCGGCAGCCCGAAATGCGGGACTCGAATTGGTGTCGGCTCGTTATGTGGGTTTTATGGATGCCGATGATGCCTTGGATGCGCATTATTTTGAAAGGCTGTATACTGCCGCCGAATCCAATAACTGTGACCTTGTCATTACCGGATTTATAACAGAAACCGATGGAAAAACACAGGAAGAACAACTGCCTTTCTCAACGAATGTGGTTTTTGGTAAAGAACAAATTCATGAGTCGGTTTTACCCAACCTATTTCGGAGTAATCAGTTAAATTCGGTTTGTACAAAATTATTTCGCAACGATACTATCGGTGCTATACGTTTTCCGGTTGGTGTTGCTTTAGGCGAAGACGGCGTTTTTACCCGCAAATGTATTATGCAAGCCAACCGACTTATTTTTTTGGATTATAAGGGCTATATTTACAAAGAAGTTTCGGGGAGTGCGACCCGCAATTTAAAAAAGCATAATTACTTTGAAGCGGCCATAGCTGATTATACCAACACAGACGGAGCTGATTATGTACCTAATTTTGACGCTTTACGTATCGAAAAATTAATTACCCAAACGGTGATGTGTGTGTCTCTATATTCCAAACCGAATAATGGCCTAACTTTGTCAGAAAAAGTACAGTACATTTCTGACATAATCAACCATCCGGTCTTGTCGGAAGCTTTTTCTCATGCAAGCCAAGAAATTTTTGCTAAATTTCGAGGCTATAGTGCATTGTTAGTACATTTGATAAAACGAAAACAAGCGATTCTATTATATTTGGTTTTACAATACACCCATTTTAGAAACCGAAATTAAAAAGTAAAAACATTGAAAATACTCTTATTTTATCACGGCGGAAGTTTAAACAGAGGATGCGAGGCCATCGTGCGTGCTGCTATTGCAATCATCAATCAGGAAATACCCAATGCTGAAATCGGTTTAGCATCAATGGCACCCGAAACCGACTCGCATTTTGCCTCTCAGGTTACCTTGCATGACGCCGCTCCAATCAGCATACCAAAGTACAGTCTGAAATGGTTTATCAGTGCCATGAGTGTAAAACTAAAGCAGGATGAATCGCCGATGTACCGTTTTCAGAATAAAAAATTAATCGATTTAATTCCGAAATACGATGTTTTTTTATCGGTTGGAGGTGATAATTATTGCTATGGGGAACAACCGTGGCTTTATGTTATTGATGCTTACATCAAAAAAGCCGGTAAAAAACTGGTACTATGGGGGGCATCTATCGGGCAAGAAGATTTGTCTCCGGCAAAAATCGAAGATTTAAAACAATTTGACCTTATTTTAGCTCGCGAAACGCTAACCGAAAGTATTTTACAATCGGCCGGCGTTCCAAATGTGGCACTTTGCGCCGATGGCGCATTTATTATGGATAAAGAGGCGTTGCCTTTTCCCGAAGGTTGGCAGGAAGGAAATACCATAGGGTTTAATTATAGTCCTTTGGTTTGGAAAAAAAATCCGGCCTCAAAAGCAGCAGCTCAACAACTGGTTCAACATATCTTGGATACTACCGATATGGCAGTTTGTTTAACACCACACGTAATTATTCCCGATAATGATGACTATGCCATGTTATTGGAATTTAAAAAAGCGTTCAACAATGAATCGCGTTTATTGTTATTGCCCAATAATTTGAATGCCTTGCAATACAAAGGCTATATAGCGCGTATGCGATTTTTTATCGGGGCGCGTACGCATGCGACTATTGCTGCGTACTCAAACTTTGTACCTACTATGGTTTTGGGATATAGTGTTAAATCAAAAGGTATTGCCAAAGATATATTTGGCTTTGAGCGTTTGGTTTTAGACCTAAACGAATTGTCTAATCCACAAACCCTGATAGCTAAATACGAGGAATTAGTGCGCGATGAAACGGAAATTAAAACGGCACTTCGTCAACGCATACCCGAGTTGCAAACGATGTCCTACCGAGCCGGAAAACTGTTAGCAGCCTTGTAATGAAAAAAAAAGTTCTCTTTGTCATACCAAGTTTGGATGCCGGCGGCGCTGAGAAAAGTTTAGTCAATCTTCTCAATACAATCGACTATTCCAAATACAGTGTCGATTTGGTTTTGTTCCACCAACAAGGAACTTTTTTGCCCTTGCTGCCCAAAGAGGTTACACTACTGCAATTAAATTCGAACTATACTGTTTTTACCCATGATTTAGCCGGTTCGGTGATGGGTTTTTTGAAAAAATTACGCTTTGATTTGGCCTTACACAGGGTGTTGTTTTTTCTTAAAAATCGTTTCATGAAGAACAAGGCTTATGCCGAGCAAAAATCATGGAAAAACAAGAGTGCCTCAATTAATACTCTCCCTAATGAATATGATGCAGCCATTGGTTACCTAGAAAAATCATCACTATATTTTGTTGTTGATAAAGTGAAGGCAAGCCAAATAATAGGCTGGATACATACGAATTATTCGAATTCGGGGATGCAGGCCGACTTTGACTTGCATTATTTTAAAAAACTTCAGGCATTAATTGCGGTTTCGCCGGATTGTGCAACCGATTTGCAAATTAACTTTCCGTCAATAGCTCCGAAAATTAAGGTTATTAATAACATCGTCTCGGCGCAAACATTAAACCGATTAGCAGCTGAATATAAAGTAGACGTAGACAAAAACACCCTATTGACTCTGGCGCGATTAAGCCCTGAAAAAGGGTGTGATTTAGCCTTGGAAGCTGCAAAAATACTGAAAGATAACAACCTCAACTTCCAATGGTTGATTATTGGCGAAGGAAACCAACGCGAACAATTGGAAGCCAAAATCCGTGAGTATCATTTGGAAGATGTATTCCTATTGAAAGGGGTGCATCAAAATCCGTATCCTTACCTTTTGGCAGCACAAATTTATGTACAACCTTCTCGTTACGAAGGCAAGTCTATGGCCATCGAGGAAGCTAAAATATTTAAAAAACCAATCATTGTTACCAATTATCCAACCGTTAATGATCAAATAGAGGCCAATGTAACCGGAATTATTGCAGCGATTAATCCTGAAGCATTAGCACAATCCATCGCAGATTTACTAAATAATAGAGATATGCAAGAGCAATTAGCGACTAATTTAGCAACGATGAGTTTTAGTAACGAATACGAAATAACCTATCTTTATAATTTAATCGATGGCAAGTAAAAAGAAACAAATTCTTTTTATCATGAATAATCTGCATTGCGGTGGTGCCGAAAAGGCGCTTATTTCGTTGTTGCAATCTTTTGATTATTCCCGTTATGACGTTGATTTGCTTTTGTTTAAAAAAGAAGGATTGTTTCTAAAACAACTACCCCAAGAAGTTCATTTACTTGATGCGCCGAAAGAATATGAATTTTTTGATATGCCTTTGCAAAATGCCGTTCGCGCTAATTTGAGTAAAGGAAATTTTAAAGTCATTTTGAATCGGATTTGCGCCGGTTGGATGTTAAAAACAGAAAAAAACAGCACGCTTTCCGAACAAAAGCTATGGCGTTATCTTGGGGCAAGTCTGCCAAAATTGCCCAAAAAATACGATGTCGCCATTGGTTATTTAGAAAAAAATCCGCTTTATTATTGTGTGGATAACGTTGATGCAGCAATCAAAATTGGTTTTATTCATAACGATTATGTAAAGTTGGGGCTGAACGCCGATGTAGATCGTCCGTATTTTGAAAAATTAGATAAATTGGTTACTATTTCTGAATCGTGCGAAGCCGTGCTAAAAACTATTTTCCCCGATTTAGTGCCCAAAATCGATTTGATGTACAATATTGTTTCGGCGCCTATGATAAAAAATATGGCCGAAGAAAAAATTAATGAAGACTTTTCAGGCCATACTATTGTTAGTGTGGGCCGACTCAATTATCAAAAAGCATTTGAGGAAGCCGTGGTGAGTTGCCATTATTTGGTTGCCAAAGGATTAAATGTGAAATGGTATATTTTGGGCGAAGGACCCGATAGAGCTGAAATAGAAAAACGAATTGCAAACTACCAGTTGCAAAATCATTTTATTTTATTGGGAATCAAAGAGAATCCGTATCCTTATGTCAAACAGGCTACTGTTTATGCGCAGCCTTCGCGTTTTGAAGGGAAATCCATTGCTATTGATGAGGCAAAAGTGTTGTGTAAACCCATTTTGGTAACCAATTTCCCTTCGGCCAAAGATCAAATTAAGCATGAAATTACCGGAATCATTGCTGAAAATAACCCGGAGGCTGTTGCCGCCGAATTGGAACAATTACTCCTTAACGAAGCATTGCGTATTCGCCTGACTGAAAATTTAAAATCTGAATCCTCAGTAGACGGGAACGAATTACAAAAAATGTATGAATGGTTTGAAATGAAAAGCGTATGATTTGGATACTCATTATAATTGTGGTTTTGGTTGCCGTTGTTTTTGTGACCGATTTTGTAGCCGAATTTTATATTTGGCAAAGCCGAATTAAAATTGGGCGTTTTACTTCCGATAAAGATTGGATTACCAAAGTCAGTGCAACAGCGCAAAAATGGCTTTTCAATACACCCACGGCAAAATTGACGGATAATTCGCGGCTAATTCTCATCGATATGCTCAAAGGGAATTACCGCCGAAGTACCATTCAGGTTTGGCAAAAAGCGGCGTTACTCATTGGTTTAACGGATTACGCTTCGGCCAATAACGATCAAAATGTAAAAACACTTGTCAATCGCTTTGTAGCAACGCTTTTTGAGTCGGATGGGAATTGGAAACAGAAACCAACCGAAACCGATTGGGTAATGATGTCTTATGCTGTTATCCGAATTCCATGGATGGACATTTCGGTTTATAAACCCGCCTTCGACGATGCCTATCAATTACTTTTAGGATTGAAAGGATCGGATGGTTTGGTTTCGTATAAAAAACACACGATGGATTATCGTTTTGTCGATACGCTCGGTTTTATCTGCCCGTTTCTTACGGCCTATGGTGTTAAATTTAGTGTTCCAGAAGCTGTGGATTTGGCTTGCAATCAAATAGAAGGATTTCACCAATTTGGGTTAATGCCTACGGAACATTTACCCTGTCATACTTATTCAGTCAGTACTAAACTCCCGGTCGGATTGTATGGATGGGGAAGGGGATTGGGTTGGTATGCGATTGGCCTTGGCGATACCTACAACGAACTGCCCGAAGAACACCCTTATAAATCAAAACTGAAGGTCGCACTACAACAGTTTTCCGAATCGGTGGTTCGTTTTCAAACTTCTGAAGGCGCTTGGCGTTGGCTTATTTTTGATACCAATGCCCGAAATGATTCTTCTGCTACCGCCGTGATGAATTGGTTTTTGAATGCCTTACCGGATTCACTCCAAACCGAAGCCACACGCAAGGCATCCCAACAGGCAAAATCCTATTTGCAACGGGTTACACGTCGGGATGGAGGCATCGATTTTTCGCAAGGTGATACCAAAGGCATCGGATTGTATGCACTTACTTTCGAAATACTTCCTTTTACACAAGGTTTTGCTTTGAGGGCGCAATCCAAAATAAGTACGCGATGAAACTACTTTACATCACAAACGGCGTTAATGGTTCCGGTGGACTCGAAAGGGTACTTTCCATCAAAGCATCCGGTTTGGCCGATGTGTATGGTTATGAAGTACACATTGTAGGACTTAATAACAGTGTGACCAATTTGTTTTACGAATTTAGTCCGAACATTACCTTTCATGCTGTTACTGTGGGCGGAAACCCTTTTCGGTATATGAGGCGTTATGTTTCGGGTTTGCGGAAACTCGTCAAAACAATTCAACCCGATTGTATTTTGGTTTGCGATGATGGATTAAAAGCATTTTTTCTTCCGTTTTTGTTGGGAAAACCATGTCCCATGATTTACGAGCGACATGTATCAAAACGTATCGAAATACTACCCAATGCCGGAACAATTGCGCGGGGTCTAACCAACCTGAAGTTTGGTCTTATGTCACTATTGGCGCGATTCTACACAAAATTTGTAGTTCTCACCGAGCAGAACCGAAACGAATGGTCGGGAGCCAATGTGATTGTTATTCCCAACCCACTTTCGTTTTATCCGGAACAAAGTGCTTCATTGGAAAATAAAAAAGTGATAGCCGTTGGAAAACAAGGCTATCAAAAAGGATATGATCGTTTACTGAAAAGCTGGAAGCAAATACACGATAAACATCCGGATTGGGAACTTTCAATCTACGGAACTTTTGATCCTACCGGAAGTTTAAATGAGCAGGCGAAAGAACTTCAAATCGAATCATCGGTACATTTTTACGAACCGGTTAAAACTATTCAAGAAAAGTTTTTAGAGTCTTCTGTTTTTGTTTTTTCTTCCCGTTTTGAAGGTTTTGGAATGGTACTTATTGAAGCCATGGCTTGTGGTGTTCCATGTGTGTCATTTGATTGTCCTTATGGTCCGGCCGATATTATTCAACATAATAAAGACGGATTATTGGTTACAAACGGCGATTGCAATGCGTTTGCGTTGCGCGTAATTGAATTGATAGAAGATAAAAAACGCCGACAGGAAATGGGAAGAACAGCCAAGGAGAATGTAAAACGCTATCTGCCCGAAGCCATTTTAACCCTTTGGGATGATTTATTTAAATCGGTTATAAAGTGAAAAAAGTGTTACTCATAATGCCCTATGGCAGTGTTGGCGGGATGGAACGTTTGGCACTGAACTTTTATACGCATTACAAATCGAAAGGGTATAGCGTAAAGGCAATCAAAATTATTCAATTGCCTTCGGATATTATCCATTTTGGAGAGGATGAAATTGCCTTATCACAAGTTGATTTTAATGAAATGTCATTTGTAAAGCGACTTTTATTTTATATCCGCATTCCGTTTATTATTCGCAAAACTGTCAAGCAACAGGCTATAACCCATTCCATTGCTTTTGGCGATATGGCCAATGTATTTAGCTCGTTAAGCGGAACCAAAGAATTTAAAATTGCCAGCATTCATGCGCTTAAAAGTGTGGAATTTGTAAACAAAAACTTTCTTTCAACCCTTTTCAAGCTTGCCTTTAAATCCAGTTATTATTTTTTTGATAAAGTCGTTTGCATTAGTGAGGCCATTCAAAAAGATTTGCTGGCCAATTGCGGTTATAAATTTCCCTCCAATTTAACCGTTATTTACAATCCTCACGACACCCAAACCATTAACCAACTGGCGTCACAAAGAATCGAATCACCCGAAGAACTCGAATTATTCGACACCCATGAGGTCGTTTTGTTTTTAGGCCGAATGTCTTATCAAAAAGCACCGTGGCATTTAATTAAAGCCTTTAGTTTATTGCCAAATCCGGATGCGAAATTAAAACTGGTCTTCATTGGTGACGGCGATTCCCACATAACCAATTATTTGAATGAATTGGTGCAACAATTGAATATAGCATCTAATGTCGTTTTTTTAGGAAGAAAGTCAAATCCGTATCAATACCTTACAAAAGCAAAAGTTTTGGCGTTGTCTTCCTATTATGAGGGAACTCCTAATGTAATTGTGGAAGCTATTGCCACAAACATTCCCATAGTTTCCTCCAATTGCACCGATGGGATTATGGAACTTATGTCGTACCAACAAAAAACAAATCAAGGAAAATACATTATTACCGAGAGCGGCATCATCACACCTACTTTTTTTAAGGGTCATTTGGATATACCTGAAAACGACGATTTTATTCCTGAGGAATATTTGTTTGCAGAGGCGCTGCAAATGGTTTTAGCAACCGAAAGTTATAAGGAAAATCTGATGAAACATAAGGAGGAATTGCTTTCAAAGTTTGATTTAGAGCGGGTTTCCGAACTTTATTTAGCCCCATTAAAAACAAAATAAGGTTTATGTGATTTAATTTTTGTTTTTTTGTGAGCTCAGAAAAGGAACGTTTTAGCTCCATTTTTGAATAAGAATAAACTTGAATACCGATGCAATATCGAAAATGGGCTTTTTTAGAATCCGGATTTGCGTGTTGCGTAGCCGGTTGTAAAAATGATTCGGAATCCGGTTTTGAGAAATTAAATTTGGAAAAAAGTATAATGAAGTTGACGTAACATTGCAAAATCTTAGTACATGATTTTTAATTCGTTCAGTTTTTTATTTTTCCTCCCCGTTGTTTTTATACTGCATTGGTTTTTTGCTTCAAAAAACAGTAAATCACAAAATATATTACTGTTGGTTTCCAGCTACTTTTTTTATTCATGCTGGGATTACCGTTTCTTGTTTTTGTTGATTTTTTCCACCCTTTTGGATTATTTTTCAGGAATTTTTATGTCGAATTCCAAAACAGTGGCCACCAAACGAATGTGGTTTTGGACCAGTGTTATTGTCAATTTAGGATTTTTAGCCGTTTTCAAATACTATAATTTTTTTATCACTTCGTTTGTTGATTTATTTGCCGGTTTCGGCATCCATTTGTCCGTTTGGACGCTCAGTGTTATTCTTCCTGTCGGAATTTCGTTTTATACCTTTCACGGACTTTCTTATGTAATCGATATTTATTACGATCGAATTAAACCGGAGAGAAGTTTTGTGGATTATTCGGTCTTTGTGAGCTATTTCCCCTTATTAGTGGCCGGGCCGATTGAAAGAGCTACACACTTATTGCCGCAATTGAAGGAAAAGCGTGATTTTGATCCCGTAAAGGCAGTCGATGGCTTACGGCAGATACTTTGGGGTTTGTTTATGAAAATTGTAGTGGCTGATAATTGTGCCATTGTTGTCAACGAGGTTTTTAAAGATTCGCAACACTATAGTCCCTCATCGTTAGTGATTGGAGCTGTATTTTTTGCTTTTCAAATTTATGGTGATTTCTCGGGGTATTCCAATATTGCGTTAGGAACATCGCGTCTTTTTGGTATTGAACTCTTACGAAATTTTGCCTATCCTTATTTTTCACGGGATATAGCCGAGTTTTGGCGCCGTTGGCACATCTCCCTGTCGTCGTGGTTTAGGGATTATTTATACATACCCTTAGGTGGAAATACGGGTGGTATGACCAAACAAATTCGGAATACAATTATCATTTTTGTAGTAAGTGGTTTTTGGCATGGTGCAAACTGGACTTTCATTGTGTGGGGTGCATTAAATGCACTTTACATCATTCCGCTGGTCTTTTTTAAACAGAACCGCAAAAATACCAATATAGTAGCCGAAAATTCTTTTTTCCCTTCCGTTAAGGAATTGGGTCAGATGCTGTTAACCTTTGCTTTAACCACATTGGCATGGGTTTTCTTTCGTGCCGAAACCGTCAAAGATGCTTTTTTGTACCTTTACGGTATACTTGATTTTAAGTCCTATCGTTTTCCGGAGGTTGACTTAAAACCGTTTATCTATATTTTTATACTCTTGGCGGTTGAATGGTTGCAACGAAAAAAATTGCATGGTTTGGATTTAACAATGGTTCGGGTACGTGTGGTAAGATGGCTTATTTACTTGCTGTTATTTGTAATTATATTGCTTTTTGGAGCTAATTCGGATTCGTTTATTTATTTTCAGTTTTGATGCGGGGATTTCTATTTAAAATACTGGTGTTTACATTGCTCATCACGCTCATTGTGTCGTTTGTATTGATGCGGTTTGGGGGTAATGTAGATTACTTTTACCTTAAATTTACTTCGCCAAAACAAGCGTCATTTATAATTGGCGATTCGCGAAGTATGCAAGGTATTCAACCGCGAGTTGTGAATAGTTATTTTAAAAATGGCGAGTTCGAATTGCCCATGTTTAATTACAGTTTTACCATTTCACAGGCTGCCTATGGGCCCGCTTACAGCCAAAGTATCAAAAATAAAATGATTCCCACTACTAAAAACGGGTTATTTATTTTAAGTGTACACCCTTGGCTTTTCGCCGAACGTGAGTTTGATGATTTCAAAAAGGGTCGTTTTGCGGAAGCAGATGCGCCACCGCATAACATGACATTTGTATCCATGAAGCCTAATTTTGAATACTTTTTTAAGAACTTTGATTATTTCCATTTTAAATCCATTATTAAACAAAATTCCGAATTGCATGCTGATGGTTGGATGGAGGAGAGAAATTTGCCAAAAGATGCGAAAACTTTGGATGATTGGAAAAAAAATCAACTCAAAATTTACAGTGGATTTGCAAAACGTTGGAAAAAATGCGATTTAAGAATGCAGGAATTTGAAAAGTTAGTCGTATTTTTAAAACAGCATGGTAAAGTTGTTTTAGTGCGTATGCCAATTGATAAAAAACTCTTGGATATGGAAGAGAAATTTTGGTCTGATTTTGATGGAACTATCACTAAAATTGCACATTCCAATAAGGTTAACTATTTTAACTTTTCCAAACGTAGCGTCTACCAAACCTACGATGGAAATCATATAGACAAATTCGGAGGAGTAAAATTTACAACTGAATTATGCGATTCCATTAAAAAAACATTATAACTTTTGAATACACTAATACCCATAGATTATTATCAAATTTTTTACTACAATGTGGTGTTGGTATTTGTATTTATTGTTTTTTTCCAATCATTTGTATTGGATTTTGAAAGTCCGTCAAACCTTCGGTTGAAAAATAATTTTGGAATAGCAGTTTTAACATTCCTTATAGCCTACATCGGTTTGCGACCCATCAGCCAAACCTTTGGCGATATGATGAACTATGATGCCGAAATTCAGCAATACAAAAACGGACTCCTTTTCGATGAAAAAAAGGATTTTTTGTTTGAATTGTTTAAGTTCTTTTTTGCCAAATACTTTTCATCAGCTTTTTTCTTTTTCGTTTGTGCTGTTTTATATGTTGTGCCCTTGTATTATGCGACCAAAAAGTTCTTTCAAGCCTACTGGTTCTATGCCTTTTTTATGTTGGTTATCTCCTTTTCTTTTTGGGCCTATGGCGTCAACGGAATACGAAACGGGATTGCAACATCGCTATTTATTTTCGCCATTTCGCGCGATAAAAAATTAGTCAGATATGCCTTATTTCTCGCTATTTTACTAATCCATAAATCAATGCTAATCCCAATAGCCGTTTATTTTGTAGTGGCTTATTATAACAATACTAAGGCGTTTTTAATTTTTTGGTTATTGTGTATTCCTTTATCATTGGCATTAGGTGGTTTTTGGGAAAATTTTTTCATGTCATTTGGTGTGCAGGATGAACGTGTACAAGGGTATTTAGGAGGAATTGACCAAGCCAGTGAAGGGGTAACCTTAAATGTGGGCTTCCGTTGGGACTTTCTGCTTTACAGTGCTTCAGGCATTGTAGCGGCCTGGTATTTTTTACTAAAAAAAGAATATGAAAATGCAGAATACAATCTCATTTGTAATTTGTATGTCGTTGCTAATGCGTTTTGGATATTGGTTATTCGAGCGTCCTACAGTAATCGTATCGCGTATTTGTCGTGGTTTTTGTTAGGTTTGGTTATTATTTATCCGTTACTCAAAAACAGACTCTATGATAACCAACATCGCACCATCGGCTTTATAGTTATAGCGTATTTTGGCTTTACTTATTTGTTGAATGTAATTTTGGCGACCTAATATGGAAAAATCAATTACGGTTTTTACACCAACCTTTAATCGGGCATATTGCTTGGGCGATTTGTATACCAGTTTGGTTCAGCAAACCAATTCCGATTTTATATGGTTGATTATTGATGACGGTTCCTCCGACGGAACTAAAGAATTGGTAAAAACCTGGATTGACGAGCAAAAAATTGAGATTGAGTATTTTTACAAGGAAAACGGCGGTATGCACACGGCGCATAACGCTGCCTACGGCTTGTTAAAAACAGAGTTAAACGTTTGTATCGATTCGGATGATATGATGACGACCGATGCAATTGCCAAGATTTTAGCTTTTTGGAAGGAACATAAAAGTGAGGATTGTGGCGGAATTTATGCCTTAGATTGCGATAAGCAAGGTCAAATTTTAGGTGAAAAATTTCCCGAAGATTTGAAATGGTTTCAAGGTTGGGGATGTAAATATATTTTTTACGGAGAAAATAATGAAAAAAGCATAAAAATTACCGGTGATAAAAAGTTTATTTCGGTAACTAAAGTGCTGCAAAAATACCCTCCCATTCCTGTTTTTGAAGGAGAAAAATACTATTCGTTATACTACAAACAATATTTTGTTGAGCGTGATTATAAAATACGTATTCTTAACGAACCGGTATGTATCGTAGAATATTTACCCGATGGCTCAAGTAGAAATATGTTCCGTCAATATGTTAAAAACCCGAATGGGTTCCTACATTTACGAAAGTTAATGATGGAAATGGCTCCCACATTAAAAATTCGTTTTCCCCAAGCCGTTCATTATATTAATTCTTGTTTGATTTTGAAACAATATAACGTATGGAAAGGGGTGAAACAAAAAGGTTTGGTAACTTTGGCACTGCCATTTGGTATTGCTTTACACGGCCTAACTCTTTATATGAATTTCAAAGGTAATCCATCCAAACGTTGATGAAAGTACTACTAATTTTGCCTTATTTTGGGAAACTGCCCAATTACTTTACGCTTTATTTGGAAACAATAAAACGAAATGGCACTATTCAATGGTTACTGATTACAGATGATGAAACTAACTACGATTATCCCGAAAATATAACCGTTGTTTACAAAAAATTCACCGAAGTAAAGCAATTATTTCAAGATAAGTTCCCGTTCCCGATAGCCTTGGAATCTTCTCAAAAATTATGTGATTTTCGGCCGGCTTTCGGATTGGTGTTTGAAGCATATTGTAAAGGGTATGACTATTGGGGTCATTGCGATTCCGATATTTTATGGGGAAATTTTAACCATTTTTTGAATTGGGAACTTTTGGCTACCTACGATAAAATTTTTACGTTTGGTCACCTCACTTTATACCGAAATTCGGCTGAAAATAATTCACGTTTTCTTTTGCCTTTAGAAAATAATGAACGGTATAAAACCGTATTTAGCCACCAATTCGGATTTGCTTTTGATGAAAAATTTAATAAAAGTATTAATTCAATTTATGCTGCACATCAGGTACCGGTTTTCGCACAATCGTTCATGGCCGATATCGACCCATATCATTCCAATATGCGTCTTAGTTTGTTTGATTATCAAACACATACGTATTCTACTGAACCCTTCAAACGCCAAATTTTTACGTGGGAAAGCGGAGAGGTCTTTAGGTATTATATTGCCAATCATCAATTAGTTAAAGAAGCATTTTTGTACATACACCTCCAAAAGAGAGCGATGCAGTTTGATTTTGACCCAACTCAAGTTTCAAAAGTGCTTATTACTTCCGATGCTTTTTTGCCACTTGATGAAGAAATTACGCCGGAAAGCTTTAAAAAATACTATATCAGAAAATGGTTGAACCGTCAGTTTTTTAGAGTAAAATGGAAGAGTTTAAACTATAAATTAAAGTATAAAGAATACTTTTATGGCTCCAAAAAGAACCTTTAGTGTTATAGTTCCGGTATATAATGTAGCCCATTTTTTGCCGCAATGTATCGATTCTGTTTTGAACCAAAACTTTAATGATTTTGAATTGATTTTAGTGAACGATGGCTCAACGGATGATTCTTTGTTAGTTTGCACCAATTACCAAGCAAAAGACAATCGCATAATTGTCATTAATCAAGAAAATAATGGTGCCTCAGCTGCCCGCAATAATGGGATATCCAAGGCAAATGGCGAATACCTTCTTTTTGTAGACAGTGATGATTTTATAGAAAGCGAAAATTTATTTCAAAAAATCCATCATGCCATCCAAAATAATGGTGCTGAGGTGATTTTGTTTGGTGGAAAAAATTACAATATGAGTAATGGGAATACATCGATTTCACGCGGAAATTACGATTTGAATATTATTTCGGAACGCCATTTTTTAAAAACCCTTACTTACCTGATACATCACAAATTATTTCCCGGATCTGCTTGGATATATGCTGTGAAAGCTTCTGTGATACAAGCGCATAACATTCGTTTTCGGACCAATATCATCGCCGAAGATATTGATTGGAATACCAAAGTTTTTAGTGCTGTTTCCAGTATTGATGCGGTAAATGATGTGTATTATATGTATCGAAAAAATCAAGTGAATTCTGTAACAGGTACAGCCGGGATAAAGGGTGTGAACAGTATTTTAGTAATTTTAGAAGAATGGTTACCCAAATTACAATCGAATCCCACAGCTCTGAATCGGTTACTTTTGCATAACTTAGCCTATTATTATTTTACCTCTTTAGTGTTGTATGCCAAAATAGAAGAAAAAGACAAACAGGATATTCGTCCACGGATGAAAAAATGTTTTACGGTGACACAATATGCCCTTACCAAACCCTTAAAGTTGTTGCGCAGTATTTGCCAAATTTTTGGTATTGATTTTACGGCTTCAATGGTTTCCAAGGCTTATGCCCTAAAAGAGCGTTATATGTAATTAGCCTCTCATGATTTTGTGAAATGAAGAAAAAATTGCTCCGGACATCTACAGTAGCCATGTCGCTCGACCTCTTGCTGAAAGGGCAATTACGCTTTTTGAATCACCATTACGAGGTCGTAGCTGTTTCTGGTTCGGATAAACACCTGAAAACGGTATTGGAAAGAGAAGGTGTGACAACCCGTTCGGTTGTGATGCAACGCGCAATCGCTCCTTTGCACGACTTGATTTCGCTGTTTAAATTGTATTCCCTGTTCCGAAAGGAAAAACCCCTAATTGTTCATTCGATTACGCCAAAGGCTGGTTTACTCTCCATGATGGCGGCTTATTTTGCCGGCGTGCCCATTCGTATGCATACGTTTACGGGATTGGTTTTTCCCTACAAAACCGGGATTATGCAACAGTTGTTATGCTATATGGACCAATTGCTATGCCGGTTTGCAACCCATGTTTATCCGGAAGGGGAGGGCGTAAAATCGGATTTGTTGGCCTATAAAGTTACTACTAAACCGCTACAAGTATTGGCAAATGGTAATGTAAACGGGGTTGATTTAGAGTATTTTCACCCCAAAGCAATAGCCGAAACGCAAAAACAAGAGTTGAAAAGCAACTTGTGTATTGGTGAAACCGATTTTGTTTTTGTTTTTGTGGGAAGGTTGGTTTCCGATAAAGGAATCAATGAATTAATTACTGCTTTTGAAGCACTTTTAGCTGTAAATCCACATGTAAAATTAATTTTAGTCGGTCCTTATGAACCCGAATTAGATCCGCTGGCCCCCGTCACATTAGAAAAAATTGAAAATCTTAATGCTGTTATTTCTGTAGGTTTTCAGGAAGATATACGACCTTTCTTAGCCGTGGCAGATGCCTTTGTATTTCCCAGCCACCGAGAAGGTTTCCCTAATGTGGTTTTACAAGCGGGCGCAATGGGATTACCTTGTATAGTTACCGATATTTGCGGTTGTAACGAAATTATTCTGCCAAATGAAAACGGATTATTGATTCCGGTTAACAATAAGAATGCTATTTTTGAGGCGATGCAAAAATTCATTACAGAGCCGGAATTGTTCGCGCAAATGAAATCAAAGGCATGCGATTTAATCGCTACGCGTTATCGGCAGGAATTAGTTTGGCAGTCGTTGTTGGCCGAATATAAAAAATTGGAAAATGAGTATGTACAAAAAAATAGGTAAACCATTATTGGATTTTGTGATTAGTCTGGTAGGATTACTTGTGCTTAGTCCGGTTGTGGTTTGTATTACAATCTTATTGTTTTTTGCAAATAACGGAAAACCTTTTTTTGTACAACGCAGACCCGGAAGAGGCGGAGCCATTTTTCACATTATCAAATTCAAAACCATGAATGATAAAAAAGACGCGAAGGGACAGCTATTACCCGATGCAGAGCGATTAACATTTGTTGGAAATTTTGTACGAAAAACCTCTTTGGATGAAATCCCGCAATTAGTAAATGTTCTTGTTGGCGATATGAGTATAGTGGGACCTCGCCCTTTGTTAACCGATTATATGCATCTATACAACGACTTTCAAAACCGTCGTCATGAAGTAAAACCCGGAATTACGGGTTGGGCTCAAGTTAATGGCAGAAATGCAATTTCCTGGGATCAGAAATTTGCATACGATGTTTGGTATGTCGATCATATTTCATTTACTTTGGATGTTAAAATTTTATTGAAAACGGTTGTAAAAGTTCTCAAACGAGAAGGTATAACTGCAGCAAATGCTGCTACAATTGAGCCTTTTGATGGAAAATGAAATTATTTTATACGGAGCCAGTGGTCATTGCAAAGTGATTGTCGATATTGTTGAATGCAATAGTATCGGTATTAAAGCAATTACCGATGACAATCCCTCTGCAACAGCAATATTAGGTTATCCTGTTATTCATTCCTCCAAAATGCAACTCACCGAAAATGATGTCGTACTTCTTTCCATAGGAAATAACCGCGTACGTCAGAAACTGTCAGGCGAACTCAAAGGCAAATTCATTTCGGTTGCTCACCCAACAGCGGTAGTTTCACCACATTCTCAAATAGGAGAAGGAACCGTAATTATGGCCGGAGCTGTTGTAAATCCGGATACCACAATTGGGAAACACTGTATTATCAATAGTGGTGCAGTGGTAGAACACGATTGTACTATTGAGGATTTTGCTCATATTTCTCCCAATGCAGCCTTAGCCGGAGGTGTTACGGTAGGCGAAGGAACGCAGGTTGGAATTGGAGCTTCGGTTATTCAAGGTATAAAAATTGGCAAATGGGCTGTAATTGGTGCAGGAGCCGTAATTATAAAAGACATTCCGGACTTTGCCGTAGTTGTTGGTAATCCCGGTCGAACAGTAAAAATTAACAGCAATGGCTACTACTAAAATATGGCTTTCTTCACCTCATATGGGCGAAAGCGAATTGCGTTTTGTGCATGAAGCATTTTATACAAACTGGGTGGCTCCGTTAGGACCAAACGTAACAGGATTTGAACAAGATTTGGAAAAATACCTGGGGCAAAATTGCAATGTCGCGGCATTGTCTTCAGGTACAGCCGCACTCCATTTGGCTCTTATTTTATTAGGGGTAGGCTATGGCGATGAGGTTATATGTCAAAGTATGACATTTTCGGCTTCGGCAAATCCAATTGTATACCAAGGCGCCAAACCTGTATTTGTAGATAGTGAGCCCGATACCTGGAATATTTGTCCGGTTACCTTGGAATCAGCGGTTAAAGATCGCATCAGTAAAGGCAAAAAACCCAAAGCAATCATTATGGTGCACTTGTACGGAATGCCTGCCAAAATTGATCAAATCAGAGCGGTGGCTGATGCCTATGAAATTCCGTTGGTAGAAGACAGTGCCGAATCTTTAGGAAGTACTTACAAAGGTCAGAAATGCGGTACGTTTGGTGATGTGAGCATTTTGTCCTTCAATGGGAATAAAATTATTACAACCTCAGGAGGAGGTGCTTTGGTAACTAAAACATTGGAGCAAAAAAATAAAGCTGTTTTTTTGTCCACACAAGCCCGTGACAATGCCCCGCATTATCAGCATAGTGAAATCGGATACAACTACCGCATGAGTAATATTTGTGCCGGAATAGGTAGAGGTCAAATGGAAGTTTTGGATAAACATATTGCATTACGTCGCGCCATGAATGATTTTTATACCAACTACTTTGAGGATAAAAAAGGCGTTGAAGTGCTGAAGGAACCTAATTCTGATTTTTTTTCCAATCATTGGTTGTCGGCTATTTTGGTGAATGCTAAACAAACCGGATTTGACCGTGAAACAGTTCGTTTGCGATTGGAAGCTGAGAATATTGAAAGCCGACCCTTATGGAAACCCATGCATATGCAACCTGTTTTCGCAGATTGTCCGTATTATGGTTCAGATGTGTCGGAAAATCTTTTCAAAAACGGACTTTGTTTGCCTTCGGGGTCTAACCTTAAGGATTCTGATATAGAGCGAATTAAGCTTGTTTTGGATTCCTTTTGGTCTTAACTTTTTTTTAAGATTTCCTTTTTTTTATTACTTTTACTTCTTGAACCCAAGTTTGTAATGATTTGAAAGAAAAACGCCCCGGATTTTTCAGTGTTTTGTCTGATGTTAATTTTGGATTTAATATCCGTAATTTGGGTTATTTGCCCAGATGGCTGATATTATTACTGGATTTATTCATCATCTTTTCATCCGGAATCATTAGCTATTTTCTGTTGAAAGGAATAAGATTTGATTTTATTCCAAAGCCATTTGTGATTTATGCATTGGCTATCTACTCTACGGTAAATTTATTTTACTTCTGGATTTTCAGAACATATTCAGGTATCATTAGGCATTCATCCTACATTGATGCGTTAAAATTATTCTTTTCTCAATTTTCAACATTTGTCACGTTATTAATCATAAACCTGGTTCTAATTTTACTGGAAAAACCAAAACTTTTTCTGACAACAGGTTTATTCATCAATGCAATTCTTTCGTTTAGCTTGTTGTTTTTTTACCGCATTGTGGTAAAACAGGTTTTTGAAAAATACATCAATCCGACAGGTAATCAAAAACGGAAAAATGCATTGATTTATGGTTTAGATGCAAATGCTATTGCAGTAGCCGGAGCACTTAATTCTGAAAATCCGTCACGGTTTAAATTGTTAGGTTTTATTGATAAAAATAACCTTAATACCAGTAAGCGAATCTTAAACCTTCCCATATTTAAAATTAAAAAAAGCATACCGGTTCTTATGCGTCTTTTAAAGGCTGAGGCGTTAATTATTGCCGACAGAAGTTTGAGTAAAGAAGAAAAATCGGTAATTGTGGATGAGTGTATCGATTACGGTTTTAAAGTTTTTACATTACCGGTTGTAACCGATTGGGAGGATGAAAAAGAAATTTCCAAGAACATTAAAAACTTTGAAATTCAGGATTTATTAGAACGGAAACCAATCGTTTTGGACATGGACTTGATTTCACAAACCTTAGCCGGTAAAGTCATATTGGTTACAGGAGCCGCCGGATCTATTGGTAGCGAAATTGTGCGACAAGTATTGGGTTTTAATCCGGGGAAAATAATAATTTTGGATCAGGCTGAAACGCCTCTTAACAGCCTTTCTCTCGAGATTAATATGCTGAATTCCAGTGTACCTATTATTAATATTATAGGCGATATTCGAGTAGCGGATTATTTGGAACTTATTTTTAAAAATCATAAACCCGATGTCGTTTTTCATGCAGCGGCCTATAAACACGTTCCTATGATGGAGGAAAATCCGGCGCAAGCCGTTTTTACCAATGTAATGGGAACTAAGAATTTGGCCGATTTAGCCCAAAAATACCATGTTGAGACTTTTGTTATGGTTTCTACCGATAAGGCTGTAAACCCAAGCAATGTTATGGGTGCCAGTAAGCGGATTGCCGAAATGTATGTTCAGTCCAAACATTTTAAGAACAACAAGCAGGATTCCAAACATGTGACTAAATTCATCACAACCCGTTTTGGCAATGTATTGGGCTCAAATGGATCAGTGGTTCCGCTTTTTACCAAGCAAATTAATGAAGGTGGGCCGGTTACGATTACGCACCCCGAGATTATTCGCTATTTTATGACAATTCCCGAAGCTTGTCAGTTGGTTTTAGAAGCCGGATCGATGGGTAAAGGAGGTGAGATTTTTATTTTTGATATGGGTAAACCCGTTAAAATCATTGATCTTGCCAAAAAGATGATTAAACTGGCAGGTTTGGTGCCGGATAAGGATGTGCAAATCAAGATTGTGGGTCTGCGTCCCGGTGAAAAGCTATACGAAGAATTGTTGAGTGATTCTGCTCGAAATCTTGCCACGCATCATGAAAAAATAATGATTGCTGTTGAAGTTTGTGACGAGTTTGACAAGATTTCCTCCCAAATAGAAGAACTTACGGTAGCTGCTAAAGTAGGCAACAGTGATTTGATTGTGAGTGTGATGAAAAAGATGGTTCCGGAGTTTATAAGTATGAATTCTGTATTCCAAACTTTGGATATTGAGGTAAATGACCCCCTCACAATTAAAGAATAATTCGCCTGCTTTTAATTACTTATTCTATATTTGCACTACTCTTAATTGCTTTGACATGAAAATTAAACCCTACTTTCTGTTCCTTTTATTGTTTATATTGGGATCATGTGTGCCGAAAAAAGATATAATATACTTACAAGGACAACAAGGGCAAACGAGTGAATTGGCTAATTATGAGCCAATTATACAGAATGACGATTTATTGCAAATTACAGTTTCTTCCATCGATCCTGAATTAGCGGCTCCTTTCAATTTGGAACAACCGAGCGGCTCAAATGGAGGTGTTTCTAATAAAGTTTTAAGTTATTTGGTTGATATTAATGGCGAAATTGAATTTCCGGTAGTTGGAAAAATGAAGATTGCCGGCATGACAAAAACACAATTAAAAAAGTTTTTGAAAGAAAAAATGTCACTTTACATTAAAGATCCTATCATCAATATCCGATTAATGAACTATAAAGTCTCCATTTTAGGTGAAGTAAAATCACCGGGATTATATAGTTATACCGGCGATCGTGTTACACTTTTAGAATTAATTGCTAATGCCGGAGATTTAACCCTTTACGGTAAGCGTGACAACATCCTAATTGTTCGTGATTTTCAAGGAACCAAAACCTACAACCGCGTAGACATTACCAAAGCCGATTTTGTTAATTCTCCTTTCTATTATTTAGATCAAAATGATGTGGTTTATATAGAACCGCGTAAATCTAAAATTGACGGAACTGCTATAGGCTCTAATGTCACAACGATTATTTCTATTCTTGGCTTTGCCATAACTACAACATTATTATTGACTCGATAAGATGCAGCAACTTTCCCAAAATACCGCTCCTCAAAACCCAAACAGTAATCACGATTTTAATATCAAGGATATCATTTTTGGGTACCTGAGCTATTGGATGTGGTTTGTTTTGTCGGTAGTTGCGGTCCTGTTTTTGGCTTACTTCTATCTTCGCTACACCCCAACAATGTATGGAGTTGATGCACGTATTCTAATCAAAGATGATAAAAAAGGCGGGAACAGTGAGCTATCGGCATTGAGTGAGCTCAACTTATTTTCAGGAAAAAACAACATCGATAATGAAATTGCCATCCTAAAATCAAGAACACTCTCGCTAAATGTAGTGAATGAACTCAATTTAGATGTATTGTATTTTGTGGATGGAAGGGTCAAAAAGATTGAAATATACAAACATGCACCGGTAAATTTAAAGTTCATTAAAAAATCGGCCAAATTCAATGAGCTTGAAAATTCATTTTTAATTGAATACAAATCACCCACTACTTTTCTTTTCTCCAGAATCGATGACGATAATCCGCGTGAATATAAATATGGTCAGATTTTACGCAACGAACTTGGCGAGTTTATTATCATGCAAAATGCACCGGGCGTAACATTCAAAACCGTTACCGTAGAAAAGTACAATTCTTATAACATGGCCAACATGTATTCCCAAAAGGTTAATGTAGTTAATCAGGGAAAAAATAACTTGTTGTCGCTTACCATTAATGATATTATTGAAGAACGAGCCGTAGATTACCTAACGGCTTTGATTGAACAATACAACGAAGATGCAATTAAAGACCGTAATATCATTGCAGATAATACATCAAATTTTATCAAAAATCGGTTAGAAATCATTTCCGATGAATTGAGCGATGTAGAGGATGATGTAGAGAGTTTTAAAAAAGGACAGCATATTACTGATGTTGAGGCAGATGCTAATATAAGCCTTAACTCGCTAACCGGTTACGAACGTTCTCTTTTAGATATTGATACACAGGTTAAGGTAATCAATTTTATGCTTAACGTGGTGGATAATTTAAAAGAAGACGAAATCATTCCCTCCAACTTGTTGACCAATGCCGATGTCTCGGCTACCTTCATAGATAAATACAATAATGCCGTATTGGAGAAAACCCGAATGCTTAAAAATAACGGACAACCTTTTCACCCTTTAATTGAAAAATACGAAATGCAGATTGAGGGCTATAAAGCTTCTGTAAAAGAGAGTTTACTCAATAAATTAGCCTCGCTAAATATTTCAAAAAGCGATATAAAACGCATTGAAAACCGTTATGACTCCAAAGTTTATGAAGTTCCTACCAATGAGAAAAACTTCCGAAAACTGGATCGTCAGCAACAAATTAAACAATCACTTTACCTGTATTTGCTTCAAAAAAGGGAAGAAACCGAAATTTCGTTAGCCATCTCTTCTCCCAAAGCCAAAGTGGTAGATCCGGCTTTTAGCACTGGTCCGGTTTCGCCAAATCGCAGAATGATAATGCTGATTGCCTTATTGATTGGCTTGTTAATTCCGGTGGGGATTATTTATTTGATAAAACTCTTAGACACCAAAGTAAAATCGCGTTCCGATATAGAATCACGCGTAACCATTCCGTTTTTGGGCGATTTACCAAAATCAGATTCCAACGAGGAAATTATTCAATCCAATAGTCGCTCCAGTTCAGCCGAAGCCATCCGCATGATCAGAACCAATTTGGAGTTTATGCTGTCTGAAGTTCCTTCAAATACCTGCAAAACCGTATTTATAACCTCTTCCATTCCAAAAGAGGGTAAAACGTTTTGTGCTATCAATTTAGCCACGACCATTGCTTTGTCGGGTAAACGAGTATTGGTTATCGGACTTGACATTCGCAACCCAAAATTAGATACCTACATCGATTTGCCAAGCAAAGGCGTTACGAATTATTTGTCTAAACCCGGGCAGTCGGTGATGGATTTTGTGACCAAAGTCAAAGGGTTTGAGAATTTCTTTGCCTTGCCTTCCGGCGCTATACCACCTAATCCGGTAGAATTGTTGATGAATGAAAAGTTGTCTGCCATGTTTGATGAACTCAAAACACATTATGATTATATCATTGTAGATACTGCTCCTGTGGCCATGGTTACAGATACGCTTTTAATTGCCAAAAATGCCGATGCGGTTGTGTATGTTGTGCGTTCAAATTATTTGGATAAACGAATGCTAAAATATGCGGATGCACTTTATAAAGAGAAGAAATTGCCAAATATGGCTATAGTCTTTAATGATGTGGAAACGCGTAAAACTTATGGTTACGGCTATGGTTACGGTTACGGCTATGGTTACGGCTATGGCTATGGAGTTGAAGTAGAAAAAAAGACTTTTCTACAAAAATTAAAAGAAACTTTAGGAAAGAAAAATTAGAAAGCAGCCGAAAAGTAGAAATTTTTTTGAAGAAGCTCTTCTAATTTAGCAGGATGTTTTAACTCGATTTTATTTGAAAAAGCATCTAAATGACGGTTGTGGTGTATATCAGAGCCACTGAAGTCATATAAATTATTTTCCAGTAAATAATCGCTCAAATGGCAGACCGGTTTTCCGTAATAACCTATTGCTGCAAGTAGATTCATTTGAAACAAACACCCGCTTTTTTTTAGTTTGGCAAATTCTTCCTTTTTGTTTGTAAAATAAAGATAACGTTCAGGATGTGCCAATACCGGTTTATAGCCATTAACCTGAATCTCGAAGATAATATCATATAATTGCAAAGGCGGTGCTAAATAAGACATTTCAACCAATAACAAATTATCCTGTAGGGTTAACATTTTTTCACCACTTAGTACACTTTCAAAAAAGAAAGAATCCATCATGTATTCTGCTGCGGCTTTTAAAGGCAAACTAGAAAAATTCATGACTTCGTTTTTCTTTTCATTTATGGTTGTATACGTATTATCCCATACGCCTTTTATAATGTGAGGGGTAACAATACTTCCTCCAAAGCCCAATTTTTTTATGCCGGTTTGTAAATTACAAAAGGCTTCTATAGTTTCAGCACCGTCATCAATTCCGGGAAGTAAATGCGAGTGGATATCAATATATCCCTTAGGGATAATCTCACTCAGAAGCGGCTTATTTTTTTTGAAAAAAATCAAATTATTTTTTTTACAAAGTAATAAAATAACGTGAATTCGACATAATAATAAAGTCAGAATTCTTAAAAGTGCTTGGCTATAAGGCAAATTTTCGAGAGATAACCGGTTATCTTGAGGAAATTTAACGAAATAGACGAGTGCTTTTTATTTAAATTTACACTTTAGAGAAGCAATCTACTTCGCCTTACATCATTGAAATAGCCCGCTATTACTGCTTAGGTAAGGCTCGTATCTCACTCCTCTAAAGCGTTCTGACAAAATTCTTATGTCGAACTCACGTTAAAATAATAATCTCAATTAAAAATATACCTACTCTTTACAAATTGTTATATTTGTTTGTTGTATTCGGGTAATACAATGAGCAACTATGTTAAAGTATAAGAAAATTGGTTGTGTTAGCGACTTTCCTACACAATTTTTAACAAACGTTCTGGACGACAACTTATTATATAACAGTGCAACGAAAATTCGATTCAAATACGTGATTGAATCAACTTTCATAAAATTGTTGATTGATAAATTCGCACAACCAAAACGAAACGATTTTCGGTTTTTTTTCCAACATATTGTTGCGTTCATCATGTTATTTTATCCGAATTAGGACTATTTTGTTTAAGAATTATGAATTCCAATACAGTTATTAATGCAGAAAATATTTCTAAAGCCTATCAAATCGGACAAATAGGCTCTGGGACTATTTCTAGGGATATTGAACGTTTTGTTGTTACAAAATTATTAGGCAAAGAAGATCCTTTTCTAAAAGTAGGTGAAACCAACGACAGATCAAGTAAGGGAACCAGCGATATTGTTTGGAGCCTTAAAGATATAAATTTCGAAGTAGCGCAGGGTGATGCTGTTGGAATTATCGGGAAAAACGGAGCCGGTAAATCAACACTCTTAAAACTATTGTCTCGGGTGACTTCGCCAACTACGGGTAGCGTAAAAGTGAGAGGCAGAATAGCGAGTCTCTTGGAGGTAGGAACAGGATTTCATCCTGAATTATCCGGGAGAGAAAATATTTTTCTCAACGGTGCTATACTGGGCATGCGGAAAAAGGAAATCGCAAAGAAGATGGAAGAGATTATCCATTTTTCGGGCGTTGAAAGGTATATTGATACTCCTGTAAAGCGCTATTCTTCCGGAATGTATGTGCGCTTGGCCTTTGCTGTAGCAGCTCACTTAGAAAGTGAAATACTTATAGTTGACGAAGTTTTGGCAGTTGGCGATGCTGAGTTTCAAAAAAAATGTATTGGTAAAATGGGCGATATCAGTAAAGGTGAAGGTCGCACATTACTTTTTGTAAGTCACAATATGGCCGCTGTAAGAAGCCTATGTAATAAAGGAATTTTTATTGAGAACGGACAAATTAAATTTGATGGTGCTGTTGAAAAAGCTATAGATTTTTACCTTACCGATAACTTGAGTGGCAGCACACAAACTAACGCTGTTACATTTGAAGACAAAGGTAAAAATGTTTTTATTTCAAAAGTATTCCTGGAAACGGTTGATATGACAGGAAAGTTAAATCCTACCGGATTTGTATTGATGGGAAATGGAATAAAAGTTAGTATGCATGTTTCTTCGAAGGTAAATTTAGACAATATTAAAGCCAGTATCATTGTGTCAACTTCAGGCGGTATTCGTCTTCTAGCCCTTCGTTCAAATGAAATGGTACAGGACACCTTCAGTTCGGAAGGAGACTTTGTTTTTTCGGCATTTTTGGATAAAATGAATTTGATGGAAGGCGAGTATTTAATTACTGTTGCTTTAGCGAATCATGCTGAAACCATCGAAATAATTGAAGATTGCCTATCGTTTACTGTAGTTGCCAACGATGTTTTCCAAACCGGAAAAATCCCTAAAGGAAATTTTTTACTATTTTCACAAGCGAAATGGGACTTAAAAAAACAATAAAACGGTGGATCGCTCTCCAACTGAAAAGCGTCTTAGCTGAAGCAACCCCGGTACGTTTTTCAAATGCCTCTAACCTGACAACAGGGAAAGATTCCTTTCACAATGGCAATTTTGAAATACGAGGTAAAGGGAAATTAAAAATCGGGTCCTATTGCGCTTTGGGAAAAGATATAAAAATTATTACCTCTAATCATAACTACAATTTTGCTTCCCTGCAATACGGTTTTTATAATCGTTATTTTAATCAAAAACCTTATTCTCAAGACGCAGCTTCTCTAAATGATGGTTATGCGGTTATTATTGAACATGATGTTTGGATAGGTGATAATGTTATCATATTACCTAATGTAACGATAGCCACCGGTGCCATTATTGCTGCCGGTAGTGTTGTTTCAAAAGATGTAGCGGCCTATACCATTGTTGGCGGCGTACCGGCAAAGCAGATTAAAGATCGATTTGATTCCCAAACCAAACAAATGCTTCTCTCCTCAGCTTGGTGGAATTGGTCAGAAGATGAGATTAAAAAAAATAAGGATTTTTTCTTTAAAAATTACAATCAATGATCGTAGATCCATTAAAAATACATTTATATTGGTGCGATAATAGACAAAGTGAAGGTAAAGAAAATTTTGGTGATTTACTCCCTAATTATATTGTTTCAAAATTGTCAAATAAGCCTATAGTGCGTGTTACTCATCCTTCAATGCGACGCTATCGTTATTTTTTGAAGCATTACTTAACCGTTGGAAGCATACTTGAAGTGGCAAACGAAAATTCAATAGTCTGGGGAAGTGGTATTATCCGGCAAAATGATGTCATTAAAAAAGCTAAATTTTTGGCTGTTCGTGGTCCTAAAACAAGAAAACGACTTTTAGAATTGGGGTATAAAGTTCCGGAAATTTACGGAGACCCCGCATTGCTATTACCTACCTTATACCCAATTTCAGGTAAGCCTGAGTATGAACTAGGCATTATTCCGCATTATGTAGATTATGAAATGATAAGTCGCTTATTTTCAGGAAAAGAAAACGTAAAAGTAATAAATCTGATAACCGATAATGTTGAAAGCGTTATTAATGATATTGTTAGCTGTAAAAGAATACTCTCAACATCGTTGCATGGCCTTATTGTGCCTCACGCATATGGCATTCCGGCTCTTTGGATGAAAGTGTCTGACAAGCTTGCCGGTGATGATGTCAAATTTTATGATTATTTTGAATCGGTTGGCTTGGAATACACTAAGCCATTTGAAAGTAGTACATCGGTTACTGATTATGAATCGCTTTTTGCAGATAATAAAGCAATTGCTTTACCTTTGCAAGAGAAAATTAACCCATTGGTCTTAGGCCTATTCCATTCCAATCCGTTCCGTAAATGAGAGTAGGGTTCAATCCGGAAAAAAATCGGAATAAAAAAAATATACTTAAACCACATCGTGTGGTCATGGTGTTGTATATACCTAATTCTGACGAGGCGTATTATAAAGAATCGCATTTGGTTCTTAACCAATCTCTTGAATCGCTTTTTTCTACCATCAACCCTGAAACTACGGTCGTTACTCTAATTAACAATGGAAGCTCTGAATCTGTTAATCAAGTAATTCAAAAGTTTCTTCCAAGAATTGATAAATATGTAGAGTACGAACAAAACAAAGGTAAAGTGTACGCATTGCTAAATGAAGTAAAAGGTATTTTTGAACCTTTTGTAACCATTACCGATGCTGATGTGCTTTTCTTTGAGGGATGGGAAAAGGCGGTTTTTACTATTTTTAAAGATTACCCTAAAGCCGGAGTTGTTAGTCCGTTGCCGGTACCACATTGTGCGTTTGGAAGAAATAATGTTGTTTTTTGTGATGAGTGGTTTCGTATCAAATACGGCGGCATCGTAACCAAAGAAGATTCGGAGCTTTTTATCAAAGGAATTGATAATAATGTAGTTTTTAGACGGCAACACCATGTGTATTGGGATGTAAAACAAGTATATCTCGCTCAAAAAAGTCAAGCTATTATAGGGGCTACACATTTTGTGGCAACCTATAAATCAAAATTGTTCAAGGATAGTACCGCCTTTCCTGAGGAGGTTTTTGTTCAGGGTTATGAAGATGTATTTATTGATTGTTTGGCTGAAAATCATGGTATGTATCGTTTGTCAACAGTGGCTGCCTTTGCCTATCATATGGGGAATTGTCTTGATGATACAATTTCCAAAAAGAATACATCGGAAAATTGGCTTTTGGATAGTTCTTTTTTTGAAGGCATCAGTACACATGTGGGCAAAAAATCACTAATAGTTCAACTCAAAAAACTAATTGGTAAAATTTCAATCAAATACAAATGGGCAAGGTGAAGTTTGAAATAGTAATTTCTACCAAGAACAGAAAAAATGATTTGCGTCAAACTTTAGAGAGTCTAAAGTCACTTTTAATTGACCCCAATGTTCTTTGTGTAGTTTATGACGATGGTTCGCAAGACGGGACTTCTGAAATGGTAGCCACTAATTTTCCGCAAGTTAAACTTCTAAGAAATGATACCTCAAAAGGTTATCTTTACTGTAGAAATTTTATGTTGTCAAATTCTACGGCAGATTATGCAATTTCTTTAGATGATGATGCCAATTTTGTAACCGATAATCCACTTGAATTAATATCCGATTACTTTAGCAAAAATCCAACCTGTGGGGTATTGGCCTTTCGTATTTTTTGGGGTTTGGTTTTGCCTACAAACCTATCCACTGTTGAAGTGCCGCATCGTGTAAAAGGCTTTGTGGGGTGTGGTCATGTTTGGAACTTAAAGGCATGGCAACAAATTCCAAATTATCCCGAATGGTTTGGGTTTTATGGAGAAGAAGAATTTGCCTCGTATCAGCTGTTTAAAAATGGTTTCGAAGTACATTATTTGCCCCAAATAATGGTACACCATAGGGTGAGTATGTTGCATCGTAAAAAAGGCTCCGATTACGGTTTTAGACAAAGAAGAAGCCTGCGTTCCGGTTGGTACCTGTATTTTTTGTATTACCCTTGGTCAAAAATCCCCAGGGCATTTGGCTACTCGCTTTGGCAACAAATAAAGCATAAAATAGTTAAGGGAGATTTTACTTCAGCAAAAGCTACAGTTTTGGCATTAGGTGATTTAGTGTATCATTTTCCCAGAATTCTAAAGGAAAATAACCGACTGACATCAGCCGAATTCAAATCCTACAGCAATCTTGAAAATACAAAGTTTTATTGGAATCCAACTACATTAGCTGATGCCAAAAAGGAAGAAACTTCAGCCTTAAAAAAAGAAATTCAAGAAGTTACCGAATACTGATGTAGAACACAACTATTTTTTGTCCTTATTGTTTCCTTTTCGCAATAAAATTGTACTTTTAAAGGCTTTAAAATCAGGATATGAATCTGCTTATTTTAGGTAGTGGCTCTATAGGAACAAGACATTTGAATAATTGTATTGCAATTAATCCCCAAGCCAATATTATTGTTCTAAGCAGAACAAAAAAGAAATGGGACGAATTTCCCAAAGTAAAATGCATTCAAAATCTTGATGAACTTACTTTCATTCCTGATGCGGCCATTATTGCAACTCCAACAGCAAATCATATTTCAGATTGTTTTGCCCTAATTGAATTGGGAATACCTCTGATTTATCTCGAAAAACCGGTATCACATAATTTAGAGCATACTACAGAACTCCTTTCTTTGGCTAACCGAAACGGTACAATGGTATTTGTAGGTTATGATTTACGATTCGACCCTGGCCTGGGGAAAGTGAAAAGTTTAATTGAATCGAAATGTTTAGGAGAACTGCAAGCGGTTTTTTCTGAAGTTGGGCAATACCTACCGGATTGGCGAAAAGGAACTGATCATCGTGAAGGGATGAGTGCCAAAATTGAACTTGGAGGGGGGGTAATGCTTGATTTGATTCATGAATTTGATTACGTCAATTGGTTAATTGGTCCTTTCGAAAAAGTGTATGGTTTTCACAAAATGACGGCATCGCTCGAAATCGAAACAGAAGCGGTTGCAGTAACCAGTTTTAAAAGTAAATCCGGTGTTATTGGTACTATTACTCAGGATTACCTGCAAAAAGAACTTAGTCGAAAGGCAAAGTTTATTTTCGACTTTGGTAGTATAGAATGGAATTATGTTTCCTCCGAAGTTAAATGGAAAAGTAGTTCTGAAACGGAATGGCAATTTTTTAATTATAACCATTTCGAAAGAAATGACCGATTTATAGATGCAATGAGCGCATTTTTAAATGCAAAACCAAAAGATTATGATAACCGACTCACACTGTTGAATGACGGAATTCATTCGTTACAGGCTGTGGTGTCAGCAAAAAACAGTACTAATTTACTATGATTTTATGTTCCATTTGTGTTAGAGGGGGATCAAAAGGAGTACCCGGAAAAAACATCCGATTGGTAAATGGTCATCCATTACTCTATTACACAGTGCAATGTGCACAACAAGCACAACAAATACAAACCATAGTGTTGTCTTCTGATAGTGATGAAATGTTGGATTTAGCAGCGACTTATGGCATAGAGAACAGGTTTAAAAGGCCCGAGGAATTGGCTTCCGATACGGCGTCTAAATGGGATGTTTTTATCCATTTGGTGGAAGAATATGAAAAAACTACCGGTCAAAAGGTCGAATTTTTAGTCGATTTGGATGTTACCGTTCCACTTCGCAAACCGGAACATATCGATGGAGCAATAGCAATGTTGATGGAAAATGATGCCGATGTTGTAATTACAGGATATGAACCCGAACGTAACCCATATTTTAACATGATGGAAATAGGTGAAGATAATTACGCCTATATTGTAAAAAAACCATCAAAACCAATTGTGTGTAGACAAGATGCTCCTAAAGTATTCAGCTTAACTCCCGCAGTTTATGCTATGCGTAAAGAGGCGCTGTATAAATACAAACATTGGTCTGAAGCGCGCTGTATGATTTATGAAATACCTCGCGAAAACGCCATAGATATTGATACTGAATTTGACCTTAAATTAGTCGAATTTATCATGCAAACTAAACAATAAGAACATGACAAATCTTTTTGATTTAACCGGTCGAGTAGCCTTGATTACAGGTGGAGCCGGACTATTAGCTTCGGAGCATGCCATCGCTTTGGCTTCGCATGGCGCTACGGTTATTTTAGCCGACCTAAACGAAGAAGCATGCCAACAAAAAGCTAATTTACTAAAGCAGGAGGCAATCGATACCGATGTATTGCAACTCGATGTTACCTCGAAGGAGAATTGGCAATCTGTTTGCGAAACAATCGTTTCAAAATACGGGACAATCGATATTTTGATAAACAATGCCGGTTTTACGAATCAAAGTAAAACAGCCGCTTTTGATAATGCTTTTGAACATTTTCCGCTTGAGGATTGGAATAATATTATGAATGTAAACCTAACCGGTACTTTTTTAGGATGCCAGGTTGTGGGTACTCAAATGCTGAAACAACAAAAAGGAAGCATCATTAATATTGCCTCGTTGTATGGAGTTGTAAGCCCAAATCATAAAATATATCCCGGAACAGGGATTTCGCAACCGGTAGCTTACAGTGTAAGTAAGCACGGTGTTGTTGCATTAACAAAGTACTTAGCGACACTTTGGGCTGAAAAAGGAGTTCGGGTAAACAGTTTAACACCGGGCGGAATTTGGAATGGTCATGAAGGTTTATTTTTGGAACGGTTTAAAAATCTAAATCCAATTGGTAGGATGAGCGATAAATCTGAATTACGTGGAGGAGTTGTATATTTGGCCAGCGATGCAGCCAGCCATGTAATTGGACATAATCTTATAATTGACGGTGGTTGGACTGCCTGGTAACCTATTAGTATGAATAAATATATTGAAATTGCGGGTCGAAAAATAGGACCCGATTACCCTCCCTTGGTAATTGCTGAAATTGGAATCAATCATGAAGGTTCGCTTCAAGTTGCCAAAGAAATGGTTGATGCAGCCCACAGAGCCGGTGCAGAAATGGTAAAACACCAAACCCATATTGTAGCCGACGAAATGAGCGGAGCGGCCAAAAAAGTCATTCCCGGCAATGCCGATGTTTCTATTTACGAAATCATGGAACGGTGTGCTCTTGATGAAACGGAAGAATTAGAACTCAAAAACTACGTGGAAAGCAAAGGCATGATTTTTATTTCTACCCCTTTTTCTCGAGCGGCAGCAGATCGTTTGCGAAAATTTGACATCCCTGCCTATAAAATTGGTTCCGGCGAATGTAATAATTACCCTCTTTTGGAGCATATTTGCTCTTTTGGAAAACCGGTTATCCTGAGCACCGGAATGAATACTATTGCAAGTGTTCGTAAAGCAGTTGAAATTTTTGACGCACATCACATTCCGGTTGCGCTTTTGCATACCACAAATTTATACCCAACCCCTATTCATTTGGTGCGTTACGGTGCTATGACCGAATTGCATGAAGCTTTTCCGGATAAGGTTTTTGGCTTGTCGGATCACACATTAAATAACAATGCCTGTTTGGGTGCTGTCGCCTTAGGCGCCAGTATTTTAGAGCGCCATTTTACAGATCATATGCAACGAACAGGACCCGATATTGTTTGTAGTATGGATGAAAATGCCTGTCGCGAACTTATTATATCTTCGAACGAAATTTGGCAAATGCGCGGTGGTTCTAAAGAACCAGCCAAAGAAGAACAGGTAACTATCGATTTTGCTTTTGCAACAGTTTGCACAATAGCTCCGGTGAGAAAAGGGGAGACCTTTACAAAACAAAATATTTGGGTAAAACGACCCGGAACCGGGAAAATACTGGCAGAATTCTTTGACGATGTACTTGGAAAAACAGCCACAAGAGATATTGATACGGATGAACAATTAACCTACGACGATTTTAACTAATGGAAAAACTATATGATTTAAACCAAAAATTTGACTACGAGAATGGGTTTTATGCAACTGCAGATCCGGCGCGTTTCAGCAAATTTATAAGCCATCTTGAATTTTTTAAACAAACCGCAACGGTTAGAGGAGAAGTATTGGAATTTGGCGTATTTAAAGGGAATTCTTTTTTCCGCTGGGTAAAATTTCGCGATTTGTTAGAACACACACAAAGCCGTAAAATAATAGGTTTTGATGTGTTTGGCGACTTCCCGGAAGCCGGTTTTGAAGGCGATAAAAAACGACGAGATGCTTTTGTAGAAGAAACGAATGGAGGCAAAAGTATTTCTTTTGAAGAAATTTCTGATTTACTCGAAAAGCAAAATTTGCACAAAAATGTTGAAATAATAAAAGGCGATATCTTGGTCACTCTCGATGCTTACCTTGCCAATAATCCGCATCTAAAAATATCGTTGTTGCATATTGATGTTGACTTATATGAACCTGTTAAGTTAATTTTAGAACGATTGTATGAGCGTGTATCTTCGGGTGGAATTATAATTTTAGATGATTATGGCACTTTTGCCGGAACAAATAAAGCGGTCGACGATTTCTTTGACCGTAAAGCAGAAGTCAAAAAATTGCCCTATTCTAATGCGATATCCTATTTGGTTAAACCCTAAGTATGACTAAGAAAATTGTTTTTCTTACCGGCACGCGAGCAGATTTTGGTAAGATTAAATCGCTCATCGCTGTTTTAGAATCGCATCCCGATTTTGAACCCTTTGTATTTGTAACTGGTATGCACTTACAAAAGGAATATGGCTACACGGTTATTGAAATTGAACAATGTAGGTTTTCGAATGTGTATAACTTTGAAAACCATACTCACGAAACCACTATGGATCTTACTTTGGCTAAGACTATAGAAGGGTTTTCGGAGTATTGTAAACAAATTCAACCGGACATGATTGTGGTGCATGGCGACCGCGTAGAAACTTTAGCGGGCGCTATTGTTGGTTCGTTAAATAATATTTTGGTAGCTCATATTGAAGGCGGTGAACTATCCGGCACAGTAGACGAACTGATTCGACACAGCGTGAGTAAACTGAGTCATATTCATTATGTTTCTAATGATGATGCTGCACGACGTTTGTTGCAAATGGGTGAAATGGAATCTGCTGTAATTACAATTGGATCACCCGATGTTGATATTATGTTTTCGGAATCTCTCCCCAGTATAGAGACTGTAAAAACCTACTACGAGATTCCGTTTGATAAGTATGCTATTGTTATGTTTCATCCTGTAACGACAGAGGTTCATCAAATGGAAAAATATGCTGCCGATTTTACATCAGCTTTGCTCAACGATAGCCATAATTTTATCGTAATTTACCCCAATAATGATTTGGGAAGCCGCTTTATTTTGAAAGAATTTGAAACGTTTAAAACTAATTCAAGATTTAAAGTATATCCTTCATTGCGTTTCGAATATTTCCTCACTTTACTTAAACATGCTTCCTTTATCATCGGCAATAGTAGCGCCGGTGTTCGTGAAGCTCCTTACTACGGTATTCCGGTTATCAATATCGGTACGCGACAACAAAATAGAGCTTTACATGCCGATATTATTAATGTTGATTATACCGGAAAAAGTATTTCTGAAGCCCTAAAAGTAATCGACTCGCATTCGATTCAGCAAACCAAGTCCGATTTCGGATTAGGTAACAGTGCCGACCTTTTTCTGCAATCGTTACAAAGTGTAGCCATTTGGAATGTCAATCATCAAAAGCAGTTTAGGGATTTATAAATTAATTCAATGTTATTCAACTCCATCTCCTTTTTACTTTTTCTTCCCATTGTTTTTGCTATCTATTGGATGTTGAACAAACGCGGGCTGCAATTGCAAAATGTGTTGTTGTTGGTCGCAAGTTACTTTTTTTACGCGTGTTGGGATTGGCGGTTTTTATTCCTGCTGATTTTTTCAACAGCTTTAGATTATTTCACAGGGTTAAAAATGCACGAAGCCTCCAATGAACACAATAAAAAGTTCTGGTTTTGGCTCAGTGTGGGAATCAATCTTGGATTTTTAGGGGTTTTTAAATATTACAATTTCTTTGCTGAATCATTGACCTTGGCATTAGAAAAAATAGGCTTTCATGCGAGTTTCTGGACACTCGAAGTGATTCTGCCTGTGGGTATTTCATTCTATACGTTTCACGGTTTATCCTATGTCATCGATATTTATAAAAACCGAATTGCGCCCGAAAAAAATATGATAACCTACTCGCTTTTTGTGAGTTATTTTCCGCTCTTGGTTGCTGGTCCAATCGAACGTGCCACACATCTATTACCGCAAATTAAAAGACAACGTCAATTCAATTACAGCCAAGCCATTCAAGGCGTGAAACAAATCATTTGGGGTTTGTTCAAAAAGGTTGTGGTTGCCGATAATTGTGCTTTTTTTGTCAATCAAATTTTTGAAAATTCAGCCACACACACCAGCTCCGAACTGTGGTTAGGAATGATTTTCTTCTCTTTCCAAATTTACGGCGATTTTAGCGGGTATTCCGATATCGCTTTGGGAACATCCAAATTGTTCGGAATCGATTTGTTGCGTAATTTCAATTTTCCGTATTTCTCAAGAGACATAGCCGATTTTTGGCGGCGTTGGCACATTTCATTATCGTCGTGGTTCAGGGATTACGTCTACATTCCACTCGGTGGAAGCAAAGGCAGTAAAACCAAACAACTCCGTAATGTATTTGCCATTTTTTTATTAAGCGGATTTTGGCACGGAGCCAATTGGACGTTCATTTTTTGGGGTTTACTACATTCGCTATTGTTCATTCCGCTCTTACTTTCAAACAAAAACCGGACGAGTTTATCCGACAGTAGTTTTTCCGCGAAAGCGTACTTGAAAATCACCATTACTTTTATAGTAGTGTCATTTGCGTGGATATTTTTTCGAGCCGATAGTTTATCGTTGGCATTTCAATACCTTTCAGGAATGTTTGATGTGAGTGAATGGAATCCAAAATACTTCTATAAAAATGCCAAATATGCCTTACTTACAATGATTTGTTTGTTCTCGATTTTAGTATTGCTTTTTGTCGAATGGCGCCACGTAACCAAACATCGGGATGAGGTTATTTTGAATAAATATACGGTAGCTTTTTTAGTTTTTCTGCTGTTTTGTATGGGAACGTACCGCAATCAGATGAGTTTTATTTACTTTCAATTCTAATTATGAAAAAGTTTTTACTACATATTCTAAAATACGGATTGATTGTTTTTATTGGCATCAACGCTATAGCTTGGCTCAATTTGTATTTCTTGCGAAATTCATCGTTTTACAAACCCAGTTTTCTTACGCATGAAGTCAAACAAAGCCATTTTGATTATGTAATAATCGGTTCGAGTATTGGTTTGACTACTTTAGATACAAAACAAATTGATAGTTTAACGAACAAAAAAGGAATTAATTTAAGCATCGACGATACTGCGATAAGCTCCAATTATTTGATGCTTCAGCATTTTTTCAAACAAGGAAAAAAAACTCAATTTTGTGTTTTAGCTTTGAGTCATTGGGATTTGGCCTTAGAACATCCCGTTTTGAACAACAACGATTACCGATTTTTGCCTTTTGTTTCCAACGATTATGTGTCTGACTATTATCAAAATTGCGAAAAAGGTTATTTTAAACCATTAACTTTATCTCAGTACATGCCAGCCATTGGTGTGTGCTATTACAATACCGAAGTGTTCTATACGTCGATAGTGGCAGCCATTCAACCCAATAAAAAGAATCGCTTCGACGAAAATGGTAACTATTTTTATCCTGAAACTGCCGAAGTTCCCGAAAAAGAACTGACATCGATTGAGTTGAAATGGAAAAACCCGTATATCCAAAAAATCAGTGATTTGTGTAAAGAAAACAACACTCAATTAATCATTTATCAAGCTCCAATTTACAAGACAACTATCATCAACCATAATGCGAAATACCCTTTTATCAATCACTCGGCAATTCTAAATGATAAATTGTTTTTTTACGACGATATTCACGTAAATTACAAAGGAAAAAATGTAAGTTCTGCGCTTTTTGCTAAAGCATTTCAACCTTACCTCAATACAAAATAATCCACCGGAAATCAGTCGCTCTAAAATCCCGTTTTCGGCAATTGCCTGTTTTACCAAATTGGAGAATGGCTGAAAAAAGGTGCAAAATTTCAAGTGTATTTCTCAGAAATTAATACCAATTAATTTTAAATTTGCTGAAATTTTTTATATTTTGGTCTATGCAAAAAAGGTAAACATAGCTATAAAAGAGCCACTTGATTTTTTAGAAAAACACGTACAAAATCGACATGTTCTTTGAAACAATACCGAATAAAGAGTTTGATTCAACACTATTTTAAAGATGGGTTTTTTAAATAAAAAGAAAATAAAGAATTATTGTAAGAGAGTTATTTATCAAAAAGGATATAAAATTAGTAAAGTATCTAATTTTGTTTTTTTAGATAACCTTCTCAATAAATTATTAGCCCATAAAGGGTCGTTGAATTTTATTCAAATAGGCGGTAATGATGGAGTAAATGATGATCCTATACATCATTTTATTACTTGGAATCACAAAAACGTATCGGGCTATATTTTAGAACCGGTATACGATTATTATCAGGAATTGGAAAATAACTACCGTAATTATCCAAACTTGAAAACACTCAACTTGGCGATTCACAATTCGGAAAAAGAAATGATAATTCATCGGGTTAATCCCGCTGCTGTTAATCAGGTTCCAAAATATTCAAAAGGAATTGCATCGTTCATCAAAAGCCATCATGTAAATTGTAAAATCCCTTCAGAACATATTATTGAAGAAAAGGTAAATTGCGTTACCTTGTCGGATTTAATGGATCGCTATTCCATACAAAATTGCGATTTACTTCAAATTGATACTGAAGGTTATGATGCGGAGATTATATTTGCTATCGACTTCAAGAAGTGCAAACCTTCTATTATTAATTTTGAATACTACATTCCGCAAACCATGTCGAAAGAAACCTATGATGCTATCTTAAAATTATTGCACGAACAGGATTATGAGATTTGGATGGAAAATAATGATATCACGGCATATCAGCGAAATTTATTTATAAAGTTGGCCTAACAGCATGAAAAAATTGGGTATTGTAATTACAGATGGAGTTGGGTACAGAAATTTTGTTTTAAGCGATTTTTTAAATCAGGCTGAACAGGTTTTTGAAGAAGTTGTTATTTTATCTTTTTTGCCAAAATCTGCTTTCAGCGATTCCGTTCGAATTAAAATCATCGAAGTAAATGCCTTTGAAGAAAAATTTTCGCATTGGTTTTTTAGAAAATTAAAGGAAGTTGCCCATCTTCAGCTTCATCAAAAAGATAATTTCGGCATACGCGATAATCTGGAACTAAATAATTCTAAGGTTAAATCAACAAGGGGCTATGCAACGCGACTTATATATGGGTGGACTTCCCTTTTTCATTCTGAAAAATGGATAAAAAGGTATGAGAAATTGCATGAAAATTCGTTTAAAAAAGACGCTTGGATTCACTATTTTAAACCGCAATTCGAGGAAGAAAAGATAGATTTGTTGTTCTTTACCCATCAACGCCCTCCTTTTATAGCTCCCCTCAATTATTTAGCCCAAAAGCAAGGGGTTAAAACAGCAACTTTTATTTTTAGTTGGGATAATTTAGCCTCAAAAGGCCGAATGGCAGCTAATTTTAATTATTATTTGGTTTGGAACGATATTATGAAAAACGAAATGAAACACTTTTATCCCGGTGTTTCTTCAGACCAAATTGCCGTTTTGGGTACACCGCAATTTGAACCTTATGTAATGGAACAATATGCTGTTTCCAAAGAACAATTTTGTACCAAATTTAATTTAAATAACTCATTAAAAACGATTTGTTACAGCTGTGGAGATGTTTCTACCAGCAAAAACGATGAACTTTATATCGACGTAATCGCTACTATGATGGTAAACGGCGATATTCCTAAATCGAATTTTATTGTCAGAACGTCACCGGCAGAAAAACCCGATCGCTTTTTGCACCTTAAAAGCAAGTATGATTTTATTGTTTGGAATTTCCCAAAATGGGTTTTGACACGAGAAAAACATCAGGAAATCTGGTCGCAACGTATTCCGACAGTAGAAGATATGATCGATTTGAGGGCAATTTTAGAACACTGCGATTTAAACATAAATATGTGCTCAACTATGAGCCTTGATTTTATGATTTTTGACAAACCGGTTATCAATCCGGTTTTTGGCGATGGAAAAAACGGATTGTTTTTTGACCGTAAATATATTGAGTATGCCCATTATAAGAATGTGGTTTTAAGTAAATCGACAGCTATCGTTACAAATTACGACGAACTCAAAACAGCAATTCTAAAGTATCTTTCAACACCTTCTGAAGACCAAAATTTCAGGAATGACATCATAAATTTGCAAATAGGAAAGCCACTTCAAGGCACCAGTTATCGATTTTGTGAAACACTTTACCAATGGGCCAACAACAAAAAATAGCCGTTTTATGTAATTACCAATTGCTACCTGAACGAGTTGGCGGAATGGACCACTTTTTTTGGCTTTTTGATCAAAAATGTAAAGCGAATGGAGTTGCAGTAGATTGGTTTTTTCCTAATTCCAACGCACACGGCTATTACCAACAGATGACCTTATTTTCAAGTGAGTTTGCCAACGTAGAAAAGTTTTTTTGTGAACAGCATAATGCTACCGAATATACCCATATTTTCACACATTTTATTGAACTGTGTACACCCTATGTCAAAAAAATAAAAAAACAAACTGCGGCCAAACTTATTATGGTCGACCATAACCCAAGACAACTCTCAGGTTACCCTTTAAAAAAACGAATCGAAAAACGAATCAAAGGCATTTTGTATGGGCGTTATGTTGATCTTTTTATTGGAGTGTCACATTATTCTGTCAATCAATTAAAAAAAGAGTTAGGTCGCCACTTTGTCGCTGAAACAAGGGTAATTTTTAACGGCATAAATCCGGAACGTTTTGTAAAAAAAACAGAGCCCTCTTTTACTGCCCAATTTATAGTGGCAAGCCATCTCCGAAAAGATAAAGGAATACAAGATTTAATCAGTGCTGTTCACGAAGTGCTTAAAAAGGAAACGTTTCAATTTGTTATTGATGTTTACGGTACAGGTTATTATGAACATGAACTACGGCAATTATGCGAGTCTCTAAACGTAACGGGTTTTTTTAATTTTAAAGGGAATGTTACCAATTTGAATGAACTTTATTCGCATTACGATTATCTTATTCATCCCTCACACGGCGAAACATTCTGTTACTCAGTGGTAGAAGCACTAATGTGCCGATTGCCGGTTATTACCACAAAAAATCAAGGGAATATACTGGGCTTGGTTCATGAAAATGTAAATGGTTTTTTGTTTGATGAAGAAAATGTATCCCAACTCACACAGATATTGCATCGTATTTTGTCACAACAGGTAGTTATTGATAATACCCAAAGCTATAACACACAAATAGAAGCACTTACACTGGAAAATATGGTTGACAACTATTTTAATCTTATCCGATGAGGTAATAGTTTCTTTATTTGAAAAATAGTACTTTTAAAACCTAATATTGATTCCAAAAAGTAGAGAAAAATGAGCTATTCTCAATTGTTACCTCTAATGAAAAGAGTCGGATCTACCTGTAGTTCTGAAGTATTTCAAGAAAAAGTTAATATCGTTTTTCATAATCATGAGGCCTTATATTACGATCAGTTACACAATGATATGACGGTTAGTTTACAAGAACAAACCGATTTACTTATCGCTGATTATAGTGGTTTTGCTGAAAAATCTAATCTCTCACTTCTCGATGTTGGTTGTGGTACCGGTATGAGTTCGCAACGCGTAATGAATTCTCAATTAAAGGATAAAATTTCAAAAGTTACTTTACTCGATACATCACCTGTGATGTTGCAAAAAGCCACCGAAAAGGCGCAAACATGGGGTATTCCTTTTGAAGTTAAAGAAGGGTATGTTTCCTCACTGACGGAAAAATTTGATATCATCATTATTTGCTCAGTTTTGCACCATATTCCGGATTTAACTTCTTTTTTGGCAGATATCAATCGGTTACTCAATACCAACGGAATCTTAATTCATCTTCAAGACCCAAATGCTGATTTTTTGAACGATTCGGAATTGAAACAGCGAATGGAACAACTGCAAACTGCCTCAAATAAAACAACATCCAACGAGGCATCATGGGTTACAATAATCCCTAAACCTATTCGTAAATGGTTTAAAAGACTAATAGGGCGAAAAGATTATATCGACCTGATTAACGATGAGTTATTGGCCGAAGGTATCATTAAAAGAAGAATGACAGCCGATGAAATTTGGAGTGTAACCGATATTCAAATTATTCAAAAAAACGGTGAAGAATCAGGTGGGATATCCATGCGTTTTTTAGAAGACAAACTCACTAATTTTCGACAATTATCGAAACGGTCTTACGGATTTTTCGGACCTCTTAAAAGCGAATTGCCTCAGGATTTTGCCCAACAGGAAGCCGAGCTTATTTCAAAAAAAGCCCTCAATGGTCGAAATGTCGCTGCAATTTGGATTAAAAATTAATGCAGTAGGATGAAAATAGCCTTTCTTACTCCTGAATTTCCTCACCCAAAAACCGGTACCGCTGGCGGAATTGGAAGTAGCATCCTCAATTTAGCTAAAGGTTTAGTGGATCTTGGTCATCAATCCGTTGTGGTGGTTTACGGACAAAATGAGGATAGTGTTTTTAGCTATGAAGGTATTCGTATACACAAAATAAAGAATGTACGCTTTAAAGGGTTATCATTTTGGCTTACGCAAAAGAAAGTTGCGCGCTATATAAATTCGTTAGTAGTAAAAGGCGAGGTAGATATTGTAGAAGCTCCGGATTGGACCGGTTTTACTGCTTTTTTTAAGTTAAATTGCCCCTTGGTAGTTAAACTTCATGGAAGTGATACTTATTTTTGCCATCTTGAAAAAAGACCGCTAAAGAAGCGAAATTTCATCCTTGAAAAAAGAGCTTTTACCAACGCTGATGCGATTGTCTCGGTGAGTCAGTTTACGGCAGAGTTAACCAATACATTATTCAATGCCAAACGCGATATTGCCATTATTCATAACGGAATCGATACGGATAAGTTTGGTGTATTGAATTCAAATAACGCACCCATAATTTTATACTTTGGAACATTAATTCGCAAAAAAGGGTTACTTGAATTACCGGCTATTTTTAATGCGGTTCATGAACGTTTTCCTGCCGCTCAACTGTGGTTAATAGGCAAAGATGCCCCTGATGTAGTGAGTGGTGCTGCTTCAACCTGGCAACTTATGAAACCTCTTTTTGCACCACATGCTGCGCAATCAGTCTTTTATGAAGGTGCTGTTCCGTACAACGAAATAATTCATAAAATTCAATCGGCTGCCGTTTGTGTTTTTCCTACTTTTGCAGAAGCATTTCCGGTTTCTTGGCTTGAGGCAATGTCTATGGGCAAAGCAGTAGTAGCCTCAGATATAGGTTGGGCAAAAGAAGTAATAGATCATGGCGATAATGGATTTTTGGCCCATCCTACGCAACACGATATCTATGCCCGGTATATTGTTGCGTTGCTTCAAAATGATGAGCAAAGAATTCGAATGGGTAATAAGGCCGCAAAAAAAATCAGAAATACGTTTGATTTAAAAACAATTGCGTTGCAAACCATAGAACGATGCACAAAAATTCGAGATGAATTTAATTTAAAAAAATGATTACATTACAAGAATATACCACACCTCAAGGTGAAGTTTTACTCTACACAGGAACTCCAAATTTGAATCAGCTTGATAAATTGGCTTTAGGTCATGGGGATATTTGGCATTCTTCTTTTGAACAGGGCTTCAAAAATGCCTTTCCGGAAATTGTGTATCAGGTTTTTATTTTTTTTTGGTATGTAAACGATTTTGATCATGTAACGAACTGTGTAAGTTGGCGTATCAATCCCAAGCATTTTGTGGTTCGAAAAAAGGTTTGGGAGGTATTAGGGGGTTTTGATGCCGATTTTAGTAATCCGGTTATGGCTGCTTTCGATTTCGGATTTAATGCTTTACGCAACCAAGGAGCAATTCCAATGTATGTGAAGGGTTTGTTTGAGGTAACAGAAAAAGAAACAATTTCAATTTCAACACTTGATCGGTATACTTTTTTTATTAAAAATTTTAAAAAAGAGCACTCCCTCTTTATGCTATACCGCGAGGGTTTTTGGAAATTTACGGAATGGAAAGCCTACTTCAAGGCAAAGAAAACCGTCAATCAGCGTGTAAATCAACCTTACCTTCCGGCTCGTGAATTATGCGCTGTTCAAGGCAATCCATCCGTTAGTTACATCATTCCAACAATGATGCGTCAGCAATTCACACTAACACTTCTTGACGACTTAAAAAAGCAAACGTATTTACCTACTGAGGTCATTGTAGTTGATGCTACCCCCGAAAAAGACCGTATTCCGGAACTTTATAATCCCAATGACTATCCGTTTAAAGTTGCCTTTTTTTGGCAAACCACCAAAGGGAGTTGTCGTGCCCGAAATGAAGCAATCGATCAATGTACTGGCGATTATATTGTTTTTGGAGATGACGATATACGTATTCCGCCAGATTTTATCGAAAATCATATTCGTTTGTTACAAACTTATAAGGCCGGTGCTTGCAACGGACTCGATATTCGTGCCGATCATCAGCAACAAACACTTGACGATTTGACGAAAAAACTGAGTGACTATCCCAATCGTTGGGTAGTTGGAGCCACTCAAAGTTTTAGTAATGCCAACTCATGTGTAGCCCGAGAACATGTAAAAACTTTAGTTGGGAATGATATTAATTACGATGGTGGATATGGCGAAGACAGTGATTTTGGTATTTCGCTTACCAAAATAGGGGTAACGGTTTTACACAATCCTTTTTCGGCCAATTTACACCTAAAACCACCAGTTGGAGGCTATCGTTTTTGGGGAAGTCAGGCGCGAATTATCGGAAAAAAAAGAAAAAAACAGCCTTGGGAGTTGAACCACCCCGTTAAATGGATCAGACCTGTGCCCAGTCCAACGATCATGTATCAAATTCTGAAGCATTTTACACCACAACAGCTAATCGAATACAAGCATAAGTATTTTGCGATGTACTTGTTTAAGGGATCTAAAATTGAACTGCCACTGAAATTGTTAAAAATGCCCTACAGGTTAATGCAATTTGGGAAATCTGTTTTTTATGCCGAAAATTTGATGAAACTCGGAAAAAGAACCAAGTAAATGATACAAAGCATAACAGTTCATCGAAATGGCTCGCCTGTAGTTGCCCTTACCAAAAAAGAGGGTAACCGAACAGTTATTGATAATTTTATGCAATCGGATGTCGAAGAGGAACTTGAAATTGTATTTACTTTTGCCATAAAACGGTTCCGTTTGCATGATTATACTTGGACAGAGGCTACAACCGATGTATCGGCAAATGAATTTACTCCCAAAATTATTCAACTTGAAAACGGTTCTTATGTGCAACCTAACACCCAATTAGGTGTGTGGACTTTTGCAAAAAAACGACCCAACCATTTGGTTTGGAAATGGAACCCAAAAAACAGTAAAAATGTAACCCAATATACCGGAACCGATAACCGAAAAGTTATACAATCGGCACGTTGTTTTCCGCCACTCCATTTAAAACCAACATTGCTTTTCGGAAAATATAATCCAATTGAGTTTAGCCGTTCGGCAATTCCATTTGCAGCGGTAGCCTGTTTTACAGATCATTGTGATTTTGATACGCCGCAAAACTTGGAAGTGCAACGCCTTTTTTTCAAAACAAAGGGCATAAAAATTACGAAAGGTTTCTTTATGAATCATTATTCTAAACGAAACGATAATGCTTCATTTGAACGTGAAAGCGATTTGATTTCTGCTTGGCACAACGACGGACACGAATTATGCTATCATTCACTTTCACAATCAATCAAAAGTGAAAAAGATAGTTTTGACGATTTTGAAAATTTTTCACCTCCATACAAAATACCGGTTTGGATTGATCATGGTTATCAGCCTTACAATCTCTCACTATTTCAAAATTGTGGTAAAACGAACGATTATTTTGAACAAATAGCCAATCAAAAGCAGTTAAAAATATTCTGGAATTATATTGATTCCGGGACTTCAACAGCGGGTGTTATTAATCAAATTAATACCAATCAATTTACTTTAGCCCAATTTTTAAAAGGAAATTCAGGCTTGGGAATCCTAAAAAAAATGCAACTTATCATTAAGAACAGTATTTTTCATTATTATGCTGATGAACGTATTATTCTGAGTTATAAAAACACAGTTACCGGTTTCAGAAAGCTGTTCTTAAAAAAGCAATTAAAAGCTTTTCCCTTCTTTTTGACTAACGCGGCTCGTCTTACAGCTATTTTTTTGGGTTTAATTTTACGTTGGAATAAACACAAAAAGACGCCTTATCGTTTGGCTGCTTTTGCACCGCTTTTTTTTAAACACCGTATAGGTAGTACAGATTTTGTTGTTTTTCAAACACTTGAAATGACCGATTTTAAAAAATCGCTTACTCCTACAACTATTGATTTGCTTATTAAAGAAAAGGGTGCATTTATAGCGCACACGTATTTTTCGGTTCCTATGAACTACCATCATGGTAAATTTTTAGAAAGTAATGAAAAAGTTCACCCTGAGGTGGATGAAAATTTTAGTTATTTAGCCAAACAAATTCTAGCCGATAAGGTTTGGAATCCAACGTTATCCGAATGGATTGCTTACATATCGGGTTTTGAAACCTGTAAACTCGACGTCACTGAGGATGGAAATTTTACAGTTATTGATTCATCAGGTCTACTATTCAGAACAGTAAGTTAATGGAAATTCTATTTACCAACGAAAAGTCGTATTGTGACCTTTGGGATGCTTTTGTTTTAGAACACCCCAAAGGCTGTCATTTAATGCTCACCGATTGGTTAATTTCCTACCGAAGTTATGGTTTTGATTTTGAGTTAGCCTTGTTGATTGAAAACGGTAAAATACATGGTGGTTATGCTGCAGTAGTGGCAAAAGTTCTTTTTTTTAAATTTTATGTTGTTCCTTACGGGCCAATAGCAGAAGGGAATTCCCTTATTCAATTGGCTAAAGCTATAGAGAAGAGGGCCACAACTCACAATTGCTGTTTGTATCAATTTAATTACCCTTTTGCCAGTACAAACTTTAATTCAACTCATTTTTATGATTTAAAACCTGATTTTGAAGCCTTGAAAAAGGGCAGTGTTTTCAAATATATATATGCCACTAACGGACTTAATTGGGTCGATTTTAAGCCTTATCCAACCCCGGACGAATTACTGCTTTCATTCCGATCCTCGGTGCGAAGGGATATACGAAGTTCACAACGCAAAGGACTTGAAAGGCGATTTCTGACATCAAATGAATCAGTTCGTGATGCTTATGCTTTGTGCGAGCAAAATGCCAAGTCTAAAGGTTATGCTTTACGTGATTGGAAGAGTTTTGGCCCTGTTGTGATGCAATTGATTCAGAAAGGGTCGGCGCATTTTATCGCATGTTACAAGGATAATGATTTAAAGGGAGCCGTTTTTTTGGTGAAATCCGGGCAATATTATACTTACATTTTGGGTGGCACCAAACGCGAAACGCCTGATTTACTCCCGGGACATTTTCTTCAATGGGAGGCTATTACAATGTCGTATAATGAAGGTGCAGACGGCTACAATATCTCTATGGGTGGCTCCAAAGGAGTAGTAGAATTTAAAGCAGGATTCAATCCAAATCCTATTGGATTTGAGGAAGGAAAGCACTTTAAAATCTTAAAACCACTAACGGTTAAATGTTTTCTATTTTTTGATAAAAAGATAAAACCGCATAAAGCCCTTATTTCAAAAGTGCTTACCAAGATTAGAAGGAAATAATTATATTTATAGCTATGAAAATAGAAAACAGTAAGTTTTGGAATATCCAAAAGGTTATACAATCTCAAGATAAATCGGTTGAGTATACAAACGGATATGAAAAATTTTTATATGAGAAAGTAGCTCAATACGCTGAAAGGCAAAAGATATTAATTGAGAGAGTAAAAGTTTTTGGTTGTGGGACAGGAAGGGAAATAAAAGGTATTTTATCGGCCTTATCAGTCAAAACCATCAAAGCCTCTGATATTTCCGAGAACATGATTGACAGAGCTAAAAATCATATTAAAACATGGGGTATAGAAGATAAAGTTTCGTTGCTAACTGCCGATGCCGTTACTTTTAAAGATGTACCGGAATCGTATGATTTGGTTACTTTAATGAGCTGTATGCTTACCTATGTTCCGGAAAAAAAAGATCGCTATTCTGTGTTTAAAACTTCATACGACATACTCAAAAAGGGAGGCTGTGTAATTGGCGTGGTTCATAATCAGGTTGGGACTCCTCAAAAAACATTGTTTTTTTGGTGCAGAAGAATATTGAAACCCTTTTTAAAACATGAGGTAGGTTACCGCATGGCCGGTTTTTATGGTTATGATGTGCCGGGCTACTATTTTTCTAAAAAAGAGTTGAAACAACATTTGACAGAAAACGGATTTGAATCCATCGAAATAACATCACTTTCAGAATTTTATAAGTCTATTAATTATAACTATAATCGGTTGAAAGGGTACAATAATTTACTTTTTTTTGCCACAAAACCTACAAAATAAATTAGTTTAAATTTGAAATTGCCTTATTGATTTAGGTCTTGTTTTATTAATACAAATGTTTACTTACTAATGAAAATTGAAAATAAAGATTTTTGGGAAATTGAAAAAGTAATAGTTACTCAAGATTACAAGGCTACCAAAACCTCTGATTATGAGGCCTATTTGTATGAAAAAACAGCCGATTTAGCAGCATTAAATCATTTTCCGATAAAGCGGGCTAAAATTTTCGGGTGTGGAACAGCCAGGGAAATATATGGATTGTTTGAACGGTTGGACTTAGACGAATGTATTGGGACTGATATTTCTGAAAATATGATTAAAAAAGGAAAAATCAATGTTGCAGCATGGAAGCTTGAATCTAAAGTAAAGCTTTCGGTTTGTGATGCCACACAATATAAAGGGACACCTAATTCGTTTGATTTGGTCACTCTAATGAATAGCATTCTAACCTATGTTCCGGTGCGCAAAGACAGATACACAATTTTTACAACGGCTCACAATATTCTCAAACCGGGCGGTTATCTTATTGGTTCTGTTCATAATCAGGTTGGGAAACCACTTAAAACAGGTTTTTTTTATATGCGCCGACTTTTAAAACCCTTTTTAAAAGAAGAGCCCGGCAACCGTATGACCGGGTTTAGAGGTTATGAAGTAAAAGGGTATTATTTTTCAAAAAAACAATTACAAAAACACCTTATTGATACGGGATTTGAAATAGTTGAAGTGTTGTCCCTTGCCGAATATTATAAGCGAAAACAAATGCCTTACAACAAATTTAAAGGATGGAATAATCTTATTTTTATTGCAAAAAAAACATAAGTGATTAAATTATTAAAAAAATACCTAAAGATTTATGATGTCGATATTTACATTTATAGTATCGACAAAGAATTTATATTGGATTATAGTAACCTGATATATACAGAAAAGCGTATTCCCAATAAGCATGGAATGTTTGATGTAATTCTTTATGAGGATGGAAAAATCATTCACAAATCAAGTGTTTTTAAAAAATTGAATGTATTGCGACTAATCGGTAAAAAAGGGTGCGGAATAGGTGATTGTTATACGTCACCGGAAAAGAGAGGACTGGGAATCTATCCGTCTATGCTTAGTAAACTTACATCAGAATTACTCAAAGACAATAAGAATAACGAAGTTTTTATTATTGTGGACGGTTTTAACACAGTTTCCATGAAAGGAATAGAAAAAGCAGGATACAAAAAAATGGCCCACATCATCTCTAAAAAGTTCCTTATTTTTTACTTTAATACGACCATTCATAAATTCCAATGAAAATAGCATTAATAATATGTACCTATATGAGACCCGAGCCCTTGTCAAAATTGCTTGATTCGGTCTACAACCAAGTCGTTATTCCAAACGAGGTACTTATTGTTGATGGTTCTCGAAATGAGCTGACACAACAAATGATTCAAAGACGGAACGATGCTAATTTGTCTTATTTTTTAGTGGATGAGCACAACAGAGGTCTTACAAAACAACGCAATTTCGGTATCAGTAAAGTAAGTAATGATTGTGATATAGTATGTTTTTTGGATGACGATACCCTACTGGAAAAGCAGTATTTTCAAGAAATTTGTAATGCCTATAAACTTTTTCCCGAGGCGTTGTCTGTTGGTGGGTATATTACAAATGAAGTGAGTTGGGAAAAATGCCCCGATCCAACTACCGTTAAACCGGATGAATTTTATTATGATGGTTGGAAACGTAAAGACGGCAGTAGGTTTTTATTGCGCAAAAAATTAGGTTTGGATACCGATAAACCACCTTGTTTTTTTTCAAATTTTTCTCACGGACGCAGCATTAGTTTTTTGCCTCCTTCAGGAAACATTTATCCGGTAGAACATCTTATGGGAGGCGTTTCGTCTTTTCGAAAATCGGTTTTTACTACGCTTCAATTTTCAACCTACTTTGAAGGATACGGTCTCTATGAAGATGCAGATTTTACCCTTCGGGTTTCAAAAATAGGTCCTTTATACATCAATACAAATGCCCGATTGGCTCATTATCACGATGAAGGAGGAAGACCTAATAAATACCTCTATGGAAAAATGGTTGTTCGGAACGGATGGTATGTATGGAGAGTAAAAAACAGCAATCCTGCCTTTAAAGATAAGGTAAAATGGCACACCATAACCTTGCTTCTAACCGGACTGCGTTTTATCAATACATTATCGTCTTCATCCAAATACCAGTCATTTACCGAGGCTTGCGGCCGATCAGTTGGATGGATAAGTTTGTTTTTTAATCAACCAAAGTAATATGACCGTTTTTAGCCTCATAGCATCCGACTTTAAAAAATACCGCAGTTATGGCGGTAGTTATTTGGGTATAATTTTTTTTACTCAAGGCTTTTGGGCGCTATACCAATACCGATGGGCACATTTTTTTTACACTTCCGTTCGCATACAACCTTTCCGAATCATTGTACTGGGATTTATGTTGTTTTGGCAAAAGGGAATTGAAATCATAACCGGTATTTCCATTCCGGCTTCGGTTAAAATAGGGCATTCATTTTACATTGCTCATTTTGGGAACATTATCATAAATTCAAATGCCGTGATAGGGAATAATTGTAATATCAGTCAAGGGGTAACCATCGGTGTTTCCGGTGTGAGCGAAAAGCGCGGTGTGCCTATACTCGGCGACGATATCTACATTGGAGCCAATGCGGTGATAGCCGGTAAAATAAAAGTTGGAAATAAAGTGCTTGTGGCGGCCAATTCGTTGGTAACTACAGATGTGCCCGATAATGCTAAAGTAATTGGCGTACCGGCCGTAGTTGTTTCGCAAACAGGTTCAAAAGGATATATTTAATGCGGTTTATAATCATTACATCATCACCCTTGGTTGCAGAAAACGGTAATTATTCTGCTTACGGTCCCTACATTAAGGAAATGAATTTGTGGGCAAAATATGTTGATGAAGTTGCATTCTGTTGCCCGGTTCGTACCAACGAAAAGAAATTGCTCCGAGATCCGGTAGCATTTAAAATTGCTCGTATTTATAAAGTAAAAGAGACTAATTTCAAAACACCTCTGAACGCGCTTAAAGCCATTTTTTGGCTGATGTATAATTTTTTTGTCGTTGTAAACGCGATGATTTGGGCCGAACATATTCACCTGCGTTGCCCCGGTAATATAGGTCTTTTGGGGTGTGTTGCTCAACTTTTTTTTCCACACAAAACCAAAACTATTAAATATGCTGGGAATTGGGATTTTAAGGCAAAGCAACCAGTAAGTTATCGTATTCAAAAATACATACTCAACAATACGCTTCTTTGTAGAAATGCAAAAGTCCTCGTTTACGGAAATTGGCAAAATAGGTCACGCAATATTGTTCCTTTTTTTACTGCAAGCTATTACGAAAATGAAAAAACGCCAGTACAACCAAAAACACTTTCCGGAAAACTAAAATTTATTTACGTAGGAACACTAAACCCGGGTAAAAACTGTAACTATGCCATTGACGTAACCTCCAAATTGAGAAAAAAAGGATATGATGTTGAATTGCGTCTTTACGGCGAAGGTGTGGAAAGGGAGACTATTTTGAACTACATAAATAAAATTGAAGCTTCTGAGTATGTTTTTTTAGAGGGCAACAAAGACAGCAATTCGCTTAAGCAAATATATCAAAATGCACATTGTTTGCTATTGGCCTCTAAAAGTGAGGGATGGCCGAAAGTAGTTGCCGAAAGTATGTTCTGGGGATGTTTACCCGTAGCCTCACCCGTTTCGTGTGTTCCGGATATGTTGGATTATGGTAAAAGAGGTGTTTTGCTTCAAATGAAACCGGATATTGATGTAGCGCTATTAGAGGATATTTTAACGAATCAATTGCGCTATAACCAAATGTGTGAGGCTGCCGAAAATTGGTCACGCAACTATACAATTGACAGTTTTGAAAGTGAAATTCAAATAATCATATCCAAATAATGCGTATTCTACAACTTATAGACTCGTTAGAGACCGGAGGCGCTGAGCGAATGGCTGTTAATTATGCCAATGCAATTTACAGGCGAAATGGATTTTCAGCTTTAGCAGTGACCCGAAAAGAAGGCGGACTTTTACATGAAAAACTCCCCCAAGTGGAATATATTTTTCTTAAAAAAAAGTCGGTTTTTGATTTAAAGGCAATCTTTAGGTTGTATTCTTTTGTTGCAAAAAATAAGATTACGATTATACATGCCCACAGTACATCTTTTTTTACAGCCGTTTTACTGAAGTTACTTTCTCCAAAATTAAAATTAATCTGGCATGACCATTATGGAAAAAGCGAATTTCTTGAAGAGCGTAAATCAGCGGTTTTAACAATTTGCTCCTTTTTTTTCAAGGGAATTATCGCTGTAAATCAGTTGTTGTTACATTGGGCTGTTGCAAAACTTCATTGCAAAAATGTAGTTTATATGCCCAATTTTACCGTGAGTGAGCAAAATAGTGGTTTGGAGAAAGAATTGCGAGGTGAACCGGGTAAACGAATTGTTTGTCTGGCCAATTTACGAGCCCAAAAAAACCATGAAATGCTATTTGCTGTCGCAAAAAAACTCAATTTAAGTTGTCCCGGTTGGTCATTTCATTTGGTTGGCAACGATTTTAATGATGCGTATTCTCAATTCTTACGACAACAAGTAATACATTTAGGCCTCGAAGAAAATGTTTTCTTTTATGGTAGCCGCAACGATGTACATGCAATTCTCAAAAGTTGTCAAATTGGAATTTTAACTTCTTCATCAGAGGGATTACCAGTGGCCCTATTAGAATATGGTTTTGCCGAATTGCCCGTTGTTGTTACGGCAGTTGGTGAAATCCCAAATGTAATCATTCATGAAAAAAATGGTCTCTTGCTTCAGCCTAATGATGTGGCCGGTTTTTGTCAAGCTTTGGAAACCATAATAAAAGATGTAACTTTAAGCCGAAAATTAGCTCAGGATTTCCATCAAACAATTATGGAAAAATATCATGAAAATGCTGTTATTGAACACTATTTGAATTGGTTAAATACAATTGTAATTGCAAAATAAAAACAAAAATTATTTACTACTTATTCTCTCCCATGTTTTAATTGGGGTGCTAATCTATTTGTTTCCTCCCATTTCAAAAGTATACGGTTATACTATTCTTATTGGAGGTGCTTATTTTGTGATAAAAAAAAGAAACGTTAATAATGAAGTTTTATACGCCGCAGCCTATATTGTGGGGAGTGAGGCTTTGCTCCGAATGACAAGCGGAAATCCCGTTTATGAATTTTCGAAGTATGGTGTCATGATCTTTATTTTCTTAGGCATTTTTTATAGTGGTTTTTCTAAAAATTCTGTTCCCTATTGGATTTACCTCTTACTTTTATTACCTGCTGTAATCATTTCAACTTATTCACTCAACCTTGATACAGAAATAAGAAAGACCATAGCTTTTAATATATCCGGTCCTTTATGTTTAGGAGTGTCGTCGCTCTATGCCTACAACCGAAGGATAAGTTATCCTGAACTCAATAATATTGTTTTTATGTTGGGATTACCGGTAGTAGCTTGTGGAACCTATCTTACACTTTATACCCCAGACCTCAAAGAGGTACTTACTGGCACCGGATCAAATGTGGAACTATCCGGGGGGTTTGGCCCTAATCAGGTTTCAACTATTCTCGGACTGGGAATGTTTGTTTTTTTCTCCAGATTGGTATTGGTATCAAGGACTAAATTACTTTTTATACTCAATTTAATCGTTGCTTTTTTGTTAACCTATAGAGGGTTAGTTACCTTTTCAAGGGGAGGAATGATAACCGGATTTGTCATGATTGTTGTGCTGATTGGATTCATTTATTTTAATACAAAAAGCATTGGAAAATTAAAAATATTTTATTTTCTCGCTTTTTTCTCAGTGGCTTTTATGCTAATTTGGGGCTACACTTCTTTCCAAACAGGAGGTCTTATTGACAAAAGGTATGCCAACCAAGATGCTTTGGGGAGGGCCAAAAAAAGCCAACTAACCGGGAGGGAAGATATAGCAAAAGATGAGATTGAAATCTTTTTAGAATACCCTTTCTTCGGTTCAGGTGTAGCTAAATCTACTGAAATTAGAACGGAAAAAAATGGTTTTCGTTCGTTATCGCATAACGAAATTACCCGACTCTTAGCAGAGCACGGCGCTTTTGGAATTATGGCGCTATTGCTTTTAATTGCAACACCATCCATTTTATATTTGGGAAATAAACAAAATATTTATATCTTTTGTTTTGTACTTTTCTGGTTGTTAACCATAAACCATGCGGCTATGCGTTTGGCCGCCCCCGGATTTGTTTACTCATTATCCTTACTAAAAGTTTATTTTAATGAAGAAAATAAAGATCATCTACATAGGAAATAAACTTTCAAAACATGGAAATACGCTTACGTCTATTGAATCCTTAGGTTCATTTCTCGAGGAAGAAGGATTCCATATTTGGTATGCCTCTTCTGTGAAAAATAAAGTGGTGCGTTTACTAGATATGATTTTAACTACGATAAGGTATTCGTTTAAAGCTGATTATGTTTTAATTGATACGTATAGCACTCAGAATTTTTGGTTTGCTTTTACAATATCTCAATTATGTCGAGTATTTAAGTTGAAATATATTGCGAAGCTTCATGGCGGCGATTTACCAAATCGTTTGCGAAATAGTCCATTTTTTTGCAATCTAATGTTCAACAATGCCTATAAAATTATTGCCCCCTCAGGCTATCTTTATCAGGCTTTTAAATTAAAATATGCTGCAAATCTTAGCTTAATCCCCAATACTATAAAAATTGATGATTATCCTTTTATTGAGCGTCAAATCGATTCTCCTAAATTATTTTGGGTGCGATCGTTAGCTTCTATTTATAATCCAAAAATGGCCATTCAGGTTTTGGCTCGGTTACAAAAAAAATACCCAAATGCTACATTGTGTATGGTCGGACCGGATAAAGAAAATTTAATGACCAATTGTATGAATGAAGCCAAAAAACTCAACGTTGACGTTGAGTTTACCGGGAAATTAAGTAAGAAAAAATGGACAAAACTATCAGAAAGTTATTCTGTTTTTTTAAACACGACTCATTTTGACAATACACCTGTGAGCGTAATTGAAGCTATGGCTTTGGGATTGCCGGTTGTGTCAACTAATGTAGGTGGTGTTCCGTATCTGTTGGAACATCGTAAAAGCGGACTGTTAGTTAATGATAATGATGTAGATGCCATGGTAGCAGCTATTGAGGAATTGTGTGCTGATCCTGTACTACAACAAGAATTGACTTCAAATGCAAGAAAAATAGTTGAAAAATTTGACTGGTCTGAGGTGAGAGCACTATGGATTGATGTCCTAAAATAATCTTAAAATTTCATTTATTTTGCTAACTTGCAGTCGGAATTGTAATGATAATGGCTACTGCAAAAAAAATACACTTCGAAATTTCAGAAAGGAAAGTTCTCCTCAAGGTTTTTGATATTCTGGTGGTCCTTTCTGCGCTCTATATCATCGGAATTACCTTCGATTTCAAGTATTTTACCTTCAATGCAACAAGTTATTATTGGTTTATTGTACTTGCTGTATACCTTAATCTTTTTGGTTCTGTGTTTGAAATGTACAATCTTCAGGTTGCCAGCAATCAGTTTCAGGTTATAAAAAGTATTATACTTACAACCAGTACAACTGTATTAGTTTATTTACTGACTCCGGTTTTAACACCCGAATTACCAAAAAACAGGTTACAAATAATCATATTTTATGTAACCATTCTGACCGGATTGCTGTTGTGGCGAATTTTTTATGTGAAATTTCTCGCTTCTCATCGGTTTTTGAAAAAGGCTATTTTAATTTGCGATAAAGAGCAATTAACAGAGCTGGTTTCAGAATTGGAAAAGGCAGACCCTCATTATAAGTTTATTGGTTTTGTCAATTCGGATGGCCTCGAATTTCATCGTTCTATAGGTGCTGTTAAAAGTATTAAAACCAATGATTTGCAAAAATTTGTCGAAAAAAACACCATTTCCGAGATTGTTGTCGCTTCCCAAAAAACGGAAGGGATTACAACGGCTTTGTATAACCAACTCATACACCTTCTGGAAAACGGAATTATCATAAAAGAATATACGCAACTGTATGAAACTATTACGCAGCGAATTCCGGTTCAATACGTTTCGCGCGATTTCTACAGGTATTTTCCGTTTAGCCGTAGCAATCAAAATCAATTGTATCTTTTAGTTTCCCGTCTTACAGATATTCTAATTTCATTACTGGGACTTACGCTGGGTTTGGTTTTTTTGCCACTTATTTTATTCGGTAATTTAATCGGAAACAGGGGCTCACTTTTTTATACCCAAGAGCGTGTCGGAAAAAATGGTGCCGTTTTTCGCATTTTCAAATACAGAACCATGATTAAAAATGCCGAAGCTCACGGAGCCGTTTTTACCACAACCAATGACGCTCGTATCACCCCATTTGGTAAATTTTTACGCAAAACCCGATTGGATGAGTTTCCGCAGTTTATCAATATTCTAAAAGGTGATATGGCTATCATCGGGCCACGGCCGGAACGCCCTGTTTTTGTTAAAGAAATCGCAGATATTATGCCGTTTTATGAAACACGGCACGTTATCAAACCCGGACTCACAGGTTGGGCGCAGGTAAATTATTCCTATGGTGATTCTATTTCTGACAGCTTAGTGAAATTGCAATACGATTTGTATTACATCAAGCACCGAAGTGTTTTCTTGGATATTAATATCTTAGTAAAAACCTTTAGTACCGTTTTATTTTACCGAGGGCAATAAGTGTATTTTGCGCCACATAAAGTAAAATAGCAGCAAGTGCGCCAGTATAAAGGGTAAAACCAACATTACATAAGGTTTGGTTACAACCAATATCACATACAATCCTAAAAGTACCCACAAAATAAGAAGTAACTTTTGCTTTACTTGTTTTCCTACAAACGGAATAAAAAGCAATAACGGATTAAAAAGTAGGGCATTGTAGTTCCACAAAACTTCACGGTGTTCAGAATAGAACCCTATAGCACATAAAAATACGCCTAATAACCCGGCAATAATACAATACAAACTATACAGTGTTGTATTCCTGCTGAACACCAGTACAACTATTACCAAAAGTACAACCCAAATGCTGTTTAGAAATGAAAATGGTTTTGACAATACAGGCGCTCCCTGATTTACAAGGATTGTTTTTTGAACTATGGGTTTTCCGTTGTATTTCGTTTTTTCCAAACTATGCATAAGCTCAACAGGCAAAAACAACTGTTCGGCTTTTTCGTCGGTTCGCCACCCAAAAATGATGTTTATCCCTAACTTATACCAAAAATAATCCTCAAAATAGGGGTAGAGTACTTCGCGGTAACTGCACTGAGTATCATCTGTTTTAACAACTTTCTTACTCCCTAAAACGGCATTGATCTTGTCGGCTACAATTGTGGTGCAATTGCGATCAATAAATTTATAGGTATAAAACCTGTTTTGGGGCTCTAAGGTTGTATTTAATGCGTCAAAAAGGGCTTGCTTTTGGGACTGAGACAGATTGAGGATTTGCTCAACTACTTCTCGTTTATCGTACTGGTATTCATACAGAAATTCATCATAGGAAGTAAGGTTCACAAAATACTGTAAATCGCCTTTAACAAATTTGAGATAAAAATTGTCAGTACGAAAATCAAAGGCCCCATAATTGTAAACCATATCAACTTGCTGAACCGTATCTTTAACCCGAATAGCGGTATGCCCAAAGGTAGAATACAATTGGTCACCTCGTCCACAAGTAAATACACTGAGTTGTGCTTGTGGCGATAATGTTAAACTTTGTCCTGACGATAAAAAGGAAATACAAGTTAGAAGTAGTGTTAGTAATTTTCCCTTCATGACCTATCTGAAAATGCTGAAGTCTACTTTTAATGAAAAAATATTGGAATAAAGGGCCGCACTTTGATCGCCTAAATCAGTTAGTGCATAATCCAATTGTATGCCTTTATACTTAAATCCCAATCCGATATTAGGCTGAAAACCTACCTTAGTGGTGTTGTCTAATTGTGTAATGTTTTGAAAATTACCTATTCCGGTGCGTAAAAAAACCAAATCGGTGTAACCAAATTCAAATCCTAATGCCGGACTAATACTCACAAAATCAGATGCTATAATGTCGTTTGTACGCGAAAATTGCATGTTCAAGTTAGCGGCAGCTACTAAAGTGTAATCATAATGAAACTCAAATTTCTTGGATAATCCAAGTTGCATTTTAGGAGCCGTTATTTCGGTGCTTTCCGGTAGTTCGGTATTCTCACCCGGAATGGCATTTTTAATTTTTTCAAATTCTTCTTCATTGATAGTCCAAACATTATACGTGGTCGTTATGTCCCGAATCATCAAACCATAATACCAGTCATTGCGCTCCAACTGCAATCCTACATCAACCCCAAAACCCCACGAACTGGCAAAATCACCAATAATTCGGCGAATTACTTTGGCATTAACACCATACTGGAAACCGGGAACCTGTAGTTTGCGGGCATAAGATAAAGTTAAACCATAATCGGCAGTAGAGAACAAACTCACTCGGTTGTAATCGATATTGCCATCAGCATCGATAAGTTGTGTAGTGTTTAAAATATCATCAACCCCAAATCTAATCAACGAAATGCCCCAAGCACTGCGATCGTCTATGGGTTTGGCATAAGCCGCATAATCGTATTGGGCTATGTTGGCAAAATAACTGGCATGCATAACAGCAGCCTGACCATCTTCCAAATGGATTAAACCCGCCGGATTCCAGTATCCCGAATTTACATCATTCGTCGAAGAAACAACGGTATTGGACATCCCCAATGCGGCCGCATCAACACCAATATTCATAAACTCGTTGGAATACTTGCGTATCGCCTGACCATAGGTCAAACAACTTCCCAACACCAAAAAAAATACAATCTTTTTCAAAGCAATTTACGGGTCGGTTATACCGACTTTAATTTTTCAAAAATAGCAAATTTTTAAAGACTGCCGATGTATTTAACGAATCAAAAACGTCTGTTTAGGCAACAATAAAATTCTATGATAAAACGTTTTTGACTTACAGTTATTGTACTACATTTGTTTTTTCAAATATTTTCCCAAACATGAATATCAAAAAGCATATTCCCAATCTGTTTACCTTTCTCAATTTGTTTAGTGGTTGTGTCGCACTGGTTTTCGTGAGCCAAACAAATTACCTCATAGCATTTCTTTGGGTTGCGCTGGGTATATTTTTTGATTTTTTTGACGGCTTTTTTGCGCGCAAATTTCAGGTAGCCGGACCCCTTGGTGTTCAACTCGATTCACTGGCCGATATGGTAACCAGTGGGGTAGTGCCGGGGTATGTGGTTTTTCAAATCCTAAGCGGAATGCAAAATCAAGCAACTACTTTCGGGCCTGATTTTTCCTCAAACACAACATCATGGATTCCTTACCTTGGTTTTTTAATCACGCTGGGCGCTTGTTATCGTTTGGCTAAATTTAATATCGATACCCGCCAAGCCGATTCATTTATTGGATTGCCAACACCCGCCAACTCACTCTTTTTTACCAGTTTACCAATCGTGATGACAGATGGGGTTATCCCGCAAGTTTCGGAATTGTTACACCAAAACGGGTCTTGGATTATACTCAGCGTGCTGTCGGCCTATGTTATGAATGCCGAAATTCCTCTGTTCTCATTAAAAATCAAAGAATTCAGTTGGGCAAAATATACCACACAACTTATTTTCTTACTCCTTTCAGTTGTCTTGATTTTCTTTTTTAGGGTTTCCGCTGTGCCGGTAATTATCCTGATGTATGTGTTAATCTCCATAATTCGTAACCTGTTTACTAAAAAAACAGCCTGATTTTTATGGCTCGAACCGTCGCTAAAAAACCAGCTCGTCGCAAATCAACTGCCCGGAAGAATAAGTCGGTTTTTAACTATAAAACACTCCTTGTGTTAGGCTTATTGTTGGCACTTTTTTACACAGTCTACCGTTATCGTATCGCTATTTTATACTATTTCAGTTTTAAAACCGATAAAGTAATCAAAGAAGATAAATTAGTTGGCGCACGTATCCGTCAGGTTTTGGAAAATCACCAGGAAAAAGTTATTGGCTTTGATGTTTCCGAATACCAAGGCGAGATTGATTGGAGTGAAGCCGATTCTGTCCAAAATACGCCATTGCATTTTGTGTTCATCCGTGCCACAGCCGGAAGCGATAAAACCGATACACGTTTTGCCGAAAATTGGCGCAATGCCAAAAACAATAAACTCATACGCGGCGCCTACCATTACTACCGTCCCAACGAAAACTCCATTGAGCAGGCCAAAAATTTCGTGAAAACGGTTCGCTTGCAAAAAGGCGACTTACCACCGGTGCTCGATATCGAGAAATTACCCAACAGCCAGTCGATTGATAGCCTTAAAGTTGGCCTTCGCCGTTGGCTGGAATATGTAGACAAGCATTATAAAATTAAACCGATTATTTATTCCGGCGAGAAATACTACGAAGATTTCCTAAAAGAAGAATTTAAAGAGTACCCACTCTGGATTGCCAACTACAACCCATGGCGCGAAACCCTCGAAGCGGATTGGCATTTTTGGCAATTTACCGAAAAAGCAGTCATAAACGGTATTGATCAAACGGTCGATATCAATGTGTACAACGGCACCCCAAAAATGCTCGATTATTTCACAAAGTCACATTAATTTTTTTTTGGGCGTTCCCCAATCCGCCTTTGGCGCATCAGGTCGGGCTTTCCGCTACGGCTTCCCGAAATTCCGGGAGAGCCCCGCTGCAATCCCTAACGCAAAAGAGTAACGTATTAAAATTCTATTTTTTTCTTCCGTAACTCAAAATTCTGACCCAAATACACGCGTCGAACCACTTCGTCGTTAGCCAATTCTTCAGGAACTCCGGCTTTTAAAATTCCTCCTTCAAACATTAAGTACGTTTTGTCTGTAATGGCTAGGGTTTCTTGTACGTTGTGATCGGTAATCAAAATCCCGATATTTTTGTTTTTAAGTTTAGCAACGATCCGTTGTATGTCTTCCACTGCAACCGGGTCAACACCTGCAAAGGGTTCGTCAAGAAGAATAAACTTAGGGTCGGTAGCAAGCGCACGCGCAATCTCTGTACGACGGCGTTCACCCCCCGAAAGTAAATCACCACGGTTGGTGCGAATGTGCTGTAAACTAAACTCGTCCAAAAGACTTTCCATTTTAGCTTCCTGTTCGGCTTTGGAAAGGTTGGTAAGTTGCAACACACTCATGATGTTGTCTTCAATACTCAGTTTCCGAAAAACAGACGCTTCTTGCGCCAAATAACCTATCCCGTTTTGTGCCCGTTTGTACATAGGGAACTCGGTAATATTCATATCGTCAAGGTAAATCGTTCCGGAATTGGGTTTTACCAATCCCACAATCATATAGAACGAAGTGGTTTTTCCGGCTCCGTTGGGACCCAAAAGTCCTACAATCTCTCCTTGATTAACTTCTACCGAAATACCCTTTACAACGGTTCTTTTTTTATACGTTTTGACTAAATTTTCAGCTCTGAGTTTCATCTGTTACAATGGTTTATAATAGGATATATAACACCTAAGCGGTTGTAAAAGTACTAATTAATGGCTTTTTATTTCGGGTTTAACAATAAATTACCACTTAGGTATTTTGTTCCAAAGCTTCCCAAAACTCATAGGCCCTGCGCAAATGCGGAATCACGATAGTACCTCCCACTAATGTGGCAATACTCATGGCTTCCATCATTTCGGTGCGGGTTACGCCTTGCTTGTAACTGGTTTCCAAATGGTATTTGATACAGTCATCACAACGCAAAACAGCCGAGGCAACCAAACCTAATAATTCTTTGGTCTTACTATCCAAGGCGCCTTCGGTGTAGGCATTGGTATCCAAATTGAAAATTCGTTTGATAACCAAATTGTCATCCGCAAGGAGTTTTTCGTTCATTTTAGAACGGTAACTGTTAAATTCTTCTACAGGATTAGGCATTGGCAAGTTGTTTTTTATGTACGACAGCAGAAATAATTATACTTACTTCATATAAAATAAGTAAAGGTATAGCAACAATAGTTTGGCTCACTACATCCGGAGGCGTTACAATAGCAGCCACAATCATCACGATAACAATAGCATACCGGCGGTATTGGCGCAAAAACTGAGGGGTTACTAACCCAAGTTTTGTCAGGAAATATATAATAATAGGAAGTTCAAAAAACAAACCCGAAGCTATAGAGGATGTTTTTATTAAACCCACATAGGAGTCCAAATTGATTTCGTTTTCTACGACGTGACTTACTGAAAATGTAGCAAAGAAATTTACCGACATCGGCGCAATGACAAAATATCCGAACAAAACCCCAATAAAAAAGAGCAAGGATGAAACGATAATGAACGATTTGGCACTTTTGCGCTCCTTCTCATATAAGGCCGGTGAAATGAATTTCCAAAATTGATACAATATATAAGGAAACGCTAAAATAAAGCCAACCAGAATAAGTGTCCAAATGTATAACGACATTTGCCCTTCCATTTCTGTGTTTTGAAGTTTAAAAGGCAACTCTTCTACACAAAAACTTTGAACCCCGATTTTTTGCGATAATTCACAAAAAAAACGATAGGTAATAAAGTGGGGGTCTTTTGGACCAAACAAAACCGTATTGAAGATGAAATCATCAAAGAAAAAAGCCACTACAGCCATGGTAACAATAGCAAACGAACTGCGCACTAAAACCCAACGCAGCTCTTCAAGATGGTCTAAAAACGACATTTCTTTTTCTTTCGCCATCAAACAATCCCTTCTTTTAAAATATCATGTAAATGAATAATGCCTTTGTAAACACCTTCATCGGCTACAATTAATTGCGTAATGGCATGATTTTCCATAAAACTTAACGCATCACTAACCATATCCGAAGAGGAAATGGTTTTCGGATGAACCGACATTATATCGCCAGCCGTGAGTCCGGCAATGGATTCTGTTTTATTCAGCATTCGACGTATATCGCCATCGGTGATTATCCCCACAATGGTATCGTTTTCAATAACTGCCGTAACACCCAAACGTTTTTCAGAAATCTCCACTATGGCATTTTTAATACTGCAATCCGGTGAAACCTGAGGTTTACGTGTGGTATCCAACATGTCTTTTACACGGAGTAACAATTTTTTACCCAAAGCACCACCGGGATGGTATTTGGCAAAATCATCGCTTGTAAAATGGCGCATTTCCATTAAACATACCGCCAGCGTATCGCCCATAACAAGTTGAGCTGTGGTACTGTTGGTCGGAGCCAAATTATTGGGACATGATTCACTTTCAACAAAGGTGTTCAAAACAAAATGGGCCTCTTTTCCCAAAAATGAATCCGGATTTCCGGTCATAGCAATAAGTTGGTTGCCAAAATTTTTAAGCAACGGAACCAAAATTTTAATCTCCGGACTGTTGCCGCTCTTAGAAATACATATCACAGCATCTTCTTTCTGCACCATGCCCAAATCACCATGAACCGCTTCTGAGGCATGTAGAAATAAGGATGGTGTTCCGGTAGAATTAAATGTGGCGACCATTTTTTGCGCAATGATGGCACTTTTTCCGATTCCGGTAACCACCAACCTGCCCTTGAGGTTATAAAGTAACTCAACTACTGCTGCAAATTCTTGGTCGATAAAGTTCGTCAGATTAAGAATCGAACGGCTTTCCGATTCAATCGTTTTTCGTGCAGAAGCAATTATTTCGTTTTTTGATATCAAAACTGTTTTCGGTAAAGTTTGTAATAATAAAAAAAGTTGTATATTTATGGTTGCAAATTTAGATAAAAAATAGGATTAACAGAGAATGAGTTCAAACGAAATTGACCTACACAAAGAATTAAAAAAATATTTTGGATTTGACCAGTTCAAAGGATTACAAGAAAAAGTAATTCGAAGTATTGTCAATCATGTAAATACATTCGTTATAATGCCCACCGGTGGTGGTAAATCACTGTGTTATCAATTACCCGCATTAATTCAGGATGGAACTGCCATTGTAGTTTCCCCTTTAATTGCCTTAATGAAAAATCAGGTCGATGCGATACGGGGTGTCTCTTCCGATAGCGGCGTGGCACATGTTCTCAATTCTTCGTTAACCAAAACCGAAATCAATCAGGTTAAAAAAGATATTTCGGATGGCGTAACCAAATTACTATATGTAGCTCCCGAATCGTTGACCAAAGACGAGTATGTCGAATTTTTGCAATCGGTTCCAATTTCGTTTGTTGCCATCGATGAAGCGCACTGTATATCGGAGTGGGGACATGATTTTCGACCGGAATACCGCAATTTGAGAAGTATTATCAAAATGCTCGGTTCAAACATTCCGGTTATTGGATTAACGGCAACGGCAACTCCTAAGGTGCAGGAAGATATTCTTAAAAACCTTGATATGAGCGATGCCGAGGTATATAAAGCCTCGTTTAATCGACCCAATCTGTATTATGAAGTACGTCCCAAAACGAAAAATGTTGAGGCGGATATCATTCGTTTTATCAAGCAAAATAAAGGTAAATCAGGTATCATATATTGCTTGAGCCGTAAAAAAGTAGAAGAAATTGCCGAGGTACTTCAAGTAAACGGAATCAGCGCGGTTCCTTATCATGCGGGCTTAGATGCCAAAACACGTGCAAAACATCAGGATATGTTTTTGATGGAAGATGTAGAAGTGGTTGTCGCAACTATTGCCTTTGGTATGGGAATCGATAAACCGGATGTACGTTTTGTAATTCACCACGATATTCCAAAATCTCTCGAAAGTTACTACCAGGAAACTGGCCGTGCCGGTCGTGATGGAGGTGAAGGACACTGCTTGGCCTATTATTCGTACAAAGATGTTGAAAAACTCGAAAAATTCATGTCGGGTAAACCGGTAGCCGAACAGGAAATCGGTTATGCTTTATTGCAGGAAGTGGTTGCGTATGCCGAAACTTCCATGTCGCGCAGAAAATTTTTACTGCATTATTTTGGTGAAGAATTTGACAGTGAAAATGGCGAAGGCGCTGATATGGATGACAATGTTCGAAATCCAAAAACCAAATCGGAAGCAAAAGATCAGGTTAAAATGCTGCTTGAAGTGGTTCGCGACACGAAACATTTATATAAATCGAAAGAAATCGTCTTTACGCTTATCGGTCGTGTAAACGCAACGATAAAAGCGTATCGAACCGATACCAAACCTTTTTTTGGTTGTGGCAAGGATTACGATGAACGGTATTGGATGGCCCTTATACGTCAAGTATTAGTGAGTGGGTTATTGACCAAAGATATAGAATCGTATGGCGTACTAAAAGTGGCTGAAGAAGGGGAGGCCTTTATCAAAAACCCGACTTCGTTTATGATGTCGGAAGATCATGAATATTCTGAAAGTGAGGATGATGCTATTGTCACGGCATCAAAATCATCGGGAACTGCCGATGAAGCCCTCATGGGAATGTTAAAAGATTTGCGAAAAAAAGTAGCCAAAAAACTTGGTGTGCCGCCTTTCGTAGTGTTTCAGGATCCTTCTCTCGAAGATATGGCCCTTAAATACCCAATTTCAATTGATGAACTTACCAATACCCATGGTGTTGGAGAGGGAAAAGCCAAAAAATACGGAAAGGAATTTGTAGAACTCATAGCGCGCTATGTTGCGGATAATGATATTGTGCGTCCGGACGATTTGGTCGTTAAATCTACCGGGGCTAATTCTTCTAACAAGTTATACATCATTCAAAACATTGACCGCAAATTATCGCTTGACGATATAGCTTCTGCTAAGGGCATGAATATGGATGCGCTGCTGAAAGAAATGGAGCAGATTGTCTATTCCGGCACAAAACTTAATATCGATTATTGGATTAATGAAATTCTCGATGAAGATCAACAAGAAGAGATTCATGACTATTTCATGGAGTCGGAAACAGATCGTATCGAAGAAGCCCTTAAAGAGTTTGATGGCGATTACGATATCGAAGAATTACGCTTGATGCGTATTAAGTTTATTAGCGAAGTAGCTAACTAATATTTATTTTTATGATGCGATTATTCTCTAAACCATTGCTCGTAGTGGCAGCAGTGTTCTTTTTCTGTTTGTTTACCTCATTTACACCAACTGGTCCGAACTTGGACGTGCGTTTGGTTGGTGTTTGGAAAGGATTTGAAGCCAATAAGCAAATTGAAGGCGTTGAAAAACATTGGATTGTGCAGCGCTTTGAAAATGGTAATTATGTTATTATGTTTACCACAAAAGAAGATTGCAACATTGAAACCTTTGTCGAGAAGGGAAAATGGTGGACAGAAAATGGTAAATTCTACGAGAAAAGTGCTACTTCTAAAGCAAATGATGTGTATACGTATACCCTGGAAAATCCTTTGGTTGTTTCGTTTAAAAGTATCGAATTAAACGGACAAAAAACCGATGGGTATGTGTTTACCGACTACAAAGTGGAATTAAATTAACGTGAGTTCGATATAAGAATTTTGTCAGGACGCTTTAGAGGAGTGAGATACGAGCGTTACATAGGCAGTAATAGCGGGCTATTTCAATGATGTAAGGCGAAGTAGATTCTTCTCTAAAGTGTAACTTTTATAAAGCTATCCTGAAAAGCACTCGTCTATTTCGTTAAATTTCCTCAAGATAACCGGTTATCTCTCAAAAATTTGCCTTATAGCCAAGCACTTTTAAGAATTCTGACGGTATTATTATATCGAACTCACGTTAAATTAATCGGTGTAAAGCTCACCGCGGTGCGGACGTAATGCATCTCGAACCGGTATCATATCGGATTCATCTACCACCATATATGCAATGGCATGCATCTCGTCATATACCGTAAAACCGGTCACTAAAACCGATAGTTTTTCTTTTTCGATGTATTGTTTGAGGTGAATTTCATGATGCTCGGCGGTTTTTTCCGCTACACTGCCTCTAAAATCCCAAATTAATTTTATCTTCCTGCTCATTATTTCTTCAAAAATTGTTTTTCGATGGTAACGTCACTACAATTACTTATCTTAGACAAAATTACATTTATTTTTAAAAACTGATATTGTATAATGGTACTACGTTTTCTTTTTTTGTTGTTTGTGTCAACCACTTTTGCTCAGGAACTAAGCTTGCAACAAGCCAATCATTTGGCAACTTTACCTATCAAATGTTTGCAACAGGAATATCCCAATAAACTCAATCAAATGCTCATAGACAGCACCGAAATTGCCCAACCAAAAGTGTTGCACCCTGCTTTTTACGGTTGTTTCGATTGGCATTCGTCGGTTCATGGCCACTGGAGTTTGGTCTATTTGTTGAAACGTTTTCCGGATTTAGAGCATAAAGAGCTTATTTTAACCAAACTTAAGACCAATTTGGCACCCGAAAATATTCAAAAGGAAATTGACTACTTAATGAAACCGCATGAAAAGTCGTTTGAACGGACTTACGGTTGGAACTGGCTCTTAAAGTTGCAGTTGGAGTTAGATACTTGGACAAACCCGGAAGCGGCAAGTTTGGCTTCAAACCTGCGCCCCCTTTCAAATTTGGTTGTATCGCGCTATAAAGAATTTTTGCCAAAATTACTGTATCCGCAACGGGTGGGAACGCATACAAATACGGCCTATGGTTTAACAAATGCTTGGGATTATGCCGTTTATGTAAACGATTTGGAGTTTCAGAACCTGCTGCGCGAAACAGCCTTACGTTTCTTTCAAAATGATGTCGGTTGTCCGTTTTCATGGGAGCCTTCGGGAACCGATTTTTTGTCTCCTTGTTTGGAAGAAATGGCGTTGATGCAGCGTGTTTTGACTAAAGAGGCTTTTTTGAAATGGCTGAAAAAGTTTGCCCCCGAATTGTTCAAACCAAATTTTAAATGGGAACCGGCAAAAGTTTCAGATCGAACAGACGGGCATTTAGTGCACTTAGACGGCTTAAATTTTAGTCGAGCATGGAATTTATACCACCTTATACATCAATATCCTAAACAATTTAAACATTTAAAAGCGGTAGCCGATTTTCATTTCCAATTTTCATTGCCCTCTGTTGTAGATGGAAATTATGAAGGAGAACATTGGTTAGCCTCGTTTGCACTTCGTGCATTTGAAGAAAAGCAATAAAAAAAGGCTGCCTAACTCGTGCAGCCTTTTTCCAAACTTTTTTAACCAATTTTTATGAAACAACTTTTTAACCGAGTCAAATATAAATACATTAATCGATAAAATGCAAATAAAATCGATAAAATACAATTTAAATTGTAATAAATAAGAAATATATTATAAAAAGTATTATTTTTAGTTTTTAATCGACTGTTTTTTAAGCCGTTTTTATTTGTTATTTTTGCCAAAACAGATTATGCCACGCGAATTTCAATTTCAGGTTACACCGGAGGTAGCTGCCGATGAAAAATTACTCACTCAGGCTGTCGCTAAATTATACCAGGTAAAACCTTCTGATATTCAACGGGTAATTGTTTTGAAGCGCTCCATAGATGCCCGACAACGTGCAATTAAAATCAACATCAAAGCGAATGTATTTCTTAACGATGAGCCTTTTTTTGATGAAAAAATAGCGCTTCCGCATTATCCCGATGTTTCAAAAGCGCAAGAAGTGCTCGTTGTGGGTGCCGGACCCGCCGGCTTGTTTGCTGCTTTGCAACTCATTGAACTCGGATTAAAACCTATTGTTATTGAACGCGGTAAAGATGTTCGGGGAAGACGACGCGATTTAAAAGCAATCAATCGTGATCACCTAGTGCATGAGGACTCTAACTATTGTTTTGGCGAAGGAGGAGCCGGCACGTATTCGGATGGGAAACTCTATACGCGCTCCAAAAAGCGTGGCGATGTAGATCGAATCCTAAAACTTTTAGTTGGTTTTGGTGCTTCTACGGATATATTGGTCGAGGCGCATCCCCATATTGGAACAAATAAACTTCCACAAATCATTCAGGATATTCGTGAAACCATAATCAGTCATGGCGGTACAGTACTTTTTGAGACGAAAGTAACCGATATTCTGATAAAAAATAATCGGGTGCAAGGGATAAAAACACAGCGTGGTGAGATTATAGAAGCAACAAATCTGATTTTAGCTACCGGTCATTCCGCTCGTGATATTTTTGAGTTATTGTATCAAAAAGGCATCGAAATTGAAGCCAAGCCTTTTGCTTTGGGAGTTCGAGCTGAACACCCGCAGCAACTTATAGACAGTATCCAATATTCATGTGATTTCAGAGGGGATTTTTTGCCGCCCGCTCCTTATTCTATCGTTAAGCAGGTAAATGGCAGAGGGATGTACTCCTTTTGTATGTGTCCCGGTGGTGTAATTGCACCTTGTGCTACGGCTCCCGGAGAGGTTGTTACCAATGGTTGGTCACCTTCTAAGCGCGACCAGGCTACCGCAAATTCGGGGATTGTGGTAGAATTAAAACCGGAAGATTTTAAACCGTTTTCCAAGTTTGGTCCTTTGGCCGGTGTTGAGTTTCAAAAGCAAATTGAGCAAAAAGCTTGGCAATTAGCCGGTCAAACACAAAAAGTTCCGGCACAACGCATGGTTGATTTTTCCCAAAAAAAGCAATCAACTTCAATACCTAAAACGTCTTATGTGCCCGGAACTACTTCAATCGAACTCGGTGAAGTGTTTCCATCTTTTTTGACCCAAATTATGCGTGAAGGTTTCATACAATTTGGTAAATCTATGAAAGGATATTTTACTAACGAAGCCATACTACATGCTCCGGAGAGCAGAACTTCTTCTCCGGTCAGGATTCCGCGTGACCCTTATACATTAGAACATACTCAAATTTCAGGATTATACCCTTGCGGGGAGGGTGCCGGTTATGCAGGCGGTATCGTCTCTGCAGCCATAGATGGTGAAAAATGTGCACAAAAAATTGCAGAAAAAGTAATCGGTAAGTAGGGTGTTTGATTTTTTGGGTGTCTTAATACAAACAATCTAAAAAATAAGATATGAAAAAAATGAAAGCACTCGTGTTACTGTTAGCATTCCTTTCGGTGACATTTTATTCATGTACGGATAATAATCCAATTGAGAATGAAGTTCAAACTTCAAAAAGTATGTCGTTGCGTTTGGCTTTGAATGTATTGAAGCATACCAACAAAACCGTACAAACCGATACCTCAGAAACACTCTGTTTTGAGTTTGTTTACCCCCTAACTTTATCGTATAATGACGGTACAACGGTAACCGTTAATTCGCAAGATGCCTTACTTACTATACTTAATACTGAAACAGCAGAGTTATATATTGAGGCAATTGCATTTCCTTTTCAGGTGCAATCGAACGGAGCTGTAGTAACCATCGAAAATGAAGATGATTTTATCGCCTTATTGGAATCGTGTGGTATCAGTGAGCCGGCTGACGATATTTCAACGTTTACTTGCTTTGAAATGGTCTATCCGTTTTCGGTTATAAACCAAGATGGAGTTGTAATTGTGATTGATAACGAGCAGGAATTAGTTGATCTTTTTGTGTCGCCAACTACTGAAAATTACATCGTTGATTTTGTATATCCGTTAACCGTTACACAAAATGGTGAAACCATAACCATAAACGATATGTTTGAATTTACAGCGCTTATTGATGCTTGCGAAATTGCAGGCGGTGGCGGATGTGATTGCTATACAGATTACCAACCTGTTTGCATTGATACAGGAAATGGCGAAATTATTGAGTTTACTAATATGTGTATGGCTGAATGCGCAGGATATACTGCTGCTGATGTAGTGGATTGTAATACGCCTGCCCTTGGTTTTGCCGATTTCTTAGGTTCCTGTTTTGTAATTCAATACCCTGCGCAAGTCATGTACCAAGGAGCTGTTCATACAGTTACCAGTGATACCGAATTATTACAGTATTATGATGCAAGTCAGCCAACGCCAAATTTTGTGTATCCGTTGGTGGTGACATTCCAAGGCCCGGCAACCCAAACCGTTGTGATTAACAGTCAGTCGCAATTAGTAGAATTAATTTCAAGTCATTGTTTATAATTAATTGGTTAGATATTCCCGCATGCGTAAAATCATGTGGGAATATTTTAAAATATGGAGCAAATACAAAACAATTGTAGAGAGAATTTATGTGAAACGAACCAGTTTAAATCGGTGTTTGATTCGCATTTTAAAACGCTCCGTAATTTTTTGGTTTACCGATACAATAATGTTGATTTTGCTGAAGACATTGCCCAAAATGCATTTGTGAAATTATGGGAAAACTGTAAAATACTCAAGAAAGAACAGGCCAAAAGTTTTTTGTTTACCACGGCAATCCGACTCTCATTAAATCAAATTAAACACCAAAAGGTGGTAAATGCGTATCAGATTCAGTTGCAACAAAAGGAAGCGCATAAAGAGTCACCTCATTTCCTTATGGAAGAAGCCGAACTCAAATTGCGCCTTGAAAAAGCCATTAATGAATTACCCGAGAAACAACGTGAAGTTTTTCTGCTCAACCGATTTGAAAATCAGTCGTATACAGAAATTGCGAACATGCTTGGATTATCCGTTAAGGCCGTAGAAAAAAGAATGCATTTGGCACTTGTATCCCTCAGAAAAATTATAACAACACTTTAAACTGTAACGATGGAAAATAACGAAACATATCTTTCCGACTGGTTTGAAAATCGTATTTCAGATGATGAACTAAAACAGTTTGTTTCTGACGAAGACTTCAAGGCTTATCAAAAGTTGAAAACCACGCTCGGCAATTATTCTGTCAACACAGAAAGTGATTATAATCAAAGTTTTGAAGCCATAAAAACTAAAATTGCAGTGGTCAAGTACGAAAAACCAAAAGTTTTTTCCATGTGGCGTTACGCGGCCATAGCTGCTGTTTTGGCGCTTGTTGGCAGTGTTGTTATTTATGCCATGCAAGAACATTTTGTTGCTACCGGAACCGGAAAAACAGCTTCCGTTACCTTGCCGGATGAGTCTACTGTGGTTGTGAATGCTAATTCAAAATTGAGTTACTCCAATTTATTTTCCCTAAAACGCACACTGCATTTAGAAGGAGAGGCTTTTTTTAGTGTTACCAAAGGAAGTCGTTTTACGGTGAAAACGCCCCAAGGTTCTGTTGCCGTTTTGGGGACTAAATTTAATGTGTCTTCGGCTGCTGATTATTTTGAAGTTACCTGCTATGAAGGAAAAGTCGGAGTCCGTTTTTCCGACAAATACATCTTACTTACTCCGCATGAAACCGTGCGATTTAATCATGGTGAAATGGGAAATTTTGCAATTGAAAAAGAAGAAAAACCGTCGTGGGTTGTACATAAAGAAACCGAATTTAAAAATACTCCTTTTAGGTTGGTCATCCAAAAACTGGAGAACCAATATGGTTACCGTATTCAGTATCCGGATTCTTTACAAAACACGACTTTTACAGGGGCATTCACACATGACAATCTTGATATTGCTTTGAAATCAGTTTGTTTACCAATGCACTTGCAATTTAAATCAACCGGAAAAGATAAAATAGAACTTTTTGATGAATAGGTTTTTAGTATTCCTATTTTACGTAATTACCTCATTGTCTGTTTTTTCTCAATCGCGACCTGAACTTTCTTTCAGGGATAAGTCACTCGAACGAGTACTTGAAGTGGTTGAGAAAAAATTTGACGTTAAATACTCGTATGCCGATTCGTTACTGATTGGAAAAAAAATTATACTTCCCCAAGGCGCTTACGAATTATTTCAGGTTCATGCCGAAATTGAAAAGCAAACCAATCTGACAATTACCGCTATTTCAAACCGATACTATTCCATTACATCAACAACCACAGTAATAAATGCTGAACCCATTCCGTTGCGCGAAGTTCATGTAGACACGTACCTCACTCATGGTATTATAAAGAAAGATCAAGCCTATCAGTTGTTACCTCAAAAAATTGGGAGTTTGCCCGGAATTCCTGACTCGGATGTATTTTTGACCTTGCACCAATTGCCGGGCGTGACTAATCCCAATGAAACCGCATCCGGAATTTATGTAAGGGGAGGTTCACCCGACCAAAATCAGGTCTTGTTTGACGGAATTCGGGTTTTTCATCCGGGGCATTTGTTTGGTATGATTTCGGGTATAAATTCGGAGGTCGTAAAAACAGTAAAATTTTATGATAAATCCATTCATAGTCGCTATGGTGAAAGTGTTTCCGGTTTGATTGAATTGGAAACTGCTGCAAAAAACAGTACTGAGCCCCATTTTACTGTGGGCACTACTATGGTCAATGCAACGGTGGTGATGCAACAACCTCTTATCAAAAATAAACTTGATATTTTGTTATCCGGGCGAAAATCGTTAACCGAGTTTTACCAAAGTTATCCGTTTACTCAAATGGCTCAAAAGACCTTCCAAAATACCGATTTTAGTTCTTTTGATACTAACAATACGTTTCGGTTTTATGATTTAACCGCCAAATTGATTTACCGACCTCAAGCTAAAACGCTGCTAACATTTACCGCACTCGACATCGATAATGAGTTGGATTATACATTCATGCTTTCCAATAATCAGGTTTCTAATCAGGATATGAATAGTAGAAATAAAGGTTTTAGTTTAACTTGGGAGCACTATTTTTCGGATAAGCTTAAGCAGAAAACGGTCGCCTATTATTCGTTTTACACTTTTGATTACAACAAGAAAAACGAGTTTGAAGCTGACGCATTTGAAGCCTTTAAAAAGCGAAATCGGATTATTAGTTCCGGAGGCGATGTGAATTTTAATTGGAAAGCGGCAAACAACACATCGGTTGATTTTGGGTATCAAATTCGGGGTAATGATGTGTCTCATCTGTTCAATTCGTTCAATGCTGAAGTGGCAATCGATTTAAATCTGTACCGATTTTACAACATTGTTCAGTCGGTTTATTTACAGTACAACCTGACTACCGCCAAGTGGTTGATAAAGCCGGGTTTGCGTTATGATTATTTTACCAAAATAGGAACAAGCGGTTTACAACCCCGATTATTTATAGAGCGTAAAATCAGTGAATCGTTTTCGCTTCAATTCGCTTACGATCTCAAGCTACAATACATAAGTCAGGTAAAAGAACAAGCGGCCAATGATTTGAGTTTGGAAAATTATGTTTGGGTTTTAGCGGATAATGCCAATTACCCCATTTTGAAATCAAATCAGTTTACGTTGGGTGCTTTGTTCAGGAAAAAATATTGGCTTATAGATGCTGATGTATTTTACAAAAAACTCGATGGGATTGCTGCTTTTAATCTAGGTCCGTTTTTACCCGAATCTCTTCGAAGAACCCAAGGGAAAGAAGTGGCAAGCGGATTCAATTTTTTAGTGCAACGAATGGCCAAATCGTGGCGTGCAACTGCGGGTTATGGATTTCAGGATGTACAAGTTAAATTAGACAATTTTAACCAGAACCGCTATTTTTTATCGAATACCAACATTAGGCATTCGGTGCATTTTACAGTTGCCAAAAGTATAAACCGTTTTTCAGGCGTAGTGGGGTGGTTTTGGCATACCGGAAAACCCTACAGTAATCTCACTTCTACCGGAGAGATACTAACGCTCAATGAGGATAATCTGGAAAATTACCATCGCTTGGATGTTACCTTGGATTATAGTTTTATAGCCCAAAAAACCCGCATTAAAGCGGGTATTTCCTTGTATAATGTATATGATCGAAAGACTGTGTTAAGTTTGGAATACGAACGAAAATATGCCGGTTTTTCGGATTTAACCCAACCAAGGTACGAAAAACAGTATTTTTATTCGCTCGGCTTTACACCCAATGTTTTTGTAAAGGTGAATTTTTAAGCCGCTTTAGCGGCTTGCATAAGGGATAGAGCCTTTGTTTGAGCCCCCGATTTATTCGGGGCGAGTGGCGAAAGCCCGGTCCCGAGGTATCGGGATATGCCCAAATCAATGTTTTAGTCGGTTTTTGAATACCTTCTCAAATTTCTCCACTTTAGGCTGAATGACCATTTGGCAATAGGGTTTATCCCGGTTGTTTTCATAGTATTTTTGGTGGTAGTCTTCGGCAGAAGTAAAAGTAGTGTAAGGCTCCAGGGTGGTTACAATTTTACTATTGAAGGCTCCCGAAGCATTGAGTTCGGAAATCAGACTTTGAGCCGTATTTTTTTGGGTTTCGTTTTCGTAAAAAATAACCGAGCGGTATTGCGTACCCACATCGGCCCCCTGACTGTTTAGCGTAGTTGGGTCGTGCACGGTAAAGAACACCTGTAAAATTTCGTCGAGCGTTATTTTTTGAGGGTTGTAGGTAATTTGCACCACTTCGGCAGCTCCTGTACGCCCTGAACAAACTTGTTCGTAGGTTGGATTTTTGACCGTCCCGCCCGCATAGCCAGATACCACTTTTTCAACCCCTTGCAAATTGTCGTAAATTGCTTCGACACACCAAAAACAGCCGCCTCCCAATACAATGGTTTGGGTTTGTTGTTGTTTTTCTTTTGCCACGCTGTCCGGAAGAAAATCGAGAGAAACAGCGTTCATGCAATAGCGTTTTCCGGTGGGTTCAGGACCATCGTCGAACAGATGCCCTAAGTGGCTGTCGCAGCGTCCGCAAAGCGCTTCGGTGCGGCGCATGCCATAGGAATTATCAGGTCGAAACCAAACACTTTTCGGATTTTCCTGTTCAAAGAAACTCGGCCAACCACAACTGCTTACAAACTTTTGATTGGAGCGAAACAATTTGTTTCCGCAAGCTGCGCAAAAGTAAGTTCCTTTTTCTTCCGATTCCCACATTGTTCCGGTGAAAGCCCTTTCTGTATCCGCATGACGAGCCACCAAATACAGGTTTTCCGGAAGTACTTTTTTCCATTCGGCGTCACTTAGCACCAATTTCGTTGTATCGGAGTTAGAATAGTAGGGATTTTCAGGTTTTTCGATGAAATTTTTCATGGTGTTATTTTGGGTTGAATGTTGAGGTTTGCTTTGGTTTTGGCCACAGGCTTGAACTACCATTAAGGGTAAAAGCAACAGAAGTCGGATTTTAGATTTCATAGTGTAAATTTTTAACAAAAATACAACCGAATGTTTTTTGGAAATGTTAAGCGGAAGACAAATTGCTTTAATTTAAGGAAAGTTTAACGGCTGTTAATCACATGATGTACTCTCAATAGTTCTTAAATCCGATGCGTCTATTACATGCTCAAGTAGAAATTTTTTTATTTCGGCACACGGGTTATCAGGTAGTTCATTTTTGGAGTACCAATTTTTATCCGAACCATAAAAATTCAACTTTTTTTGTAAAATAAATCCCGAAGTTAATTTGTCCAACTGACTTGATTTAATACGGTCAAAAAAGGAGTAGCTAATGTACTTATAATTAGTCCATATTTTTAATAAAAATTCCTCAGCCTCAATACTTTGGTTTTCTTCTATTATGGATAAAAAATGAGCCAAAAGTTCCGAATCAAACAAATTTGGTTCCAGATTGTGTAAAAGAAATGGGAATTTTTTTGCAGTGTAGGACTCAAATAATGCTGAGGCCTCTTTACCCGAGAATGCAGCAATGGCGATTGCTTCGTCATATTCGTCTGGGACAGTTGTACTGTTTAAAAGAGCAATGAAATTGGGGTGAGGAAATTTTGAAATTGCAAATAATGATTCAGGAAAATTTTCTTTTAGCAAATCAAGATCGTTTGTGTTTTGGTGTTTTGCCAGAGCTGCAAGAATGTTTCTGCTCGGGTATTTTTGAGCAAAGAATCGGATTCGTTTATAGTCGGTTATGGTGTAATCCGTTAAGGAACAAATTCGACTGATTACTTGATCTGAAGTATTGTCATAGTTTAAACTTTTAGAATACATTATTGTTAGTACACTATCTATTTCTTTTTCCTTCCAAATGGAAATAAGTTCTTTACTAGGATAATATTTTTTTAATTCGTCATAGTCTTCTGGACTTATTTGATTTTGAAAAAGGAGTTTAGTTTTTTCACCATACACACCAGTTAGCAATTCAGCCGCTTTACTGCTTTCATATCCGGTACAACCGGTTTGAATATGCAACGGTTCGTCATTTTTAAGACAATCCTCAAAAACAGTTAAGAGAGCAGTCGATTTTCTGTTGATTAAGCAATGATTCAGGTATGTTTGCGTTTCTTTTTTTCCCGCTCTAATCATATACAAAATTTCAGAATCAGTAGCCAGCGAATCTAAAAGGTTGTAATAAGTATAGTATTCGTTTACTTTGCCATTAGAGCCAATATTTTGAGAACCCAATAAAGGTTTGGTATTCAGTTTTATAAACAATTCCTCAATTTCCGGTCGTAACTGACCATAGGTCAAAAGCGGAAAAATCAAAATAAAAAAATAACGTGCCATATCAAAATAACCACAAAATGAAGTAAATATTGTATGTTTTGAACAGAGGTTAAAATTATCACAAAAAAAATAAGCAAGCAGTAACGAGCTCTTTTTTCGTATTTTTGAATTTCTTTAAAAAGCGATGAAACAAGAACAAGTTATATTGGTAAACGAGCGCGATGAGCCGATAGGGTTAATGAATAAGATTGAGGCACATGAAAAAGCATTATTGCACCGTGCTTTTTCGGTTTTTGTTCTTAACGACAAAAAAGAAGTGATGCTCCAACAGCGGGCTCATCACAAATACCACTCACCATTATTATGGACCAACACCTGTTGCAGTCACCAACGAGCCGGTGAAACCAATATTGAAGCAGGAAAGCGTCGTTTACTGGAAGAAATGGGTTTTTCTACCGAACTTAAAGAGCTGTTTCATTTTATTTATAAAGCCCCTTTCGACAACGGATTAACTGAACATGAGTTGGATCACGTCATGATTGGCTATTACAATAACGAGCCAACTGTCAATGATGAGGAAGTGGAAAGTTGGAAATGGATGAAAATTGAAGACATCAAGCACGATATGATTCAAAATCCGGAAGTGTATACCGTTTGGTTTAAAATAATTTTTGAGGAATTTTACCATTACCTCGAAGCACACACATTGTAAGATGAAAGTCACCGTTTCCAGAAAAGCACACTTTAATGCCGCGCATCGTTTGTTTCGCAAAGATTGGTCTATGGAACAGAACGATGCCGTTTTTGGTAAATGCAATAACCCCAATTTTCATGGGCATAATTATGAGCTGATTGTTTCTGTTTGTGGAGAAATTGATCCGGAAACCGGCTATGTTATGGATGTGAAAATCATATCCGATTTAGTAAAAGCTCAGGTTGAAGACGCCTTTGATCACAAAAACTTGAATTTGGATGTTCCCGAGTTCAAGGATTTGATACCTACGGCTGAAAATATAGCTGTTGTTATTTGGAACAAATTGCGTCCCTTTATTCCTTCGGATAAAGAGTTGCAAATCACTTTGTATGAAACACCTCGTAATTTTGTAACCTATTCCGGTTTATAATGGCAATTCAGGTAGGTGACAAACTTCCCCATTTTGTATCAGTTGCGCAAGATGGTTCCCCTTTTAACAGTAAGGATTATCTGGGCAAGAAACCGTTGGTTATTTATTTTTATCCCAAAGACGACACCCGTGTTTGTACTGTACAAGCCTGTACTTTTCGCGACAACTACGAAGAATTTAAGGAATTAGGAGCCGAGGTTATTGGCATTAGTGCCGATGGAGTGCGTTCACATTTGGCTTTTAAAAGTAAGTACAATCTCCCTTTTATATTGTTATCGGATGGTGATAATGCGATTCGTAAGCTGTTTGGTGTGCCTAAAGATTATTTTGGATTAATTCCGGGAAGAGCGACCTACGTTGTTGATGTTAACGGAATCGTACAATTTATATTTGACAGCACTTCGGGTGCTATCCATATAGAAAAGGCGTTGGAAGTACTGCGTTCGGACAGTTGAAATTTATTACTTTTGCACAAAATACGTGTACGTGAAATTTTATCCATTACAGTTTTATCCCATTTTAAAAGAACGCATTTGGGGAGGTACCAAATTACGCGATGTGTTGCAAAAACCGATTACGTCTGATTTTACCGGCGAAAGTTGGGAAATATCCACTGTTCCCGGAGATGTTAGCGTGGTGTCTAATGGCAAATGGATTGGTAAAAACCTGAATGAAATTATTGATTTATATCCGGAACAAATTTTAGGAAAATCGGTGATGCAGCGCTTTGGAAAGGAATTTCCGTTGTTGTTTAAATTCTTAGATGCCCGTGATGATTTGTCCATCCAAGTGCATCCCAACGATGCTTTAGCTTTACAGCGACACAATTCTTTTGGGAAAACCGAAATGTGGTATGTAATGCAGGCAGACCCTGAAGCGAAACTCATTGTAGGATTTAAAAATGATTCTTCTTCTGAGGCGTATCAAAACCACCTATCTCAAAATACCGTTTTGGATTTGTTGGAGCAACATCCGGTAAAACAAGGAGACGTGTTTTTTTTGGAGACAGGTACAGTGCATGCTATTGGCGCCGGAAATTTAATTGCAGAGATACAGCAAACCTCTGATATTACCTATCGTATTTATGATTTTAATCGCAAAGATGTGCATGGAAATGCGCGTGAATTGCATACCGAATTGGCTTTAGACGCAATAAATTACAAACGAACAAAGTCTCGTACAACCTATACTTCAGAAAAAAATACTTCAAATACCATTATAGAGTGTCCCTTTTTTAACACATCGGTTATCCCTTTGGAGGGTAAACTGTCGTTGCATAGGACACGCCAAAGTTTTACCGTTTTAATGTGTGTTGAAGGTAGTTTTGATTTACTTTGTGAAGGAAATACATACCATTATAATTGTGGAGAAACCCTATTGTTGCCGGCCATTCTTGAAGAATATCAACTAGAAGGTAAGGCACGTATTTTAGAAATATGGGTTTCCTGATGGGTTTTACAAAGTTATTGTGTAATTTTGCATCAAATTTTAAAAAAAGAGAGTATGCCAAGTGTAAAAAATCTGAAAAAAGACATCAATTATGTAATCGGGGATATCCTTGAAGCAGTTTATATTTGTGAAATGACAGGCGCCGGGAAACCGACTGAAGCTACCAATGCTATTATTGATGAAGCGTTAGCCGCTTTTGACGGTTTAATGGCGAAAGTTAATGCTAAAAATGTGGAAAATAAAAAAGCACATTTCAAGCAAATTAACAAGGAACTAGAAGAAACTGCGAATCAATTGGTTGCCAAAATCAACGTACTGTAAGAAGTAAAATCGCATAAAAAAGTGCAAAAATATTTTGGAGAATTCATTTTGACTCCTATATTTGCACCGTTTAGACGCCGGTGTAGCTCAGCTGGCTAGAGCAGCTGATTTGTAATCAGCAGGTCGTGGGTTCGAGTCCCTCTATCGGCTCAAAAAAGGAAAGCGAAAGCTTTCCTTTTTTTATTACTAAGGGACGAGAAGTTTATCCCGATGCATTTTGAAAGCAGTTTAATGGGAAAATTAAACTGCATTGAAAAAACAATCGGGGAGTCCCTCTATCGGCTCAAAAAAGGAAAGCGAAAGCTTTCCTTTTTTTATTACTAAGGGACGAGAAGTTTATCCCGATGCATTTTGAAAGCAGTTTAATGGGAAAATTAAACTGCATTGAAAAAACA
>JAYRXL010000058.1:0-6759 GCA_041917555.1 Flavobacterium sp. | reverse complement strand
CAATTCACAGTATTGAATCTGCTCATGATTTAGAGTAAAAACCTTACCCAAACTTTTTAAACAAAATCACTCGAAAGCGAGTTCAATTAAAAAGCACATTCGCTGCGGATTACACGCTTCGCGTGTGATCCTGAGTACGGTGAACCGTACTCAAACTTTTTAAATAAAATCACTCGAAAGCAAGCTTTCGGTGATTTTTTATTAAAAAGTTTGTGGGAAGAGCAGGATTCGAACCTGCGAAGGTGAAAACCAGCAGATTTACAGTCTGCCCTCGTTGGCCGCTTGAGTATCTTCCCTTTTGAATTTTTAAAAAAATTCTTACAGCTTTTTCAAGATTTCAAAGAACTGAAGCTGAATATTCCTCTTCAATCTTTTGAGCCGATGGAGGGACTCGAACCCACGACCTGCTGATTACAAATCAGCTGCTCTAGCCAACTGAGCTACACCGGCGTACACAATAAAAAAAGTCCGCTATTTCTAACGGACTGCAAATGTAGGGATTTATTTTTTTTATCAAAACATTTTTTTGAAAAAATTTGTTTAACTGTGCGCTCTGATTTTTTCTTTTCTTTTCAACAATAATCGTTCGAGTGCTTCGGCAGACAATTCAAGACCTTCCTCAAATGTTTTGCATTGTTTTTTTACTACAAAATCATCCCCCGGAACGTGAATTCGAATCTCAACAATCTTATTTTCTTTATCACTCGTGTTTTCAACTTTCAAAAAAACGTCGGAAGCAACAATCTTGTCATAAAATTTTTCAAGTTTTGCCAAGCGTAGATTTACAAAATCCACCAATTTTCTGTCGACATTAAAATTGACTGCATTTACATTTACCTTCATAATAATTACGTTATTGGTTATACATAAAAAATTAGGAACGATTTCGCGGATGCGCATCGCCATATACTTTTTTGAGTTCTGCCAAACTGCTGTGTGTATAAACTTGTGTTGATGCCAAACTGGAATGTCCTAATAGTTCTTTAACTGAATTCAAATCGGCTCCGTGATTCAGCATGTGAGTCGCAAATGTATGTCTGAGTATATGCGGACTCTTTTTTACCTTAGCGGAGACTTCACTAAAGTACGAATTTATTAATCGATACACAAAAGTTTCCGATAATTTAACTCCTTTTAACACTACAAAAAAATAATCTGAGTCTTTAATCGACTCTAAAGCAGCGCGTTCGTGAAGGTACTTACGAATCGTTTCCGCCACCGACGGCAATATAGGCACAATTCGTTCTTTGTTTCGTTTTCCCAACACCTTTAGCGTGCCTTTTTGCACATCCACATCATGTAACTTCAAATGAATCAACTCACTGCGACGCATTCCGGTAGCGTAAAACAAATCTATAATAAGCTTATTGCGTATGCCCTCAAAATCGTCTGCAAAGTACATCCCGCTCAAAACCGCTTCCAATTCATTTTCCGAAAAGGGGATTTGTATTTTCTTGGGGGTTTTCAGCGCTTTGTGTTTGAGCAACGGACTAATGGTAATGCGCTGTATTTTGAGCAAAAACTTATAAAAAGCCTTTAAAGAAGCTATTTTTCGATTAATAGCGGTGTTGGACAGACCGGCATCTGAAAGCGACACCAACCAACTCCGAATCATACTGTAATTTACTTCCTCTATTGGATGGTTTTCAAATTCGCTTTTTAAAAAAGCTGTAAAAAAAGAAATATCACGCATGTAGGCTGTTACCGTGTGCGGTGAGTATTTTTTTTCCAGTTCAAGATAATTGCGAAAAGCCGAAACCGAATCCATAGTGCATAAAAAAACTGTCAATTACAAAGTTATAAAACTTTTGCAACCGACAGTTAAATATGGTTTGATTCGAGAAGATTAATTCTCTAACGAATCGCGTAATGCCTGAATGTATTGGGCTTTCTGAATTTCAGAACGTCGTACTACAGATGGTTTTGTAAACTGTTGACGTGCTCTTAATTGACGCACGGTACCTGTTTTATCAAATTTTCTTTTGTAGCGTTTTAGCGCTCTATCAATGTTTTCTCCGTCTTTAATAGGTATAATTAACATAAGCTGGACACCCCCTTTCTTTTAGTGGGCGCAAAGATACACATTATTTTGAATTTCAAAACATTATTTTCATTTTATATGTGTGCCTTTTCCTGCCATTCGTTGCAAGTCCTCGCCTGCTACCGTGTTTGCTGTAATCGCAATTGGCGGGGCTCCCAAGGTCGCCCGCATTTGCAAGGCAAAACTACGGTCGCAGTCTGTGGGCTTTTCACTGCTGTCAGGGGCAAATACCTTTTTTAAAAAATGGGTCATCACTTTCTTTTCAATAATTACGGTGAAGTCGGCTGGAATAAATAATTTTTTTTAATCTATAAAAGTAGGCTAATTCAAATGTTTCGGAAGCTTAACCCTCAAATTGTCATACAAAGGAAATAAGCAACTGCGGTTGCGCGAGGGGTAGCAACGGCAGCTCCCGATTGTATCGGGACTATAGTGGATAACCCGACCCCGATGCATCGGGGACGCGCCCAAAAAACAAAGCAAAAGCAACTTAAAGTGACAGGCTTCTTTGTTTTGGGAGAAAATTTGGGGAAACGTTACTTTACAATCCCCAGATAAACGGCCTTTTTGATTAATCCGGCAATGTTTTTTACCTGCAGTTTAAAGAAGATATTTTTACGATGCGTTTCGATGGTGCCTTTGCTCACAAAAAGTTTTTCAGCGATTTCTTCGGTGGTGAACTCTTCTGCTATGAGTTGGATGATTTGTTTTTCGCGATCGGTTAAAATAGCGCTTTTAAATTCAAATATATCTTGCTGTTTATTGAATGTTTTAAACACTTTTTCGCCATTTATGACTATTTTTCGTATTGTCTGAATCAACTCTTGACGGTCTGTTTCTTTGAGCAAATATCCTTCAATATTATCATACGATTGTAGGTTTTCAAACATACTCAGTACTATTATTTTAATTTCAGGATACTGTTGTCGAACGATTTTAATGAATTCAATTCCGTTTATTTCCGGCATGGAGATATCCGAAATGATTACATCGGGTTGTAGTTCCTTTAATTTTTCAAAAGCTGTTTTAGCCGAGTTAACCGCAAATAAAACAGTGAAATCCTGTTCAGATGACAGGACAGAGTTCATGCCGTCTAAAAAAAGTTGGTGATCGTCAACAAGTCCAATAGTAATCATATTTTACATTATAAAGGAATATCAATAGTGATTAAGGTTCCATGTTCGGGTTGGCTGTCTATTGTAAAAATGCCATTTACCGAAGCCAGTCGTTCCTGCATATTGCCAATACCAATTCCGTTAGTATTTTTTGGATCAAAGCCACGTCCGTCATCTTCTACAATAATATTAAGCGAATCGGTATGACGAGTTATATTAATTGTTACATTTTGGGCTTGAGCATGCTTTGCAATATTAGCCATAACCTCTTGCAATACGCGATAAAGTTGGTGTTTTATATTTTCGGGAATAGTGTCTAATTGTTCTTTTTCCGGAAAAATGTAAAACAAAATTTGGAATTCGTTGCGATTGCGGTATTCGGCAAAAAGTTCGGTTACTAATTGGTAAAGACTTTTGCCCTTTAGGTAATTAAGGCTTAAATCGTGGGATATTTGCCTAAGACCGTTGAATGCGTCTTGGAGCTGCATTGTAATATCGTGTATTTTTTTATCATTAAGAATAGTGTTGTAATGAGAAAGTGATAATTTGATACCTGCTAAAGTTCCGCCTATTCCATCGTGAATTTCTCTGGCCAACCGGTTTCGTTCTTTATCTTGTCCTTCAACTACCCCTATAATTTGACGCAACTCCTTTTCTTGTTCCAAACGCATTACTTCCTGAAGATGGATTTCATTTTCTTTCGAAGTTAATAAACGTTGGTTCTTTATTTTTTGTCGTTGAAAGAAAAAAACAGAGAGAAGTAAAATTAACAAAACAGCACTAGCTACCAATAAAAGTTGGTTTCGGTTTTTTTGAATAATTTTCTCCTGCATTAAAAGTTTTATTTTGAGGTTTTTTTTATCTACCTCGTAACGGGTTTGAATTTCGGAAAAGTCTTTATTCTTTTTTATAGTAAAAACACTGTCGGATAACTTATACTGCAGGTTTTTAAAATCTAGCGCTTTTTCATAATCACCCATCAAACTGTAGGTGTCTGATATATATTTCATTAGATTAATCAACTGGTCCGAAGATACTTTCTCATTTTTATTGGACAAGGCTCTTTTATAATAAAGAATTGCTTGAGGATAATTATTCGCCTTTCGGTAATAGCCCCCGTAGTTAAAATAGAGATAAAACAGTAACGTTGAGTCATGCAATTGAGCTTGAATTTGTGATGCTCTATTTAAATTAGCTTTTGCAACTGCCAAAGCATTAACCGTCTTTGAACCCAAATAGAGTTCACTAATATTGATGTATAAATCGAATTGCAATCGTTTGTCGTTATATTTTTCGGCTATACGCAAAGCTTTAGTATAATTTTGCGTCGCTTTATTCAAATCATTACCGGAGTAAACTACGGCCAAATTCATATAGCCTTTTAGTAGCTCATCGGTTAAATTGTTTTGTACTGCATTAGCAATATTTTCCTTATAATATTCCAAGCCCTTTAGTGTATCTTTTTGATGCAGATAAAGGTTGCCTAGGTTGAGAAGCACCCAAGATTTAGGCTGGAACAGTTTATGCTTTTCAGCAGTATCATAGGCCAAATGGTAATATTTTAATGCTTCACCGAATTTATTTTCGTCGGCAGCAATGGTTCCTAATTGATTATAAGAAAGGGCTGTTATTTTGTTAAATCCGGATTTTTTTGAGTATTCCAGTGCTTCATATATATATTTTTTGGCAGCATTTCTATTTGCCTTGTTGTAATTCCAATAGCCAATATTGTAGAGAGATCTCCCCAATAACGAATCGTTATTGAGGCTTTTACTTTTTTGGTAAGCCCGATCAATATAGTATTTAGCAGAGTCCGGATTTTGATATAAAATCTTTGAAAACTTTTGTATATCATTTTCAATTTCCTGTCGCTTATTCTGAGCATAGAACTGCACTGAGTGTGTCAAAAAAAACACAAAGAGAGATATGATAATTGTTTGTCTCATATACAAATATACCTTTTTTATGGGATGGATTTAACCGTTAGAAAGAAATAAATTTGTTGATATACAATCAATTCTACAACCACAAAATGAATAAAAATCATGAAAAAAAATTTACTTTTCTTATTATTTTTTTGCTCTTGCTTTGCTTGGTCTCAACCGGGCGGTAGTGGCGGAACCACTATTTTAGGGCAAGGCGGAGGCGCCGGCATAACAGCTTCTCCAAATCCGGCTACACAAAATCTAACTATCACAACCGTTTCAAATTCTGCGAGTATTACAGGATATACTTTTATGAATTCCAATCAGCAAACAGTTATTAACCAGTCTGTTCAGTCGACTAGTTCAGTTACAGTAGATATAAGTTCGCTTCCAAAAGGAACATATACTCTTTATGTTTATTTAAACAATGATAAATACAACCCTGAGGTTAAGCAAATTGTAAAAGAATAATTATGGAGAATCTTAAAGTTAAAAAGTGGTATCTACGATTATATGTATTTAGGCAAAATAATACCACAACTTGTTGTTGTTGCATAGCAACAGAGCGAATTTTTGAAAAAAAATTCACTGTTATGGCGTAATCCGAAAAGCCTGAAAAGAGTAGGAAAGATTTAAATAAAACCGTATGAAAAAAATAATTATTTCTTTTATTTTAACTTGTTGTAGTTTATTTTCCTTTGCTCAACCGCCAACTTTTGTACTACCTACCATTCATGGAGGAAATACCGGACAAATTATTAATGTTGACGTACAAGTTTTAAATTTCAATCAAGTTGGTGCTTTTCAAGGCACTTTTGAAATTCAAAGCCCAAATTTTGGGCAAATCATAAGTGTACAAAACCATATGACAAACGCCAGTTTGTCTTCGGCAATATTGTCCCCGAGTGTAATGACTTTTCTAACACAAGGAACATTGTGCAATTCACCAGTAAGTTTTTCTGGCAACTCAATCTTTACAGTAAGTATATTGCTAACAGGAAATGAAGGAACATGTTCAACCATAGCTATAAATAGTTTGAATACTCCTTTAGAAATTTATAATTATGTAGCAAATATTAATGACTGTATTGAGGTTCAATCTTCATCAATAAATGGTCAAATTCAAATTGCAGGCGGATGTAATAATACGCTAAATGAGCCAAACAATGACTGTGTTAGTGCTACATTATGGCCATCTGTTATTTTAAATGGAACTAATAGTTCTACTTCTTCATGTCTTGAACCCGGAGATAATGATTTTTACAGATTTACAACACAAAACGGACAAGAATATGTTGTTAGAGTTGGATTGTCAGCTCAAGATTTACATGGCCCTTATGTTTTAAGAATTGCATTAAATGATAGTGGAGATTGTTTAACAATTACAACCGAAGCAAGAAATGGAAATTGTATAGATACTGTTGATACAGTCTTAGAACTATTTGAGGCAAATGATTGTACATCTCAATTAGCATTTAACGATGATTCAGGAAATTCAACATTTTCAGAATTAACATATTGCGACACAAACTGTGATTGTGTGCGTGGCGAGTTAGCTGCATTTAATATTTTTGATTGTGATGCTGATTTTGCTCTAAGTGGTCTCGCTATTGACGGTTGTGCTACTTTAATTCCTACTTTTACTTGGAATTTTGGTGACGGTCAAACAGCCACTACT
>JAYRXL010000057.1:0-3337 GCA_041917555.1 Flavobacterium sp. | reverse complement strand
TTTGACATTATCCATACAAAAACTAACGATGTCATTTGATGATTTTTTATCGACAACTAATCTGAAATCCTTAATCGGCCCCGCCCAATTTGCCCCTGACTTCAAAATATAGGAAATCCAAGTTTCGGTGGCGATTAGATTATATTGTTCGGAATTTTTCGATTTTGCCGCTTCTTTTGCAAAATCTGCAAGCTTTTTATCAAAAGCATTCAAAAATACCTTGTCGACACAATATTTCTTTTGATAATATTTCAAGCTATCTTTGCGATAGTCTTTCTCTAATGAGCCGCCAACACTTCCGCCTATCATCGGGCGATAAGAATGACTTACTTTTACGTTAGAATTGGCCTTAAAAATCTGTTTTCGAACAATATTATATTCAACCTGCCAATTGGGGACATAATGCCCATCCATTTTGCGAATTATGCCTTTCTTCTCTAAATTTGAAAGCGCCGATTTACTAAACTTTCCGAAAAGCTTTGCTTCCATTGTCTCTGGGTCGAATGCATCGGTCTCAAACCATTCAATAGGCAAATCATATGCCGTCAAATCGGCACTTATGTCCTTATTTTTTAGCTTTGGGATTTTCACTATTGTTAAATTCACCGCTTCGCCATCGACCAAAGTTGTGAAATTCAAATTTTCATAGTCAGGAATACGATTATCCCAAAAAAACTCCTCAATTGGTTGTGGAACTATAGGCAAAGGAAATGCTATTGTTGCCTCTACATCCTTGTTCGAATTATTGGTGAAAACATAGTCAACTTTCACCAAATCGGGCGAAATATACAAATCCTCTTTTTCAATTGAAATATAAAGGTTTTTGACCAATTTCAAACCGCCAATTGCGAACGCCGCTTCTGAATCATTGGCTAAAGTATTTAACGGGGCAAAAAGCGCAAATACCGCGCAAACTGGAAGTAATAAATTTATGTTTTTCATTTGCCAAGCATACATAGAAATTGCCAAATTGCATCAAAAAAATTCCCGGAACTAGAAAGTCTCGGGAAAAATTTTGAAGATTTTCAAATTGGTTAGTCACATAGTAACAACTTTATTGGCGAAGCAAATATATCTTAATCCGCCATTTGTCCAAGGCCACCGGCATAAATTTTTGCCAAGCGCTTTATCAGGTTTTGGTGGAATTCCTCTGTGCAATAAGTTCCTTCGGTTTTGTAATTATATCCGTTTTGCACTTTCTGGTAATATTCAATTACACCTTTGTCCCAAAAATCATTGAATGACGCATCCAATTTATTGCCTTGAAAGATTTTTTCCTTCATTCCCTCAAATGGCTTTGCATCCCAGCCACAGGCTTCCGCAAGTTTAGAAAACTGACCCATTGTTGAAAGTTGAAATGCTTTATTGAATTTTTCGGAAATTTTTGGATTCGAAACATCACCAGGGCCAATTGGTTGGCCGGTTGCTTCATTAATTACTTGCGCGTTTAAAATGCGCGTAACATCAGCGGCGCTATATGGCCCGATCGAACCATCATTTGCAGTGGCCGCGACCGGATTTAGCGCCGCAATTTCGGAATTTGCCTTAGGTGCTTCAGAAGGTTTTTTTGAACACGCAAAAATTGACAGTAGAGACATAGAAATTATGATTTGTTTTTTCATTTATCACCTGTTTTTGGGGGTTGGATTAGGTGGCAGCCGCCAATTAGAATGGAAAACATATTTTTATTATACCTATCTAATTACAACGCCGGAATAAGAACCGTCATTTGGCGTTGACATATTCGTGACACTGCTGAACAGGCTACAACAGCTTTGGCCATTGCAAGAATTGTCAAGTACTGTGGGTCGCCATGTGAAGGCCTTGCATGAAGCGTCATCAAGGCAATGCATTCCACATTTTTTCCCATTATCATTGGGATTAGCGAATTTTCTGATTTGTTTGCCCTGTATGACTTTCCCACCTATTGGTTTTGCCATAAAAAACTGATTGCCAACTTGATACCAAAAATTCTGATTCAGAGCCTCAATCTCTAAAGGCCTATTAATAGGTTCCATAAAATCGGCGCGCCATTTTTGATCCGCCCCGCCGGTACAGTCCCATTTGATAATTCCGGCACCTAGGCCTTTCGAAGCATCCCTAACAGCAAAGCATTTATTGTCCTGAGTTCTAATTTCAAAATATCCGTTTCCGGTGGGAAGCAACCTAAATCTTTGATCCGGGGTACCTACAAAATTCCAACCGCTATTATTGACCGGTATATCGCAATACAATTCATCTATGTCAGAGGCACCAATAAGCACACCACGTGCAACCGTGAGACATTCTCTTAGTCCATTTTCGGAACCTGACCTCCAAGAACGTAAAGTATAGCTTCCGTCAGGTGCAGGAAGGATACTGACATTTCCCTCCATCTTAGAAAAATAATCTAAGCTTGGGTGAGAGCAAAAACCGAGTTCGAGCTTGTTAGGCGGGATGGACTTGTGTGCTATTTTTGCGCAACTTTGCGAATTAAGGTTAACTAAAGAATATGTTCCGGGTTTAACCGGCAAGTCACCGTATAAGTTCTTGTGAAGGACATTAACATCCATATCTGCGAACTGAAATGGCGCAATTATTGGGAAAAGTTGCGCTTGCGCTGACCTATAAAATAAGACCGCGGAAACAGACAAACACATCAATACCGCAAAGAGTTTTTTCATCTCTTCCTCCAGAGCTATAATTCTAAAATGCCTTTTGCGATTTTTGTCATTGTTATCTTAAGCTGTTAATAGCTGCTCAACCAATTTTGTCGCTATCAAAATTGATAGTTGGAAACCTATTTTTGGATCGCTATTTTATGAGTGTCTATCGGTTCGCGAAGCTTTTGTCTTTGCAGTATCAAACACGCGCTTCATTGGACCGATGTCTTTTTGGCAAAAGTGTGATGGCAAAATTCCAATATCATTATCTCTTGTGAGAGACTATCTAAAATAGAAAAATAAGTAGACTTTCGAGGACAGAAGGAATTTAATTCTTGAGGTTTGCTATTAGTGAAAACCAGTCTCCACTTTGAAGCGTCGTGAAACGGCCCAAAAAATTGTAAACTTTTCATAAAAGTTAAAGATCCAAAATTGCCTTTGGAAACGACAGGAAACATGTGTTTCGCAGTATAGCACCGCGATTAGACCCGAAAAGTTGCAGACTTTTCGGAAAAGTCGAAGAGCAAAATTTGCCTTCGGCAAATTTTTTAACCTAATGGTGCCTCTGGTCAGACTCGAACTGACACACCTCTCGGTACTCGATTTTGAGTCGAGCGCGTCTACCAATTCCACCACAGAGGCCCAAAGTGTAGGTTGCGTGTGTTACAAACTCCAAAAGGTTTTGACAATGGCAA
>JAYRXL010000056.1:0-1428 GCA_041917555.1 Flavobacterium sp. | reverse complement strand
TTCGGAAGGTGTCATTATGTCATGGATTGCAACAATGGTTTCTGCTTTGGTGGGCTATATTATTGGGCGAATGGGTGGCGCACCGCTTTTAGAAAAAATGCTTGGTGGTCGCGGTAAAAGATTGATGAATTTTATCGGCAAAAATGGCTTTTTGACCAGTTTCGTAGTGCGACAAGTGCCGACCGGGCCCTTTATATTGGTCAATCTTGCACTTGGTGCCACTTCAGTTCGCGCTTCTTGGTTTATCGCCGGAACCGGCCTTGGAATATTGCCCAAAATCCTCTTAGTGGCGTTTGGCGCGCATGGAATTGGGGAAATTTTAAAAGGTGAAAATCTATCAGCAATTCTCTTTTTTGTAGCTGCGGCTATGGTCTGGGCGCTCATAGTTTTTGTTGTGCGCCCAATCTTAGTAAAAGCAAAAAGCGAAACAGAAATAGATGAAGTTTAGACACGGGATTCTTTTGGTGGATGGCGGTATTTTATTCCCTTAAGAAGTATTTTTAGTGCGTGCCAATGAATACCCCACACCACACCCAATGTCATAAACGGCATCGAAAACGCAATTTTCAAAAGGTTTTTGTCGTTTAATAACAATTCATTAGATTTTTGTTTTGCTATTAAGAACAAATGCTCATTTCTGTCAAAAAGTTGAATTTGAAACCTAAAATCATTTTCCGATTTTCTTATTCGAAATCGATAACCCATATCCATGTCCATAAAGGGCGAGACATGCATTCTCTTGTCACTTTCTTGCATTGGCGTCACATGGTTCGGGCGCGTAACATAGGTGTAGCGCGAACCGAATGTATTATTCACTTCATACGCAACTGCTTTAAGAATTAAATTTGCATCATGAATAAAATAGATACTAATTGGGTTAAAAGCGAAGCCCAAGAACCTTGGCATTGTTAAAAGGTAAATATTATCTCCCTCGTCATAAGCGCCACTTTCAAAAAGGAAACTTTTGACACGTTCTAATAGGGGCCTTTCGGTTTCTTGTTTATTTGGACCAAAATCCTTCTCATGAAAACTAAACAAATTGGCTTTATTGATAGAAAACAGACCGGTCTCACGCGGGTTTTGTAGGTCAATAAATAGTTGGAAAAAGTCATATTTCAGGTAATGAACCTTTGGCAAAAGGCGTTTATGCATGACTTTTCCAAGAAAAATCGAATTTCTCATTTTTGCCAATTTTCAAATGACTTGGGAAGACGCGATTGGGTATGGTCAAATCCCCAAGGTCGTGGCTTCCCGCTTATTTTCTCGCCGACCCAAAGACCGGCCTGGGCACCGTCTTCATGAAAACCAAAGCCCAAATATGCGCCGCAATACCAAATATTATCTTGGCCTTGAATTTTACGCATTTCGTTTTGTGCCCAAAGAGCTTCATTGTCGAATTTTGGGTGATCAAAGCTTTTTTCCATAATG
>JAYRXL010000055.1:0-4794 GCA_041917555.1 Flavobacterium sp. | reverse complement strand
GCTGCAACTGCCAAAGTTCCAGCTTGCTCGCAAGTAACGCGGCTAACCATTGCGGCAAGACCATAAACAACATCAGGTTTAAATTCTAACGCGGCCTTTAATAGATCCATAGGATGCTCGATGTCAGCCATTACATAATTATCGCGCCAAGCAGGCTTATGGTCGCTTTCCAAGACTTCATAACCTTTGGCACGCAAATGCTTAACTAAGGGCTTGCCAATATTACCTTCTGAACCAATAACCAACGCTTTTTTCATAATATCCTCTATGGCTTATGCCAAGTCACTTAAGTGTTGCTTGGCCAAAAATTTGGTTGGCTTTAGGTGAACAAGGCCGCAATTGCAAGCGTCATACCTTACTTTAATCGGTGTTTTATGTTATTTTTTAATTCCGCAATTCTAGAGACCTGACTAAAATACGGCACCATAAGCCTAACTATTTTTGAGCGAAGCCAAAGCACGTGAACTAGATAATTATTTCTGTGTTTTGGTCTAATGTGGGGTAGCGCCTCAAAATTATTATTGTCAAATTCACTTACGAATCTATTATAAGTATACTGTTTACTAGCAATAATATCTCTATAAGCATCATCAACTAACTTCTGACAAAATGCATCATCTTGCGCCTTAATTATTGCGTCTTTCAGATTACTAAGATCCGGCTTCACCGGAATATAGTGAACATTTGCCTCTAATATGCCGTTATAATCACCCTCTATTAGAATCTGAACAATTTTAAGGGAGGCCGCTTCAAAATGGCGTGGCGATAGACAAAAAAGATCAATTTCCCCGTCACGGCCCAAAGGGACCGGATTTCCACTTTCGACCGCTTCTCTAACTTTACCGTCGGTATCCGCTATGGAGCTACCGCCCTCCATACCAATGACACATCGCGAATTTTGCAATAGATTGAACCATTTTCTGCCAACCAAAGTGTGATTTTGATCGAATGAAATATCGTATTTAAGTCCAAGGCTTTCACAAATTTCTATTGTCTTTATGCCTATAGCGGTTTTTAGCGTCGCTTTATTTCCCAGCCACGCAGCCGGCGACCAAACGCGATAAGAAACAAAGACACCTCGATTAGCGATATTATCAGCCTTTGTCCTCAATAGCTTTTTGCTGACAAAGGCGGTTAGGGTTGGAATAAATTCTACCTTTAGCTTGGATAATTTTGGATACAGAGTTTTTAAATCTTTTGTTTTCGCGCAAGTGTAAAGTTTGCGTACCTTTAATTTAATGCAGAGTTTTTCAATCACGCTTGAATATAAAAACTCGTCTTGCGGTAAGGCGACACATTCTATCGCTTTATGTTCAAAATGGTTGCACAATTCGTTAAACTGCGATGGCCATAAGTCACCCCAACGCAACGAAAGAAAACTCGTATGTAAAATTATGCCTTCCGGATTAATTGCTTTCAGCACGTCCCAGTCAACAGAAAAGGCCGTATTTATTTCGATAATCCGATTTGCTGAATATTTTGCAAAAGCGTCAATATGTGCCTTCACGGAAGGTCGCAACCGCCCAGTGTAATGCGTAAACATGAGGATTAGCTTTTTCATATTTTTTGCTTCGGGGAGCATTGAATTGATGACTTATAAAATCAGGCTTTAATAGCCCTTGAGAAATTCAATAACAAGATAATTAGCCATACACGAAACAGCTTGGCAAGTAGCAATAACCTGTCTATTAAAATTCGTTGACAAAAATAAATACCCAAGATCACAATGACCGAAAAAAATTCTATCGAAAGCACAATAAATCAACTTCGCAATGAAGCTCTTTCTTATTTCAATTATGCTCGAGAAAATTTTAAAAAAATAAATCATGAATTGATTTCGGGTTTGCAGAGTGCAACGGCGAATGCGATTAGGCAGGAAAATAGAGGGTCAACAGATCCCCTTAGAGTTCTATTTTTGGTGCCCCACATTTCTCTTTTTGATGTGTTTTTACCAATTTACGAGGCGATGAAAAAAGATAAAAACTTTGTCCCAGAAGTTTTAGCATTTCGCCGAAAGGATATTGAGCATGATATAGATGCAGCCCAAACCGAAAACTTCTTTAAAGGTTTGGGAATATCCGCCTATATTGTTGGCTTTGAAGATGAAGAAATTCTCCCCGAACTCAGTCCGGAAACATTTGACATTTTATTCTACACTCTTGGGTCAACTGCTTATCCTGAAGAGTATCGGATTGAAAGAACTAGCTTTAGCTTCTTAACTTGCTATATCGCCTACGGCGTTTTATTGGCAAATGAGCCCGAATATCAATACAATCAAGAATTTCACCATTCATCTTGGCGAATTTTCGCAAGAAGCGAAGAGGAAAAGCAGAAGTATGATTTGTATGCGGTGCGTGCCACATCTAATACAATCGTGACTGGCTATCCCAAATTCGACTTATTTTCGAAGAAATCGCGATCAAAGCCGGATTCAAAACCAACAATAATTTGGGCTCCACATTGGTCAATAGGTCTTATTTATCCAGCGCTTAGCTTTGGCACGTTTGATAAATATTGCATGGATATGTTCAAAGTTTTTGACGATAATCCAGATATTAATTTCATCTATAAGCCACATCCAAATTTACAATATGCGCTCGACAAGACTTCCTTTATGAATAGCGATAGCTATAAGATTTATCTTGATATGCTCGGTGCAAGAGATAATGTTGAAATATACAAGGATGGCGACAATATAGCATTGTTTCAATGCTCGACGGCCATGATAACTGATAGTATTTCATTTTTAGCCGAATACTTACCTACTTCAAAGCCTCTTTTATTCTTGGACCGACCAGATCGCGCCAAACTAAATACTACCGGAGAGGAAATCATAAACCTTCACTATAAAGCAGATGACATAGACGGCATTAAAGGATTTATAGCTAATACAATCAAACAAGATAGAGATACCAATAAATCTGCCCGACAAAAATATTATTCTGAAAGACTTGAATTCGGCAAAATTGGAGCTAGCGCGCAAATATTGGCTAATATAAAAATGGATCTTTTGAAAACCGAAACGCCCAAATCGCGAAAGAAATTCGATGACGCCATATTAGAAGCCAAAAACAAACAAGAGGCAATTCGCAAGGAAGCGAAAGCGCGGTCAACGCAATATTGGCTAGGTCAAAAAACCTATAATTACGCCACAAATTTTCCCGACAGACACAAAAACCAGATAGACTTCACAAAGAAAAACTTTCTCCCACTTCTTACCAAAAATAGCAAGGTTCTCGACATTGGAAGTGCTGACGGATGGCACGCATGTATAATAGCGCATTTTTGCGGCGAACTAAATGGAATAGATATGAATCCCGATTTCATAGCCCTAGCGCGAGAAAATGCTAAGAAAATGGGCTTGGAAAATTGCCACTTTGAAACTGCCGATGCCCTTCAGTTAAAAATCAAGCCCAAGTTTTATGACGCAATTGTTCTTAGCGGCCTGACAACATGTTTTGTCGAAGACAGCGATTTTCTATCGGTAATGAGAACAGCCACAACAGGCCTAAAAGAAAATGGTGTGCTACTCCTAAAAGACACATTGCAAACTTCCAAAGGATCTAAACTTAACCTTGTTAATGGATATGCTGCGTTGTATCGCGATTTAGATAAATATAACAAATTATTGGACATTGCTGGATTTGAAATTTCAATTGGTGACTGGCTTCAAACCGATGGCGAATCTGGCAGCTATATGGCTCTGGCCAAGTTTCGGAGCAAACCTTGAGTAGCCGAAAGACCATTGGCATTTTAGGCGGTGCAGGTGTTGCTGCTACCGCCGGGCTTGTACAAAAAATTGTCGATATTGTTACCGATAATGGCGCAAGGTTTGATCAGGAACATCCAAAATCTGTTATTATTCAGGCAAGTGATGCGCCAAGCCGGAGCCTATGGCTCGAAGGTAAAGGTCCAAGTTTTATTCCCGCCTATATTGAAGCAGCGAAAAGCTTAAAATTAGCCGGGGCAGATTTTGTCGTTATGTGCTGCAATACTGCGCATGCTGCATTTGAAGAAATATCAAATGGCGCTCAAATTGAAATGATAAATCTTATCGAACTGGCAATAGAGGCAGCAATTAAAAGAACTATGGATAAGGCTAGAGTTGGCGTTCTTTGCTCAGATGGAACAATTAAAGCAAGAATTTTCGATAATGCACTAGAAAAAGTCGCTCCAAACGCACGCATAATATATCCAGAAATCGATTTTCAGCGCTTAGTTACAGAGGGTATTATTGGCGTAAAGCGAGGATTACATCGCAATTCTAACTCAGAAATCTCCCCGATGGAGAACTTTCAGGCTGCCGCAGACAAACTTGCAAATGATGGCGCTGAGGTGATTATTTTGGGCTGCACGGAAATTCCCTTGGCTTGGAATAATAAATGGTCCAAATGCCAAATTATTGACACTATCGATTTGCTCGCTAGAGCTTGCGTCAAAAAAAGCGGGATAGAGGAAGAGTAATGGCGAGGCTAGACGGCGGTAATCCCGAACTCGATTCCGATGCAGTATTGAAGTTTTTTGAGAGGCGCGGTGCAAGTGCCGATAAACAATCTCACTATGCGGTTACAGCCTTTTCCGATGTACAAACTGCCGAGCAGCGTCATATTGACGAAAGAAATTGCGTATTTGACAAATTGAATCTTCCAAACCCCAATGCGAGGGTTCTTGATATCGGTTGCGGTGGAGGACGATGGGCGAAAAGCCTGGTTCAGGAATCAAGCCCGCCAGTTGAATATTATTCAGGAATAGATTTCTCGCCAAGCCTTATTGAACTTTCGCGCGCCTTAAATC
>JAYRXL010000054.1:0-96604 GCA_041917555.1 Flavobacterium sp. | reverse complement strand
CTTAGAAGGGTCACTAAGAAAGGCATAATCCGGATTAAATTTTTGAATTGTGGGTATTAAAAATGGTACTTCTGAGATATTAACATAGTTAATTTTCCCTTTTTGCGAAGTTGATTCGACTTCATCATTTGCGAGGTTTTCACAACTCGAAAAAAATGTTGAAAAAGCGGTTAAGATGGAAAGGAATAAAATTGCAATACTTTTTTTCATGATAGTTGATTTTTGAGGTTAATAATAACATCAAAAAATAAAGCGTAGGCAGAACCAAATTACTCGTTTCTGAGGCCCGACCAAGAGCCCACACCACAAAGTAAAAGGAACGCCCACGCAGACCATGGGCATTTCCACTTTACTACCTGTGGTGTCTGTAAATTTGGTCGGTTTCAGAAACAGGTTTTATAAAGCAAAAACGCTTATATTTTTTAATACAAAAAGAACGTAACTATTGCAATAATCTACTGCTAAAGTAGGAAATTATCTCTAAGTTTGGTAGTGCTAATATAAAATCAGGAAAAATACTTTATCACATGTAAGAAAAATAACCTAATAAAGTTACGATTAATCCCGCGGGAAGGATGGAAGCGGCAGCTCCCGATGGTATCGGGACTACAGCGTACAGCCTGGTCCCGATACCATCGGGGCCCGCCCAAATCAATTTATTTCATCAATTTTTGAATCAGAATTTCGGCCAACAAAAACAGTAAGGCTGCCCACACAAACCATTTCCAGAGTTGGCTGTCGGTGCGTTCTGTGAGTAGGGTAGTGAACAACGATTCGAGGTCGTCTACCGTTTTAAAATCGTCTGCAGCATCGGTATTGGGTTGTGTGAAATCACTTTCTGTACGATCGTAATTGAAACTCAAGGCATCTACCGGAGTTGTGGTGTTCATTACATCAAAATTGCCGGCTACACTCGGATTGTCGTTAAAGGATAATTTTACCTTATTGTTTAAAATTTGTTGCTCCGGGATAAAGTCTCCTTTGTCGTTGCCCAAACTGTTTTTTAAGCTCAAAATTTCGTCTTTAGAAAGGAGCGATTCCACCACAGCCGATTGGTTTTTGCCGATGGTAAAGGCTTTTATACCGCTTTTTTGGGCATTTTGTGCCATATTGTAAAAAACCGGAACAATAAGCGGTGAGTTTTGGAAATTACTGTTGCTTTTGTTGATTGGTGCCGAAAAAACATAGACAGAAGCCACGCCGTTTTGCAATGAAGACAAAAACGGTGATTGGTCGCTATTAGCTAAAATGATGGCAGAAGCGCTTGAAACTTCGAAAGAAGATGTGGTTTTTGGATATTGAAAATTATCGACCTTTTTTTCGAAGACCGGTCGCATGAGCGGGTGGCTGAAATTGATTTTGGTGACCATTTTTTCCGACTTAGACAGAGAACGGAATTGGTAGTTGCCAAAGGCCGAAAGAAAGGTGTTTAGCGATTGAACAGGGGTTTCGGTGGCCGGAATAACAATCAAGTTGCCTCCTTTTTCTACAAACGATTTTAAAGTGGTTTGCAAGGCTTGCGGAATCTCGGTGAGTTCATTTAAAATGACCGCATCTTGCTTATCGATGCTGTTGTAATCCAAGCTTCCGGGGGCAAAATGGGCATAATTGAATTCGTCGGGTGTGTAAATACGCGCTAAAAATTGGCTTTTCTCAGGAGCGCCAATACTGATAACGTTGCTTTTTTGCGGTTTGGTGAGACTGAAATAATAGGTGTTGTCGTATTCCAATCCGTTATCAGAAACCGAAACATAGCCGTGAAAATTCTCTTTCGGAATGGTGAAATTCATGGTTTTAGACCCCGATTCTATATTGACGATGGTTTTGGCTATCAGTTTGTTTTTGTTGTAAAGCGCTACCGGAATGTTTTTAAAATCGTCGCCATAGGCTTTCAAATTGACCCCTATTTCATAAAAATTGTCGAGAGTTTGGTTAATGAATACACTATCGATGGCTATGTTATTTACTTTTTCGGCTTCCGGAAAATAGAACATCACGTTATCTTCTTTTCGAAAACCTGAAAGTTGTTCCTTTTTCAAGCCCACACCATCGGTAATTATTAGGATGTCTTTATTGACAGCCGATTTTTTGGCATTGATACGTGCTATAACATTATCCAATTGAAAAGGAGTGGCGCTATACCCCATATTTTGAACATCGGGTTGTACCGATTTGATCCCTGTGTTGTAAAAATTTTCGGTAGTAGTGAGCAACGAGAACGAGGTGTTCTCCGGCGTGTGTTCTAACAAATCCTGAACCGCTCGTTTAAATAATTCCCCTTTTTTTCCTTTGGCCTGCATGCTGAACGAATTGTCCAAAACAATATACATTTCGTTGGAGGCATTAACGTTGTCTTTAGCTTTAAAAAAAGGCTGAGCAAAAGCGAAAACTAAAGCTGCTAAAAGCAATAATCGGGAAGCTAAAAGCAGGTATTTTTTGAGTTTTGAGCTTTTGCGGGTTTGAATAATCAGTTCTTTGAGAAACGTAACATTGGTAAAGTATTCTTTTTTGAATTTTCGCAATTGGAATAAATGCACCAGTATTGGTACGATCAACAGAAAGAGAAAATAAAGAAATTCAGGGTGTTTGAACTGCATTCTACAATTTATTTTGGCAAAAGCCTGTCAAAAATACAAATTAGTTTTTATTCTTCAGACGGAATACTGTCTTTCAATGAAAACGGGTAATCGCCAAACAACACCGACAACCGATTCAGGTGATAGGTTTTGCGCGTAAATTTATTAGACAGTGCTATGATAACCGCTTTTTCGTTGCGTAAGGTAATATAAGTTGAGGTATTGCCGTGCCACCAACCGTTGTGAAAAAACAGTTTTTTTCCGTCAGGCCACTCCCGCATACGTATGCCGAGACCGTAATTTTTTATTCCTTTTCGTTCGTAACTGTAGCCTTTAAATACCTGGTACAATAATTCTTTTTTGAGGAAACCGGGTGCATTGCGAGCCAAATCAAATTTAAGGATATCGCGAGGAGTTGAATAAATGTTTTTATCGCCGTACACGGCATCCATGTAGTCAAGCGGGTATAATTCGTAATTCCATTTATAGGAAGGAGTGGCTTTGCTTTGTGGCGTTTTTTCGTCGAAAACAAAGGTGTTTTTCATGTCAAGCGGTTCAAAAATGATTTTCTTCATCGCTTTGGCGTATTTCATGCCGGTTACTTTTTCGATGATCAGCGCTAACAAAGCATAATTGGTGTTATTGTATACAAAATGAGTGTTTGTTGGATAATCCATCGGGATGTTCTTCGTGTGCAACAACTCTAAAAGGGCTTTGTTTGTTAAGGTTTTCGACTTATCCCAAACCTTATCATCTTCGGTAAAATAGCCGTATTTTTTGATGCCGCTTCGGTGATTTAACAACGTTCTGATGGTCACATCCGGATAAGGGAATTTTTTTAAAACGGTATTTACTTTTTGATCCAATTGCAGTTTGCCCGCTTCAATAAGTTTGAGAATGGCTGAAGCTGTAAATACTTTGCTGACAGAGGCTATATGAAGCGGCGTTTCCGGGCTTATAAGCACATTGTGTTCTTTATCGGCATAGCCATTATATTTTTCATAAATTATTTGTCCGTTTTGCGCTACCAAAAAACTGACATTTTCAAAACTATCGCCCCAATTTTCTGCAAAAAAATGGTCAATTTGATCTCTTTTGGTCTGAAGATAGGCCTCCGTTAATTTAGGCATTTCTTCAGTGGAGGGTTTCATCGCATACGGAAGCGTTTCCTTCTTAGATCCAAATAATGAATGTTTACCATCCCCATTGCACGAGAGTAAGGTAAAAATAAGTAATGTTATGTATAGATAGTGAAATCGCATTTTGTATCGCAAAAGGGCAAATATAACGAACCAAGTATTAAAAAAAAGCCAAAAATAGATTTCAGTTTTGAGCAAGTTTTTAACAGCGGTATAGCTTATGTGGAACGCGATATTTTGGGAAGTAACTTTTGTCATCATGACACAAAAACAAATGTGATAAAAGTTTTGAAAACGTTTTCGTTCGCAGTACTTTTGCGCCGCAAATAAATGAATGTGAAAAGCCCATTAGCAAAATTGCCAAATCAGTGTAGCTGGACAAATCGGGCATTCCATTTTCCTCAATTTTAACTATTTTGTACAAATGAAATTTGGTATTATAAAAGAACGAAAAACGCCACCGGATAAGCGTGTGGTTTTTACCCCTGATGAATTGGTTCGTTTAAAACAGGAGCATCCTTCGGTCGCAATTAAAGTTGAATCATCCGATATTCGTATATTTCCTGATGAGGCTTACCGTGAAAAAGGAATAGAGGTATCTACTGCCATGGAGGATTGTGATGTGTTGTTTGGGGTGAAAGAAATTCCGGTAGACGCATTGATTCCAAATAAAAAATACTTCTTCTTTTCACATACTATAAAAAAACAACCTTACAACCGCAAGTTATTGCAGGCCATTTTGGAGAAGAATATCGAGTTGTTCGACCATGAAACCATAGTGGATGCCCAAAACAAGCGATTGATCGGTTTTGGTCGTTATGCCGGAATTGTGGGAGCTTATAACGGTTTTAGAGGGTTTGGTATTAAGTATGATTTATTTGAATTGCCTAAAGCCGAAACCTTGCATGGAAAAGACGAGTTAGTAGCGCGTTTGCGACGTCATGTATTGCCTAATATTAAAATTGTACTTACCGGTCACGGTAAAGTGGGCATGGGGGCGAAGGAAATTTTGGATGGGATTAAGGTTAAACAAGTATCGGTTGATGATTTTTTGCATAAAGTCTACAATCAACCGGTTTACACACAAATCGATGTGTTGGATTACAACAAACGCAAAGACGGACAGGTGTTGAATAACCATGATTTTTACCAACACCCGGAAGCGTATGAGTCGGATTTCGAACGATTTACCAAAGTTGCCGATATTTTTATGGCAGGCCATTTTTATGGCAATGGTGCCCCTGAAATCCTTAGTCGTACCATGTTAAATGCCCCCGACTGTAAGATTAAGGTTGTTGCAGACATATCCTGTGATGTAAATGGGCCAATTGCTTGTACAATCAAAGCATCAACCATTGCGGATCCGTTTTTTGGGTATTTACCCTCGTCAGGAGAGGAAGTTTCTTATACACACCCCGGATCAGTTCTGGTCATGTCGGTTGATAATTTGCCTTGTGAATTGCCTAAGGATGCCAGCGAAGGTTTTGGAGAAATGTTTATGGAGCATGTTATTCCTGCATTTTTTAATGGGGATAAAGACGGAATTTTACAGCGGGCTAAAATAACCGAAATGGGTAAGTTGACGCCTCGTTTTGCTTATTTGCAGGATTATGTAAACGGGGTGTAGGGGATTGTAACGCTACTATCCCATCAACTATAGCATTCAGAAAAATTCTTAAATTGTTTAGTAAAAGTACTATATTTAATCCCGATATCTGTCGGGATTTTTTTATGGCGTTTAAATTCAAATATCTTTTCCTTTTAGTAGCACTTTGGTCGGGATTTTTTACATCGGCACAAGATTTATTGCCTTTTGTTGAAAATTTTACGAAGTCTGAATATTCAGGAGATAATCAGGTTTGGAGTAATTGTCAGGGAAAAGATGGCGCCATGTATTTTGCCAACAACCATTATTTTTTGCGTTATGATGGTGTGAAATGGGAAAAGTACAGTTTACCGAACAAGACAATCATTCGTTCTGTATTCTCGAATGGCGATAAAATTTATTCCGGTTCCTATAACGAGTTTGGTTATTGGAAACGTGAGAACAGTAAAATGGTTTATTACTCGTTATCAGAAGGTAAAAAACTATTTGGAGGAGGTTCGGTAAATGAAGAAATATGGAAAATTTTCATGTTCGATAATCTCATCTATTTTCAATCGTTTAATCAATTATTTATATTCAACGGTAAATCTGTCACCAAAAAAAACCTGCCGTCGCAAATATCGTATTGTTTTCCGGTACAAGGGAAACTTTACGCTGCTACGGTCACTAAAGGTGTGTATGAATATAAAAATGGAGTTTTTTTGCCAAAAAGCAGTTGGTCAGAGTTAAATAAAACCATCATACACGGCATGGATGTGTACAAGGATAAACTATACATCTTTACCCGTAAGAATGGTGTTTTTATTGATGAGTCTGGTGTTTTGAAAGCGTGGGATTCGCCTATTAACAGCCGCTTAAAAGAAGAGCTTATTAATACGGCTCGTTTTGTTGATGCCCACCATTTGGCAATTGGTACAGCTTTCAGCGGGGTTTACCTTATTGATATGCGTAATGGGTCGTTTGTGACGATTAATCGCAATAATTCGCTCAAAAACAACTCCGTTTTGAGTTTGAATTTAGACCGTGAGAACGATCTTTGGCTCGGAATGGATAACGGAATTTCGCATATTGAGATTAATTCGCCTGTTCGATTGTTTAATGATACCAGTGGGATTTTAGGGACTGTTTATTCTATTGCACTTTTACCGGATGGATATTTATTAGCTTCGAACCATGGTTTGTTTAAATATTCCGATGGTAAACTTGATTTTGTAGAAGGTTCACAAGGTCAAGTTTGGCAAATTGATAAGGTTGGAGATAAGTATATCATTGGTCATAATGACGGTACTTTCATCTATAAAAATGGCACTTTTTCAAAGTTGAACGACATAACCGGAGGGTGGAAGCTATTTTACAATGTTTTTGATACGAATTATTATCAGGCAAATTATTCGGGAATTGTGCGGTATGCCGATGCTACTTTTTCTGATTTTACCAGAATCAATAATCTCACAAAACCAATACGGAATATTGCACAAACACACCCTAACGAACTTTGGGCAGTTGATAATTACCGTAGTTTGTATCGGGTCGAATTCACTGCCAATAAATCTGTAAAGCAAGTAACAAACGTAACCGCTCAAAACGGATTAAAGAATGACTTTTATGTAAAGTTATTCACATTTAAAAATGAATTGCTTTTTTATATCAACGACGTTTGGTATAAACACAATCCTATTTCCAATCGTTTGGAGCCTTACCCTTATTTTAATTCTTTATTTAAAGGTATAACGCATATTACAAGTGTAGATGACAATAGTTTTTTATTGGTTAAAGAAGGTCTGTTTTATTTAATTGAATACCAGGATAAAACTTTTCGTTGGAATTTAATCCCCCGAAAGTACTATGAAGGCAAAAGCATAAATGAGGATACACATGTTCTTCGAAGCGGTTCAAAATTACTCATCAATTTGGATGATGGTTTTTTGGAATATGAACCAAGAGACAAGAGTTTTACCCAAGCGCCAAAAATAGAAGGGTTTTTTGACCAATCTCCAATTTCTGCAGAAACAAAAGTAAATTACAATCAATCTGTTCGGATAGATGTTGTTACTCCTTTTTTTGGCTACATGAAACCTGATTTTTTTTATCGTCTCAACGAAACAGGGCCTTATTTACCCTTGGAAAAGGGGAGTATTTACCTAAGTAATTTGAGCTACGGTAGTCAAGATGTACAAATTTTTGTACGAGATGGAAGTGCCTATAAACCGGTAACTAATTACACCTTTGATGTGGCTAAGCCATGGTATTTTTCATTTTGGATGATTTTGTTTTATTTATTCGTTATAGGAGGTATTTTATTTTTGTATTACCGTTGGAATAAAGTACGTTACATTGAAAAGATAAAACTTAAAGAAGAAGAGTTGCGCCATCAACAAGCCATTTATCAATTGGAAGCTGATGCCGAAAATAAACTCAAAATTCAGGAGTATGAAAAGCATATTCTTGAAATTCAGGTGCAAACCAAGGCTTCCGAAGTAGCCGGTAAATCACTTTCTATTGCCAAACAGTCTGAAATGATAGACGGAATTCAGAAATTGTTGGAAAAAGAAGACGACATCAACAACCTGAAAAATAATATTAGGAAAACCATCAAAATTAATTCCCTTAACCGAAAAGAGTGGGAAACATTTGAGAGTAATTTGTTCAAAAGTCATGAGGATTTTATCAAACGATTAACATCAAATTACCCTTCTTTGTCCTCAAAAGACATCAAACTTTGTATTTACCTTAAGATGAGTTTATCTTCAAAAGAAATAGCACCCTTGATGAATATTTCGTATCGAGGTGTAGAACTCCATCGTTACCGTTTGCGAAAAAAACTTGGTATTGGAAAAGAGGCTAGTTTGTCGGGTTTTATAAACAACATATAAATACCGGTCAAAAATTTCAATTTTAGCAATAATTCGGAAAAAAAAATCAAAATCACTATTTTTTGAGCACGCATCACTACTACATCATTTAGTTATATTTTTGATAAGTTATGAGCCGATTTATTGTTTTTTAAAAAACTGTAAATCAACTATTTGAAAAAAATAATTTTATTTTTGATGTGTTTTTGTTGTGTAGTGATTTAGTTTCACTATAACGATGTAATTCTTAAATTCGTGTGAAATTAACCTTAAACAACAAAATAGTAGTATGAAAAAACTTCTTTTACTTTTATTAGTCGTTTTTCCGTTTATGATGCAGGCGCAAAACATATCCGGAAAAGTGGTTGATAAAAATGGTATTCCGCTTGCAGGAGTTAATGTGAAGGCTTTAAATTCTGCCGCATCCACCATTACGGATTTGGATGGGAATTTTAAGTTAAACCTCAAGCAAAGCGATGATTTACAATTTTCAATGGTGGGTTACGAAACCATAGTTTTGAAATCCAACGCAAATCTCAATCCAGTTCGAATGACAGAATCGGTTACAACTTTGGCCGATGTAGTAGTTATTGGTTATGGAACCAGAAAACGCATTGATAATACAAGTGCAATCACATCACTTAAGGCTGAGGACGTAACTAAAACGAAAGTTTTAAATGCAGCTCAGGCTATTCAGGGTAAAGCTTCCGGTGTACAAGTTATCAGTTCTGATGCACCCGGTGCTCAACCTTCTGTAATTATTCGTGGTTTAGGTACTGCATTAGGAGGGCGATCCCCACTTTATATAGTGGACGGAATGCCAACTGAGAGCATTGCCAATATCAATTCCAATGATATTACCTCTTTTGAAATCTTAAAAGATGCTTCTGCATTAGCTGTTTATGGAAACAGAGCTGCCAATGGAGTTATCATCATCACAACTAAAAAAGGTAAAGGAAAAATGAATGTTGAATTGGATTCGTTCATTGGTTTTAGAAAACCGCAAAGTCTTGTAAAAATGGCAGGTAGTAACAAATTTGCTTTTTATACTAATATGGCTTTGGGTAGTACTTCTTTTTCACAAGATCAACCTGTTAATACAGATTGGTTTGATGAAATTACTCAAACCGGTACCTACTACCAAAATAACATAGCTGTTTCTGGCGCTTCTGAAGAAGCAAAATATTTCTTCAGTCTTGGAAACTATGAAGAAAAATCCATCTTACAAGGAATGGATTTTAACCGCCTTACTTTTAGAACCAACAATGAGTTTAAATTATTCAAAAAAGTAACACTATCTCAAAATTTCAGTGCCGGTTACACACGTAATAATCCAAAACCTTTTTCAGCTTTTACTACTGCTTACAAACAGTCACCAATTGTACCGGTATATTTTTCAACAGGTCAATACGGTGTATCTTTTGTAGCACCAAACGGATTTGCTTCTCCAACGGGAAGTTCATTTAACAATGTTGGCAATCCGGTTGCTCAATTGGATTTCTTTGATGAGCATCAAAAAGCCTTGTTGTTACAAGGTGGTTTGAAATTGGATTTTGATATCGTTAAAGAGTTGAAATTTACCTCACAATTTAATGCTGAGAACTATTCGTTTAAAGGATATAATTATTCCGATGACTTGGCTATTTGGCTTGCAGCCGATCCAACACGTACTCCAAGTGCTTACCTGTCTACTTCTAACTTAAATACCCTTACACGTGTTAACGACGGGTACTTTAATTGGAACCTTTCTAATTACATAACATTCCATAAAGTGTTTGCCACTAAGCATGATGTTGAATTAGTTTTGGGTAATGAGGCTTCTTCTAAAAGTGGAAATTTCTATACCAAAGTAGTTCGTAAAAATGTAAATGCAAATTCCGATTATTGGTCACTTAATAATACAGAATACGCTCAGGATGTTCAATCTTACCGTGAAGTACAATTCAATGGAAGTCGTTTGAGCTCTTATTTCGCACGTTTACAATACAAATTCAGCGATCGTTATTTGTTAAGTGCCACTGTTCGTCGTGATGGTTCTTCTCAATTTGGAAAAGATTATCGTTGGGGAACATTCCCTTCTGTAGGTTTGGGTTGGATTATATCAAAAGAATCCTTCTTAGCAGATGTAAAAGGATTAGATTTCCTTAAACTTAGAGCAAGTTGGGGTAAATTAGGTAACCAAAATGTACCTCTTAACAGCCAATCGTTTACAACCGGTTTGAACTATTATTTTACACAATTCCTTTCTGGGACTACAATCAACTCTCAAGTTGACCCAGCTCTTACTTGGGAGGTAACAAAAGAAACCTCTGGTGGTTTGGATTTTGAAATGCTTAATCGCAAGTTGAAAGGATCTTTTGATTTGTACTCAAAACGCACAGATAATCTGATTTTAAATACAAAACCCTATATTACCTCAGGTGTAGGTCTTGAATCTCCGGCACACGTAGGTGAAGTTTCTAACAAAGGGTATGAAATCGCCTTGCGTTGGGATGATAAAATCAACGATAATTTATCCTATTATGTTGGGGCAAACTTTAGCCACAACAAAAACCGTTTAGAAAGCTTAACAAATCCTAACATTGCCACTATTACAGGAGGCGGTTTAGGAAATGGACAGTATACTAAAATTTTAGATAATTCTTCTGTGGGTCAGCCTTTAGGTAGTTTCTTTATTTATGAATATGCCGGTTACGACAGTACAGGTCAAATGTTGTATTATAAAGCAGACGGTTCTACAGTTACTCAAGATGGTTTGGCTTTTGAAGACAGAAAATATGTAGGTTCAATTTTACCAAATGGTTCTTACGGTATTTCGTTGGGAGCTACTTACAAAAGTTTTGATCTTTCTGTTGATGCCTACGGAACAATGGGAAGTAAAGTCTACAACGGTAAAAAAGCCCAACGTTTTTCCGGCGAAAATATTGAAGATGAGGTGGCCTCCGATTTTTGGACTCCTCTCAATACCAATGCAGCAAACCCGGCAGCCTTTAACCAGGTTCCGGTAGCTTCTACCTATTACCTTGAATCCGGTGATTTCCTCAGAATAAACAATATTACTATTGGGTATAAACTGCCAAACTTTAGTAAGCATATTTCCTATGCACGCGTTTATTTTAATGCCATTAACCCATTCATCACCAAAAAATTCTCCGGATATACACCTGAACTAAACGGAGATGGTAACCCTTACGGATCACAAGGGGTTGAATTGGATGCGTATCCAACATTGAAATCATTTGTTTTTGGTGTTAACCTTAAATTTTAACCGACTATGAAAAAGTTAATAATTCCTATTTTTACACTATCAGCACTGTTTTTTGCAGGCTGTAATGAAGATTTTTTGGATGTTGAGCAAAATGAAGCCATATCCACTGCCGATTTAGCTTTGTATAATAATAATGACGGAGCCAAAAGCTTTGTAACCTCTATTTACAGTAAGTTTTTAGATTGGAATATGACCTCGTTCTCTTGGAACGGTATGTCCAGTATTGCTTCTGATGACGCTGATAAAGGTTCATCTCCCGGAGATACAGGAACGGATAAAGACCTTATGGACGCACTAACCTATAACCCATCAAGCTTATCGGTTGAAGAGGTTTTTGTTGCTAACTATGAAGGTATCAATCGCTGTAATCAAGCCTTAGCTATAATTCCGCAATTGGATCAGGCTGATCCGGCTTTGCGAAGCCGATTAATCGGAGAAGCTAAATTTTTGAGAGCATTTATGTATTTTAACTTAGTTCGACTTTATGGTGGAGTGCCCGTGGTAGATCATGTGCCTAATCCTTCACTTGAAGAAGATAGAGTAATGCAACTTACACGTAAGTCAAAAGCCGAAGTTTATGCCTTTATTGAACAGGATTTAACCGACGCTATTGCTTCTCTTCCGGATAAAAGTGCTTATCCTGCAAACGAAAAATCAAGAGCTTCTGTAGGAGCGGCTCATGCCCTTATGGCAAAAGTTGCTTTGTACCAGGAAAAATGGCAAGAAGCTATAAACCATTGCAATGCAGTAACTGGTTATAGTTTGGTGTCTGATTACGGTTCCCAATATCGTCTTTCAGGTGAGTTTGATAACGAATCTGTTTTTGAAATTTCAGGTGTAGGTGCTGCGCCTTCCAAAGGGATTCAAGGATATTCTGCTTCACAAGGTGCTCGTGGTGCCGGTGGATGGGGATGGGGCTTTAATACACCTTCAGAAAGTTTGTTAAATGCTTATGAAGCCGGAGATCTTCGCAAAGATGCAACTATTATATTTGCCGGGACAACACTATACGACGGGCGATTTGTTCCGACAACTGTTGAAAACCCACGTTATAATTATAAAGCGTATTCCTCAAACTACACCGATGGTTGGGAAACAGATGTAAATATCAAATACTTGCGTTATGCCGAAGTAATGCTCATCAAAGCCGAGGCTATGAACGAACTCGGACAAACTTCTGCAGCAATTACTATTGTTAATGATATTCGTAATCGTGCCGGTTTAGGCAATACACCTGCGGTATCTCAAACAGATGTAAGAACTGCAATTTGGAAAGAAAGAAGATTGGAGTTGGCTTTCGAACACGATCGTTTCTTTGATTTGGTAAGAACCGGTCAGGCTCAAGCGGCTATGGCTATTCACGGAAAAACATTTGTTGTGGGTAAACACGAATTATTCCCATTACCGCAAAAATTTATTAATCAAGCTGGCGGATTGTCAGTTCAAAATCCGAATTACTAAACTATAAATTGAACGTATTATGAAAAATAAAATAGTTACAGCTTTATTTTGCAGCGGTTTTGTCGCAACGGCCTTGTTGGTTAGTTGTGATAAAGATTCAATCGATAAAGATAATGCTCCAATACCTTATATGGCTATTGGAGGATATGATAATTCAGATCAGATTGCTACCGATAATTTATTGGTAAAATGTAGTTTTGAAGATAATATCACAGATTCTAAAGGAGGTATAACCGGAGGAGTAGGAACAGATGTTGCTTACGATACAGGCAAAAAAGGAAAAGCTTACAAAGGCTCTACTTCTGCATTTATAGCGTATAACAATGTTTCCACTTCAATTGTAAACCTGCAAAGTATAACGGTTTCCGGTTGGATTAAAACGGATCCGCATACTGGTGGCGCGCAATGTTTGTTTATGCTTCCTAAAACATCCGATTTTTGGGGTAATATCTTTACCCTAATCGAAGGGACCGGTCCAAATACTACCATGTTGGTAAAAAATCATATTCAAAAAGATGTGACTCCAAGTATTCCTTGGAATGGACAATGGTTGGTGCACGATGGTGCAAATGTGCTAAACAACATGTTTGGAAGTTGGCGCCATTTGGTATGGTCGTATAATGCAACTACTTCTACCTACAATATTTATGTAGACGGAAATAAAATTACATTGCCGGAGTCCATATCAAAACGATATACTAACGATGTTGCTTCAGGAGGTGTGCCACTAGGGGCTTTAGCCAGTTCGGATGTGTCAAAATTTATTATTGGCGGATACCAACAACATTTGGGTTCACCTTGGAGTGCTCCTGATGGATGGATGCTTCACTACACAGGTTTGTTAGATGAATTTAGACTTTATAATACAGCTTTACCGGATAGCGATGTTAGAGCACTGTATTTATTAGAAAGAGATAACAGGTAATTTATTTTGTTTAGGGGCATGCACCCTTCTTAGTGAAGGGTGTATGCTTTTTTTAGATTATGACTAAAATGTTTATTTCAATAGTAGCCGCTGTTCAATTGATGGCGTGTTCATCTTCCGGTGATTCTTCTTCGGGAGGCACACCTTTACCAACAAACCCTGAAAATCCGGTTGTTTACACAGACACAGAACTATTAGACTTGGCACAAAAAAATGCCTTGGTTTATTTCTGGGATTTGGCTCACCCCAATTCAAAGTTAGCAAGAGAACGTTATCATACTGAAAATACATCTTATGATGCCGATATTGTTACCACCGGTGGTTCGGGTTTTGGATTAATGACAATTGTTGCAGGTGTGGAAAGAGGTTTTGTTCCAAGAGCAGAAGCTGTTTCCAGACTTACTACTGCATTAACCTTTTTGGAAAATGCTGACCGTTTTCATGGTGCATGGCCGCATTGGATGAATGGTACTACCGGCGATGTAATTCCTTTTGGTACGGTAGATAATGGTGGCGATTTGGTAGAAACTGCCTTTTTATGCCAAGGATTACTCTGTGTTAGAGAATATTTTAAAAACGGTAATTCGGCAGAACAATTACTGGCACTCAAGGCTGATGATTTATGGAAAGGAGTAGAATGGGATTGGTATACCAAAGGCGAAAATGCTCTTTATTGGCATTGGTCTCCCAACTATGGCTGGCAGATGAATTTTAAGTTAGAAGGTTACAACGAATGCCTGATAACCTACGTTTTGGCAGCAGCTTCACCTACACATCCTGTTCAAGCTGCCGCTTACCATCAGGCATGGGCTCGAAATGGCAGTATCATCCATGGAGGAATACAATATGGTTTGCCGGTAGTCTTTAATTACAATGGCGCCACAGGGAATGTTGGGCCTTTATTTTGGGCTCATTATTCGTATTTGGGCTTAAATCCTACCGGACTAACAGATCAATATGCAAACTATTGGACGTTAACTCAAAATCATGCTAAAATCAATAATAAGTATTGTATCGCAAATCCGCATGGTTATACAGGCTATTCCGATAAATGTTGGGGTTTAACAGCAAGTTATACTCGAAATAACGACGGAACTTTAGGGTATACAGCACACCAACCCAATAATGATACCGGTGTTATAACGCCAACGGCTGCTCTCTCATCAATGCCTTATACTCCTGAAGAATCTATGAAGTTTTTACGTTATTTATATAATGAAAAAAAGAGTACTCTGGTAGGAATTGCAGGTCCGTATGACGCGTTTTCACCACATTATAATTGGGTTACTAAAAATTATTTGGCTATTGATCAAGGTACAATTGCACCCATGATTGAGAATTACCGCAGCGGACTTCTATGGAATTTATTTATGAATGCCCCGGAAGTTAGACAAGGATTGCTAAATTTGGGTTTCCACTCATCAATTTATAATTTCTAAATGAAGAATTGGTTTTACATAACAGCATTCCTTTTGGGAACACTTCTCAGTTTGGCACAAGAAATAAAAGGGAATTTTTCCAAAACTATTGAGCAAAAATTAGAACTAAATTATGTGCTTCAATTGCCCGAAAATCAAAAAGATAAATTTCCATTAATTCTTTTCCTTCACGGCTCCGGTGAGCGAGGAACCGATTTAAATTTGGTTAAGGCGCACAGCCCTTTTACTTACAATTCACTAATACCGCAATCGGTAGCAATTTTGGCTCCTCAATGCCCCTCCGATGTGTGGTGGGATACACTTGCCGTATATGAATTGCTGCAACAAATTATAAAAAAATATAACGTTGATGCGAATCGAATTTACCTCACAGGTCTCAGTATGGGAGGCTGGGGAACATGGAAATTGGCCTTGGAACATCCTGAAACTTTTGCAGCAGTGGTTCCCGTTTGTGCTCCGGCTGATCGAAGAATGGTTTTTGAAGCGTCAAAACTTAAAGATATTCCGGTGAAAATCTACCACGGTGCTCTGGATGATGTGGTATTGCCTGAACAATCAATTAATATGTTTCAAGCGTTAAAAAAATGTAATGCTAATGCAGAATTAATCATCTTTCCTAATGATAATCACAACAGTTGGGACTCAACCTACTCAAATCCGGAGTTTTATAAATGGTTGTTCGAACAACATAAATAATATTAATGCGTGTATGAAATTTTTGAAATCCTTTTTGCTCCTCACTTTAATGTTGTCTTTGCCTTTTTTTGTTACGGCTCAGAAAAAAAACACCCCAAAACCGGTTTCTGCTCGGGATAAATTTGTGTCAGAACTTATGGCTAAAATGACACTCGATGAAAAAATCGGGCAACTTAACTTACCCGGTTCTGATGATTTTGTTACCGGGCAGGCCAAAAATTCTAACGTAGGTCAAAAAATTAAAGAGGGTAAAGTAGGAGGTTTGTTTAATATAAAATCCCTGCAAAAAATCAGAGATGTTCAGCGAATTGCGGTAGAAGAGAGTCGACTTAAAATTCCTCTTATTTTTGGAATGGATGTTATTCACGGATACGAAACTACGTTTCCAATTCCACTCGGACTTTCCTGTACTTGGGACATGCCGCTGGTTGAACGAAGCGCACGCATAGCCGCTACCGAGGCCAGCGCAGACGGAATTAACTGGACGTTTTCACCAATGGTTGATATTTGCCGCGACCCTCGATGGGGACGCGTTGCCGAAGGAGTTGGTGAAGATCCCTATCTCGGAAGCCAAATTTCTGCCGCTATGGTCAAAGGATACCAAGGAACCGATTTAAGCCAACCAACAACCATTATGTCTTGTGTTAAACATTTTGCACTCTATGGCGCACCGGAAGCTGGTCGTGATTACAATACGGTTGACATGAGTCGTGTTCGTATGTATAATGATTATTTTCCGCCTTATAAAGCGGCCGTAGATGCCGGCGTTGGTTCGGTAATGGCTTCTTTCAATGAGATTGACGGTATTCCGGCTACAGGAAATAAATGGCTTTTAACGGATGTATTGCGCAAACAATGGAAATTCAAAGGTTTTGTGGTTACCGATTATACCGGAATCAATGAAATGATTGATCACGGCATGGGCGATTTACAAAATTGTTCGCAATTGGCACTTAATGCCGGTGTGGAAATGGATATGGTAGGCGAAGGCTTTTTAACAACCTTAAAAAAATCTTTGGCTGAAGGAAAAGTAACACTTAAAGATATTGACGATGCAGTACGATTAATTCTGAATGCGAAATACGATTTGGGATTATTTAAAAATCCTTATTTATACCTCGATGAAAACCGTCAAAAAACTGAAATTTTTACTCCTCAGAGTCGGGCAGAAGCACGTAGCATTGCCGCACAATCGTTGGTGTTGTTAAAAAACCAAGGCTCAATTCTTCCGCTAAAAAAATCGGGTACTATTGCTGTTATTGGCCCATTGGCAAATAATAGTGTGAACATGTCAGGTACTTGGAGTGTGGCCACAAAACATGAAACCTGTATTTCGTTGCTAAAAGGCATTTCTGAAGTTGGTGGAACAAATGTAAATCTGGTTTATGCAAAGGGCTCTAACTTGGATTATGATCCGGTTTTTGAAGAAAATGCAACCATGTTCAGTAAGTCAATGCAACGTGATAATCGTACCAAAGAAGAAATGCTTGCCGAAGCACTTCAGGTGGCAAACCAAGCTGATGTTATAGTGGCTGCATTAGGGGAATCGGCAGAAATGAGTGGTGAATCCAGTAGCCGAACTAATCTCGAAATTCCGCAAGCCCAAAAAGACCTCTTGGATGCCTTGCTAAAAACAGGTAAACCACTTGTTTTAGTGCTTTTTGACGGACGCCCTTTAGTATTAACAAATGAAAAAGAGAAAGTACCCGCCATACTAAATGTATGGTTTCCGGGAACCGAAGCAGGCCTCGCTATTGCCGATGTTTTATTTGGCGATGTAAACCCTTCCGGAAAATTGACCACTACTTTTCCGCGCAGTGTCGGACAAATTCCGATATACTATGCACACAAAAATACAGGTCGCCCATTAGCAAACAAAGAGGGTAAGTTTGAAAAGTTTAGATCAAATTACCTTGACGAACGTAACGAACCGCTTTTCCCATTTGGTTTTGGTTTGAGTTATACGTCATTCGATTATGGAACTGTAACGGCTTCTAACACCAAAATGAAAGCAGGCGAAAAAATAAAAATCTCTGTAAATGTTACAAATACCGGTAACTATGACGGTAAAGAGATAGTTCAGCTTTATATCAGAGATGTAGTAGGTTCTGTAACCCGCCCGGTAAGGGAACTAAAAGATTTTCAAAAAATCGAATTGAAAAAAGGCGAAACCAAACAGGTTTCATTCGAAATTACTATCGATGATCTTAAATTTTATAATGCGGATCTGAAGTACATCGCTGAGCCAGGAAAATTCGAAGTGTTTGTCGGACCCGATTCCGATACCCAAAATAAATTTGAGTTTGAGTTAATTAGATAATTTTTTGCACTTCGAGAAAAGCCCTTTAGTGTAATGCTAAAGGGTTTTTTTCTAAATTTCGGAAAGTAAACCTATCTTTATAAAAAAATCTGAACACCCATGAATCGATTAATTTGCATTTTTTTATGCTGCATAGCTGCTCTTACCCAAGGGCAAGAGCTTTTGTCTCCCAATGGAAATTTAAAACTGAGTTTTGCACTCGATGCCAATGGCACTCCTACGTATGCTGTTCGTTACCGCAATGAACTTGTTGTACAATCGAGTACTTTGGGTATCCAACTCAAAGATAAAACACCGTTAGATCACGGTTTTCAGGTTGTCAACACAACCAATCTGACCAAGTCCGAAGATTGGAATCCGGTTTTGGGTGAGCAATCGGTAATTCATAACCGATACAACGAAAGAACGGTTTACTTGCTTCAAAATGAAACCGGTGTAAAAATGGACATCGTTTTCAAAGCCTATGACGAAGGCATCGCGTTTCGTTATGAATTTCCAAGTCAACCAAATCTTAGCTATTTTATTATTTCAGAGGAGAAAACCGAATTTAATTTAACCGGAAATCACAAAACATTCTGGCTTCCGGGGGATTATGATAGTCAGGAATATCCCTACACAGAATCTCTTTTCTCAGAAATTAATATCGACAAAATTGATCTAAACAACGGAATAGCCCTTAAAACCATTAACAATAAATTCCGTATTCAATCACCCTTAATGATGAAATCGGCCAATGGAATTTATATCAATATTTTTGAAGCCGCTGTAGTCAATTATCCGGTCATGCACCTCGATGCAAATCCCACGCAATATAAGCTCACATCGCATTTGGTTCCCAATGCCATTGGCGATAAAGCCTACCTACAAACACCTTGCACCTCGCCTTGGCGTACCATTATGATTAGCAATGATGCTCGTGATATTGTGGCTTCCAAAATGATTCTTAATCTTAACGAACCTTGTAAAATAGAAGATACATCGTTTATCAAACCTATGAAATATGTTGGAATCTGGTGGGAAATGCATGTGGGTAAATCTACTTGGGATTATGCAGGTTCTCAAAATGCGCAAAATGCATTGGATAAAGAACTTAAACCTTCCGGAAAACATGGTGCAACAACGGCCAATGCAAAACGATATATTGATTTTGCGGCCAAAAACGGATTCGATGGCGTACTCATTGAAGGATGGAATAAAGGCTGGGAAGATTGGTTTGGCAACTGGAAAGAAGATGTGTTTGATTTTACAACCCCTTATCCCGATTTTAATTGTAAAGAAATTACAGAATATGCCAAATTAAAAGGGGTTAAGTTAATTATGCACCACGAAACATCGGGTTCGGTTGGCAATTATGAGCGCCATCTCGACAGGGCTTTTAACCTTATGAAAGAATATGGCTATCCTGCTGTTAAATCGGGCTACGTTGGGCGTATTATCCCGCGCGGCGAATTCCACGACGGACAAGCCATGGTTAAGCACTTTAATTTCGTGGCTCAACGCGCAGCCGATTATAAACTGATGGTCAATTCGCACGAAAGTTCCAGACCTACCGGCTACAGCCGTACTTATCCAAATTATATTGCCGCCGAAGCCGCTCGCGGTAATGAGTTCAATGCGTGGAGTATTGGAAATCCACCCATGCACGAAACCATTTTGCCGTTTACACGTTTGTTAGGAGGCCCCATGGATTATACACCCGGCATTTTCGAAATCAAAATGAGTATTTACGATAAATCCAAAACGGAACAGGTGCATACCACCTTGGCAAAACAATTGGCACTCTATGTTACGCTATATTCACCCTTGCAAATGGCAGCCGATTTACCGGAAAACTACGAAAAATACCCCGATGCCTTTCAGTTTATTAAAGACGTAGCGATCGATTGGCAAGAATCACACTATCTGGAAGCTGAGCCGGGCGACTACCTCACCGTTGCTCGTAAAGAAAAAAACGGCGAACGCTGGTTTTTGGGCGCAATAACCGATGAAAATGCGCGCACCTCCGAAATCGCATTGGATTTTCTGACTCCGGGTAAAAAATATAAAATGACGGTTTACCGCGACAGTAAAACAGCCGATTGGAAAACAAATCCGATTAGCTACGAAATCTACAATTCTACGGTAACCTCTAAGTCCAAACTTAAATTAATTCTCGCTAATGGCGGCGGAACTGCTGTTAGCTTCGAACCTATTGATTTTGAATAGTTGTATGAGCTTTTTCCTGCTATCCATTCCGGTCCGCTTGTGTTGTAAGCCTTTTTCCAACGCGGCAAAAGAGCTTCCAAGGTCGCTTTTTGCCTCGGGAAAAAAGGAAGCAACAACCCCCAAGCGGTCCTCCATTCCTATCAGGGCTATGGTTTTAGTGCTACTGCTGATAAACAGTTTTTCATTAGTTGCTCAAAACAAAACCTATTGCAATCCTATCAATATTGATTATGGATATTGTCCTATCCCTAATTTTGTTACCCAAGGAAAACACCGCGCAACAGCCGATCCTGTAATAGTGAATTTCAAAGGCAATTATTTTATGTTTTCTACAAACCAATGGGGCTATTGGTGGAGTAGCGATATGAGCAATTGGAATTTCATTCCGCGTAAATTTTTAAAACCCGATGCAAATGTGTACGATGAATTATGTGCACCGGCAGTTTTTGTCATGAAAGACGAGCTCTATGTTATCGGTTCTACACACGGACCCAATTTTGCCCTTTGGAAAAGTAAAAACCCAACCCGAGACGAATGGGAAATTGCTGTCGAGAATTTTAAAGTAGGGGCATGGGATCCGGGTTTTTTATACGATGAGGAAAAGGATAAGTTGTATTTGTATTGGGGCTCCAGCAACGAATTTCCATTGTTAGGAACCGAAATCAACACCAAAACCCTGCAATCCGATGGCTATGTAAAGCCACTCATGTCACTGCATCCTAATGATCATGGTTGGGAACGCTTTGGCGAATACAATGATAATACGTTTTTACAACCTTTTGTGGAAGGGGCTTGGGTTACTAAATATAAAGGCAAATATTACCTGCAATATGGAGCACCGGGAACCGAGTTTAGCGGCTATGCTGATGGTGTCTTTGTAAGCGAGCAACCACTCGACGGATTTGCATACCAAAGCCACAATCCTTTTTCATACAAACCCGGAGGTTTTGCCAGAGGTGCCGGTCATGGAGCTACCTATCAGGATAACTACCACAACTGGTGGCATGTTTCTACCATTGCAATTGGCGTAAAAAATAGTTTTGAACGACGCACCGGAATTTGGCCGGCAGGCTTCGATCAGGATGATGTTTTATATTGTAATACAGCCTATGGCGATTATCCCACCTTGTTGCCTCAAGCCGGTGCCAGCCACTTGGGTAAAAATAGGTTTGCCGGTTGGATGCTGCTCAATTACAATAAACCGGTTCAAGTATCTTCAACGTTGGGCGGATTTCAACCTAACTTTGCCGTAGATGAAGATATTAAAACCTATTGGTCTGCAAAGACCGGTAATGCAGGCGAATGGTTTCAAACTGATTTGGGCTCAATTGCCACAGTCAATGCAGTGCAGATTAATTATGCAGACCAAGATGCCGAGTTTATGGGAAAAACAATAAACAAATCCCATCAATACAAATTATGGTATTCAACAGATGGGAAAAAATGGAAAATGCTCATTGATAAAAGCCAAAACGATAAGGATGTTCCTCATGACTACATCGAACTATATAAGCCGGTACAAGCGCGTTATATTAAGATAGAAAATAGAGCAATGCCATCCGGAAAATTTGCACTGAGTGGCTTGCGTGTGTTTGGAACCGGAGTAGGTGAAAAACCTAAAGCGGTCGAAAATTTTATAGCCTTGCGCGCCGAACCGTCTAAATTTGGTGAGCGACGTAGCTGTTGGATGAAATGGAAGCAAAATGAAAATGCCGACGGTTATGTGATTTATTTTGGAAAATCGCCCGATAAACTTTACGGAAGTATAATGGTTTACGGTAAAAATGAATATTATTTTACCGGAATGGATCGCACAGATGCCTACTATTTTGCCATCGAAGCTTTTAATGCAGCCGGAATTAGCGAAATGACTTCAATAAAAAAGTGTGAATGATTGCATTATTGTCATGAATTTACGCAAACGTTGTAGTTTTTTTGAATAAATCGTAAAAATGAAGTTATGAAAACGATTTCGTTGATAACTCAAAGCATTGCATGAAACGATTTACATCATATACTGTTATATTTATAAAAAATTGCAATTTTATTTTCGGGATTGCTAACAGGCTGACCTGAAAGAGGTTTAAAATTGCAGATTTTTAAATTAACCTAAAAACCAAACTAAATTATGACTTCAACAGAAACTAAAACGAACTGGGCTCAGTTTATTCCTTTGGTTACCGTGTTCTTTTTTTGGGGATTCGTAGCAGCCAGTAACGATATTTTGATACCGGTTTTTAAAAAAGCATTCAATTTGGAGCAATGGCAAAGCCAATTGGTATCGGTTGCATTTTATGTGGCTTATACGGTTGGCTCGATTATTTATATCTTAATTTCTTACCTGACAAAAGGCGATATTATAAACCGAATTGGTTATAAAAACTCGTTAGCTCTCGGCTTATTCATTTCAGCATTAGGAACACTTTTGTTTTATCCTGCAGCCAATACAGGCTCATTCGGATTGATGCTTTCTGGGCTTTTTATTGTTGCTTTGGGTTTTTCTTTACAACAAACCGTCGCTAACCCCCTCGCAATTGCGCTAGGACCTGTTTCTACAGGTTCACAACGCCTAACTTTGGCAGGGGGAGTCAATAATCTGGGAACCACAATTGGTCCACTTATGGTTAGTTTTGCCATTTTTGGCTCAGCAACTTCTGGAAATAGCGATATGGATATTGAAAGTGTGAAAGTACCTTATCTTATTTTGGGAGCCGCTTTTATTGCTGTAGCTTTACTGCTTAAGTTTTCATCATTACCTGATAAACCACAATCTATAGTAGAAGAAGAAGGGGTAACCAGCGCATCGAGAAAATCGGCACTCAATTATCCGCAATTGGTTTTGGGTATGATAGGTATTTTTGTATATGTTGGTGTTGAAGTTTCTACAGCCAGTAATTTACCGGCTTATATGGAAAAAGATTTGGGTTTCTTGACTAAAGATGTTGCGCCATACATATCTCTATATTGGGCTAGTTTAATGATTGGTCGTTGGACTGGAGCAGTTGAAGCTTTTACAGATGATAGAAGTAAACAGAAAATACTACGTTTTATTGCTCCTTATTTGGCTTTTGCTGTTTTTTTAGTAGTTAATAAAATTATGAAGCACGATTTGACACCTTTTTATGTGTATGCGCTTATAATTTTGGTGTTAATAGTAGCTGATATAGCCAGTAAAGGTAATCCTGCTCGAATGCTTTTGATTTTCTCTGTTTTAGGAATATTGGCGCTATTAGTAGGAATGGCTACTACAGGTATGGTAAGTGTGTATGCGTTTACGAGTGTAGGTCTTTTTTGCAGTACATTATGGCCATGTATTTTTACCTTGGCAGTAAGTGGTCTGGGTAAACACACCAGCCAAGGCAGTAGTTATTTAATTATGATGATTATGGGAGGCGGTTTGGTAAGCTTATTGCAAGGTTATTTAGCTGACTTAACAAGCATTCATATGAGCTACATTGTGGGAGTGGCTTGTTTTGCCTATTTAGCATTTTATGCATGGAGAGTAAGTGACATATTAAAAGAGCAAGGCATTTCATTTGATAAAAAAATAAGTGGCGGACATTAATCCTCCAAAAAAACTCCGAAGTTCACTTCGGAGTTTTTTTTGCTATAGTAGTCCACACGCACTTAATTTACAAAAGCTATTTCCAAAACTCCTTGAGTTTTACCTCCTTTTTTAAAAACTTATCCTTAAAAATAAACTGCCACCATTCGTGTATCCATACTCGTCTTCCTATGCGGGTGTACCATTGCATCGCTTTGCGTATTTTCTTGTCCCGATGAAAAAATACACGCTGTAGCGCTTTTGGACGCGCCTGCATAATTACTTCTATTAGTTTTACATAGAGTATAATCAACCACGGACTCAGCCGTGTGGCAAGTACCTGATGCTTATAATCCCACTTTCGCTGGTCAGCCTGTATGATTTTAGTTTCTTTTACTTCCTCAAAGTAGGGAGTCCATCTGTGTGGTGTCGCATACAAAAGCTGAATTTGATCCGGATCATAATCCAATAACTGCTTGAGCGAATTGATAAAATCCTGTGTTGTTTCTTCACCAAAACCTACAACATAGGTAGCCATTGATATAATATCATGTTGCCGTAATACGTGTATGGCTTCCTTGTCAACGGCTATTGAACCGGCTTTTTTAATGCGCTCCAAAACCACAGCATCATAATTTTCTATTCCCATCAAAAAGCGCTCAAATCCGGCCTTTTTATATAAGTGCATAACATCAGCATCCCGAACGATATTATCGGCCCTTAATGAGCCTACTAAAGCTAAATCCAGGTTCTTTTCAATTAATGCTTCAAGGAATTCTATCCAAACTTTTCGATAGGTCGCCGGATTTTCATCAGCAAAATTAATAACCTCCACACCATACACCTTATGCAACATCTCAATTTCATCAGCCAATTTTTGCGGGTTTCGGTAGCGCCATTTTTTCCAAAACAAACTCTGACCACAATAGGTACACGGGTAGGGGCAACCTCTCGAAAACTGTATAACAACCGCCTTGCGTTTTCCCCAATAGGTATAGTGATGTTCCATCAGTTCCCAACCAATTCGAAAGGCATCTAAATCCTTTATAACAGCTTCAGGTGGCGTTTTATAAATCTGATTTTGTGCGCGATATACAATCCCGCGAATGGAATTCAACTCGGTTTTTTGTTCCAATGCCCGGATGAGGTTTACACAAATTTGCTCCCCTTCACCACACACAATATAATCAATTTGTGGTTGGTTTTCCATAATCTCTTTCCAATGATAGGTTGGAAAAACCCCACCCAAAATAATTGGAATAGCAGGCATTACTTTTTTTAATTCGTGTGTCAGGATATCCACCGTGGGCTGCACCGAAGTTGATCCCGAATGACCGATGAGTATGGCATCAGGCCAATACTGTATGGCTTGCGTTATAATTGTGGCTATTCGAAGCGGTTTGAAATCGGCATCGAGTAGTTTTACGGCATGGCCTTCGTCGAGTAAAGGTCCTCCAATCGAAAGTAAACCTAAAGGCGGTAAATGTTCGTTCGGCATCCGACTCCCGATAGCAGTGTGTGGCGGATTGATAATAAGTATTTTCATGATTTTTAATTGGACTGTGAGGTGTTTAAAGAAATTTAATGAGGTTATCGATGCGTGCGGTTACCAAATCTCTGCTATAATGCGCAGGTAAACAAAGGCAATGGGAATGTTGGCAAGGAGTATCAGAATTTTAACTAAGTAATAGTCTTGATGGTTCTTTTGTGTTATCAGCAAATACAACAACCGAAACAATACGACCATGTTCACTACAATTGCTGTAAGTGTATAGTACACCCCAATTTCGATTAGAAGTTGATGATGCGTTATACAGAAAATAAGTAATAGTAGTGTGCCAATGCCAAAAGAAATTAGCGCCAATAAGGTTGAAAAAATGCCGGTAGCACTATAATATTGCGATTTTGTCATGATGAAAGTGTTTATATAATTGGTAGAGTAGATAAAGAAAAGCACCAAAAAAAATTGAAAATTCGGCCGATTCAATAAAAATTTCTTTTTGTGCCAGATGCTCAAACAAACGAAAAGGCTGAACTATTACATCCCAGCTGTTAAAACGCAACTCTCGTCCCACGTAAACGCCATAACCACAAAGAAGACAAAGTAATGGTGTTACGAGTTCTAACTGATGGACGAAAAGCTGCTCCATTGTGTGAAGCGAAGCGAATCCAAAGAAAAATCCCAACAGCGCTCCGGTCGAAATTATCAGTACATCGACATAGAATAAATGTTCAGAAGAATGTATTAGGTGGACAAAATCTGTAATTATATAAAATGCATTGGGAAGAAAAACAAGCCATAATCCACAAAGAATCCATTTAGTAGGTTTGGATACTAAATTAAATTTGTTTTTTAAGTACACACTTAGGCCAAAGGGAACTACAGCTAATACCAAATTCCAAATTAAAAAGAACAAATAAAGGCTATGCGTAATTTTGGCGCGCCAAAGTAATAAGCCTAATCCGTAGCACATCAATAATACAATTGGCATACGGTTATTTTTCTGAAGTAATTGCAAAAACAGTTTCATTAGGTATGATGTTAAAGGTTTCTTGTAATGTGGTTAACGGCATGTGAAGTAATTGTTCAAAATTGATGTCGTAAAAGCGATGTGCTTTTTTGCCACGAAAATACTGTTGCACAAAGCATTCAATTTTTTCCGGATAACAAAGGGTGCCAGTGATAATGACCAACAGCAAATACAAACTTAACTTACCGTTTCCAAATAGTAAATATTGCATGCCAATTTCATCGGCAACCATAACACGCGTTCCTGTGAGGACATGGGTCACATCATGGTCTTCAAGTTTGGGCTGCATTTCAAAATTGTGTTGAAGTAAAAAACAACCCAAATGGAATCCCAAACTTTGTTCCTCCATCTGTAACAACGCCCCCACGGTAATAGGCCATGGTTTATTTTTTTTAAAATACTTGGAATAGGGTTTTTTACTCCATTCATACAGCTTCTCAATAAATAAATCTCTCATAATTAAAAGTACTTTGAAAAACAAAGTTATTAAACAAAAAAATATCAGCGTTTTTGGATTAGTTTTTCGAGCGCATCAATGTGCGCTGTAAAGGCTTTACGCCCCTCAATTGTAGCTTTGTAACGGGTATTGGGTTTTTTACCGATAAATTGTTTCTCTACTATGATGTAACCTTCAGACTCTAACGCTTTTACATGACTGGCTAAATTACCGTCGGTTACACCCAAAAGCTCTTTGAGTTGGGTAAAGTCAACCCCCTCATTAACCATCAAAACCGACATAATTCCGAGTCGGATCCGATTGTCAAATGCTTTATTAATATGTTGGATGATCGATTTCAATGTTTAGCGGTCGTATTTATAATGCATCATCGCGCCGTAAAGAATATGGCATACGCCAAAACCCAAAGCCCAAAAGTATAGTTCATATCCGGTAAAATAAACCGATACTAAGCCTAATAACACTAACGTTATTCCCAAGTAACGCACATCTCTCAGGGTAAATTTACTCGCATTGATACAAGCCAGTCCATAGAAAATTAGAGTCACAGGAGCCACTAAATCCAAATATCCTTTTTCGATAAGCAATAAACCAAATAGGCCTCCGCTGCATAATGGAATACAAAAATTAATCAATAACCTGCGTGAAACCGGATTCCATATCGTTTCATTCATCTTTTTAGCTTTGCGAACCGTGAAAATAAAAGCGGTTACTAAGGAAGCTACTAATACTAAACCGGCAATCATAAGCAATTGGGTAAAAGCATTTGAACCCTGATCAATATAGTAGTTTGTATCAGACTCAATTACCCTATGAGCAACATAAGCTCCGATTAAGGCATAAATGCCGGCCAAAACTCCCGAAAAACCGCTAAGTGAGATAAATTGCGACGATTGCGCCATCATTTGACGAATGTCCTGAATATCTTTTAAATAATCTTTTTCTGTTTCCATTTAAAAAGAACTTTGAAAAGCAAAGTAATGTAAAAAAAAATCATCTACCAAATGTTTTTTCCTTTATTTTTGAAATAAAAATCTCCAATGCGTAAATCCTTTCTACTAGTTGCTTTATTACCTGTAATGGCCGTTTCCCAACAAACGGATGAGGAAATGATTAAGTCTATTCATGCGAAAGCGCTCACACAAGCACAATGTTATCATTGGTTAGATGACTTGTCCAATCAAATCGGACAGCGGCTTTCGGGATCTGATAATGCGCAAAAGGCAGTACTCTATACGCAGGCTCGCATGAAAGACCTTGGCTTAGACTCGGTATACTTACAGGAAGTTATGGTACCTAAGTGGGTTAGGGGCGAGAAGGAAGTTGCTTATCTTACAACCGGAAAATCAAAAACGCCCTTTTCCATTTGCGCCTTGGGGATGTCGGTGGCCACGCCTAAAGAAGGAATATCAGCACAAGTTATTGAAGTTAAATCATTAGACGAACTCAAAACACTTGGCGATGCTGTAAAGGGCAAAATTGTGTTCTTTAACCGACCAATGAACCCGGAGTTTATCGAAACGTTTCATGCCTATGGGAGTTGCGTAGATCAGCGTTCTTCGGGTGCTCGCGAAGCCGGAAAGTTAGGCGCTTTGGGCGTAATTGTTCGCTCGATGAATTTGCGCTTAGACGATCTACCGCATACGGGTTCCACCAATTACGGCGATATCCCCGATAATCAAAAAATACCCGCTGCAGCTATTAGCACGCTGGGAGCAAATCAACTCAGTGAACTACTGAAATCGAATCCCAATGCCGTACTCTTTTTTAAACAATCCTGTCAAAAACTACCGGATGTGCTTTCCTATAATGTAGTGGGTGAAATTAGAGGGAGTCAACACCCGGAGCGTATCATTGTTGTTGGCGGTCATTTGGATTCATGGGATTTGGGTGATGGTTCTCACGATGACGGAGCCGGATGTGTACAAAGTATGGAAGTTTTGGAACTCTTACAATTAACAGGCTATAAGCCCAAAAATACCATTCGTGCGGTTCTGTTTATGAACGAAGAAAATGGAGTCAAAGGCGGATTAAAGTACGAAGAGCTGTCTGCTGCGAATAAGGAGAATCATATTTTTGCCCTCGAAAGTGATGCCGGCGGTTTCTCCCCAAGAGGTTTTTCTTTTGAAACTGATGAGGCTAATTTTAACCACATTTTGGCTTGGAAACCGCTGCTGGAACCTTATTTATTGCACATTTTCCGTAGAGGACATTCCGGAGTCGATATCGGACCGTTGCGCTCCGAAAAAATCGTCAAGGCCGGACTTCAGCCTGATTCCCAACGGTATTTCGACCACCACCACGCTGCAAACGATACGTTCGATGCCGTTAATAAACGCGAATTGGAACTGGGAGCGGCAGCCATGACGGCTTTGGTTTATCTTTTTGATAAGTATGGAATAGAATGATGAATCCCGCCGAGGCTTACCTCCTAAAACAACCCCAGCATTTTAAGGAAATACTTTTTTACCTTATCGATGTCGTGCAACACGAAGTTCCGGCAAGTCAAATGCTTTTTAAATGGGGGATACCCTATTTTTATTTGCACAACAAACCCTTATGCTACTTGGCTCCCAATGCCAAGAAAAATTTTGTTGACTTGGGTTTTGCAAAGGGCTTCCAATTGCATACTAATTTGGATTATTTGATTGGTGAAAAGCGAAATACAGTCAAATCACTGCGCTATTTTTCACTCGATACAGTTCCACACGAAATTTTGCAAGCTGTCCTTAAAGAAGCGGCTGCACTTTACTGATTTTTTTTGGGCATGCCCCTGATTTATCGGGGTCGGGCTGTACGCTATAGTCCCGATTAATCGGGAGCTGCCGCTTCCATCCCTCATGCAGAAACTTCTTTAATCCTATTACATTTTTTCTATCATAGTCGATTTTCACTACCCTATAAGCAAAAAAAACTGCCTCATTTGAGGCAGTTTTTGTAATCTATAAATTTAATTATCGTTTCTGACGGTTTATATAAACCCATCCGGTTTTGGTTTCTTGTCCGTTGGCAAACTCTATCACATAGTAATACGTTCCATCCGGAAGTTCTTGACCACTGTCTGAAAGACCGGTCCACTCATTGGTATAGTTTGATTTCGAGTACACTTTTGTGCCGTAACGGTTGAAGATGTTTAATTGTTTAACATTCATCATCGTTAAATCAAAGAAGTCATTGTCTCCATCGCCGTTTGGTGAAATACCTTTTGGTATATCACAGTAAATATTCTCTACCGTGATTGTATGCTCTTTTGAACAACCATCAGGACGGGTAACGGTTAATGAAATGGTTATTGGTAATTCTTCGTTTACAGTAGTAGAAGCCAAATACGCTGTCAGGTCAAAGGTTTCAGATGAACCAACAGAAAGACTGTTGTATTCCCAGCTGTAAGTAGCAGTATCTTCGTTATAACCACCGTCAATTGGGTCAGCTTGTAACACATAATGCGTACCTGAACAATCACCATTTAGTACAAAGTCAAATGAACTTTCAACAGTTACACTCAAGGTTGTGGTTGTTGAACAAGCACCGGCATTAGGTGTAAATAAATACGTACCACTAACCGTATTACTGATTGTATCAGGATTCCAAGTTCCGGAAACACCATTAGTAGAAACCGTTGGTAATGATGGCGCTTCTGCTCCAGGGCATAAAGTTAACGTAGTACCAAAGTTGAACGTAGGTGTAGCTAACGGGTTAACTACAATAGTACCATTTAAAGTAACACTACTACAACCGCCAACAGTTGTTACGGTATAGTTAAATGTACCGGAAACAGTTGGTGTACCGGAAATGGTAAATACCCCACTGGCAAAAGTACCGCTTACACCATTTGGTAAACCGGAAGCAGTTACATTGGTCACACCATTAGTAGTGGAATATTGAATAGGTGTGATTCCTGTATTGATACACAAAGTCTGATTATTATTTCCGCTATCCAATGTCATGGTAACATTTGGATTCACAGTTATCGTTCCATTAAGGGTAACACTGTTACAACCTCCTGTGGTAGTTACTATGTAATTAAATATGCCACTTTCAGAAGGTGTTCCACTAATAACCAGCGTTCCGCTTGCATACGTTGCTGTTACTCCGGCAGGTAATCCGCTTACAGTAACATCAGTAGCTCCGGTAGCGGTGTAAGTGATGTTTTGTACCGCTGTATTGATACAAACCGTTTGGTTATCAGAACCATTAGTTAACACCAAGGTCACATCAGGATTCACGGTTATAGTACCATTTAAGGTAACCGAACTACAACCACCAACAGTAGTAACGCTATAGTTGAATACACCCGATTCAGTAGGAGTACCGGTAATAGATAAAGTACCACCAGTAAATACGGCATTTACACCCGCAGGTAATCCTGTTGCCGTTACATCGGTAGCACCGTTTCCACTTACATAATCAATTTGAGTAATAGGTGTATTAATACATAAGGTTTGGTTGTCAGAACCACTACTTAAAGCAAGTGTAACAGTCGGATTAACAGTAATAGTGCCATTAGCAGTAGCAACAGCACAGTTTGCAACTGTTGTAACAGTAAAGTTGAATACACCCGATTCAGTAGGAGTACCACTTATAGTAAATGTTCCAGAAGCAGAATCGTAAGCTCCGTTTACACCGGCTGGTAACCCAGTTACAGTAGCATCGGTAGCATCGGTTGTAGTATAAACTATAGTTTCGATTGCATTGTTTATACAAACAGTTTGATTATCACTTCCTGAAGTTAAGGTTATTGTTGAATCTGGCGATACAGATACTACACCGGTAGCAGGTAAGGAACTACATTCTGTAGAACTAATTGTGATGGCATCTAAGAAGTTACCCACAGTAGGATTATTTCCAAATGTAGCTATTGATATAAAACGAACTGTGTAATTAACCCCAGCCGTAGTAGGAACTACATACGATACATTATGGAATCCCCATGCGGTATTTCCATCTGTGAAATCACCTAAATTCGTATATGGACCTCCTTGTGGACCAATTTCAACACGAATTGTATCATCACCCCATCGTCCTCTGTGAGCGAAAGAGATGGCTAATGTAGAGCCAGGAATTACTTCAAAATTTTGGAAGAATGTATCAGGACTGTTCCCGTTAAGTTCCACAAATTGATTACCCTGATAGGCAGTTACATTTTCATAATTTGGAGATGGCCAGTATTCCATTACACCATCACCGGCAGTTGTTTCCCAACAAGGAACATCGGTGTCATTTACCATATTCGGATAAATACCGGTTGCTGCTGGTGTTTCAAAGTCTAAGTTACATGAAGTATTGGTAGGAGTAATGACTACAGTGTAATCACCCGGAATTGTTGTAGTAAAACTGGCAACATTGCCTGGGTTGGTTGCACCTGCAGGAACTGTCCAAGTATAGGTGTAGTTACCCGGTATTGCCGGAGTAGCTGTTACTGTGGTGGCTTGACCATTACAAATGGTAGCATTATTTACAGTAACAACCGGTATTCCCGGATCTACTAACGTAATAGTGGTGGTATTGGCTTCTGAACAACTGTTAACACCAAAACTAAAATTGGTATATACACCAGCATTAAGGGCGCCGATAGTGAAGTTACCATTAGCATCAGCTGTGATTTGAACAGGACCTACTGCTGTTCCGTCATCTGTGTAAGTTAGTTCGTAACTCTGATTAGGAATCAAGTTAGCAATAGTAATAGATCCATTGTTTCCGTTACAAGTTACAGGATTAGTACCGGTAATTGAAGTCGGCGCCTGAATTGTAAAGGTAGCCGTATAATAACTTCCGGCATTATCTAATACTAAGTTATCAGAACAACCACTTGTTGTAGAATAACTACCATCTATATCATAATATACTTGTATTGTATAATTTCCTGGGGTTAGCGTTGTCAAATCAAGTGGGGCAGTACAACCCGGTGCAGATACACATTGCCATTTTTGTTGCCCATCTGTACAAGGACCACCACCGTTAATAAATACGCCTCCACTACAATCACTATAGAAAGGTAAATTCCAAGGTGTGAAAGTACCAGGCGTGTTACCGGTAGGGAATACACGGTAATTCATTCGGGCTGCACAAACATTGCTTGAACCTGACTTTTGTGTTTTTACTTCGGCACCTCTCATAATAAGAGTAGCTGAGTTTTGAACATGCACGCCATAATCTACAGTAAAACTACTACCGTCAGGGTTGATTAAGTCTACACCTGAACCTGTAGTATTGTAAAATTTACCATCACCAGGGGTTGTACAATCATCCATCCAAACTGCAGTAGCATACATATTGATTGCACATACATTCGTACTCAATACCATTGAAGCACTTGCAGTACAACCGTTGTTGTTAACTGTAACAGTGTAAGTACCCGGTAGGCCCACAGTAATTGAAGGCGTAGTAAATGCCAATGGGTTTGAGTTGTAGGTCCAACTGAATGTTACATCATTATTATTATAGTTAATTGGTGTAACAGTTACGTTTGCACTGGATCCTTCACAAATTGTTGTATCCGGTGTTAGTGTAAATTGCGGAGTAAGATCCTGAACAACTAAATTGAATTGGGTAACATCCGAACACCCGGCCGCATTTTCAACATGTGCATAAATAGTTTGTGAAAATGGAGTAGTGTTTTGGTAGGTATTTGGTAATAAATCAGCTGGAGTTTCATTTTGAGCTCCCGAAAGCGAACTGTAATAAGTAACCGTAAAATTGGCAGAAGGTAAACCACCCAATACGGAAGCATCATTGTTGCTAAGAGTAAAGGTTGCTATACCATCAGCATCACAAGCAGTAAGATTGTTTGGTGATGGATTTGCTACTACAGGGTCATAATATTCAACGGTAACACTATCCGATTCACCACAGGTAGTATTGATATAAGTAGCAGTAAGTTCGTAAACACCCTCTTGAGTTGCCGTAATACTTGGTCCTGTTTCGCCGGGTAATGGTTGACCGTTAAGTGTCCAGGCAAAAGTGAATAAAGAAGGATCTAAATCACAATCAATAACTTGAGAGGCACCTGCACAAATTGCAGTTCCTTCCGACTCTAAGAAGTCGCCACCTAACTCAATATCACCAATATTAAAACTACCGGCTCGTAAGAAAACAGCTGAGTCAAACGCCGTATCATTTCGGTCAGCAATAACTAACTTAATATGATAAGGTGTATTTGGTACCACAGCCGATTGCGCAGTAAGTTCAACAGTATCACCATTAAAATTAATAGGAGCCAACTGAGGATCTATACCCTGCGGCAATTGGTAGAAGTTATTAAAATATTCCGGATTTACAGAAGCACATCCTCCGTTATAAGCATTATCTCTGATTGTTACCACAGAAATTGGTGTTGTAGAACTTGGTAAAACGGCAAGGTTTGTAGTCGTACTGGTATTAATTTCTGTTAGGAAGAAAGCAAATGCATCGGAGAATGTACATTGAAAAGTACCATATTCTTCAGAAGCAAAGATAAAATCAAAGCTAATTTGATTGGTAAGCGGTACAAAGTCAAATTCCAATACAGAAGCATTATTATAACTGTTTAGTTGAGGGTCAATTCCTAAACCTTGAATATAATTGAATAATTGTGTATCAGTACCCCATCCGGTGGCAGTGTCACTCAAGGTAACAGTATTAGGACCACTGGCACGAGTTACATCACCAGTTGATAAGATTACTCCATCTTGAAAGGTAAAAGATGGATAATTTTCTTCAAAATAACCAATTCCCAGAGGGTTAGCGCCATTCGGTCCTGTACCGGCATTCCAAGTAACATTGGTAACTTGAGCACAAGTTGAACCAATCAATACATCGGTCACCAATTCAGGAATAGTGTATTGAGTATTGTTAATTGATAATGGCGGAGTTGTAATACAAACATCGAATGTAGAAGTTTGATTAGGCGTTGAAGTCCATGTGTAAACTCGTATAAAATAAGTTTCCCCTACAGTTAAACCACTAGCTGTACTATTATTTGCATCACTACAATATAACTGTGTAAGGTTATTACAATCACCTGAATAAACAGCATGGAATAAATCTGTTGTACTTCCGGCAACATTATTTAAATTAATGTTATGTGATGTATTAGTAGCAGTAAACGAGAACCATACATCGTCATCTGCAGTTCCGCCACAACCATTTGCTTGGGATGAAGCAGTAGCACCTATAACCGTACCACCAACAGATTGTACACAACTGGATGAGCTATTTACAGGAACAGTGATAGCATTATCACATTCATCATTTGCGATAAGCGTAGCAAAAATGGCTCCATTTGACCACAAACTAATGTCGGTATCACTACATACAGAACGTACATAAACTTTTAGTTGAGAACCTGACGGAAGTCCGTTGTAAACAAATGGGTTAGTTGAAGCAGTTACCCAACCTGTTGAAGCAGCAGTAGGAGCTGGTGCCGAAGCAGGTAAAACCAATACCTGCCATTGAGTGGCAGTTCCCATTTCTGTCCATCCTATTGTAGCTTGAGTTTGACCTATAGCGCTTATAGTTACAAGGGAAGGTTTAGGACAAGTTGGCGGTGGCGCACAGGTTACATTAGCAATCCAACCACTAAAGTTTACAGAACCATCACTTCTAAAACGGAAGGTTAAACAACCTGAAGGTGTCGAAGCCGTAACCGGGTCAGGCAATGTTGTGCCCCAAAATGAACCGGGAACCCCACCGGGTACATTTGCAGCCGGGTTTCCACTGTCTATTTGATTAACACCTACGGTATCACTGTCATAAATGTATAAACCATCCCAGTTTGTTTCAGTATCAAAATCGGTAAATGTAACAGTTACTTGTTCGCCAGGTGTAGTAGGGCAAATAGTTACTATGTAATCGGTATTACCGGTGTAGTTGCCTGTAGCACCTCCTAAATCGGTAAAAGTTCCACCACAAGTTGGCGGTGCAATTTGTGTAGTTACATTTGTAACAGCCAACCAAATACTAAAATCACTTGGACCACACTCGTCTCGGGCATACAAATCATAACATGTATCAGGATCTAAGCCCGTTACAGTTGCATTAGTATTTGTAGCTACGATCTGATAGCCTGTTGTTGTGTTAGTAGGCGGTGGAGAACCACAAGGTAATGCGATAACATTAAATGTAGTGGCGCCACTATTTGATGTCCATGTTAGGTCTGCAGTTGACGAAGTAATTGTTGATACAGACAAGCCATTAGGGTTTGGACAAGTTGGCGGAAGACCACAACTCACATTTGCCACCCATCCGGCCTGATTTACAGAGCCATCACTTCTAAAACGGAAGGTTAAACAGCCATCTGCTGCAGTGGAAGTGAATGGACCCGGAAGGGTAGTGCCCCAAAATGGTCCGGCTAATCCCCCCGGTACATTTCCGGCAGGATTACCGCTACTAATTTGCGGAGCTCCTGTTGAATTTCCGTTAAAAACATAAAGTCCGTCCCAGTTAGTTTCTACTTGGAAACTTGTAAAGGTAACAGTTACTACATCACCAGGCGTAGTTGGACAAATGGTTACCGTATAATCAGTACCATTTGCATAATTTCCTGCAGCTCCTCCCGGGTCAGTAAATACGCCGCCACAAGCTGGAGGCGTAGGTTGAGTAGTAATATTTGTAACTCCAATCCAGGCACTAAAATCAGATGCACTACACTCATCGCGAACATAAATATCATAACAAGTGTCGGCATTTAGGCCTGTAATTAAAGCATTTGTATTTGTAGAAACGGATTGATAACCCGTTGTAGAAGCGTTTGGCGCTGGAGATCCGCAAGGAACAGCTATTACGTTAAATGTTGTGGCACCGCTGTTAGAAGTCCAGTTAAGTGTAGCTGTACTCGAGGTAACAGCAGATGCACTTAATCCATAAGGATTAGGACAAGTTGGTGCTGGGCCACAGGTAATATTAGCAACCCATCCAGCTTGATTCACAAATCCATCACTTCGGAATCTGAATGTCAAACAACCATCTGGTGATGTTGATGTGAATGGGCCCGGTATTGTGTTACCCCAAAAAGAACCCGCCAATCCGCCGGGTACATTTCCGGCTGGATTCGCACTACTTATTTGAGGTGCCGCTATTGAGTTACCGTTGAATACATACATACCATCCCAGGTAGCTTCCGTTTGAAAACTCGTAAAAGTCACTGTTACAACATCTCCTGAATTTACAGGACATATCACTACAGTTTCATCAGTATTATTAGCATAATTTGCAGTAGTTCCACCGGCGTCTACATAATTACCGCCGCAAGCCGGAGGAAGTGTGGTTGTAGTAAAGCAAAAAGGACCAGCCCATGTACTGTTATTACCCGGACCACATAATTCCCTTACATAATAACAATATTGTGTATTAGGGGTTAGTCCGCTTAGAGCCAGAGATGTTGCTGAAGCTGTATGCGTAGCAACTCCGGTAGGAGCTCCGGTTCCTTGAATTAATTCAATTTCGTACGAAGTTCCGGTTCCTGTCCAGTTTAAAGTTGCGGTGGTTGCCTGTGGAGACGCACCAAGAGCAGTTGGAGGTAAACATTGTTGAACAATTTGAACATTGTCCAAAAGCCATCTGTCACCACTTAAGCCCGGTACTACCTGATTGTATTTTAAAACAAAAGCCACGTAAACTTGAGTGTTCCACATGGCTACAGGAAAATTGACTATTTTTTCAGTGTAAACGTTAAAGGCATTTTGTACACCATTCGGGTCGAGGGTAAGTTGGTCCTCAGTGTATTCAACTACCAAATTGGTGTATGCTGTATAATCATTTTGTGTGGCAGTTGATGGTGCCGTTTTAATTTGGTAGATGGTACCGGTATTACCACTTGTAAAAGTTCTGGCAAAAAACCGTAGTTGACCATTTGCCGGAATGTTAACAGCCATTGTGACAAGATAATCTTCAGAGGTGTTACCTTGACCAATGTTACCCGGTCTGTTCATATATGCCGCTAAAGATCCTTGATAGGAAGTGGCATTTGTAGACCAATCAACATTTGTGGCAGCCGTGACACCGTTGTCGAAAACAGCCCAACCTGTTGGCGGGAAAGTCCCTTCAAAACCCTCTAATGCCAATTGTGCATTGGCCATAAATGAGAGAAATGAAAAAATGAATAGTAGAAGTCCTTTTTTCATAAAATTGGTAATATAGTTTGGTTTGATTTATTACTAAAGTTACCAAAAATATAAAAAAAGTTTTAATATTCAAGTATCAGATTTTGAAAATTCCACCAAAAGCAACAATTCTCTGTAAAAAGTAAAAATGTTGTCTGGCAGAATCAGAATCAGAGTAAGAAGTTTGAATGTCATACATATTAATGTATCCTCCTTTTAATTCAGCCTGCACAAAAAAATGTTTGAAGAATGTAAGATTTAAACCTACTTTGGCCGACATCCCTAAGCCGGCAATGTGAAACTCATCATGTCTCTCTTTTTCAAACAATTTGGCATTTGTTTTAGGGTATAATATTCCGGCACCAATTCCTTCGGTAAGATTTATCTGAAATTTATCAGTGTTTTTGATTTTGAATACACCTGAAATATCATCAAATCGGCTTATTTCAGAGTTTACATAGTTAAGCCCGTCAGTATGCTCAAACGTAAGAAAAGACTCATCGGTTAAATTAACTTGGCCGTTGCTTACCACTGTTGTATCATAAATGGAGGGGTAACTACCGGTAATAGGTACCGTTTGCTCCTGAACCATAACGTACTTCATATGATCAACGCCTATGGAAATATTGTATTTATCAGTGATAAAATATCCTATTCTAAAATTTGTTTGAGGAATCGTCATTCGAAGTGGATTAAAATAATCACAATGCCACCCTTTAGGTTTATCAACAGCCTCAACATCGTGGAGCGTAAAATGATAATCTTCTCCGGTAAATGTAATATCGGATTTTGTGTAATTCTCGCGATTCCCTCCCCAAAAAATATAAAACTTACCTTTATTGTGTTTCGTGTATAATTCAGGGTTTTGAGTTTCGGTTTGTGCTGTCGCCAAAGCAGCAAAAATAAATAATGGCAGGAAATGTAATATTTTCATTGTGAACTATTAAAACTGATTGATTGTTTTTCGAATGGCTGTTAATTTTTGCATCAAGGGTTCAAAATAATCTAAGTGTAACATATTTGCTCCGTCACTTTTTGCATTAGCCGGATCAAAATGGGTTTCAATAAATAAACCGTCAACACCAACTGCGATACCGGCTTTGGCAATTGTTTCAATCATGTCCGGACGTCCGCCTGTTACTCCAGCTGTTTGATTTGGTTGTTGTAAGGAGTGGGTTACATCTAAAACAGTAGTGGCATAGTGTTGCATGGTTGGGATTCCTCTAAAATCAACAACCATATCCTGATAACCAAACATGGTTCCCCGATCGGTGACCATTACGTTTTTATTCTCACAATCCAGTACTTTTTGTACCGCATGTTTCATACTTTCCGGACTCATGAATTGCCCCTTTTTGAGGTTTACGGTTTTTCCTGTTTTTGCTGCAGCTACCACTAAATCGGTTTGTCTTACCAAAAAAGCCGGGATCTGTAATACATCAACATATTCGGCAGCCATAGCCGCATCCTCGTTCGTGTGAATATCGGTTATGGTTGGAATTGAAAATTCCTGACTCACTTTATGTAGAATTTTAAGTGCCTTTTCATCACCAATCCCCGAAAAGCTATCAATTCTGGAGCGATTTGCTTTTTTAAACGACCCTTTAAAAACAAGTGGTATTGAAAGTTTATCAGATATATTTACCAAGCGTTCGGCTATTTTCATAGCCATTTCTTCGCCTTCAATGGCACATGGACCCGCCAGTAAAAAGAAATTTCCGCTATTTGTGTGTCTGATTTGTGGAATTGTATTGATTTCCATAAAATAAATTTTGCTGCGCAAAGATATGAATTAATAGGACTTCCTATGTAACTCAAATTACATAAAATAGGAGTCTGTTAGGGTTTGATTTTAAAACCTACAGGACACATTATTTTACCTTTTTCGTAAATATTGAAATAAAGCGTTTTTTTTAAGCCTGAAGCAAAAGTAACCTGATACACATCCAATGTCCCTGCGCCCATTGCGGTTCTTTTTGTGGGAAACGGACAACAATTTTCCATTTTTTCATATGTAAAGTTTGCTCCTGCTTCATCGCTCAAGGCATTAAAAAACTGCTGAATGTTTCTGAAGGCTTCGTTTTCTTTATTGAAGCCAATATTGATAGGGTAGTCGCTGTCATACCCGTATTTTTTATCATTACTGGTTTCAGTTATGATAAAACGGTTGTTTTCTACCCTGGGTTTTACAGCCGAATCATCTATGTTTTTGATGGTTAATTTTGTACTGATACACGAGCTCAGACAAAAAAATGTGGCACATAGCAGACTGATTTTTCTCATTGTTTTTAATATTAGGAATTGCATTTTTGTACAACAAAAATACTGCCATTTTCGTTTCTCCAAAAACATATAGTACTATTTCTTTTATTCTACTTTCCCTTTGGTTACTTTTGCCAAAAAAAAATAAATGGAATTTATAACACATACTTGGCATTGGGCTATTTCCGGATTTTTGATTGGTCTGGTATTACTTTTACTGCTTTTGTTTGGAAATACGTTTGGGGTTTCTTCAAATTTAAGAACAATTTGTACTATGGCAGGCGCCGGTAAACTAAATTCTTTTTTTGATGTGGATTGGCGCGCTCAGATTTGGAACCTTACCGTTTTGGCAGGTGCTATGTTAGGCGGATTTGTGGCAGTACATTTTTTGTCAGATGGTAGCAATGTGGCTATTTCTTCACAAACAATTACGGAACTTGAAGGACTTGGTATTGATTATAAAAAGGGGTCTTTTTTGCCGGATTATTTTTTTGGTGAACAAAATGCGTTTTCGCTTTTCGGTTTTCTATTTTTACTCATGGGTGGACTTTTAATTGGTTTTGGCTCGCGATACGCAGGAGGTTGTACTTCGGGTCATGCTATCACAGGATTGAGTAGTTTGCAACGCGCCTCACTGAAAGCGGTTTTCGGGTTTTTTATCGGCGGTTTGGTTATGGTACATTTTATACTTCCTATTTTTTTTAAAAAATGAATCTCATTAAATATTTACTCGTAGGTTTTGTTTTTGGTGTTGTCTTAACAAAAAGTGAAGCGGTATCGTGGTTTCGAATCTATGAAATGTTTCAGTTTCATTCGTTTCACATGTATGGCATAATTATGACTGCTATTGTAACAGGTTTTACTGGAATTTCCCTCATTAAAAAGTACAAACTCAAGGATATTAAAGGACATCCTATCACCATTCCGGAAAAGGAAAAAGGAACGTTCAGGTATTGGGTTGGGGGACTAATCTTTGGACTTGGCTGGGCCATGGTTGGTGCTTGTCCGGGGCCTATATTTATTCTGGTTGGAGCTGGTTTTGGCAGTATGCTTATTGTGCTTGCCGGTGCGCTATTAGGTACTTTTTTGTACGGTTTTATCCGTAATAAACTCCCACACTAAAACGTAACATTTGTCACCTTTTGCGTCCGTTATTTGGTTTATTTTTGAAGAAAAATAAATCATGACGGATTATACCTTAAAAGTTCAAAATTTAAAATGTGGTGGTTGTGCCAATACAATTACCAAGAAAATTACTGCACTAAATGTTGCCACGAACGTTTCAGTAGATGTTGAAGCAAGTTTGGTTCACTTTACTTGTGCCGATGAAGCACAATTGAGTGACATAAAAAATGTTTTAGTGCATGCCGGTTATCCGGTTGAAGATGAAGCAAATCCATTTTCAACAAAAGCCAAATCGTTTGTAAGTTGCGCTGTAGGTCGATTGACAGATTAGACAATCTCAGCGCTTAAACCGGCTTCCAAAAGTTGGGTGCATTGGGGTTTAAGTTCGTCGTACGCTCCGGTTTTTACGGTACATTTTCCTTTGTAATGTACAATAATGGAGCATTGTTCCGCCTGTTCAGAGGTATGATTGCAAACACGAATTAAAGTATCAATAACATGGTCAAAAGTGTTTACATCATCATTGTATAAAACAATTTCGTTGCTGTTTCCAACTTCTTCCGCTAACAGGACCTCTTCTTTTACTTTTTCAATAGTGCTCATTGTACCTTTGCTAGTAAGTTACGAATTTACATATTTCAAAGAAACCCAATTATTTCTTTGCAATTTTTTTACAAATGTTAACCCTTTTGCGGTGCATGAGGCATCTATAGCCGGTATATCCTCTTCATAAAATCCGCTCAATAATAAGTAACCTTCTGGGTTCAGGCAGGCTACATACGCAGCCATGTCGTTTAACAAAATATTGCGATTGATATTTGCAATGATTAAATCGTATTTTTTTTCCTTTAAAAGCGATGCATCTCCTTCATAGACAGTAATTTGGCTACATCCGTTGCGTTCCGCATTTTCAATCGAATTCAAATAACACCAGTTGTCAATATCTATCGCATCAATGGGTTGAGCCCCTTTCATTTCGGCCAATATGGCTAATATGGCTGTTCCGCATCCCATATCGAGAGTTTTGAGTCCGTTTACCTCCATTTCGAGTAGGTGCTGAATCATCATATGTGTTGTTTCATGATGACCGGTTCCAAAACTCATTTTGGGTTCAATAACGATGTCAAATTGAGCCGCTGTTTTGGGGTGAAAAGGCGCTCTAACATGGCACTTTCCATCTACATCTATGGGTTCAAAGTTTTTTTCCCATTCTTCGTTCCAATTAACTTGTTCAATTTCTTCAATCGTATAACTTATCTTGAAATCGGGCGATTGCATGATGTAAATATCATCCAAAAGATTCTCCTTATAAAATTCTTTTAACATATACGCCGAAAACCCCTCTTCGGTTTCAATAAAACTCTCAAAAGCGAGTTCGCCAAGCTCAGCTATTAATATTTCACTTCCGAGTTCTTTTGGTTCTACTTTAAAATGGTATCCTAAATAGATGTGCGACATAGGTGTGGTATAAAAAAGCTCTTCTGTTGAAGAGCTTTAAGTTTATTCTTTGTTTAAATTACGAAGTTGTTTTAGTTTTTCTCTCCAGGTTACCAATTCTTCCTTATGGCGTTCAATGCTCTTACGCACTTCTTTTACCATTGGATTATCCGCTTTGGCATTGGCAAAAAATTGAATGTTATTTTCCAATTGGAACAATTCGCCCTGAATTTCATCAATTTTACGCATGATGAACAATTTTTCATTGTCAATTTTGCGCGAATCATCCAGTTGATCCAAACGATTGGCATAACGCACCATTTCGTTTTCCTTTTTACTGGAGCTTAATTTTTCAAATAACGCATCCAATACTTTATTGAATTTTCCTTCGATATGACGACGGTTAAAAGGAACTTTACCAAATGATTTCCACATTTCGATATGCGCTTTAATCGCATCCAAATCGGCTTTGTGTTCTCCGGTTAATTCAAATCCTTTTAATGTTTCCAAGTAGGCTTTTTTCTTTTCAAAAGCTTCTATTTCTACAGCATCTTCTTCTTTCCGACTTTCTTTGAGTCGGTCAAAATAATGATTACAAGCTTCGCGGAATTCATTCCATAATTTATCAGAAAATTTGCGAGGCACATGACCTACTTTTTTCCAATCTTCCTGAATTTGTTTCATCAGTGGCGTAGTGGCGGCAAAATCATCGCTCTCTTTCAATTCGTTTGCCTTGTCCACTAAGGCTTGTTTACGTGCCAAATTATCATTTTGGTCTTTCTTAATTTCTTTATAGAAAGCGTTTTTATTGGAGTTGAATTTTTTAACTGTCGCTTTAAATTCAGCCCATGTTTGCTCATTTACTTCAGTGGGTACTTTTCCTGTGGCAAAAAAGGTATTGCGCAATTGTTCCACTTCTTTCATGAGCGATTGCCAACCGTTGTGTGAATCGGCTTTTTGTTCACATAACGCTTCAATTTTAGCAATAATATCTTTTTTCTTCGCTAAATTTTCATTCTCGCGCTCGCGGAAACTTTCGTAAAACGTTTCGCGTTTGTCGTGCATTTGTTTGGTAAGTTCACTAAAACGCAACCAAACTGCTTCACGCTGGTCACGAGATACCGGACCAATTTCTTCTTTCCAAATACGGTGCAAATCCTGAAGTTCACGGAAAGCTTTGGTAATATCTTCCTCTTTCAGTAATTCTTCAGTTCGCGCAATGATACGCTCTTTTTGCTCGAGGTTATGTTTGAATTCAGAATCACGCGCTTCTCTATCCAAATCCAAGAAATCATAAAAATTTTCCAAATGGAAATGGTAGTTATTCCAAACCAAATTGTATTTGTCTTTTGGAATTGGACCCGCGTTTTTCCATCGTTCCCGAATATCGCTTAGGTGTTTTAACGAAGCCGCAATGGTTCCGGAAGGATTTGTGACCAAATTTTTTAGTTCGTCAACTATAGCTAATCGGTTTTTAAGATTAGCCTCCAAGTTGGTTTGTATGGATTTGAAATGCGCGTTTTTGCGATTTCGGTATTGATTGTAAAAGGTATCAAACGAATTTTTTAACGGGAAATGGTATTCGAATTGTTGGGTAGGATCGGGATTTTCAGCTAAAAACTCATCTCTTTTTTCATCAATAAAATGGTGGTATTTAGACATGAATGCTTTGCGAATCTCTTCTACGTGATCCTTAACCGACATTACTTTATCGACACCGGCAAGCAGTTCCATTTTGGCAGCCAATGTTTCCATCGACATGGTGTCATAATCTTCCATCGGAATATCATGACGGTCTTTTAATGTCTCATCCTCGCTCTCCTCAGCATTCACATTTGAAATGGCATTCATCACAATATCCGATTCACTTTCGTAGACCATGCTGTCATCAGCAAGTTGTTCGTCTGTTAATTCAATGACATTGTCGGCCTCAGTGTTTTCAACTGATTCAGGTGTAGTTTCCTCTGGTGTAGTTTCTTCAGCTATAGCTTCAATTTCTTCAGTTTCTAAAGCAGCAACAGCCGTTTCTTCCACAACATCTTCAATTTTTTCGCCTTCTAAAACTTCACTTTCACCGTTAATTTTGTCAACGTTTTCAGCTACAATTGGTGCCTCAACTTCAGTATCGGGTACCAAAACTTCAGTAGCCTCTGCTTCAACAAGTTCTTTTTCAACATCCTGATTTTCAGGTGTATTGATTTCGTTTTGAGGAGTGTTTTCATTTCCGTCTGCCGCAGCATCATTTACCGGCAGGTTATCATTCAATTCTTCTGACATTATTCAAATGTGTAAGGTTATACAATTTTTTGAGGGCGAAAGATAGTAAAGACCATTGAAAATTCAAAGAAAATCAAAGGTTTCCGAAGTTTTTTGCGTTGAAAAAAACGTTATGAAATTGATTTGAAGAAAATTTTACTGTTTATTCCATATTTTCCATGCTTTTTCAGCCTGAAAAACGAGCATATCATAACCGTTTTTAGTTATTGCTTTTTTCTTTTTGGCCAACGCCAAAAATTTGGATTGTGAAGGATTGTAAATTAAATCGAAAGCGATATGCTGAGGTGTAAAATAGTCGTAAGGAATAGGTGGGAACTCTTCTGTTTTGGGATGTGTTCCCAAAGGGGTACAATTGATTATAATTTGGAAATTATCAAAAGTGGTGGCGTTAATGTGTTTGTAACTGATGGTTTTTTCAGAAAGGGTTCTGGATACAAACGTGTAATAGATTCCCATTTTGTCTAAAGCATACGCAACAGCTTTGGCAGCTCCTCCTGTGCCCAAAATGAGCGCTTTCTTGTGATGCGATTGGAGCAAGGGTTCCAACGCTTTTTTAAAACCATACCAATCCGAATTATATCCCTTGAGTGTACCGTCTTTTTTGAAACGAATCACATTGACTGCGCCTATGGCTTTAGCTTTTTCAGAGATTGAATCCAAATACGGAATAATCGTTTCTTTGTAGGGAATAGTTACGTTTAAGCCAAACAAATCAGGATTATCTTTGAGTACTTTAGGAAATTTACTCAGCGAAGAGATATCAAAATTTTCGTAGGAACATCCTTCATATAATGGGTCTGAAAATTTATCGGTAAAATATTTTTTTGAAAAAGAGTAATCAATATTTTTACCGATAAGACCGAATTTTCTGAGGGGTTGTTGTTCCGACATTATTTTATTTTGCCAATGATATTTTGCACTTTTCTACGACTCCAAACCGCAGGAAAGAGTTCTTCTAAAAGAGTTCGGTTGTTGTAATTCAATACCAAAGCCGCATTTAAATGTGTAACGCCTTTTTTGTCATTTCCCACAATGAAATTTAATCCGGCCAAGCGGTATTCAATATTGTAATCATTTGGGAAATATTCAGTTGCTTGCTCTAAGGTTAAAATAGCGCTTTCAAATTCGCCTAAAAATTGCAATATATCCACCCAAAACAACCATGTATCCAAGTGGTCATCACCAAATTCAACGGCTTTTCGGTAACCGTATTCTGCTTCTTCATAAAAGTTTAACGCTTTATTTATGGTAGCAAAACGTTTCCAATAGGCTTTGTTCTGGTCATCAATGGCAATGGCTTTATTGACAAAAAAGAGGGCTTTTTGGTATTCTTTTTGACGAAGGTAAAAATCAGTTATCGCAATCCAACCTTTATCCAATAGCGGATCTTCATGCACCGTTTTGTTAAAGTATTTTAAGGCTTCTGCTTTATCTCCAGTTTTCTCGTAACATTTTCCAATACGCAACAGGGCATAAGAGGTTGGGTCGTCCAACTCGATAGTCATTTTATAACTTTCAATAGCTTCTTCATAGCGTTTTAGGCGCTCCAGAGCTTTTCCTTTTTCCATAAAAGCCCCAATGAATTGCTCATCAATATAGGTAGCAAATTCAAAAGCCCGAACTGCATTTGCGTAATCTTTGATGCCATAATATAATCGACCCGACTGGTGCCAGGCGATTTCACTATACGGATTACGGTCAATGTAGGTCTTAAGGTATTCAATGGCTTCTTTGTTTTGGTCCAAAAATTCAAAACAATACACGACGTTGTATAAGGCGGATTGGTCTTCAATATCTTCCTCCAAGCATTTGATAAAATTTGTTTTGGCCATTTCCAAATTATCCATAAAGAGGTATTCCATACCAATTAAATTATAGACATCTGCAAAATCGTCTGTGTATTTCAACGCTTGTTCTAAGAGTTCAACCGCTTTTTCGTGGTTGTCGCGTTTGGAATAAATATTGGCTTTTTGGATAAAAATTTCTTCATTAGTGGGTTCAATGGCATACAGCTCGTTGAGTAATTTTTCAGCGGCTTCCAAATTGTCTTCGTAAACCAACATTTCAACCTGCACTAATTTCAAACCGGTAGAACGAGGATGCTGTTCTAATCCCAGTTTGAGTGCTTTTTTGGCTAAGCCGGACTTACCCGTATCAAGGTAATGAAGAATGATTTCTTCAAATTCCTCGGAATCAAAAAAGAATACCTTGTTGGTTTTTAACATGGATTCAAATTTTGATAAGGATAAGTTGTAATCGTCTTCTTCGTGTTCCAAATGCATAGCTTACTTTTTTTAAAAATTATCCTACACTAAAAGTAATCAACTTCTGATACGGACGCTAACGCGTTATTTTAAGTTTTTTAACAATTTAATTAACATGAAAATTCACTTTTACACTGAAAATCAAAAAATTACATCATTTCAGCTTGAACCTCATGTAGCGCCTCTAAAATTATGTGACATCCTTTGCGGATTTCGTCATCAGAAACAGTAAGGGGAGGAGTAATTCTGATAGCACAACCTTCAAACAACAGCCAAAATAAAATGAGTCCTTTTTCTTGGCATTTTAAAATTACGTTATCGGTAATTTTTGGGTCGGTTGTCATGGCTGCCAGCATTAAACCTCTTCCTCGAATTTCTGTTATCAAAGGGTGTACCAAAAGTTCTCGGAATAATTTTTCTTTTTGTAATGCAAGGACTGTATACTCTTTCTCCAGAATTTCTTCGAGTGTGGCAAGTGCAGCAGCAGCAATAACCGGATGACCTCCAAAGGTAGTTATATGGCCCAATTTTGGATCGTGACTCAGTAAATCCATGTGTTTTTCATTGGCAATAAAACCTCCAACAGGCATGCCGCCTGCCATTCCTTTGCCAATGATAACAACATCCGGGACCACATTGTAATTCTCGAACCCAAAAAGTCTACCGGTACGACCAAATCCGGGTTGGATTTCGTCTATAATTAATAAAGCCCCAACGGCTTCACATCGTTTTTTTACTTTTAAAAGAAAATCGTTTGTGGGTTCAATAAAACCGGCACCACCTTGAATACTTTCCAATATAATTCCGGCTGTCCGAGTTGTTATCTTTTCCAAATCGGCTTCATTGTTGAACGTGATAAAATCCACATCGGGAACTAAAGGACGAAAAACTTGTTTGCGTTCTTCAAATCCCATCACGCTCATGGAACCCATGGTATTTCCATGGTATGCGTTGTGACAGGAAATAAGCTGACTACGACCTGTAACACGACGCACCAGTTTTAGGGCTCCTTCGGTGGCTTCGGTACCCGAATTTACCAAATACACCTTATTAAGTTGCGGTGGAAGGTGTTCAACCAATAACTTGCAATACGCCACAGCCGGATGCTGAGCATATTCGCCATACACCATAACATGGGAATACTTATCAAGTTGGTCTTTAATGGCTTGGTTAACTCTTGGGTGACAATGTCCTAACGAACAGGCCGAAACACCTGCTACAAAATCAAGGTAGGGTTTTTGGTTTGTATCGTAAATATAACACCCTTTGGCGTGCGAAACTTCAAGTCCTAACGGGTAAGGTGAGGTTTGTGCCTGGTATTTTAAAAAATCGGCTTTCACAATCAGGTTCCTTTTTTTGGCGGATTTTTTTTATCGTATTCTAATGTTTCTTTTCGAGGTTCCATAGGCAAATTACCTTTGGCTTCATCGGCTTCTTTTTGCTTTTGGGCTTCGTAATCATATTGTTGCTCTTCGGGCGGATAAATATCCTCTTTATTCTTTATTCGTTCATCACCTCGCCATACAAAACCTCTCAATTTACGCGTATTTTCGGGCAATTCATCCTCCGGATAAATATCACCGTCTACATCGGTAAAAAACGTTATGGTGTCAATTTTATTTTCATCCAACACCATATTAATTTTGCTGCAAATACTTTTATTAATACCGATTAATTCATTTTTGTCATCACGCATATAATAAATGGCCTCGGTATTTTTGATGATATCCACCTCTCTGAGTTTGTTGTTTTCAAAACGGCCAAAAAGATTTTGCCCTTTTACCTGATTATAGCCGGTTCCTATGGTATCTTTTGAGATGATAAAAGCATCATTCAGTACTTTGAGCGAATCCAGTCGTTCGGTTGAATTATTGCCAATCAAATGCATGATATTGCCCGTTAGTTGGTTGTCATAATTCCATAAAACGGGTTGGCCAATGAGTTTAGTAAGTGCCTTTTTTTGATCCGAGTGAATGGAATCACATTTTCCGCTCATATCGGTTTTAAAAAAGCGCACATTATTGTATCCACGTACGATGCGTTCTCCTTGTTTCCCGGTTACAACCAAGCGTTTGGCATGCACAAACATCGAATCTTTTTCAATCATATACCTAACAGAAGCTCTTTTGGTGATAAAAAGCGAATCTTTGTTTTTAAAAACCTCTCCATAATGCCCCCTGATGATAGCTTTATTAACGGAATCAATAATTTTGACATTTCGCGTAGCCGAGGCAAATTCCCGATTTCGGTCGTAGTACAAACTGTCACCTTTAATCAACCTGTCGTTGTATTTGATGTACGAATTTTTTACAAAATGGGCTTTGTTTTTCTTGGTATCGTAAAATCCTTTTTCGGTGTAAATGTAATTTTCTTTACCTGTAATGGTAGACGGGCCAAACAAGTAGGTGTGACCCGAATTGGTGTAATAATCCAAATGATTGGATTTGATAACATACTTCGGATTCGTAATGGTAACACCGGTAAGGAACTGGTATTTTTTTTGCGCTACATAGTACTTTCCGGTAGTACTGGTTAGTGTATTCTCTTTATTTATAATCGTTCCTGAGGTGTCGTAATAAGCAATTTGACTATTCCTGTCGAAGTTGATTTTATCAGTGGTAAGCGACATTTCGGGGGAACGCAAGGAAACATTTCCTGTTGTATAAGCCTGACGAATATTACCGTTATATTCGGCATAGTCGCCATTGAGATACAACGTATCCCCTTGAATAATTTGGACATTTCCAAAGGCTTTTAAATAATTCTCTTTGGTGTAGTAATAGGCCTTATTGCAAGTTAAAATAGCTCCATCATGACTGGCACGAACATTACCTTGTAATAGCATTGCGTCCGGTAGTTCATACTGATTAATATCACCAAAATCAGCATGTTCAATATATATTTTGCTCCCTTGAGTGGGTGCCGGTACAGTAACAGCTTCTTTTTTTTGCTGCCCCCAACTGACTCCCATAAAGAACAAAATCAAAACGACAAAAAAACTCTTTTTCAACGGTGTAAATTTGGTGTCAAAGTTATGCAAATTACAGTAAGTGTGTGGAGTGTTAAGAAAAATTTGTGCAATTTGAAGTGGTTGTTTCTTTATCGCACTTAAAATATAGAAACTAAACTTCATTTCAAGTTTGAATTCCAATCATAGCTATGTATATTTGTGACTCACCAAAAAGCATTAACATGAAACAAATTGTATGGCTAAGTTTACTTGCGTTTTCCCTTTCCGTTAGCGCTCAAAACACGAAGAAAAAGTCAACAAAATCTACTAAAAAAGTTACCGTTGTGGAAAAGAAAAAAGTGGTGTATCAGGTTTTTACACGTTTGTTCGGAAATACAAATACTACAAATAAACCTTGGGGAACTAAGGAAGAAAACGGGGTTGGAAAGTTTGATGATTTTACAGACAAAGCATTACAGGAAATAAAAAAGTTGGGTGTTACACATATTTGGTTTACCGGTGTCCCGCACCATGCTTTGGTGGGCGATTATACCCGTTACGGTATTTCGAACGATGATCCGGAAGTGGTTAAAGGTCGTGCCGGATCGCCTTATGCGGTTAAGGATTATTATAATGTGAATCCCGATTTAGCTGTTGACCCGGCGAAACGTCTTCAGGAATTTGAAGCTTTGATTGCGCGTACACACAAAAACGGATTGCAATTAATTATCGATATTGTTCCCAATCACATCGCGCGAAAATACGAAAGCAAAAGCAATCCAAAAGGAGTGCGTGATTTTGGCGCTGATGATAATACTTCAGTAGAATATGCCCGAAACAATAATTTTTATTACATACCCGGTCAGCCTTTCCAAATTCCTACATCCAATGACTATCGCCCTTTAAATGGGGAGTCACATCCGATGATTGATGGGCATTTTGATGAAAATCCGGCAAAATGGACCGGAAACGGTTCCCGTTTGGCAAAACCCGATATCAATGATTGGTATGAAACCGTAAAAATTAATTACGGAATTCGTCCCGATGGTTCTAAAGATTTCCCTACCTTACCTGAAGGATATGATAAAAAAGATTATAAAGCCCATTATGCCTTTTGGCAAGGAAAAGATGTGCCCGACAGTTGGAAAAAATTCCGTGATATCGCCTTGTATTGGATAGGGAAAGGCGTTGACGGCTTCCGCTACGATATGGCCGAAATGGTACCCTACGAATTTTGGAGCTATATGAACTCTGCCATCAAAATGAAACGCCCGGACGCGTTCTTATTAGCCGAAATATATAATCCCAACGAATACCGCAATTACATCCATTACGGTAAAATGGATTATTTGTATGACAAAGTGGAAACCTACGACCATCTGCGCGCCGTGATCCAAGGTAAAGCTACTCCCGACCGATTAAATGATATCCAAAGCGGTCTTGCCGATATCGAAGGACATATGCTGCACTTCTTGGATAACCACGATGAACAGCGTTTAGCGAGCCCCGATTTTGCCGGTAGTCCGGAACGCGGTAAACCCATGATGGTGGTTTCGGCAACCATGAGTTCTTCTCCGGTAATGATTTATTTTGGTCAGGAAGTGGGTGAAGACGGCAATGTTGACGGAGGTTTTGGTAAACCTACCCGCACTTCAATATTCGATTATGTTGGCGTGCCACACCACCAACGCTGGATGAATAACGGTAAGTTTGATGGAGGGCAACTCACCCCGGCAGAAAAAAGTTTGCGTGATTTTTACAGTCGTTTGCTCAACTTTGTTCAAAGAAGTCCGGCCATGAAAGGAAAATTCCGTGAATTACATTCGCTCAACAAAAATAATTCCCGAGGCTACGACGAAATGATGTATGCGTATGCCCGATGGAACAGCTCCGAAAAATTGATTGTTGTGGTCAACTTTAGCCCCGGTAAAACTCAAAACTTTGATTTAGCAGTGCCAACCGATTTGCTCAAGGAGTGGCAACTCAAAGACGGGATTTATATAGTTAAAGACAAATTGTACGGGTCAACCCATTCGTTGAAAGTGCAAAACGGTCAAGGTACACTAACTGCCACACTTCAACCTAACGAAAGCTTTATTTTAGGGTTGTAAATTTTGGGCGCGCCCCTCACGATGTATCGGGTCGGGTCATTCACTGTAACCTGCCTGCCGGTAGGCAGGTCCCTCACAAGTACGGGGATGCCGTTGCTGCCCCTCGCGCAAAGTAAACCTAAAAAGAAATTCGGGTTTAGCGCATAATTGTTTGTTTTCGGTCAGGACCAACCGATACAATTTTGATAGGTACTTCGAGTTCTTTTTCGATAAATTCAATATAGTTTTTTAACTCCAAAGGCAGACTCTCATATGTAGTCATGCCGGTTAAATCGGCTTTCCAGCCTTTGCATTCGGTATAAATGGGTTGTACATTTTCCTCTTCAATCGAAAACGGCATATGCTTAATTTCATGACCTTTGTAGCGGTAGGCAGTACATACTTTGAGCGTATCAAAACCGGAAAGCACATCGCCTTTCATCATCATAAGCTGCGTCACACCATTTACCTGAATGGCATATTTGAGCGCAACCAAATCCAGCCAACCACAACGGCGTTTGCGACCGGTAACCGAACCAAATTCGTTACCTACTTTAGCCATGGTATCGCCGGCTTCGGAAAAATCTTCCGTTGGAAAAGGGCCACTGCCAACACGTGTGGTGTAGGCTTTAAAAATCCCAAAAACTTCTTTAATGCGATTTGGAGCAATTCCAAGTCCGGTACAGGCACCGGCTGCCGTGGTATTGGAGGAAGTAACAAACGGATAGGTACCAAAATCAACGTCCAACAACGAACCTTGCGCACCTTCACATAAAATAGATTTTCCTGCTTTTTGCGCTTGTGCCAAATAGTCTTCACTATCAATAAAAGTGAGCTGTTTTAAGGCTTCAACAGCCGCAAAAAACTCGGCTTCCATTTCGGGTAAATTGTATTGGATATTTACATCATAAAAACGAATCATTTGTTCGTGTTTATCTGCCAGTATGCGGTAACGTTCTTTAAAATCATCCATTTCGATATCACCAACACGAATTCCGTTTCGCCCCGTTTTGTCCATATAAGTAGGCCCAATGCCTTTTAACGTGGAACCAATTTTTGCTTTTCCTTTTGCTGTTTCAGAAGCAGCGTCCAAAAGGCGGTGTGTGGGTAAAATAAGGTGTGCTTTGCGCGAAATGAGTAATCGCGATTTGATGTCCATATTGAATTTGGACAAACCATCTAATTCAGTTTGAAAAACCACCGGATCGATAACTACTCCGTTACCAATAATGTTTATTGAGTTGGTATGAAAAATTCCGGACGGAATCGTACGTAAAACGTGTTTGATACCATCAAATTCTAAGGTATGACCGGCATTAGGTCCACCTTGAAAGCGAGCAATAATATCATATTTTGAAGTAAGAACGTCGACAATTTTTCCTTTGCCTTCATCGCCCCATTGTAATCCGAGTAGTAAATCTACAGTCATTGTTGTTGTGTTGTTGTTGTTGTTTTATTGATGTGTTTTTTCCCCACTTTACTCCATAGGGTTCTTATTGGGAAAGTTGTTACTTATTTTTTTTGAGAAAAATCGAATTTTACAAAATAATTAATAATTCCTAAAATAAGTGCTCCCACAAAGCCTACCACTAAGGTTCTCAAAATAAAAGCAGTGTTAAATTCTTCATCACCCATAAGTAATCGTTGCACATTTTTAGCTACGATATAGAAGACAAAAAAATAAAAAAAGGCTCTAAGAAAATGTTGTGAAGGTTTCATGTGGTTTATGATTTTTTATTGGCATAGAAATAAAGGGAATGATTGTGAATGTCTATGCCGAATATTTCTTCTAAGGTTTTTTTAATAGTTTGGATGCGCGGATCACAAAATTCGATTACCTCACCGGAGTCGGTCATGATGATGTGATCGTGTTGTTTATCGAAATAGGATTTTTCGTAATGCGCCTGATTTTGTCCAAATTGGTGTTTGCGCACCAATCCACAATCTAATAATAGCTCAATAGTGTTGTAAAGTGTTGCCCGCGATACCCGATAATTTTTATTTTTCATTTTGATATACAAATTTTCAATATCAAAATGTTCATCGCTATTGTATATTTCCTGAAGAATAGCATAGCGTTCAGGGGTTTTTCGATGGCCGTTTTTTTCCAAATAGTTGGTAAAAACTACTTTAACGGTTTCCTGATTTTTGGTGTTGTCGTTGGCAATCTGTGTCATAGGACAAAGATAATGTATTTGAGGCAAATAGCAAAAGAAGTCATCGGTAGGGTTGATAGCGGATTTATATTTTGTTAGCGTTTGTCGATTTATCAATTTTTATAAACTCGGGTCACTTTATCTACACCATCAATTTTTTTGATATTTTCAATCAGTTTTTTGAGGATGGTGTTGTTTTGAACAACCACTGTCACCTGACCATTGAATAAACCGGCTTCACCGCTAAGTGAAATACTCTGGATATTAACGTGCATTTGATTGGAGATGATTTTGGTAAGTTCGTTGGTAAGCCCCATGGTATCCATTCCTGTAATTTTAAGAATGGCTTTGAATTCTTGTTGTGTAGAATCTATCCAACGGGCAGGCATGATTCGATAGGCGTAGTTGGATTGCAAACTGATGGCATTTGGGCAATCGCGTTTATGTACTTTAATGCCTTCATTAATAGTAACAAAACCAAAAACTTCATCACCCGGAATCGGATTGCAACAGGTGGCTAATTTATAATCCAAACGGTCTTGTTCTTTGCCAAAAACCAATAAATCAAAATTATTACTGAGTTCCGGTTTATGGATTTCGTCGTTAACACTGGTATTACCTCGTTTAATACGGTTTTTGAAAAAGTTGATTAACGTATTGCTTTTTTGAGCCGCATAATCTTTAAGTTGTTGGTTCTCGATAGAACCAATCCCAACCCGATAAAACAAATCCAAACTGGTTTTGAGTTTGAAGTAGTTTACCAACTCATTAACAACACTTTCGTTAAGTGTAATTTTGAGGTGTTTTAGTTTTCGGGTAAGTAATTCTTTTCCTTCTTCGGCAATTTTTTTGGTATTTTCGTTGAGGACATTTCGAATTTTATTTTTGGCGCGCGAAGTTGTTACATAATCCAACCAGTTGATTGTTGGTTTTTGGTTGGGCGATGTGATAATTTCTACCTGATCACCACTTTTTAGCTCGTGGTTTAGTGGAACCAATTTGCCATTTACCCGCGTTCCCCGTGTTTTAACACCAATTTCGGAGTGTATGCTAAAGGCAAAATCCAGCGAAGTGGCTCCTTTAGGCAACGATTTGATTTCGCCTTTGGGTGTAAATACAAAAATTTCTTTGGCATAAAGATTCATTTTGAAATCTTCCACAAAATCCACGGCATTGGATTCGGAGTTTTCGAGGGCTTCTTTTAACAAATTCAACCAAACATCCAAACCGGTTTCTTCGGTACTTCCTTGTTTGTATTTATAATGCGCAGCATAGCCTTTTTCCGCAATTTCATCCATGCGTTCACTGCGAACCTGAATTTCTACCCAACGCCCTTTGGGACCCATAACGGTTATGTGTAACGCTTCATAGCCGGTCGATTTTGGAGAAGAAATCCAATCGCGTAAACGACTTGGACTGGGTCTGTAATGGTCGGTTACTATAGAGTAGATTTTCCAAGCGAGAAATTTTTCGTCATGGGGATTTGACTTGTAAATGATGCGAAGCGCAAATTTGTCATACACTTCATCAAAAGTTACGTTTTGCACCAGCATTTTACGACGAATCGAGTAGATGGATTTGGGTCGCCCTTTGATGGTATATTCAACTCCTTCTTCATCAAGCGATTTTTTCAACACATTCGAAACCAGTTTAATATAAGCATCCTGTTCTTCTTTGGTTTCTTTTATTTTACTGCAAATTTCGTTGTAAACGTTGGGTTCTGTGTATTTAAGGCCTAAGTCTTCAAGTTGTGTTTTGATGTTGTATAATCCCAATCGATGTGCCAAAGGCGCATAGATATAAAGTGTTTCCGATGCAATTTTAACTTGTTTGTATTCCGGCATGGAATCCATGGTTTGCATGTTATGGAGTCTGTCGGCAATTTTAATGAGAATAACCCGAACATCATCATTGAGGGTGAGAAGCATTTTACGGAAATTCTCTGCCTGCAGGGAAATGTTCATGTCTTTTTTTACCTGCGAAATTTTGGTAAGCCCTTCAACCAAATGAGCGATTTTAGGATTGAACATTTTCTCTAAATCCTCGAGGGTAATCGGCGTGTCTTCCACAACGTCATGAAGTAGCGCCGCCGCAATTCCCGTAGCGCCTAATCCAATTTCGGAAGCTACAATTTTGGCTACCCCTATGGGGTGAAAAATATAGGCTTCTCCAGATTTTCGGCGTTGATCTTTGTGCGCATCAACAGCCACATCGAACGCTTTACGAATCAGTTTTTTATCGTCAGCACTAAGCGTTTGATAACTGATACGCAGTAATTCTTTGTATTCACGTGCGAGGGCTTTTTTTTCTTCTTCTAAATCGATTTCCATACAAACTACTCCAATTGCCTAAAAATAGAAAGAAAAACCGAACTATGCAAGATAAAAAATTAGGATTTCTTTGCTGTTTTTGGAGTCACGCGACGGAAGTCCAAATCATGAAAATCATAACTGAAATCGGTTAGAGGAGAAATAGCTTTCATAGTAAAATGGATTACCTTGCCGCTTTTGTCGGTTTCAATAAAAACATGGGCATCGGCATTAAAACTTCGAATGTCCCATTTCACCACATAATTGGATTTTTTGTAGTAGAATAATTCGCCACAAAGGCGTGGTGATCTTTTTGAAGCAAAATAGAGTTTTCCTTTTTTAATTGAGATTTCAACTTCGCCAAACCAGTTATCTTTATAGGTTCCCAAAAGTGGTTTAACTGGGGGTATATCCGATGGATTGGCTATGTTTTGTTGAACTTTGTCCCAAACTTCATCGGTAATTTTGTCGGCATCATCTTCCTTCTGGCGTCGGTCTTCGCTCAAATATTTAACATGATCAAAATAGGGTAGCCCCAAATAGGCATCCTTAATGGTATTGGAAATGGCATTAAAAGCAGCGCCGTTTTGTTGGTTAGTTAGCACGATTATTCCGAGTTTTATATCCGGAATCATAATGCTTTGTGTAACAATACCATCCAATCCGCCGGTGTGTGAAACCTGCAAGTGGCCGTTTACATCGTTGAGTTGCCAACCTAACCCATAGGTTCGAAAAAGGGTAGTGTAGGGGTATGCATTGCGATAAGGCATGAGGGTTTGTGGGGTCCACATTTCTTTGTGCTGGGATTCGCTGAAAATGGTTTTATCGCCAAACTTACCCTCGTTCATTTGTAAAATAAGCCACTGACTTAAATCTGTCGAACTGGCGTAAAGTCCGGCAGCAGCATCAAAAATATGGTTTTTATAACGAGGTATTACCTCTAATTTCCCGTTGATAGGAACGTGTGGCACAATAACATTCGAGGTATCTTTGAGGCGAGAAAATGAAGCGGCACTGTGCGTCATTCCAATGGGTTTCATAATGCGGTTTTCAACAAAATCGCACCATGACATACCCGAAACTTTGGCAACTACTTCGCCTGCAATAACATATAGAAGATTATCATAATCGTATTTGGTACGAAATCCGGAAATCGGTTTTAAAAAACGAATATTTTTAACAATATCGGTTGGCGTAAAGTTATGACCATCGGGCCAAATCATTAAATCGCCGGCTCCGAGTCCCAGACCACTTTTGTGAATCAATAAATCCCGAATGGTAAATTCTTTGGTTACATAATCGTTGTACATTTTAAAATCGGGGAGAATTTTACATACTTTATCATCCCATTTTAGTTTTCCTTCTTCAATGAGTATTGCTAAAGCGGCAGCGGTAAAAGCTTTACTGTTCGATGCAATTCCAAACAGTGTGTTTTCGTCAACTTTTTGATTGGTTTTGATATTGGTCACACCATATCCTTTGGAAATCACAATCTTACCATCTTTTATAATGGCAACTGCAATTCCGGGAACATTGAATACAGAACGACTACGTTCAACCAATTCATCTAATTGGGATTCTGTAATTTGACTAAAAGAGTGAGTAAGAGTTAAGAGGCAAATAATCGAATTTACAAGCTTTTTCATTAGGCATACGTTAGTTAGAAATTAAAATCCACGTTGTCTCTTAGCTTCAAAAACTAAAACAGCAGAAGCGACAGAAACATTCATAGAATCTATTTCTCCCTGCATAGGAATAATAATTGTTGCAGTAGCCGCATCACGCCAAGGTTGTGTTAAACCTGTTGCTTCGGTTCCTACTGCCAATGCAGTGGGTGAGGTGTAATCTTGTAAATGATAGAAGTTGGAGTTCTGTAATGTGGCACCAAAGATAGCAATATTTTTGGCTTTTAAAAATGGAATTACATTTTCTGTGGAATCAATTGCAATTTGATTGGTAAACAGGCATCCCACGCTCGAACGCACAATATTAGGATTGTATAAATCTGTTTTTGGATTGGCAATGATGACAGCGTCAATTTTGGCGGCATCACAGGTTCGCAACATGGCTCCGATATTCCCCGGTTTTTCGATGGCTTCCATGACCAATAGCAGCGGGTTTTTGGGTAACTGTAAATCCTCTAATCGGTGTGATTTTGTTTTGGCTATCGCTAAAATTCCTTCAGTTGTGTCCCTGTAGGCTAACTTTTTGTAAATCTCTGTGGTAATTTCGATTACGGATAACGAATCAATGAGGTCAAAAGTGCCGTTATATATTTCAGGGCAAAGGTAGATTGTTTCAATAGTATAGCCGCCTTTTAAAGCAAGTGTAATTTCTCGTATGCCTTCTATGATGAATGTACCCGATTGTTTGCGTGCTTTGGCCTTTTCCTGAAGTTGGACTAAGGATTTGATTAAAGGGTTTTGCAGCGATGTAATTTGTTTTCTCATATTCGAGTCTGGAAAAATAGTATTCCATTTCGGATTATATTGTTTTAAGTATTTTCGGTTTCATTGTGAGGTGGTGAAGCTTCTTCTTGTTTTCGACTGAGTACCTGATCTTTGTTTCCAAAGAAAAATTTACGAATTGCCGCCGCCGCCGCAATACCGATAATAATAAACTTTCCGAATTTTAATAAAACAGCAAAAAAACCGGCTTTTGCTAACACTTTACCGGCCACTAAACCTCCCAAAGTCCAGGCAGCAACATTATCGGTGCTTTCGTCAAAATCGGAGTATTTACTGCCACTGTTATAGTGTACACTTTTGATGATGCCCGGAATTGCCTTTTTAACTTCTCCGAGTTCAGCCATGCCGGCCACAGCCGAGATATTAAACATTCCTTTTCGGCCTAACACCCTTAGGTCGTAATTCAATGTGTTTGTGGGAGAATCGCCAAATTTTATCTCTTTTGCCCAATGCAAAACTTTCAAATTTTCATCATAAAAAGGTTTAGAGGCCCAGCCTACTAATTCGGCTGATTCATATCCTTGTTTTTTCCGTTCTTCATTAGCCAAGCGCGTATCTTCTTTCATTTCTTTGAGAATCTCATCGTAATCAATTTCTTGAGCGTCATCATCTTTTACATAGCCTTCTTCGGAGTAAGTTATCACAAAAATCCAACTATCGGAATAGGTTACACCTCTGTTATTTGGGACAAGAGCACCTAATACGGTGGTGTCTTCCGGATTTCCCCATAGGTCATGCAAAACATATTGCGTTTGTTTGGCATCCAGAAATTTAAAACCTTCGGGTACATTTAAAACCGCATTTCCCGTGGGGAAATCAATTTTCCCTTCTTGGTATTTAAGTGATTTCTCAATTTTTTCATAGTAAGCAATAAGCGTATCAGACTCTTCCTTTTGTGCAAAAACAAGTGTAGATGTGAATGCAAAATGGGCTATGAGCAGTAAAAGAATTTTTTTCATACAATTGGTTTGTTTAAGCAGGTTAAAGGATTCCTCGAGCTTTGATTTCAAGGTATTTGTTTATGGTATCCAAGGTCAGGTTTTCCGGTTGTGAGAGCACCGAATGGATGCCGTATTTGCGCAATTCGTTGACAATTAATTTTTTTTCAAAAATAAACTTTTCAGCAATGGCTTTATCATACACTTCTTGGACTGTTTCAGCTTTTTTATGGATAATTTCGTTGAGTTCTGTATTTTGGAAAAAAACAACAACCAAAAGGTGATTATTGGCTATTCCTTTAAGATAGGGCATTTGGCGGTTAAGACCATCGAGAGTTTCAAAATTGGTGTATAAAATTAGTAAGCTGCGCTGGGTAATATTCCGTTTAATTTCGGCATAGAGTCGGGAATAATCACTCTCAAAAAAATCAGTTTTAACGGCATACAGGTTTTCCAAAAATTTATTCATTTGAGTGCTTCTTCGCTCCGCATGAACTCGGTTTTCGATTTTTTTGGAAAACGAAAACATCCCGGCTTTGTCTTGTTTTTTTAAAATAACATTAGACAGTACCAAAGTAGCATTGATGGCATAATCTAAAAGACTGAGTCCGTTAAAAGGCATTTTCATGGTTCTGCCTTTATCAATTACCATATAAATACTTTGCGATTTTTCGTCTTGGAATTGGTTAACCATCAGGCTGTTGTTCTTGGCGGTGGCTTTCCAGTTTAAGGTTCGTAAATCGTCGCCGTGAACATATTCTTTAATTTGTTCAAATTCCATTGTATGTCCGATGCGGCGTATTTTTTTTACACCATATTGAAACAAATTGTTGGAAAAAGCAATTAGGTCGTATTTTCGAAGTTGAATGTAAGAAGGATAGGTAGGCACCATTTGATTGCTGTCAAACCGATAGCGTTTGGAAACCAAACGTAAGGGTGACGAAGCATAAATGTTTAAACTGCCGAAATGGTATTCACCTCGTTCGGTAGGTCGAAGATTGTACTGAAAATCATTCGTAGAGGTTGCTCCAATGTTGCGTTTGATTTCAAAGTTACGGATTTGAAATTGGAAAGGAATTTCATCAATAACTTTTGCTGTAACCGGAAAAGTATAGTAATTGCGAAGTGTAACCGTTATCGGGTTTTCATCCCCATTGGAAAGTTTTTCGGGGCAGATGCGTTTGGCTTCAATTCCGTTTCGGCTTGCAAAAAGGATAAAAATATCAATACCTAAAAAACCCAGAAAAGCCAATAATAGTATCTTAGAGGCGTTGAATAGTGCCGGTATAAAAAACGAAACCACGAACAAAGCCGCTATTGCTCCTAAGAGATAGAAGGACAGGTTGTTGAGGTAAAGATTTTGAAATAGTTTTTTCACTTCGAATTAACGGGGTATTTCAATACTATCAATTATTTGACTGATAATTTCTACGGCTGTTAAACCTTCCATTTCACGCTCCGGAGTTACTATAATACGATGTTGCAATACCGGTATGGCTGCATCTTTAATATCGTCGGGCGTAACAAAATCACGTCCGCGTATGGCTGCAAAACCTTTGGAAGCATTAAGTATAGCAATCGAAGCACGAGGTGAAGCGCCTAAATATAAAAAGGCATTTTCTCGCGTGTTTACCGTTATTTTGGCTATATATTCCAATAAATTAGGTTCGACTACGATTTGTTTTACAAGGTGTTGAAAGGTGATTATATCCGATGCACTAAGCACTTTTTTCACTTCGTCCAATTTGCCTTGATTTTGTAATTGGTGTTCTCTTTCCAAAATGGTTACTTCTTCTTCGTGAACCGGATAATCAACGTTTATTTTGAAGAGAAAACGATCCAATTGGGCTTCGGGAAGTCTGTATGTGCCTTCTTGCTCAACCGGATTTTGGGTTGCAATGACCAAAAACGGATTTTCCATAGTATAGGTTATACCGTCGATGGTAATTTGTCGTTCATCCATAACTTCAAAAAGCGCAGCTTGCGTTTTAGCTGGAGATCGGTTGATTTCGTCAATGAGTACCAAGTTGGAAAAAATGGGCCCTTTTTTGAATTCAAATTCCGATTTTTTGAGGTCAAATACCGAAGTCCCTAAGATGTCTGAAGGCATTAAGTCGGGAGTAAACTGAATTCGACTAAAATCCACCGAAAGGGTTTTAGCCATAATTTTTGCCGTAACAGTTTTAGCCACTCCGGGTACACCTTCAATCAAAATGTGACCATTAGAAAGTAGGGCCACGAGTAACTGATCAATCATTTTGTGTTGACCCACAATTACTGCGCCTATTTCTTGTTTTATTTTTTGAACGCCTTCCTGTAAACCCGATAAATCCAAGCGGGATTTGAAATTCATTTCATTTTCGGGATCTTGAGACGGATTGGAATAACTTTCCTGATTTTCCATATTTATAATTGTTAATTAGTGCATTACTTTTTCAATAGCTCGGTTGAGTTTTAAAAGATCTTCCTCCAAGCCTTGGTTATATGTGTTTTTATGGTAATTAATTAGTTGAACTAATGTTGTAATATCTTCTGTGCTTTTTCCGGTTTTGGCTTGCAATTTTTTGATAAAATTTTCATCCAAAACACCGGTGTCAATATGGTATTCGGTTCGGATTCGTTCCAAAAAATAAATAATTTTTTTGGTTATAATGTTCTGATGATCTCCTTCTTGCAGGTATAAATTTCCTATTGTTTTGGTAAACTCTACCGTGGTGTTGGTGACCGGTTTTATAATCGGGATAACACGTTGTCTTCGTTTAGCATTAAAAATAATAAAAAAGAGTAAACCCAATAGGAAAATTAGCCAAGCATATTTGAGAGCGGGCTGACTAAAGAAATAGCCGAGTTTTGAGTTCCCGGTGCCATCCATTGGCGATTGCCCTTTGGCCAGCCAATACAGATTTTTTTCGGGGATATAGGAAAGAACACCTTCGGCATACGAAACATTTTCTTTTTTCAACAAGTAATAATTCGTAAGACAAGCCGGTTGTGTATGCAATAGAAAATCACCTGCACCAAACGGAACCCGAATAAAATTTACCTTTTTAGTGTTTTTAGTTTCCTGATAGCCCAAAATACGAGTCCCGGTTGTATCAACTTTTTCAAAAAAAGTTGTTCCGGCACCATTTGTAAGTTTTACTTTATTTGATTTTATGTTGGTATTGGCAATACTGAGTTGTAATCCGTCTATATCCGGGAAATCGGTGTTAATTTCTATATTAAGCGTATCCAGTAAATTCTTAGGAAATTCGGTAGCGCTTATAAATACGGTATTTCCTTCATCCACAAAATCCAACAATTGTAAGGTAGATTCGTTATCTATCGTATAATTAGAATTGATGTAGAAAAGAGAACCATCGGGATAGATGTATTTTTCCAAATCGTAATCGTATTTCGAATCCAAAAACTCATACAGTGTATTGTATACATAGTTCACTTTGTTTGGCGCAACATAACTATGTATTTCTTTATTTAAAACATAAAGACCCAACGGAATTTTATCTTCCAGTCCATAAGTAGGTTTCCAGTTTACAGGCACTTCCTTGTTGGCATCAATATAAATGATAACCGCAACAAGCAGTGCCAATAGGATACCATATATTTTGACAGACTTATTCATTATGGAATGGATTTTACTATTTTTTCAAATCGGTTTTGGGCAGTTGCAAAAACCGCATCGTTCGGGTCAAATTCACCATACCAAACATATTCATACAGGTAGGAAACATATTTAAAATCGTTTTTCAGTTGGTCCGATTTGATTTCATAAAGGTAATCAGAATTGGTTTTTTCCGGATTCCAATCGATTATATTCCGCTCAGAAAGTTTTTTGAGTAGCCATAAATAATAATACCGAACAGCCAATCTTTTGTCGCCTGATTGTATGGTTGAGGCGATTAATGTCTCAAAATCGGTATTTTTTAGATTTTTCTCAATTTCAACCGAATCAATGATTTTTTGCGGCGACGATCCAAAAATCCAACGTCCTTCTTTTTTTAGAATAGCCTTAGCAATCATGTAAACGGCCAAGATTGTGCCAAGCAAAATCACTATCCATTTTACAATACTAAGTAAGGTTCCTGAGGCTTTCGCCGAAACGCCAAAAATTTTGGAAATCATTTTATGGAACCAGTCTTGTAATCGTTCCAAAAAATTTTTCTCTCGTGTTTTCGGTTCGTATTCAAATTCGGCAGCGCTGTACTTGCTTTTTAAATTGTCTTTAAATTTTCGATTTCCCGTATTGCTGTCGTCTACCTTAGCATGCATCGCATCGCCTCTTTTGGTTGTTGCCAAAGAATCGGTTTGCGCATTACTGCGAGGGTTGATAAATACCAAAAAAATAAATAAAAATAATATCCTCTTCAAAATAGATGTTTTAGGCTCTTACAGTTTTTTTGTGTACAATATAGGGGTAAATCAGGTAATAAAATGAAATCAGAAATAAGGTGGATAAAATGATTCCGATGCTCAACCATTTGGGCATATCGATAGAATAACGTGTGATAAAACCCTCCAAAAAGCCAGCCGCTATTGTAAAAGGCATCGTGCTGATAAATATCTTAAATCCGTTGGAAAAACCAATTCGAAGCGAATTGTATCTCGAGTATGTTTTTGGAAATAGAACAGAAGCACCCAAAAGCAAGCCGGCTCCGGCTTCAACAATCATGGCAAAAATTTCCATCGAACCGTGGATCCAAATACCGCGAACACTCTCCCAAAAAACACCCTGTTGGAAAAAGAAATATTGGAACGATCCCAACATAAGGCAATTATTGTACAGCGATAAAAAAGTGCCTAATCCGCCAAAAATACCCGAAAAAAAGCTTACTGCACCTACATACAAATTGTTAAAGGTAATTCCGATAAAACTCCCCCAATTGCTACCCGATTTGTAGATGGCAACCGGATTTCCGTTTTTGATGTTATCCAAGGTTTTGTTTACATAGTCATCACCTAAAATCAAACGGGTATAATCATAATCATACATAGCCGAAATAACACCAATGCCTGTGAACACAAAAAAAAGTGCAAACGCATAATAGATATACCTTCTGTTTTCAAAAACAGTCAAGGGAACTTCTTCTTTAAAGAAATGAAGTAAGCGGTTTTTTTCTACTCTTTTTGTTTTATAAATGCGTTGAAAAGTACTCGACGCTAAAAAATTGAGGTAAGTAACTGTCTTGCTTTTAGGATAATAGGTTTGGGCATACGATAAATCATTCACAATTTGAATGTATAACCCGGCAATTTCATCAGGATTTTTTTTAGTTTTACCAAAAATAATTCCCTCGAAATCGAGCCATTTTTGTTTATTTTGTTTTATAAATGCAACTTCTCTCATGAAGGGCTAAAATATAAAATATGTCAGAATTATCAATAAATACGACACAAAATGTTACAATTTCATTTACTGCGGCAGGAGTGGGTGAACGTGTGTTAGCCAGTATATTGGATTTGGTTATCAAATCTGCCTATGTCTTCTTGGTAGTTCTGCTGATAGACTTTTTTGAAATTGGTAGAATTTTGGAACGTTTTGACCCTTGGTCTGTGGGAGCCGTATATATTGTTATTTTTCTGCCGGCAGTTTTTTATTCGCTTGTGCAGGAAAGTTTTTGGGAGGGGCAAACCATTGGCAAAAAGGTATTTAAGATTAAAGTGGTAAAAATTGACGGGTATCAGGCTTCGTTTAGCGATTATGTGATACGTTGGTTTTTCAGAATTTTTGATACTAATATTATGTTTGGTGTCATTGGTTTGGTTACAATGATGGGCAGTAAAAAAGGGCAACGTTTGGGTGATATGGCCGCCGGAACCGCAGTAATTACTCTCAAAAGCAAGGTTACTATAAACAGTACTATTTTGGAAGATATCAATCAGGAATATGTGCCGGTTTATCCTTTGGTTATTAAGCTTTCCGATAATGATGTTCGGATTATTAAAGAAACGTTCAATTCGGCTTTAGCCAAAGATGATTTTGAACTGATTGGCCGATTAAAAGATAAAATTGAATCTGTTACCGGCATCAAAAATCAGTCGGGCAATAACCGCGATTTTATTCGTACCATTCTAAAAGATTATAATTATTACACGCAAAACATGTAATAAACACCTTTGCAAACAATAATTAGCCTTTAAAATTGTTTTACATAAATTGCAAATTATTTGTAATTTGCTGGGATTTATTTCTACATGACGAAAAACTACCTGGTCAGGACATATCAAAAAGAAGATTATCAGTTGTGGAATGCTTTCATAACTAAGGCTGCCAATACGTCTTTTTTGTTTCATCGCGATTTTATGGAATACCATGCGGATCGCTTTTCTGATTTTTCTCTTTTATTTTTTGAAAATACTACGCTAAAGGCGGTATTACCGGCCCATCGCAGGGAAGAGGTTTTGTACTCGCACCAAGGACTCACGTTTGGTGGTTTTGTTTTTGAAGAAATACCTTCCGTCAATACTACTGAGATTATAATAGAACATTTTTTAGCCTTTTTAAAAGCCAATGGTATTCGGTCGTTTGTATGGAAACAACTGCCCGATTTTTACAAATCTGTTCCGGATGCGGCAATCGATTATTTTCTTTTTCAAAAAGGTGCCACAGTTTACCAAAAAGAACTAAATCTTACCGTTAACCTCAATCAGTATACGGTCGCCTCTGGGAAAATGAAGCATTTTCGGAAATCGAGTAAACATGCTTTTGAAATTCGAGTTGAACATTCAGGTGATGCCTTTTGGAATGAAATTTTAGAGCCACGTCTTTTGGAACGCTTTAACGCAAAACCGGTCCATTCATTGGAAGAGATAAACCGTCTGATGCTTTTATTCCCGGATACTATTGTCCAAATGAATCTGTATCATGCCAATACAATAGTGGCCGGTATGACTCTTTTTATCCACGATTTTGTTGTAAAATCGCAATACGGTGCTACCTCATCTGTTGGAGAGTCGTTACGCGCCCTCGATTATTTATACATTTGTTTATTGGAACACTACCAAAAAGAAGGCAAACGCTTTTTTGACATGGGAACCGTAACTAAAGACAATGGAACAGATTACAATGCGGGTTTAGCCACTCAAAAGGAAGAGTTGGGCTCCCGAGTTTATGTCCAAAATTATATCCGATTAGATTTAAATGATTAAATTTCTCGACATACAAAAAATAAACAAGCCCTTTCAGGAGGATTTCCAAAAGCAGTTACAGCATATTCTTGAAGACGGCTGGTTGATATTGGGCGACGAAGTGAAACGTTTTGAAGAACGTTTTGCCTCGTTTTGCCAAATGAAATATGCGGTTGGTGTAGGGAATGGGTTGGATGCTATTACGCTGATTTTTAAAGGATATATTGAAATGGGCTTGTTGCAACCCGGTGACGAAATTTTGGTCCCGGCCAACACCTATATTGCGTCTGTCATGGGAGTACTTCAAGCGGGTTTGGTGCCTGTTTTAGTCGAACCGGACAGCCGAACTTACAACATCGATCCGAACTTAATTTCGGCTAAAATTACCTCCAAAACAAAAGCTATCTTAGTGGTTCATTTGTATGGGCAATTGGCCGATATGAAAGCCATCATGGACCTTGGCTTTAAGCACAATTTACTAATTGTAGAAGATGCGGCTCAAGCACACGGACTACCATTTGAAGGAAGTCACGCCAGGGCATTTAGTTTCTATCCCGGAAAAAATTTGGGTTGTTTGGGTGATGGCGGTGCTGTTCTTACTAATGATGAAGAATTGGCGAAATTGGTTAAATCCTTACGAAATTACGGCTCTCAGCAAAAATATTACAATGACTATTTAGGAACGAATTCGCGTTTGGACGAAATTCAGGCAGCATTTCTGAATGTCAAATTACCGTTTCTCACAGCACACAATGCGCTACGCAAAAAAATTGCCGAACGTTACCTGACCGAAATCAAAAACCCGAAATTGATTTTGCCCTACGTCGCTGATAAACAAAAACATACGTTTCATTTATTTGTTGTACGCACTTCGGAACGGAATAGGTTGCAAGATTATCTTAATGCCAATGGTGTGGAAACCATGATTCATTATCCGGTTCCTCCGCACAAACAAAAAGCATTACCGCATTGGAATCATTTGAATTTACCAATTACCGAAAAAATTCATGATGAAATTCTGAGCCTGCCCATGAGTCATATCCTTACGGATGAGGAAGTTACAATCGTAATTAATTTGCTTAACGCATGGACCTGATTATAAAGTCATATAACCGACCTTATTATCTGGATCGCTGTCTTTTTTCAATCCAAAAATTCCTCACCGGTTTTTCAGGAACAATTACGGTTATTGACGACGGAACCCCGGAACGTTATCTTCAAAAGATACAACAAAAATATCCGCATGTAAAAATTCGTAAAACAGCCTACTTTTCGCAAAAAGTTGCAGCTTCAACAGCAGGAAAAGAACCAGATACGAATGCTATTCCGGCCATGGATTGGGTGAAAACGATTCAAGAGGCGTCAGATTATTTTATGTTGCTCGAAGATGATATGTGGTTTACGCAACCCTTGCATTGCCCTGAACTTGAAAACGAACTTTTGGAAGAACAACCCATTATGCTCAAACTGTTTTGGTTGGGGAATCCGGTATTGATTTCCGGGGTAACCCAACGGCAAAATAAAATTGTACTGACCTACAAGCCAAAACTAACCACAACCAATCTTTTTGCCTATAAGTTGTTGTTTAAAACGGACCGATTTAAAATCAGAAAGGTATTTTCTTTCTTAGGTTGGTATTCTTTTCAAAAAGAGATTGCGTATTATTCACTTTATTCTGTCGCGGGGGCTGTTTTTAAAAAGGAGTATTACCTTGCTTTGTGGGACAATCATGGAGAAGAAGTCAATGAAGGGCATCAGCTATGCAATGCTATTCGGTATTTTAATCAAAATGCTTCGTTGGCTTATGCCCGAACAAAGCATGAAGTTATCCGAACAGGTTTTAGTTCGTCTGCGACAACCAAATTGCAGGTTTCCGATTTTTCGATGCCTTCTCTTAATGCCGTTCTGAACCAAGCTTGGTTTGAGGAACAACTCATATCCACCGAAGATTTGCAGCATGATATGGCTGCGCAACTTATCGAACCTATACTTTTGAAAGAACCCAACGGAACGGTTATGGTTGAAAAATGGCAGCATTGGGTAACCGCTTTTAAAAAGCAATTCAGTAGTTTTGGGTGTCAAACCGAATAATATGGACACAAGCGAGAATTCACACCAATCCCTCTTAAAATCTACCGGAATCTTCGGATTCGCACAGGTAGTAAAGGTTGTTTTGGGTGTTATCTCAACCAAATGTGTGGCTGTTTTTATAGGTCCGGTCGGGCTCGGTATCTACGGATTATTGAACAATACACTTTCTATAATCGGGTCTGTAACCGGTTTTGGTTTGAATACAGTTAGTGTGCGCGAAATTAGCTTGGCCGCTACTTCTGAAGATGATTCCCTATTGTCGCACAAAATTTCCTTACTCGAAAAGTGGGCTGTACTAGTGGGGATTTTTGGAGCTGTTATTTCGGTGGTACTTTCACCTTGGCTGAGTCAGCTTACCTTTGGAACAACCAATAAATACTATTGGTTTGTTATTTTGGCTGTCAATTTTTGCATAACTTCTCTAACAGTTGTTCGAGTAGCTCTTTTGCAAGGAAAACGAATGTTGCGGCAATTGGCGCTTAGTAATGTGGTGACTTCGTTTTGGGTAACGGTGACCATGATACCGGTATATTATTTTTTCCGTTTGAACGGTATTGTGCCGGTAATACTTCTGTCGGGTATAATTGGTCTTTTGGTTAATTTATATTACACAAAAAGTATAAAAATCATTCGAAAAAAAACAACTTTTCGGGATGATTTAGCCAACGCACGACCCATTATGCGAATGGGTTTTTTGCTCTCCTTGAATGTTATTTTTGGTTATTTGTGCACCTTGGGAATTAAATTATACCTCAACCAAAGCGGTGCCGCAAGCCATGTATTGGGGATGTATGAGGCAGGTACAACACTTGTAATTTCCTATATGGGTTTGGTTTTTAATGCCATGGGAACCGATTTTTATCCTCGACTTACGGCTATCCATGTGGATGATGAAAAAGTGTCAAAATTGGTCAATCATCAAACAGAAGTTGCCTTGTTAATAATCACTCCGGCTGTTCTCTTTTTGTATTTTGCAGCCCCCTTTATTATACCCGTTCTTTTTTCAAAATCGTTTTCTGATGTGGTGCTTTTTCTGCAATTTGCCTTAGTAGCATTGATACTTAAAGCCATTATTTGGCCCATGGGATTTTTAATTTTGGCGAAAGGAAACACCAAACAGTATTTTAAGCAAGAGTTAGCAGGCGATGCAATGAATATTATATTTAGCCTTTTGTTCTATCATTTTTATGGGTTGGTAGGTTTGGGTTTAGCAATGGTGCTTAATTACCTTATCTATGGGTTTTATGTAGGCAGAATGGTGCAAAAAAACTATAATTTTCAGTACAGCAAAAGTTGTTTTAACCTACAACTTAAAAGCCTTTTTTGGGGTAGTGTGGCCTCGATTTCGGTTTTGGTTTTTGAGGGATGGATTTCCTATCTTCTTACTTTTACTGGGTTTGTGATTGTATCAATTCTCTATTGGAATGAACTCAAAAAAAGAATTGATATTCCCGCGATTCTCACTAAAATTAAATCTAAAATAGGCAGGTCATGAAAAACCAACAAGTAGTTCCTGCTTTGACCGGATTACGTGCTGTGGCAGCCTATATGGTTTTTTTTCACCATTATAATCCGTTTTCTAAAGGGTCTTTTTTACACCAATTTACGGCTCAGTGGCATATAGGGGTTACGCTTTTTTTTGTGTTGAGCGGATTTTTAATCACTTGGCGGTATTACCACCTAAAGCCTTTTCGGTTCAAAACCTATATGATTAATCGGTTTGCACGAATTTATCCGATGTATTTTATACTTACTACAATAACATTTTTGTACTTCATTTTTAGAAAAATAACTCCAATAGATTTTACGGTTTATTTGCATAATATCTTCTTTACGAAAGGTTTTTTTACAGATTTAAAATTTTCGGGGATAGCCCAAGGCTGGTCACTTACCGTCGAAGAAATGTTTTACCTGTTCGCACCTTTGTTTTTTGTTTTTTTACGGAAAAGTTATCGGTATTTAATTTTGTTGCCGTTGGTGTTTATATCTCTCGGAATTTTGTTCATGCAGTTGGAGTTAAAAAGCGGATTTTTAGCTGAGCCGGAACTGGTCTTTGGCTATACTTTTTTTGGGCGTTGTTTGGAATTTTTTATCGGAATGGCTTTGGCTCTGCTGTTGTTTTACCAAAAAAGAAATTTCAAAATAATCACTTCAGTAGCCATTGTTTTTATAATACTGGGAATAGTTGCATTGACGCAGCTAAACAATTTCTGGAGTCAGACTTTCCTCAATACGTTGGTAATTCCATTACTGGGTATCGCACCGCTGTTATATGGTTTATTAACCGAACGAAATGTCGTTTCTCGTTTTTTAGCGACCCGAGTTATGGTGCTTTTGGGAAAAAGCTCCTATGTGTTTTACTTGATTCACATGGGAATTTTTGTAATAATCAGTAACAAAATTTCGGACACTATTCTTTTTCGGTTTGTTTTTATTAACTGCCTAGCGGTAGTTTTGTACCTTTTTATTGAAAAACCATTGAATGCCTTTATTCGTAGAGCATTTTCAAAACCGACGGAATCGGACTTTTAATTCCAAAAAAAAGTAGCGCAGCGCCAGCGAAAAGTGTAGGTTTTTGCAATTGAGTAAAAACTCATAATGAATTCGCTTCAACAAACCTTGGTCTTCCGTTTTGGTTTGGTTTAGTTGAAAGGCCTTGTTTAAAATCCGATAGGTAGAATGGTTAATCCGATTTAATCTGGCCTTTCGACCCGAGTGGAACGATTTGCCCAACGAAGTTGAAATTTCCCGTTTCTGAAAAATTACCGCATCAATAAAATCGACTTCATACTTGCGCGACAATCGAATCCATAAATCCAAATCTTCATAGGCAAGCGTGCTGTCATAACCACCCAACTCGTTCAAAACGCTTCGTTTTACCATCGAGGAAACCGAACACACGCTGTTTCCACCACGTAGAACCGATAGATAAATATTGCCTGTTTCTCGGGGTGAAATGACCTTTTTCTGCGAATTAACCGAAAAATAATAGCCGATATGTTGCCCTTTCTCATCAATCAATTCCGGATTCCCATACACCAAACCAAGATTTTGATAGCGACTCGTTCGGAAGGTTTCGAGTTGTTTTGTAACACAATCCGGCAACATAACATCATCAGCCGCCAAATCGATTATATATTCTCCTTTCGCAAGCGCAAGTGCTTTGTTGAACGTTTGGGTATTGCCCTCGTTTTTTTCATTTTTCAAAAAAACAATATGCGGGTGGTTGGTTAACCAATTTTGGATTTCCGCCACAGATGTATCACTACTGCAATCATCGGCTATAATCAATTCGATGTTGTTGTATTGCTGGGATAGTACCGAATTTAACGCCTCAGTTACATAAGGCGCATGGTTGTAGCACAAACAAATCACCGAAACCAACGGATTATTTTCCATATTTGAGGGCAAAAAACTATATTTGGTACGAAAATAAACATAAAATGGGTAAACCTATTGTTTTGCCCAATATTTAATATGACACCTCAATTACTAACCCTGCCCAAAATTGAAGATTATCGTGGCAATTTGGCCATCATCGAAAAAGAAACTATTCCTTTCGAAATTAAACGGGTCTATTACCTTTTCGATGTGCCAAGCTATGCGCGTAGGGGAGGGCATGCACACAAAAACCAAATGGAGCTTTTAGTGGCCGTTTCCGGAAGTTTTGATGTGATTCTTAATGATGGTAAAACGGAACAAACCGTTACTTTAAATAAACCGGATAAGGGACTCTTAATCCCCATCAATACATGGCGCGAATTGGAAAATTTTTCCTCGGGTTCTGTCTGTTTGGTGTTGGCTTCCGATGTGTTTGATGAATCCGATTACATTCGTGATTTTGATACTTTTCGTAACTTAAATTCGGATAACACCTGATGAAATTACTTTACCTTACTCCGCAAATCAATGGTGAAGGAGGCGTTCAAAAGGTATTGTCCCTCAAAACTTCATGGCTTATAAATGCCGGTTATGAAGTGACTGTAATTACTCAATATAACGGGCATATCAATCCTTTTTTCGATTTTCATCCGGATATGAAGGTGTATGATATTCCTTTAACAGGTTCTAAATTCAACAAAATTCTCGCCTACAAAAAGGCCTTGCAGCACTACATAGATGTAATAAAACCGGATAGTATCATTGTTTGTGATTTCGGACTTAAGGCATTTTTATTGCCTTTTCTTCTTAAACGAACGGTTCCGATTGTATTTGAAGCGCATGGCTCCGTGTATAATGAGGCGGTTTATTTTAAACGCAATTGGCTTTCGGTTTTGTTTCGAAATTGTAAATATGCATTTCGTAAAAGGGCAGCCCGCCATTTCGACTATTTCGTAGTACTCTCACAGGCAAGTTTATCAGAATGGAATAAAGTGAACGGATATGTGATTCCCAATCCGATTGAAACGGAAAAGTTTTTTAAATCGCCACAAAATTCCACAAAAATTATTACTGTCGCGCGTCACTCTTATGAAAAAGGCTTAGACAGGATGCTCGATGTATGGAAAAAAGTGGGCGCGCAAAATCCCAATTGGCAATGGCATATTTACGGGAGTTCGAACGGTACTTTCGATTTTGCAACTTTGGTTCGCGAATCAGGAATGCAAAATATAGTTTTGCACGAACCGGTAACGTCAATAGCGCCTGCTTATGCCGAAGCTGCTATCTATGTTATGACATCCCGCTCAGAAGGTTTTCCGGTTGTGCTTCTCGAATCTTTAGCTTCAGGGGTTCCGGTTGTCGCCTACGATTGCCCGGTTGGGCCACGGGCCTTAGTTCAACATCAAGGCAATGGTTTTCTGATACCCGATGGGGATTCAGAGGGCTTTGCAATGGCTTTACAACAACTGATTGACAATACAGATTTACGTGTTAAAATGGGAGAAAAAGCCCAACTTTCGGTGCAACAATACCGCTTGGAAGAAGTAATGCCTCGCTGGGTTGCCTTATTTACCCAAATTGCACAAAAAGCCTAATTTGTATACATCAAACCAAAACACCAATGGTTTTTCCGAAATCAAATGACGCTCCAAAGGTTGACGTATTCCACGGAAAAGAGTAGCAATAAAGGCACGTAAACCAAATTGTTTTATCTTTAAATAGGCTCGACCTAATTTGCTTTCATTGCCGGTTAAAAGTCCTTCGTTAAGCGCTTTTTTAAAATTTCGTAACGCAGTTTGGGTTTTCTCTAAAAAGACTTCCGAAGTTTCCAAGTTCAAATGGTACACCGGATTGTCGATGTGCAGTATTGAAATTTGATTATGACGTAACTTCGCCGCTAAAACCAAATCTTCATAACCATAGGTAGTTAGCGCCTCACTGAAAAGGGAACTTCCAAGTGCGGATTTAGGCAGCAAAATATTTGAAGTGAGCAGAAAATACGGATTTGTATCGCGTTGTGAGGCAGTAAGAGCCTCGCGACGCATCCCATAAACCCAGCGCAAACGTTCGCTTTTATCCGGTTCTTGTTCTTTGTAGGCAATGCCGCCAAAAACGACAGCAACCTCTTTTTGATGTACATAATCCAAATAAGAAGCTATAAAATTGGATTCTACAGGTAGTGTGTCTACATCCAATAGCAGGACATAATCAAACCGACTCTCAGCAAGTAATACATTAAGATTTCCACCCCGTCCTAAATTGGTCGAATTGACCAAAAAACGACTATTAGGAAGTTGATTGATACGGTTGTTTTCTGTTGTAAAATAATCGCCCGAAGCATCGTCACGACATAAAATTTCATACACTATCCCTGCCTTTTCTGCCTGTTTCGAAATGGCCGAAACCAACGGATAGGCATTGTACCGGTAGGTGGGTATGACAATACTGAGCATTATACGGTTTTTTGAACCACCTCAAATATAGAGCCATCCTCACATTTAAGCGTTTTGGAAGGAAATTTCATTAATAAAGCATAATCATGCGTAGCCATAATAACAGTTTTGCCCAATGCATTAATTTTCTTCAATACGTCCAATACTTCAACACTGGTTTGTGGGTCCAAATTTCCGGTAGGCTCATCAGCTAAAATAAAATCAGGATCGTTCAACAAAGCACGGGCAATGGCCACACGTTGCTGTTCACCACCGGATAATTGATGTGGCATTTTGGAGGCAAATTCTTTCATCCCAACTTTATCAAGCACTTCTTCAATTTTGTCCTGCATTTCGTTTTTATCAGTCCATCCCGTGGCACGAAGTACAAAAAGCATATTATCGGTTACATTGCGATCCGGCAACAACTGAAAATCTTGAAAAACAATTCCAATTTTACGTCGAAGATAAGGTATATCTTTTTCTTTTAAATTCACCAAATCATACCCTACAATATGTCCTTCCCCGGTAGTTAGCGGTAAATCGGCGTAAAGTGTTTTAATCAAACTACTTTTACCGGTTCCGGTTTTTCCAATAATGTAAATGAATTCGCCGTGCTTTACATCCAAATTCACATTCGATAAAATCACACGGTCTTCCTGATAAATACTTACATCCTTGAGGGATAAAACTAATTCGGACATGTTTGTTAGGTTTAATTGCGGTAAAAGTAATAAGTTAAACGACGGTTTCCAAAATAAATTTTATAGCGCTTTCTTGTTTTGGGCGTTACCCAAGGTGCAAAATCAATTTTTGCACCTTGGGTCCGGGCCATTGCCACTCGCCCCGATGCCATCGGGGGCTCAAACAAAGGCGCTGTCCCTAACGCAACTCCTAAACTTTGGCAAACTGTTAAGAAAAATGTTTATAATAATGGTAAAAACGCCACGTTACTATACATGTAGTATTCTATTTTTGAACCATACGTAAAATCCAGCAAGCATGCGAAAAATATTAGTATTAGCTTCCCTATTGTCTTTAACAGCGCCTGTTATGGTAATAGCCCAGCAATCGGCTGTAAGCCACCATAGTTTATCCGAATTCGATCAGGCAGTCGATTTGTACAACGATAAACAATACATGGCTGCGCAAATTCTGTTTGAAAAAGCACAACGCACTACCACTTCACAAGAAATTCTGGCCGATTGTTCGTTCTATATTGCTAATTGCGCAATCCGACTCAATCAGCCCAATGCCGATGTGCTCATGGAGGAATTTGTGACCAATTATCCCACAAGTACCAAACAAAATCAAGCTTATGTTGGCGTAGCGCATTATTATTTTGAAGAAGGACGCTACCCGCAGGCACTTCAATATTTTGATAAAGTTGACGAAAGTGCGCTCACATTTGAAGAACTCGAAAAATACAATTTCCAAAAAGGATACGCGTATTTCTCAGCCGGAAAAAAGAAAGAGGCTACAACCTATTTAAATAAGGTTTCTAATTCTAAGGAATACGGTTCGCAAGCGAAATACTATTTGGGGTTTATGGCTTACGATTCAGATAATTATAATGACGCCAGCAAGTATTTTGATCAGGTTTCAGGCGAAGAAAAATACAAAGAAAAGTTATCGTACTTCCAAGCCGATATGAATTTTAAACTCGGAAATTTCCAAAAAGCAATCGATTTGGGAATCGCTGCAATGCCAAAATCCTCAGCTGCCGAAAAGTCGGAGCTCAACAAAATTATTGGCGAAAGTTACTTTAACCTGAAACAATATGATAAAGCATTGCCTTATCTAAAAGAATACAAAGGGCGCAAAGGGAAATGGAATAACACCGATTTTTATCAGTTGGGCTACACCTACTACAAGCAAAACGATTATGAAAATGCGATTTCCCAATTTAATAAAATAATAGACGGTAATGATTTTGTAGCACAAAATGCCTACTATCATTTGGGTGAAAGTTACCTCAAAACCGATAAAAAACAGCAGGCACTAAATGCGTTTAAAAGTGCCTCCGAAATGGAATTTGATGCTAAAATCCAAGAGGATGCCACGTTGAATTATGCCAAATTGAGCTACGAAATCGGGAATTCCTACCAAAGTGTTCCGGATGTTTTAACCGCCTACATGAATAAGTATCCCAATTCGGCTGCCAAACCGGAAATCGAAGGCTTGTTAATCAGTTCCTATATTACCTCTAAAAATTACAAACAAGCACTCACACTATTGGAAAAAAACAAGAGTCCGCAATACAAAGCACCCTATCAAAAAGTGACGTTTTTCCGCGGAATCGAATTGTACAATGACGGCGAATACCAGGAAGCTTTAAAAATGTTCAAAAAATCGATTGCCGAAAACAAAGAAGCCAAGTTTACAGCCAGGGCTCTGTTTTGGAAAGGTGAAACCGAATATGTTTTGGATAGTTTTAACGAAGCACTTCTCAGCTACAAGCAATTTTTAGGCTACGAAGAAGCAAAGGCAACGCCTGAATATAAAAATATAAATTATAACTTGGCGTATGCCTATTTCAAACAAAAAGAGTACGAGCAGGCCGGAAACTATTTTCAATCCTACATTGAACAGGTAAAAGACGATAAAATCCGAATCAATGATGCGTACCTGCGTTTGGGCGACAGTCGTTTTGTGACATCCAAATATTGGCCGGCAATGGAAGCCTATAACAAGGCCATCGATCTCAAAAGCGTTGATGCCGATTATGCCGCATTTCAAAAGGCTATCAGTTATGGTTTTGTACAAAAAAATGACAAAAAGATTGAAGATTTTACCAAATTCCTTCAAAACTTCAAAACCTCACAATACCGCGATGATGCTTTGTTTGAATTGGCCAATACCTATGTTACCGAAAACCAAACCGATGCCGCACTCAAAACCTATGATCAGTTGTTGAGTGAATTCGGAAAAGGGTCGTATGCCTCCAAAGCTATTTTGCGTCAGGGATTGGTTTACTATAACGGAAATAAAGACGAACAGGCTTTGGTTAAATTCAAAAAGTTAGCATCCGATTTTCCGGGTTCTCCCGAATCCTTGGAAGCCGTTGCAACAGCTCGTTTAATATACATGGATAACGGAAAAGTTGATGAATATGCCACTTGGGTTCGATCGCTCAATTTCGTAGAGGTTTCGGATGCCGAGCTGGATAACGATACTTACGAAGCAGCCGAAAAATATTATTTACAGGAAAACACCAAACAAGCTATTTCGGCTTTGAGTGGTTATGTTTCTAAATTCCCGAACGGTATTCATGCCCTAAATGCAAATTTCTATTTGGCACAACTCTATTTTGCAGAAAACTTAGAAACCAATGCTGTGCCGGGCTATGAATATGTAGTAACCAAACCACGCAATGAATTTACCGAACAGGCTTTGGTACGCTTGTGCGAAATCTTCTTAAAAAAGAAAGAGTTTGATAAAGCCACTCCGTACTTAAAACGCTTGGAAACGGAAGCTGATTTCCCGCAAAACATCACGTTTGCGCAAGCCAATTTAATGCGCTCGTACTACGATGGAGCCGATTATCCAAATGCGGTAATCTATGCCGATAAAGTGATGTCTAACCCTAAAACAGATAACAAGGTAAAAAGTGATGCCCAAATTATTGTAGCGCGTTCCGCTATTAAAGCCAACGACGAAGCAAAAGCCAGATTAGCGTATGCCAATTTATTGAAAATTGCCAAAGGAGAACTTGCTGCTGAAGCGTTGTACTATGATGCCTATTTTAAAAATAAAGACGGAAAGTTTGAAGAATCTAACAAAGTGGTCCAAAAAATTTCAAAGGATTATTCAGGATATAAATATTTTGGAGCCAAATCCTTGGTGGTGATGGCTAAAAATTTCTACGGATTGAAAGACAGCTTTAATGCTACCTATATCTTGGATAGTGTCATCGAGAATTTCAAAGAGTTTAACGACGTAATTGAAGAAGCGCAAGCCGAATTGGATGCGATTAAAAACGAAGAAGCCAAAACCAATTCATCCATAACCAAATAAGTAATAGTTTGTCACACTGAGCGCAGTTGAAGTGCTTTAAAAACAATAAAAATGAAAATCAATCTTCAATATAAAATCGCAATTGCAGTAGTTTTAGTCGGTAGCCAAATTGTAGTCGCCCAGAAAAAAGACGAAAACATCGGTTCCGAAGTGGTTAATGTTGTGAAACCTTACACGCCCACTATTTCTGATGCGTTTAAAGTGAAAGAAACACCAACAGCCGAAGAAGAGGAAGTGAATAAGAAAGAAAATGTGCAATACAACATATTTTCGTTTCCGGTGGCTTCCACATTTACACCGTCAAAAGGAAAGGCAGCAGCTGTGGAAAAATCGGCTCAAGAGAAGTATTTTGCCAATTATCTTACGTTAGCCGCCGGGAATTATGGTAACATAAATGCCGAGTTGTTTGTAACGCATACGTTGGAAAACAGCAATTATGTTGGCGCCATGATTCGCCATAAATCCTCTCAAGGCGGAATAGATGAGGTGGTTCTTGAGGATAAGTTCTACGATACTTCTTTAGATCTAACCTATGGCAGTAAAACAAATAAAGTGGCATGGAATGCAGATTTGGGTTATCGCAACCAAATTTATAATTGGTATGGACTTAATCCGATCTTGTATGAGGGATTAACACAAGATCAAACCACTGCTTTTTTGGCTCAAATAGACCCCAAACAAGCCTATAATACGCTCTATGTAGGTGGAAATTTACGCCTAAATGACAGCCCGCTTAAAGATGCTGGTTTGCGTTTTACACATTTCTCCGATGCTTTTGATTCTTCTGAAAACCGCTTTACGGCAAAACCTGTATTTGAATTCAATGTGATGGATGAAAAAGTAAAAGCCGAATTTATATTTGATTACCTAAGTGGTTCTTTTGATAAATCCCTAATTGATGGTTTGTCGTTTAAATACGGTACGACGAATGTGGGTTTCCATCCGTCCTTCCAACTCAATCGCGAAGATACTTCAATTAATGTGGGTGCCGCATTTTTCTACAGTGTAGCAACTGAAGCCGGCGATAATAAGTTTTTCATTTATCCGCAAATTACGGCTTCGCACAAAGTGGTTGGCGATTTAATGATTGTGTATGCCGGTGCCGAAGGAACGCTTAAACAAAACAGTTACGCCGATTTTGTGCAACAAAATTTTTATGTTTCTCCCAATTTATTTGTAGGTCCAACTGATCAAAAGTACGATATTTATTTAGGACTAAAAGGTAAATTAGCCAACACAATTGGCTACAATATTCGAGGTTCTTACTGCAATGAAGATTACAAACCTTTGTTCAAAAATAATACCTACGATTTGGATTCGACCAATACAGATGGTTACAATTACGGAAATTCATTTGGTGTTGTCTATGATAATGTAAAAACAGTTAGCTTTTTTGGTGAACTTAAAGCCGATTTCTCTAAAGAGGTGAGCTTCGGAATCCACGGTACTTTTAGTAGTTACACAACAAACGATCAGCAAGAAGCATGGAATTTACCGGGAATTACTTTGGGCGCGGATATCGACTTTTCTATCACTCCCAAATGGTATGCAGGGGCTAAATTGTTTTTCACAGGTGAACGAAAAGATCAGTTTTTACAAGTATCTGAATTGGGCGACTTTGCCCCAATTGATGTCACATTGGACAGCTTTTTTGATTTGAATGCACATTTGGGTTACAAACACAACGAACGAATGACATTTTTCCTCAAAGGAAATAATTTGGCCGGTCAAAATTACCAACGTTGGATAAATTATCCGGTGCAAGGAATTCAAGTATTGCTTGGAGCCAATTTCAAATTTGATTTTTAGATTGTAACCGCAACGACGCAAAGAACTCGCTAAGTACGCAAAGTTTTATTTTTATAATTTTGCGTGCTTTTGCGTTAGAGCCTTGTGAACCTTGCGGTTAAATTTGCACCATGAATTTAAAAGACAAAATCAATTTTTAGATTGTAATCGCAATGATGCAAAGAATTCGCTAAGTACGCAAAGTTTTATTTTTATAATTTTGCGTGCTTTTGCGTTAAAGCCTTGCGAACCTTGCGGTTAAACTTGCACCATGAATTTAAAAGACAAAATCGATTTTTAGATTGTAACCGCAACGACACAAAGAATGCTAAGCACGCAAAGTTTTATTTTTATAATTTTACGTGCTTTAGCCTTAGAGCCTTGCGAACCTTGCGGTTAAACTTACACAATGAATTTAAAAGACAAAATCAATTTTTAGATTGTAACCGCAATGACGCAAAGAATTCGCTAAGTTCGCAAAGTTTTATTTTTATAATTTTGCGTGCTTTTGCGGGAAAGCCTTGCGAACCTTGCGGTTAAATTTGCACCATGAATTTAAAAGACAAAATCAATTTTTAGATTGTAACCGCAACGACACAAAGAATGCTAAGCACGCAAAGTTTTATTTTTATAATTTTACGTGCTTTTGCCTTAGAGCCTTGCGAACCTTGCGGTTAAACTTGCACAATGAATTTAAAAGACAAAATCAATTTTTAGATTGTAACAGCAATGACGCAAAGAATTCGCTAAGTTCGCAAAGTTTTATTTTTATAATTTTGCGTGCTTTTGCGTTAAAGCCTTGCGAACCTTGCGGTTAAACTTTCACAATGAATTTAAAAGACAAAATACTCCAATACCACTATCAACTCCTTCAAGACAAAACCGATGTGTTTCGGGATATGATTGCCGATTTGGCTATTGATGCGCAAAATGACGCCAAAAGTTCGGCCGGAGACAAACACGAAACGGCACTTTCGATGATGCAATTGGAACAAGAAAAGCTCAATCATAAGCTGAAAGAAGTGTTACAGCAAAAAGCCATTTTAGATAAAATTAATCCCAATTCGAGACATCAAAAAATAGCAATAGGAAGTGTAGTTCAAGCCAATGAAATGATGCTTTTTATTGCTGCTGCTTTGCCAAAAATAATTGTTGAAAATCAAACCATCATAGCCGTTTCACCACAATCACCATTAGGAAGTAAATTGATGGGAAAAGAAGTTGGTTTTGAGTTTGAAATTGGAACTACTACTTACCACATAAAATCAATCGATTAAATTTACTTAAGAATTTTAAGCAGACACCTCTTTTTATTACTTTTATTTTTATTATTTATTGCAAAATCTTTATTTTAATTTACAAATAAAACTAAATTATTATTTTTAGTTTTATTTTTTAATTATCAACAGCATTTTTGCAACATAATTAAAATAGAGTGATTATGTGCGGTATAGTATGTGCCTTTGAATTAAAACAAAAATCAGATTCCCTGCGGCCTCAGGTATTGGAAATGGCCAAAATTATTCGTCATCGCGGTCCGGATTGGAGCGGTATTTTTAGTAATGACAAAGCTATTTTAGCCCATGAAAGACTTGCGATTGTTGACCCTGCTTCGGGCAAACAACCTTTGTTTAGCGATGATAATAATTTAGTTTTAGCAGCCAATGGCGAAATATACAATCACACCCTATTGCGCAAACAATTTGAAGGACGTTATGTGTTTCAAACGCAAAGTGATTGTGAAGTGATTTTGGCTTTGTATAAAGAAAAAGGGGTTCATTTTATCGATGAGATGAACGGAATTTTTGCTTTTGCAATTTATGATGTTGAAAAAGATGAGTATTTTATTGCTCGTGATCATATGGGAATTATTCCGTTGTACATAGGGTGGGACCAACATGGAACGTTTTATGTGGCTTCAGAATTAAAAGCGCTGGAGGGTTACTGTACCAAAATAGAACTGTTTCCGCCGGGACATTATTTGCATAGCAAAGAAGGAGCGTTGGTGCAATGGTACAAACGTGATTGGACAGCATTTGAGGCTGTCGAATCGAATGAAACTTCTATAGACGATTTACGTAAGGCGCTCGAAGCAGCCGTGCACCGTCAGTTGATGAGTGATGTGCCTTACGGAGTTTTGTTATCCGGTGGTTTGGATTCTTCCATCACATCGGCGATAGCCAAAAAATTTGCCCAAAAACGAATCGAATCCGGTGATACGCAAGACGCATGGTACCCTCAATTGCATTCTTTTTCGGTAGGTTTGGAAGGCTCACCTGATTTAGCGGCTGCACGTGTAGTTGCAGAGCATATCGGAACTATTCACCACGAAATAAAATTTACCATACAGGAAGGTTTGGATGCCGTACGCGATGTGATTTATAATCTTGAAACCTATGATGTAACCACGGTACGCGCCTCAACACCCATGTACCTGATGGCTCGTGTAATTAAATCCATGGGTATAAAAATGGTATTATCAGGCGAGGGTTCTGATGAGCTTTTTGGCGGGTATCTCTACTTTCATAAAGCACCCAACGCACGCGAGTTTCATGAAGAAACCGTACGGAAATTAAGTAAATTACACATGTACGATTGCCTGCGTGCCAACAAAAGTTTAGCCGCTTGGGGTATTGAAGGGCGAGTGCCGTTTTTGGATAAAGAATTCATGGATGTGGCCATGCGTTTGAATCCGAAGGATAAGATGATAACCAAAGAGCGAATGGAAAAGTGGGTGGTGCGCAAAGCTTTTGAAGACATGTTACCGGAGAGTGTTGCTTGGCGCCAAAAAGAGCAATTTAGTGATGGCGTGGGCTATTCCTGGATTGATACCCTAAAAAAAGTTGTTGGTGAGACCGTTTCGGATGAGCAGTTGGCGAATGCCAAATATAAATTTCCGTTGCAAACACCCACTTCGAAAGAAGAATATTATTACCGCACCCTTTTTCACGAACATTTTCCCAGCGATGCAGCGGCATTATGTGTTCCTCAGGAAGCCAGTGTGGCGTGTAGTACAAAAATTGCTTTGGAATGGGATGAGGCTTTTAAAAACCTCAATGATCCATCCGGTAGGGCTGTAGCCAATGTGCATGAAGATGCCTATATAAAATAACAATTTGTTTTAAAACTTAAGATCAGAACTGTTTCTGATTTTATATTGAAGTTTAGTTTGTTTGTTTGAAAACACCCGTTTTTGTGCGGGTGTTTTTGTTTTATATTTAAAATTACTGTATGAAATGCCGGAGAAGTTTGCTTTTTAAGGCGTGTTTTGCTAAAAATAAGCGCCGAAAAATTTATCAAACGAAAATGTTGATAACTTATACCTTAAAATGCCTGAAATCGCTTTTAAATCGCTTGTATTTTGATATATTTGCGTGTTATTGAAAAATCTAAGAATACGATACAAAAATTATGAGCGACGAAGTAAAAAAGAACAGTTATTCGGCCGATAGTATACAAGCGTTGGAGGGAATGGAGCACGTGCGTATGCGTCCATCGATGTATATTGGTGATACAGGGGTGCGAGGTCTGCACCATTTGGTTTATGAGGTTGTTGACAACTCCATTGATGAAGCGTTAGCCGGTCACTGTGATACCATAGCAGTTACTATAAATGAAGATAATTCCATTACAGTTGAAGATAACGGTCGTGGAATTCCGGTTGACATGCACAAAAAAGAAGGTGTTTCTGCTCTCGAAGTAGTAATGACCAAAATTGGAGCCGGAGGTAAATTTGATAAAGATTCCTATAAAGTTTCGGGTGGTTTACACGGTGTTGGGGTGTCGTGTGTGAATGCACTCTCTGACCACTTGAAAGCAACCGTTTTTCGGGATGGTAAAATTTGGGAGCAAGAGTACGAACGCGGAAAAGCGCAATACCCTGTAAAACAAGTAGGCACAACCGATAAAAGAGGTACAACGGTAACGTTTAGACCGGATGGAACGATTTTTACACAAACCTTAGAGTATTCGTATGATACGCTTGCGGCGCGTATGCGTGAATTATCGTTCTTGAACAAAGGAATTACAATTACGCTTCACGATAAACGCAATTTTGATGATAAAGGAAATACCGTTTTTGAAACCTTTCATTCAAGTGAAGGACTCAAAGAATTTGTAAAATACCTTGACGGAAACCGAATTCCAATTATTGGTCACGTTATCAGTATGGAAAACGACAAAGGTGAAATTCCGGTTGAAGTAGCGCTAATTTACAACGACAGTTATTCGGAAAATATATTTTCTTACGTAAATAACATTAATACCCACGAGGGAGGAACACACTTACAAGGTTTCCGTATGGGGTTAACGCGTACGTTGAAAAAATATGCCGATGCTTCCGGGTTATTGGATAAATTAAAATTTGAAATTTCGGGCGACGACTTTCGTGAAGGTTTGACTGCAATTATCTCGGTTAAAGTCGCTGAGCCCCAATTTGAAGGGCAAACCAAGACCAAATTAGGAAATCGCGAAGTGGTTTCTCCGGTTTCTCAAGCGGTGGCCGAGATGCTCGAAAATTACTTGGAAGAGAATCCAAACGATGCCAAAATTATTGTTCAGAAAGTGATTTTAGCTGCCCAAGCCCGTCATGCGGCTAAAAAAGCGCGTGAGATGGTGCAACGCAAAACCGTATTGGGCGGTGGCGGATTACCGGGTAAACTTTCAGACTGCTCTGAACAAGACCCGTCACGTTGCGAGGTTTATCTGGTAGAGGGGGACTCTGCGGGGGGGACTGCCAAACAAGGCCGTGACCGAAACTTTCAGGCAATTTTGCCCTTGCGCGGTAAGATTTTGAATGTGGAAAAAGCCATGCATCACAAAGTATTTGAAAACGAAGAAATACGAAATATATTCACCGCTTTAGGGGTAACCATTGGTACAGAAGAAGATTCCAAAGCTCTGAACCTCGAAAAATTGCGCTACCATAAGGTAATTATTATGACCGATGCCGATGTGGACGGGAGTCATATTTCAACCTTGATTTTAACGTTCTTTTTCCGTTTTATGAAAGATTTGATTGAGGCCGGTCACGTGTATATTGCTTCACCACCTCTTTATATGGTTAAAAAAGGGAACAAGAAAGAATATGCCTGGACGGATGACCAACGCGATCGAATTGTTCAACAATTAGGCGGTGGTGCTAATATTCAGCGCTATAAAGGTTTGGGAGAGATGAATGCCGAACAATTATGGGAAACGACTATGGATCCTGAAAATCGCACCCTGCGTCAGGTAACCATCGAAAACCTGGGTGAGGCCGACAGAATATTTTCAATGTTGATGGGGGATGAGGTGCCGCCACGTCGTGATTTTATTGAGAAAAATGCAGTTTACGCCAATATTGATGCGTAGCATAACAATACCCTAGCCCCGACAGCAGCGGCATCCTCCGGGCGCAAAAACAAAGGGAACCTGTAGTTTTTGCGAATCGGAGATACAGCGAATGGCGGGATTAGCTCCAAAAAATAATTTATTAAGTTTAATTAACACACAACATGAAAGTTACGATAGTAGGAGCCGGAAATGTAGGTGCAACCTGCGCCGATGCGATGGCTTACAGACGTATTGCGAGTGAAATCGTATTATTGGATATCAGAGAAGGCTTTGCAGAAGGAAAAGCGCTCGATATTATGCAAACCCAAACCACTTTAGGTTACAACACTAAAGTATCAGGAAGTACTAATGATTATGCTAAAACGGCAGGAAGTGATGTCGTAGTGATTACCTCGGGTATCCCCAGAAAACCGGGCATGACGCGTGAGGAATTGATTGGTATTAATGCCGGTATTGTAAAAGGAGTGGCCGAAAATTTGTTACAACATTCACCGAACGCCATTGTGGTTGTGGTGTCTAATCCAATGGATACGATGACCTATCTTACTTTGAAAGCAACCGGTCTGCCTAAAAACAGAATTATTGGAATGGGAGGTGCTTTAGACAGTTCTCGTTTTAAATGTTATTTGTCATTGGCTTTAGACCGACCTGCGAATGATGTGCAGGGGATGGTAATTGGAGGACACGGTGATACCACCATGATTCCTTTAACCCGTTTGGCTTCTTATAATGGAGTTCCGGTTTCGCAATTTTTATCTGAGGAACAATTGGTCAAAGTAGCAGCCGACACCATGGTTGGAGGGGCTACGCTAACCGGTTTATTAGGAACTTCAGCTTGGTATGCTCCGGGAGCATCGGTGGCCTATTTAGTTGATAGTATTTTGAATGACCAGAAAAAAATGATTCCGTGTTCGGTGTATTTGGAAGGCGAATACGGTCAAAATGATATCTGTATTGGTGTACCTTGTATTATCGGTAAAAATGGTGTAGAAAAAATTGTCGACATCAATTTAAATGAAACGGAGAAAGCCTTGTTTGCCAAAAGTGCAGATGCGGTTCGCGCCATGAACGGTGATTTGAAATCTGTTTTGTAAAAAAAATCTAATAGCTCACGTTAAATACACAAAAGACTGCATTTTTTGCAGTCTTTTTTTTGAGTTTTATTTGTTAATCGTTGGCATAATTATATATTTGCACGTTTCAAAAACGGGAATAATTGGCTATAATTCGTTACAGTCTGATTATCAGTTTTTTACCTAAACCAATACGAATTAATTAATTTTTAGTAATAATGCAGAATAAAGGACTTATTAAATTTTTCGCAATCTTATTTGCCTTGGTAAGTATTTACCAGCTTACATTTACTTTTGTAGCTAAAGGGGTACAGGATGAAGCCAAAGCATATGCAAAAGGTGATGCCGATAAAGAATTAAAATACCTGAAAGATCAGGAAAATAAGAACGTTTTCAGCCTTTTTGGTTTGGTAGATTACACCTATAAAGATGTAAGCGGTAAACAAATTAAAAAAGGTCTTGACCTTGAGGGAGGTATCAACGTTATCCTTCAAATATCGGTTAAGGATGTTTTGAAATCATTATCAAATGATTCTAAAGACCCTGCTTTTAACAAGGCTTTAGACACTGCTAAAAATATTCAACAAGGAAACGAGTCGTATTTAGATGCTTTTTTCAGAGCTTTTGAACAGTCGTCGAACGGTACTGTAAAATTGGCTGATGTGTTTGCTAATCGTAACCTTGCTGATGAAATCAAGCGTACGATGTCTGATGATGACGTAAAAAAAGTGATTCGTAAAAAAGTAGATGAGTCTGTAGACAGTGCATTCGACGTATTGCGTAAACGTATTGATAAATTTGGAGCTACCCAACCTAACCTTGTAAAATTAGGACAAACAGGACGTATTTTGGTGGAATTGCCTGGTGCTAAAGATGTTGACCGTGTAACTAAATTATTATCGGGTACGGCACAGTTGGAGTTTTGGGAAACATATAAGATTGAAGAAATAGGTTCCTTTTTACAACAGGCTAATGAAGCTTTAAAAGCTAAAGTTAAACCGGCTGTTACTGAGACAAAAGAGACTAAAGAAGTTAAAGATGATACGTTAACCGAGTTGTTAGCGGATAAAGGCAAAGAAGACAAAACAGCTAAAGCGGGTCAGAATCCGTTATTTGAAAAATTTATGTTGCCGGGTGGCGGCCCTGTTATAGGTATTGTGGCAGGTAAAGATACTGCAGCTGTAAATTCTTATTTAAGACGTGCCGACATCAGAGCGCTTTTACCTTCGGATAAAAAGAATACCAAATTTGTTTGGGGTAAAGCCAAAACAAATACGGATGAGAAGACAAAAGTTGTTACCGAAACTTTTGAATTGTACGCGTTAAAAGGAAATTCTGATGACAAAGCTCCTTTGAGCGGAAGTGTAATTACCGATGCTAATCCGACTTTCGATCAATCAGGAAAACCGGCTGTTTCCATGCAAATGAATGGACAGGGTGCTATTATTTGGGAAGAATTAACAGGAAGAGCTTTCAGAGACAAAGGATATATAGCTATTGCATTAGATGATGTAGTTTACTCAGCTCCGGGTGTGTCCAGCGGACCAATTTCGGGAGGTCGCTCTGAGATTTCAGGAAGTTTCGAATTGCCTGAAACGAATGACCTTGCTAACGTTCTACGTGCCGGTAAACTTCCTGCAAGTGCTGAAATTGTACAACGCGAGGTGGTTGGTCCTTCATTAGGGGAGAAAGCCATCAACGCCGGTATTATTTCTTCTATTGTAGGTTTGTTAATGGTGTGTTTATGGATGGTTGTTTACTACGGCAGAGCCGGTTGGTATGCAAATGCAGCGTTAGTTTTAAACTTACTCATCTTATTTGGTGTTATGGCCAATTTCGGTTTTGTATTGACACTTCCGGGTATTGCAGGTATTGTTCTTACCTTAGGTACGGCAGTAGATGCAAACATCATTATATATGAAAGGGCGAAGGAAGAATTGCGCGATGGAAAATCGCTTGCCGATGCAGTTCGTTCAGCGTATGGTTGGAAAGGCGCTATGCGATCCATCATCGATGCTAACGTTACACACGTATTGACAGGTACCATTTTATTTATTTTTGGAACAGGACCAATTCAGGGGTTTGCTTTAACCTTGTTGATTGGTATTGTTACTTCCTTGTTTACTTCAATTTTTATTGCTAAAATATTTATTGACAGGGATATTGTGAATAATCACAAACTTACATTTACAACACCATGGTCTAAAAATTGGTTTACCAATTTCCATTTTGATGTTGTTGGAATGAAAAAATGGACATACCTAATTTCATCTACTGTAATTATTGGAAGCTGTATTTCGTTTTTTGTTAACGGCTTAGATGAAGGTGTTGACTTTGTGGGTGGTAGAACATTCCAAGTACGTTTTGAAAAACCGGTTGAAGCAACTACCGTTTCGGAAGAGCTTTCGGCTGTTTTCGGAACAACGGTTGAAGCTAAAATTTTTGGGGAAGACGATCAGTTGCGTATTACGACTAAATATAAAATCAAAGAAGATAGCCCAGAAGTAGATACTGAGGTGAATAAAAAATTATATGACGGATTGAAAAAATATTACAATAATCTTGATTATGATAAGTTTATTACCATGTACGATGGTAAAACCGTTGGTATGCTACAGTCTTCTAAAGTAGGGGCTGCGATTTCTGAAGATATTAAAACCAATTCATTCTGGGCTGTTATCGGTGCCATGTTAATTGTTGGGTTGTATTTGGTTATCTCTTTCCGTAAATGGCAATTCTCATTAGGTGCGATTGCTGCGGTTGTACACGACGTGGTTTTTGTATTAGGTATTTACTCAATTTGTTACAAATTTATGCCTTTCCATATGGAAATGGACCAGCACTTTATTGCTGCGATTTTGACGGTGATTGGGTACTCAATGAATGACACGGTTATCGTATTTGACCGGGTGCGTGAATTCTTGGGCGGTAACTACAAAGGAAACTTTAAGGAAATCGTAAATGCTTCTATTAATACGACTCTTTCGAGAACATTGAATACCTCATTAACCATGATTATGGTATTGTTGATTATGTTTGTTTTTGGAGGTGAATCCATTCGCGGATTTGTGTTTGCGATGTTGATTGGTATTGTTGTAGGTACGTATTCATCGCTTTTCATTGCTACGCCGGTTTTGGTTGATACCATGAAAAAAGAAGATATAGACGAAATTGAAAAACGTCATGCTCAGGCATAATGTTTGTTGAAATAATTTTTAAAAGGCTATCCTTGTGATAGCCTTTTTTATTTCTATACGTTGAAAGGCAAATGAAGTTCGACAGTTGACTCAGCTCTCTTTAAAACGGTTCATAGAGGTTACACTTTTTACAGAGTGAATCACCATCATGCGTTTATAGCCTTTATTTATGAATTTACGCTATACATACGGTTTACGATTTCGACGAAGTAGAAATCACAGAAAACAGTGCTCCTTTTTGGGAGCGTATTTCCCTGTTGAAATCCATTTGATTCTTTTCAGATAAAAAGAGGTACAAAAAAAGCTTTTGTTTGTAGTAACAAAAGCTTTTTTAATGGTAGATTATTCTATAATCAGAATAATTTATTAGGGTCAGAATCTTTTTTAAATAAATCCTCAGGAAGCGGTTTTTCAGCTAAAAAGATGAAAATAACACCAATAAGAATAAACGGAATACTTAACCACTGTCCGGTTGAGAATAAACCCAAAGCATCCTCAATTCCACCCAGTTTTTCTTTTACATTTTCTACAAAAAAGCGTACGGTCCAAAGTAGGACTAAAAAGAAACCAAACAGCAATCCGTGTTTCTCTCTATAATTGGTTTTTAGGTATAAAAGAACCAATATTAAAAACACAAAAATATAACAAAAGGCTTCATACAATTGCGCCGGATGACGAGCAGGAACTTGTGCTAATAAATCAGAGAACTTAGGATTGTTAACAATAGCATCGTAGGCCAGATTAGCGTTGTTTATACCGGTTTTTTCCATGGCTTCCTGAGCAGGGTAGAAGTCCCTTACAAATCGCACACCAAACGGACCGGAAGTTGTTGTGCCAATGATTTCGGAGTTGAAGAAATTTCCAATACGAACAAAAACGGCACCACAGGCAACCGGAATTACTACACGATCCAAAACCCACAATAAAGGCCTTTTGATAACACGAGTACTGTAAAAATACATTGCAATTATTATGGCAATTGCAGCGCCATGACTGGCTAATCCTGCAAAACCCGTAAAATGAAAAGAAGGCTGGAATTTAAAAGGCAGTAAAATTTCTTCGGGATGGTTTCTGAAGTATTCCCAATCATAAAAAAACACATGACCTAATCGGGCACCAAGCAAGGTGGCAATTACAACCCAAATAAATAAACTATCTAGTTTATCTAAGGATTCTTGTTCTTTTTCAAAGATTTTCTTCATGATGTACCAGCCTAAAGCAAAGGCAATTACAAACATCAGACTGTAAAATCGGATCGTGATTGGTCCTAATTCAATTCCTTCGGAAGGATTCCAAATCATAGTAAATAGTGTTTATTCCTTACCTACGAAGATAGGATTTTTTTATAAAGTTTAACGTTAAATGCAATTTAAAAATTGAATCAGGTTTCTTTGTCACTGTTTAAGAATCTAAATGATTCACTATCAAGGAACAGGGTCATATCCACTTTTACCCCAGGGATGACACTTTAATATGCGTTTGATTCCCAAGTAATTTCCATAGAAGAAACCATGCTTTTGCAATGCCTGATAGTAGTAGGAAGAGCAAGTAGGTTCAAATCGACAGGTTGATGGCGTAAACGGAGAAATTGTAACCTGATATACCCGTATCAGGAAAATGAAAGGTGCTATGATGATTTTTTTTAACATCACATTATAGAAAAAGAGGTACCTTCTTTACCGTCTTTGAGTTGGATACCCATTTCTAGTAATCTGTCGCGAATTTGATCAGAGAGCGCAAAGTTTTTATTGGCTCTGGCTTCATTACGCATTTCAATAAGTATATGTATTACACCTTCTAATTTATCAGATGTTTTAGTGCCTTGTTGGTTTTCACTCTCAAGTCCTAATACATCAAATACAAAATGGTGAATGGCAGTCTGTAATTTGGCTAAATCTCCTTCGGTTAATGTCTCTTTTCCGTCGTTAATTAAATTGATATAACGAACGGCTTCAAAGAGTTGCGCTATTACGATTGGCGTATTGAAATCATCATCCATGGCTTCGTAGCACGTTTCGATAAAGGCATCAATATTCCATGAAGATTGCGAAGAAACTTTTAGATTTTTTAATAAACCAATAGCTTCCATTAACCTTGAAAAACCTTTTTCACTGGCAATCATGGCTTCATTCGAAATGTCTAAAACACTTCTGTAATGCGCTTGTAAAAAACAAAAACGCACAACAGAAGGTGAGAATGCTTTTTCGAAAAACGTATTTTCGCCGTTAAATAACTCCATGGGTAAGATGTAGTTTCCGGTAGATTTACTCATGCGTAAGCCATTCATGGTGAGCATGTTGGTATGCATCCAGTATTTTACGGGTGCAATGCCGTTGCCGGCTTTTCCTTGGGCAATTTCACATTCGTGGTGTGGAAATTTCAAATCCAATCCACCTCCGTGAATATCAAATTGTTCTCCGAGGTATTTTGTGCTCATTGCAGTACACTCCAAGTGCCAGCCCGGAAATCCTTCACCCCAAGGTGAATTCCATCTCATGATGTGAGCCGGAGATGCTTTTTTCCACAACGCAAAATCCTGAGGATTTTTCTTTTCGTTTTGCCCGTCCAAGTCGCGTGTGTTGGCCAATAATTCTTCAATATTACGGTTGCTCAACTCACCATAATTGAGTCCTCTTTTATTGTATTCCATCACATCAAAATAGACGGAACCGTTGCTTTCGTAAGCAAAACCATCGGCAACTAATTTTTGCGTTAATTCGATTTGTTCCAAAATATGACCCGTAGCAGTTGGTTCAATACTTGGTGGAAGCAGGTTAAATAGCTCAATCACCTTATGAAAATCAACAGTATACTTTTGAACCACTTCCATAGGTTCCAACTTTTCAAGTCGAGATTGTTTTACAAAACGGTCATTTTCAATCGAGCCATCATCGGTAAGATGACCGGCATCAGTTATATTTCGAACATAGCGAATATCATAACCCAGGTGTTTGAGATACCTGTAAATCATATCAAAACTCATGAAAGTTCTCAAATTTCCCATATGTACATTGCTGTAAACTGTAGGTCCACAAACATACATCCCAATTTTACCTTCGTGTAAGGGGATAAATGGTTCCTTTTCTCCGGTTAAAGAGTTGTAAACACTTATGTTTCGGCTTTGATAACGTTTCATAGGTTTGAATTAAAATTTTGTATCCAAATTAATGTATTCTAAAAAGTCTTTTCGATAGGCATCTTCGCGAAATTTGCCGCCATACTCTGCCGTAACAGTGCTACTTTGGGTATCCTGAATTCCACGTGAATTGACACAAAGATGTTTGGCATCAATTAAACAAGCAACATCCTGAGTTTGCAAAACGTCTTGTAATTCTTTAACGATTTGTCGGGTTAATCGTTCTTGTACTTGAGGTCGCTTGGCAAAGTAATTTACGATGCGATTTATTTTAGAAAGGCCAACAATTTTTCCATTGGAAATATAGGCTACATGGGCTTTCCCAATAATAGGTAATAAATGATGTTCGCAAGTTGAATAAACGGTAATGTTTTTTTCAACCAACATTTCACCATATTGGTAGGAGTTTTCAAAGGTTGATGAGCCCGGCTTTTTGTCAGGATTCAATCCCCCGAAAATCTCTTTTACAAACATTTTAGCTACTCGATTAGGCGTGTTTTTAAGGCTGTCGTCGGTCAAGTCCATACCTAATGTTAAGAGAATGTTTTCAACATCTTTACGGATACTTTCAATTTTCTGTTCATCCGTAAGGTCAAAAGCATCTTCACGAACCGGATTCTCTAAGGAATTGGAGAAATGATTTTCACCTGAATCATCGAATGCATCTTTCTTTATAGCCATCAGTTATATCGTCCTTTTTTATGGAAAGGCAAAGATAATAACAAAACTTAAGATTGTAGGTTCGTAAAAAAAATAAATTTTAAGATAAAATATTATTAAAATTATGTAAATTTCGCCTCTTAATTTTGTTTATCATGAAGAAATATAGCGGTTTACATTTTTTTCTGACACTATTCTTAATTTTCTCAATCGCAAAAAGTTACGGTCAAAGTGCTACATGTAATGGCGCCAGTCCAGTGTGTGGGGGGGATGGTTTTACGTTTACCAACACCGTTGCTGTACCCAGTTTGGGTAGTGGAATCGGGTGTTTGGGATCGGCTCCCAATCCGGCTTGGTTCTTCTTTCAGGTTTCGGAATCCGGACCCATTACAGTTCACATGAATCAAGGTGATAACCCGCCAAATAACAATAACTTAGATGTTGACTTTATACTTTGGGGGCCTTTTACGGGTTCAGATTTAGATACCTATTGCAATCTTCTTTATGATTTTCCGGGTGTAACATCAACCACAAATAATATTGTTGCGTGTAGCTATTCTGCTGCACCCGAAGAGAATTTCACTATTCCAAATGCTATTGCAGGACAGGTTTACATATTGTTAATTACTAATTTTTCGAATGATCCAGGACAAATTGAAGTTATTCAAACCAATTTAAATGCTCCCGGAGCAGGAGCTATGGATTGTGAGTTGTTGTTATCTTTAGGGCCGGATATTGTAATTTGCCCGGGACAAGCAACAATTCTTACTACTTTGGTTAACGGGCAGTCTACACCGGCAGCTTATGCAGGATGTACTTTTACTTGGTCATCAACAGCTCCCGGATTTGTGCCTCCGGCCACCAACACCGGGATAATTACGGTTACTCAGCCCGGGACTTACACAGTTGTTGTAACTAAACCCGGTTTCCCGGCTAATACTTCAACGAGTGTGGTTGTGTCAAACCCAACGCCACCAGCCGTAAATACGCCACCTGATTTAACAAATTGTTCAGGTGTTTTTAACCTAAATCAAAATATTCCGGCTTTGTTTAATGGTACCGGACTTGATCCAAATGATTATGTGGTTAATTTTCACCACAGTCAAGCTGACGCTCTTGATTTGGCTTTCCCTATTGCTAATCCGGGAAGTTATCCTGGTTCAGACGGCGAAGTTATATGGATGTCTATTGAAGATAATAGCGCTAATGGAGCAGGTTGTATTTACACACAGTCGTTTACTCTTCATATCTTATCTTCTGTGACGCCAACATTTACTCAAGTTGCGGCTATTTGTTCCGGTGATGTTTTAGCAGCTTTACCAACAACTTCTAATAATGGTATCACAGGAACTTGGTCTCCGGCTATTGATAATACTACGACTACAACGTATACATTTACTCCTGATCCTAATCAGTGTTCGAGTACTGCCTCAATGACAATCACGGTTAACCAACCGGTGACACCTGTTTTCAATCCGATGGGTCCTTATTGTGAAAATACACCCGTACCGGTCTTACCTACAACTTCTGTAAATGGGTATACCGGGACATGGTCTCCCTCGATTATTGATAACACAACAGTGGGATCAACTACTTATACTTTTACTCCGGATCCGGGGCAATGTGCTACAACAGCAACATTATCTGTTACTATAACGAGCTCTAATACCGTTCCTACCTTTAATGCTGTTGGACCTATTTGTTCGGGTGATGTATTATCTCCACTACCAACAACTTCCTTGAATGGTATATCAGGTTCTTGGTCTCCGGCTTTGGATAATACAACCACAACAACCTATACTTTTACTCCGAATACAAATCAATGTGCAGTAGTAACCACATTAAATGTTACCGTCAACCCTTTAATAGTACCTACTTTCACGCAAGTAGCAACGATTTGTAATGGTGACGCCTTAGCAGCATTGCCAACTACGTCCAATAATGGTATTACCGGAACTTGGTCACCGGCATTGAACAATACGGCAACCACGACTTAT
>JAYRXL010000053.1:0-2391 GCA_041917555.1 Flavobacterium sp. | reverse complement strand
TAGGCGGTTTCAAGTTTCTAACGCAATTTTCTGGTTGATAAATTTACCGTTTTATTTCCCGGATTTTTGCACCAAATTTTGAAAGATTTGGTTTCAAAATTCGAGAATAAAACTACGTTATTTTTTTGAATATTGGACATTTTTTAAATTAAATTTTGTTTGATATAAAGTCTTGAAATCGTGTTTAAAGGCGATTCATATTCGAGGGTTTTTCTTGGTCTTTCATTGAGTTGATTTTGGACTTCGAGAATGTCTTTTTTAGAGAGTAAATTAAAGTCAGTTCCTTTAGGGAAATAGTCTCTAATAAGTCCGTTAGTATTTTCATTAGTTGGTCTTTCCCAAGGCGAATAAGGATGCGCAAAATAGACTTTTATTTTGGTGTTTTTAGTGAATATTCCGTGTTGTGCCATCTCAGTTCCGTTGTCGTAAGTCAAGGATAATTTTAAGTGTTTAGGAATGTTAGAAAAAGCTTTTTCAAACGCTTTTCTCACGGATGTTGCGTCTCTTTTTTTAAGCGGCACCATTATTAGGAATCGTGTTGTTCTTTCGACCAGAGTTCCGATGGCTGATTCACGGTTCTTCCCCAGTATTAAGTCGCCTTCCCAGTGTCCTGGTATTTCACGAGAATCGACTTCATTAGGTCTTTCATCAATACGAATGGGGTCTTTAATAGTAGTTCTTTTATCGGTTCCACGGCGTTGATTACCTCTGTAATTTCTCTTCTGTCGAAGTTGAGAAATGAGTAGTTTTTCGACCTCTTTTTTAGGTTGAACGTAGATGTGATAATAGATACTTTCGTGGGATATTTGCATGGTTGGATCAAAGGGATAACATTGTTTTAAGGCATTGGAAATTTGTTGTGGAGACCAATGCAACTCAAGGTGTGAATATACAAAATTTTTGAGTTTTGGATTGCTATCAATTTTGGTTTTTCCAAGTCTTTTGTCCATGAGTTTATGAACGTAATTTATTTCTGCATTTAGGTTATCATAGTTATCGTTTTTGACCCGTTTTAATTCACGAGAAATAGTACTTGGATGCACCGAAAGGGTAGCGGCAATTTGTTTTTGATTTTTGCCCAGAGCAATGAGTTTTTCAATCTCGATTCTGTGGTTTCGATTAAGTCTTTTGTAAGCTGTTTTCATAACACAATTTTAAGTCATTTTTTGTCTTAAAAATTGCGTTAGATTCTTGAGTCTGCGATATAATTACCGCTAACGTGTCGCGGCTTACACCAGTTGCTGCTGCAGTCACTGACCAAACAAATATACAGAATTTCTTTCGAACTAAATTAGTTAAAACAAGCCAAATGTCCACCGAAGCAAAAAAGGTAAGCCCAAGCCCAGCAATTGGTGTAAACCGCTGTTAGCAACAGTATTTTTATATATTAACATTGTATTTTTCCAATGTATTGTCAAACCAACTTCTATGCTGTTCTTTCCAAATAGTTTCTTTTTTTAACTTTTTAATTGCAATATTTTTCATCTTCTCATTACCACTTTCTAATAGTATTGTTATCAATGAATGTAAGTAATAAACATCATTATTATCATTTTTAAATTTAGCTTCTGGAAAAATTTTAATGAAATATTCTTCTATTTGCTTTTCATATTTAATTAAATAATACTTTTTTAAATATTCTAAAGCATAAGAATTATTTTTTTTAAAAGCTAATTTCTCAATTTGTGGTAAAAGTGATTCTTCAAGTTTCCCATTTTCAAATGTTCTTAAATAAATTAACCAATAAAGGTTTTTTTTAGAATTTATAACAACACTATCTAATTTTTGTAACGTTAAATCATTGTCTCTTTTCTCTTCATCGATAAAATTCCAATAAGTATGATAAACTATTGAATATATTCTTTTAAAGTCTCCAACGAAACAACCAGAAGCTGTTTCAACAATTTGATTTTTGTTTAATTCATTGAGAAAAGCTTCTGTAATGTTAAAATTTTTATTTTTGCTCCAAATTAATTCTTTAATTGCATAAGTCCTCAAAACTTTATTACTACTTCTAGATAATTTTAGAAGTTCATTCTCAGAAAGTAATAATTTAAGTTTTTCGAAATTTTCAGCATTATAATCAGATATCTTAGAAGTATCGTTACTTAAAGAAATTAAGTTTGGACCATCATCAACAACATTAATAGTCTTTATTGCTTTAATAAGTTCTTTCTTTGTTTGCGAAAAAACATTTCCGCAAATAAGTATGAAGAATATTATATTTAGGATAGTTTTCATAATATTGTTGCTAACGTGTGGCGGCTTGCTGAAGTGGCGACTTCGTAACCGCTAATTTTCTACTAAAATACAATTTCTTGCGAAAAGTGAACGTGAATTTAAGGAAAAATTCGCCATTTTAGCAAACGGCTGTTAACCGCAGGCAAAGTT
>JAYRXL010000052.1:0-1836 GCA_041917555.1 Flavobacterium sp. | reverse complement strand
TTGCTGGTAGTTTTTACCGGATTGGTCAAACCATTGCAGGATATAGGTTCCGTTAGCGAGTTTATCAATAGGAATAGGGGTAGTGGGGAGCAAGGTGCCGTAAGCGACTTTTTTACCGTTAAGGTTAAAAATTTGATACGATACAGTTTGTTGGGTGTTGATAAAAAGTGTTGTGTTAGCCGGATTGGGAAAAATCGCCGAAGCATCGTTAGCGAGTTGTTCCTCATTGGCAAGTGTGCAGGGGTTGTAGCCGTATTTAGCGATAAAAAAGTCACAGGCACCTCCATTGGCAAAGAGGTTATTTGAGCCTCCGGAAATATTGGCTTCAAAGAAACCGCCTCCTACCCAATTGCCATATATATCATGTGTGAGTACGGTAAATGATTCGCTTCCGCCGGTACTGGCCAAGCGTGTATTGCTGATGTAGTTTCCATTGGCACGGTTAAAGAAAAAGAGTGAGGCATCGGTACCGGAATTAGGTACATTAGGGAAGCTTCCTCCCCAAGTGATACCGTGAAAATGAGGGGAAACGGCCACCTGGTTGCCCTGTACATCGATACGTCGTGCTGTAGGAGCTCCGGGAGTTATGGTTGCATTGGTACCCCAAATAAGATTACCTTGCGGATCGAGTTTTAGGGCAAAAGGAACATCATATTGCGAGGTTCCGGTTAGGGTATAGGAGGCAAAACTGTTTCCAATAGCCGACTCACCGGTTAGGTAAAGGTTTCCATCGTCGCCAATCTTAAAATCGGTTAAGTCTCGGTTCATAGAATTAGTTACATCCGAAAAAGTCATATTCCATACAACAGTTCCGGTTGGTGAGAGGCATGCAAGCCTGAATTTTTCATAATCGGTATAGGTAACCCCGTTGAAAGAAGAAAAGGCACCACAAATGTAATAGTTACCGTTGGTAGGGTGTTTTTCAAAGAAATAATTTTTTTCTAAAAGCGAACCTACATATTTAAAAGGGGTAGTTTCAATCGCGGAGATAAAATTACCATTAGAGTCGCAATTGAGGATATAACAGTTCTGTCCCGGTGTAGTCGGGTTAAATTGCCCGTCAAAATAGGCGCCCGGTGTAAGGAGTGCTAAAATAGAAAGTGTACCGTTGGGGTCAATTTCAAAATCGTAAAAAATGCATTGAGAATATTGACTAATTGTAAGCCCATCTTGTTGAATAAATTTATACCACAGCAATTGACCATTTTGGCCGTTGTATTTGGCTATACAAAGATTTTTTCGATTTACTGAGGTGTATGGCAAAGTGGTTGAAGCGTCAAAATGGTATAGTTGCGTTGTAGAAGAACTTTGACCTACTCGTAGTAATGCATAAATATCGTTATTGGAATCTAATTTTATCTGTCCAATATAATCACTACTATTTGGTCCACCAACCACAGTAGCCCATCGCAGGGTTCCGTCGCAGGTATAACTGGCCAAAACATCGTCGCGAAAGCCATAGCCGGTAAGCGATTGACCATCTATACTTATCCCTAAATCCCCAATGGGAGCACTCAGGTAAGTATTGCCATTGGCATCGTGTTCGATGCAACGTACGGTTTCACTATGGGGATTACCACTTACGGGATCAGTAATTGCCCCACCTCCTTTAACCCATAGCCACGACTGGGCATGGGAAGGGGAAATGCCTATCAGAAGAACGACTATGGAAAGAAAGTGTTTCAAATTTTAATAAATTTTTGTTGGTAGTTTTTACCGGATTGGTCAAACCATTGCAGGATATAGGTTCCGTTAGCGAGTTTATCAATAGGAATAGGGGTAGTGGGGAGCAAGGTGCCGTAAGCGACTTTTTTACCGTTAAGGTTAAAAATTTGA
>JAYRXL010000051.1:0-4130 GCA_041917555.1 Flavobacterium sp. | reverse complement strand
CCGCCACGTAAAACACCCGAAAAAAAGACCTTGGATGAGTTAATAAATCATAGAAGTGAATTATTAAAAACCTATCAAAATCAAGGCCTTGCAAAAAAATATCAAAACCTTGTCGAAGGCATTCGTATGGTTGAAAAATCGCGTCTAAATAGCGAAGAATTGACATATTCTTATGCCGAAAACCTATTCAAATTGATGGCCTATAAAGACGAATATGAGGTGGCGCGCCTGTATTCAAACCCTGAATATTGGACGCGTTTGAAAGATACTTTAACCGGTGACATGAAGGTTTCGCTCTGGCTTGCGCCGCCATTATTTGCAAAAAAAGACCGTCATACCGGCCTTCCGATTAAATCAAAATATGGCCCTTGGATTTTCACGGCGCTTAAAGTCATGAAGAATTTCAAATTCCTTCGCGGCACTGTCCTTGACCCATTTGGTGGAAATATTGAACGCAAAACCGAACGAAAATTGATTAAACAATATATTGAAGATTTCGATTTGATTGCGGAAAAACTAAGCGTCGAGAATTTTGAAACCGCCTTAAAACTCGCGCAATTACCCCAAGAAATCCGCGGCTATGGTCATGTGAAGGAAAAGGCCGTTGAAAAAGCAATGAAAGTGCGGGAATTGCTTTTGGGGAATGTCTAACACTATGTTGTGCTAAGTTTGGGTAAGCTCGTTCAATTCGGCTTTCAAGTGTCTTGCTTAAGACATTAAGTACCGAGGCCATGCGTATGAAAAGCCAATTAAAGCAGGAAGTTTAACAATTTTCTTATCCGCATTACCTAAATCCGAACAAAATCAAAGTTCAAAATAATAGAAAAAGGAAGTTGCATAAAACTAAGAGATAGCTACTGCAAGCTACAGTCTCCATATTTTAGGCCGCCTGTTACAAGTGCATTTGGGGCCGAGGAACTTCGCTAAAATTACAAATTAAGTAGTATTCCCGTACTGGTAGCTTCAATCGAAAATTTGATACATACTTATGCTGCGCTTTTTGAGCGTTGATGCCGAATATACGCGCCACTAATTCTTAATCTGTATTCTAGCATAGCGGGACTAATACCGTATAACAATGTAGCTTGAGGTCTTAGACCCTTACGTAATACAAAATAAGCTGCTTCATTTGGGAGCAACAAGCAACCCCCGAGGAAGTTTGCTTCGGCTTCAATCCCGGCCTCGAACTCGCGGGCTCCATCGTCGTTCAAGGGCGGAGTGGCCGCATGACCCAGAAAAATGTGACCTAATTCATGAGCAATGTTACTCCGTTGCCTCCTGTCACTGTGCCAATCGTTGTGAACAATGCAGGTTTTTATTCCCTTAGATAAAGTCACAGCTGAAAAATGTCTCTTTCCAGAGCCAGTGAACACTGTACAATCAACCGAAAGATTGCTCATTCTAAAAACTTCAATGTCAAAATGCTTGCAAACTTCCCATGGGTCAATCGGATCGGTCGCGCCTAGTCCGAGTCTTTCTCTAACTATCACCGCCATTCTGTTTGCACTAGCTTGAAATCCGCGCTTAAAAGTCAATTCTACCCCTCCGTAAGTCTACTGTAAGTAGCAGAAATAATATCGTCCAATAATTTAGCGTGATCTCTTGATAGTTTTGGGTCGGCCCTAAGCAATGCGGAAATCCTAGCAATAGGCTCCGCATCTTCCTGCTCAGAAACTGACATAAACATTTCGGCTTTTAAATTGGCCCATTTTAGCAATGAGGCAAGTCCATTGACATCTGGATTAGCCCCTTGACCGATTCTGGTAAGGGTGGAGGCCGCTACACCAGTTTCACTTGCGACTTCTTTCCAAGATAACATTCTGCTCAGCCGTGTAGCATTTAAGGCAGCATAAAACGCTTCCCTATCAAAATCCTCTGCCATAACAATTCCTTTATTGCAATTAATTGCAGTTTTGCAATTTACACATATCGCTAAATTGTGTATATCAAATTTATTGCGATTCTGCAATTCAAAAACACTGTTTGATAGAAAGGTTTCAAAATGACAGCGAAAACAAAAATCTATAAAATTGTGGTCGAAGCTACAATGCATGAGTGGACAAAGGCAACTATCGCATTCGAAGAAGTAGTTGCTCTAGAATTTCCGAACTATCTTCAAAATCCAAACATAACTTATTCGGTAACTTATGAACGCGGACAAGGAAAGAAGCCAGAAGGTGTTTTGGTTAAAGGTGCTTCTGTAAAAGTTAAAGAAGGAATGGTGTTCCATGTTTCGGAAACTGGTCAATCATAACGAAGACATTAAAAAGCTGATCGAGAAGGGATACGCGGTATCTACAGATTCAAATTGCCTAATTATAAGGGATATCCCCTACTTAGGGGGCAATCGCGAACTACAAATTGGTACAATTGTTTCAAAATACCTAGATGTAGACGGGGCAAGAATATGCCAAGACGATCATCAAATATATTTTGCGGGGGCGCATCCGTGCGAAATTAACGGAATGCCGATTCAAAATCTTGGGGGAGGTACTTGTTCTATAAACTTAAGTGCTGCTAGCAACGATGTTAAGGTTCAACGATCTTTTTCGAATAAGCCTCAAAAGACTGGAAAGTTTGAGGATTTTTTTCATAAAATTGAAAGTTACGTTGCAATCATTTCAGGACCTGCAATGGAATTGCATGGTATTACGCCATACACATTTAACAATTATAATAGCGAGCAGACAGAAAGCGTCTTTACGTACAATGATACTCTGTCATTTCGCGCTGAAATAAGTGATGTTTCGTTACGTCTTAAAGCTGATAAGGTTGCAATAATTGGCCTTGGTGGTACAGGCGCATATGTCTTAGATTTCATGGTAAGAACGCCAGTGGGCGAAATTCGAGCTTTCGACTCTGACAAGTTTTACGTTCACAACGCTTTCCGTAGCCCAGGCCGTTTGATAAAAAATGAATTTAATAAGAGCAAAGCGGAATTATATGAAGATCGTTATTCAAACTTCCGTAACAATTTATTTTTCGAGGATAAATTCATAAATGACGAAAGTGAGTCAGATTTGAGCGGAGTCACCTTTGCTTTCGTTTGCGTTGACAACGGAGTTTCGAGGGCTGGAATTTTTGATATTCTAATTAAACTCAACATTCCATTCGTTGATGTTGGTATAGGTTTGAATAAAAAAGACTCCTCACTTAATGGGATGGCAAGAACGACACTATTCCCCATTGATGAACAAGAAAAAATTCGTTCTATGCAGTTAGCTGAAGAGAATAGGACAGAAGATAATATTTATAAGGTTAACGTGCAAATCGCTGAAATTAATGCGCTAAACGCATGCCTGGCAGTAATAAAATACAAACAACTGCGTGGATTTTATTTTAATAATCCTGACCAATTTCATTTGATCTATAACTTGGCAAACAACAAAATTACGGAAATGAACAAAAATGAAATTTCGACTAGTGCAGGTTAAATTTATGCCCAAAGAGTTAGAGGAAGGGGTGCTTTATTATTCCAACGAATATAACACAGCTGCACACTTGTGTGCATGTGGATGCCGTTCCAAGATTAGGACTCCAATTCTAGAAACGGAATGGAAAATTTCATTTGGAAAAGATGGGCCGACATTGCATCCTAGTATTGGCAACTGGCAATTGCCTTGCAGGTCGCACTACGTCATAAATAATGGTCACGTTATTTGGGCGGGGGACTTTACCGCTGAAGAGGTAATAAACGGTCGAAGACATGAAGAAAAGATTCGAAAAGAATATTTTGAGCGCAAATATCAAAAAGCTGATGACGCCTTTAAATTCATTTGGAAATGGTTTAAGAGAATATTAAATAAAAAATAGTTTTGTTTTAGTGGATTTCGTTTCTTTCCCCGTCAAAGCGGCTCGACTCATTTTCCAATGAAGTGGATTGGAAAAACTAAGCCACAAATGCTCTTGGCAGATTTCCGGTGGGCATAATGTTGGAATTTTTGAAGCTGGCTTCGAATTTGTCTGCGCCTTCGAAATTTGCGCCCAATAGGTTTGCGCTCTCAAAGGTGGAATATCTTAGATCAGCGCCGCGAAAATCGGAGTTTTTCATTGCGCCGTTCGGCAATTTTAGTGGCGATAAATTGGCGTGCCTGAAATCCGCTTTTACCAATTTTGCGCGCGCGAAATTT
>JAYRXL010000050.1:0-32506 GCA_041917555.1 Flavobacterium sp. | reverse complement strand
TATAAGCTATAACCATTTGAATTTACCGACCCACATTTATTTTGGAAGCGGCAACAAAATTCGTTATATTTACAATGCCTCAGGCGTAAAATTGCGTAAAGACGTGCAGGAAAACAACACACATACGATTACCGATTATTTGGCAGGGCATCAATACCGGGATGGGAAATTAGGTTTCTTCCCGCATACGGAGGGCTATGTTAATGTACATTATTGTAGCAACTGTACCCTTGAGGCGCAGCAGGCGCCTAAGTTTAATTATGTGTTTCAGTACAAAGACCATTTAGGGAATATCCGTATGAACTATGGGTTTGATGAGGCCGAGCAGACGGTAAAAATCATGGAGGAAGACCACTACTACCCTTTTGGTTTAAAGCACATGAATTACAATATGGACAAGGGTAAATATGAAGAGGAAGAACTGCAAACCTTGTCAAAAATTGCCCCGGTATTACCTACGGAGGTGATGGCGTATAAGTATAAATACAACGGGAAAGAATATCAAGATGAGTTGGGGCTTAATATGTATGATTATGGAGCGAGAAATTATGACCCTGCAATTGGTAGATGGATGAATATTGACCCACTGGCGGAGAAATATAGAAGATGGTCACCATACACCTATGCTGTTAACAATCCTGTTTATTTTATTGACCCTGATGGGATGGGACTTGGTGATTATTTTAGTAGTGATGGAGAATATTTGGGACATGATGCTGTTGAAGATGGAAAAGTGTACGTGCTAAATGATAATATTAGAGCAAAAACAGAAGTTTGTGACCAGTTCAATTGGGGCGGTCAATTATCAGATAAAGTTAGTAATGAACTGAAATCAAAATCTACAGAGATCTCAATGGAGAGTGATTTGGGCTATATGATAAGAACTGTATTTGCTGAAATGAGGGGTGGAGATGATAACGCAAAAGCTGTAGTAGCTGAATCAATAAAAAACAGGTCTGAATTAAGCAGTGGTTACGAAAAAGCAGATGGAACTTACAAAGGAATAGTTAATAAATTTTACGACGTAACAAAATCAGACAATGGTTCAAATATTGTCTTTAAAGAACCCACTACTAAAATATATGAAAATAACCAAGAAAAAAGTAACTGGGTTAGTAGTGTATCGGCATCAATTAGAGCTGATAAAGGTAAAAGTAATGTTGGAAAAGGAGTTATCTTCTATAATTCTAAAAGTTCAACTATCTATGATAAAAATCCAAAATTAGAGAAAATAAATTTAGATACTTCACTTAAAGGAATTAAAGGTTTATGGAAATTAAAATAGAAAATATATATATTCTGCCCATTTTGGCATTACTATTTCTTAGTTGTAATAACAAAATTAAAGAGGATAATCATGATTTGTTTTTAGCAGAAAAAATTAAGAATGAAAAATCATTTAATGATGGTAGTTATTATAAATATGTTCAAGAAAATGATTCTGTTTATAAAATAGAATGGGGAAATAAATCATTTAAAAATTTATCAAAGAATTCATTTGATTTTTTAGGAAATGGAAAATTTAATTTTTTAAAAAAAGGTGATAAATCGATTGTTTTGAGTCAAAGTTGTGGGACATCTTGTACACAATATCTTGTACTCCCAATTTTTGAGGAATCTCAAGAAAAGTTATATATGCAAGCAATAGCGGTAAATGTATCAAATAACCTAGTTGTTTTTATCTCTGAAAATGGCTCTTTTTTTACTATAGAGAATTACTTAACTGGTAAGAAAAAAGATTATTTTGAGAAAAATCTATGCCCATCAGCGTTAAAAATTGATTGTATAGATAGTGTATATTTCAAAGGTTCTAATTTTTTCATAGAGTGGCAAGGAAATAAATGGACAAACAATAAAACAGACCCTCAAAGAAAAAACATACAAATAGATTTAAAAGAGTTTAAATAGTAAAAGTGAATATTTCATTGATTGTGAAATTTAAAACCAAAACTATTGACCCTGCTGTTGAAGCCCCCTAACTCCCTAAATTTAACTATGTGTTTCAATACAAAGACCATTTAGGCAACATCCGTATGAACTACGGCTATGACGAAACCGAGCAGGCAGTAAAAATCATGGAGGAAAACAATTATTATCCTTTTGGTTTAAAGCACATGAACTACAACATGGACAAGGGCAAATACGACGAAGAAGAATTACAAACCTTGTCTAAAATTGCACCGGTACAACCCTTGGATATGGTGGCGTATAAGTATAAATACAACGGTAAAGAACTGCAAGACGAGCTGGGGCTTGGTTTGTACGATTATCAGGCACGAAATTACGATCCCGCAATTGGTAGATGGATGAATATTGACCCGTTGGCGGAGAAGTCACGTAGGTTTTCTACATACACTTATGCATTAAATAATCCTGTTTATTTTATAGATCCGGATGGTAAAGAAATAAGGATTCACTATTCTACTTATGAAAAAGATAAGAATGGTAATGACAAATTAGTATTTAAAAGCCACAAGTACGGTGATAAAGTTTCCGATAATTTACCCGATTTTGTAAAACAAACTATTTCCTCATTAGATTATTTAGTTGAAAAAGGAGCAGGTAATATTGAAGGGACAGATACTAATATTTTGACAGAATTAATTAATTCTGATGAAGTAACAGTAGATGTTTGGGAAAGCAAAAGTCTAGATGGCACTGATCATAAAAAGGGCAAGGTACATTATAATCCTGAATCTGGTCTTGAAACTGAAGAAGGAGAAAAACAGTCACCAGCTACAGGGTTACTTCACGAATTAGGACATGCATGGGGTTTTTTATTAGATAATAAAAACTACATTGACCGAAGAAATGATGATACTGAATCTGATAACTGGGATAATGGCGAAGAAAAATTTGTAATTGAAAAAATAGAAAATCCTGCGGCTAAAAAAATGGGGGAAGGCACTAGAAGTTCTCACAGATATAAAAGATTTTATAGAGCATTAAGCCCAACAAGTTTAGAAGAGGAAAATTAAAAATAAAAAAACTATGAAAAAAATCTATTTATTATTTTTTCTATTACTCATTTCTTGTAAGATACAAACTGGGAAACAGTTTACTAAAAGTATTAAGAATATAATAAAAATTGAATCTGTATTGATTTCAAATGACGTTGATTTTAGAGGGGCTGCATCTACTGAATTTAAATTTGATTCATATATGCATCATAAAAAAACTGTAAGTTTTGAAACAGAGAATATTGATATAGATTTAGGAAAAGAGGTTTCTTTAAAATATATTGACATAAAAACTAAAGTAACTATCACTAAAAAAAATGGAGTACAAGAAAAAATTTACATAAACCATAAAGGTATAATATCTTATAAAGATAAATTCTATAGCGGCTCAAGAGATATTATGCTTTTTTTGAGAGGTGGTATTGAAAATTTCGAAGAAAATTGTTTGCCTCGGTAAATGAGTAATATATCAAAGTTAGTGATGCCAGTTTAGCCCCAGCTCCGCAAAGTGTTCATTTTATGCACTATAGCTCCGCAAAGAGTTCCTATGAAAAGCTCCGCAACAGTCTCCCGACTTTAGCTCCGCTCAGTTCGGCTTGCAGCCTCGAGTGCGGAATTTATAAACCAAAACCACCTTCGGGTGGTTTTTTATTTTACTAAAAAAGTTTATCGATTTTGATTAGTACAACACATGATTTAGCGAGGGTACCCCAGCCCAGACCTGCTACCGGCAAGCAGGTTGCAACGGATAGCCCACAATGTTAAAAAGTAGTTTTTGTAGGCAAACTAAAACGACTAACGCTAGCTTACTTTTTCCTTTTCCCCGAAAAACACCTTTTAATCAAAAAGGCTTGTATCTCTTCATCAGATGGGATGAACTTTTTCTTTTTCAAAGGAAGAACCGGCTTGAATTCTTTTGCCAATAAATCATACAACCTTCTCCGTTCGGAAACGGATAAATAGCTCGCGATAGCAAAAACTTCTTCGGCTTTCATTTACTGCTAATTGTATGTTTTACATGGCAAGTTTAGTTTTATTTAAAATAACAAAATTAGGATTCCAGAGGATTCCAGAAGATTCCGGAGGATTTCAGAGGATTTCAGAGGATTCTGGAGGATTTCGGAGGATTTCGGAGGATTTCGGAGGATTCCAGAGGATTCCGGAGGATTCTTGAAAAATTTGAATTTTTGAAGTATTTTATTCAATTTTTCATCCAAAAACTCCCTTAAAACCTCGTTTTTAATACGTTGTTGCGTTATGAAATGACAAAAAAACTGGCTCGATTTTCAATTATACACACATGCTTTTAGAAATTCTACTATATGAGTTTTAGACCTACACTACATTCATTATACTCTTTTTTATTTTTCAACACTAAAAATAAGTTATGTTTCAAAACCAATAAATCATAACATTACACGCTGAATAGTTAATATGTGACTTATCACAAAACATCGTTGCCTATTATTATATAAAATCTGTAAGCAATGTTCTGAAGAGTGAATTCCATTTTCCCGAGGTTTATCAAAATTATTGGTGATTTGCGAATTATTTTTATTATTTTTAGTGCTTTGAACCGTTTGTAAATAATTAACTATGGTTTTACCATAAAAACAGTTACTATTAGGATGGGTGACTTTACAAATAGGTTGTACTTTTGATATAGAAGTTGCTAAACATGCAAAATCAAAATCCGGAGCAAATTGCCCGCGACAAAATTGATAAACTACTCATTGATAGCGGTTGGATTATCCAAAACAAAAATCAGGTTAATCTAGGCGCTGGTATCGGTGTAGCTATACGTGAATACCAAACCGATGTCGGTCCTGCCGATTATGTGCTTTTTGCAGGTCAACAACCGGTTGGTATTATCGAAGCCAAACGCCCCGAAATGGGACAAACACTTTCTACCGTCGAGGAACAAGTAAAAGATTATGCCGATGCCAAACTAAAATACTTACATAACTCCCCGCTCCCATTCGTTTACATCAGTACTGGAGAAATAACACGCTTCACAAATTACAAAGATCCCAAACCTCGCTCTCGGGAAGTATTTACATTTCACCGCCCTGAAACCTTGCTGCATTGGTTAAAAACAGAAAAAACATTGCGAAGTGGTTTACTTGACCTACCTGAGCTGCCAACCAATTCATTACGGGACTGTCAAATTGCTGCCATTACCAATTTAGAGGCTTCTTTTAAAACTTTTAAGCCAAAATCATTAATCCAAATGGCTACCGGTTCGGGAAAAACTTTCACCGCCATAACCTTTATTTACCGTTTACTAAAATTTGCCAAAGCAAAACGTGTTTTATTTTTGGTTGACACTAAAAATTTAGGTGAACAGGCCGAACAAGAATTTATGTCTTACTTGCCCTCAGACACCAATAACCAATTTGCAGAACTCTATCCCGTTACCCGCCTAAAAAGCAGTTTTATCCCCTCAGATAATCAAGTTTATATCAGTACTATTCAACGAATGTACGCCATTCTGAAAGGCAACGAAATGGACGAACGTGACGAAGAGAGTAATCCAAATGAATATGCCACTCAAAAAGAACCTTTGCCGGTTGTTTACAATGAAAAAGTACCCATAGAGTTTTTCGATTTTATTGTAATTGATGAATGCCATCGAAGCATTTATAACCTATGGCGTCAGGTATTGGATTATTTTGATGCATTTCAAATAGGATTAACTGCCACACCCGATAACCGAACATTTTCGTATTTCAATGGCAATGTAGTATCTGATTATGGTTATGAAAAAGCCGTAATCGATGGGGTTTTGGTTCCGTATAATGTTTTTAAAATTGAAACTAAAATCACCCAAAATGGCTCTAAAATTTCAATTGGAGAAAAAGTTGATAAACGGGAACGCCTTACCCGTAAAAAATTCTGGGAAACCGTTGATGAAGATATTATATACAGTGGCAAGCAACTCGATAAAGACATTGTCAATCCAAGCACTATTCGCAATATCATTAAGGCTGTAAAAGAAAACCTTCCTTTAATGTTTCCCGACCGATTCACCGCAACCACTACGCAGGCGAACCAAAATAAAGACCCTTATCAAAATGGTTTTGAAGTCCCAAAAATGTTGATTTTTGCGAAAACCGATAGCCATGCCGAAGATATTATTGAGATTGTGCGCGAGGAGTTTGGCGAAGAAAATAAATTTTGCAAGAAAATCACATACCAATCTACAGAAGACCCAAAAAGTATTTTAAGCCAATTTCGCAACGGATATTACCCCCGCATTGCTGTTACAGTAGACATGATTGCTACCGGAACTGACATACGCCCATTAGAGGTATTACTTTTTATGCGCGATGTGAAAAGCAAAAGCTATTATGAACAGATGAAAGGGCGAGGAACACGTACTTGCTCCTTGGAAGAATTACGCAAAACAGGAACCCCTAATGCGAAGTTTAATAAAGACCACTTTGTTATTATTGATGCCATAGGAGTTGAGGAATCGCAAAAAACCGATAGTCGCCCTTTAGAAAAAGCGCCCGGTATTTCGTTTAAAGATGTATTGCATACTGTAGCCATGGGAAATCGCACGGAGGAAATGCTTACAACGTTAGCTAACCGGCTCATTCGTTTAGACCGACAAATAAATCAAAAAGAACGCGAAAAATTTGCTGAGTATGCAAACGGATTGGAAATTAAACAAGTGGTTCAAAAATTATTGCAGGCTTACGATCCTGATACCCTCGAAACTATAAGAGCAGAAATACAATCACGTCACCAAGGTGAAGCCCCAGATCAAATTGAAAAAGCGATAACCCTTGCACACGACGAAATAATTGAAAAAGCGGTAACCGAATTGCTCAATCCGGATTTGCGGAACTATATTATAGATGTGCGCAAAAAATACGATCAGGTTATAGACACATTAAACTTAGATGAGATTACTAAAATAGGTTGGGTTAAAGATGTACAAGAACAAGCTGTTTCCAGTGTAATGGCTTTTGAAAAATGGATAGATGACCACAAAGATGAGGCGTTAGCTTTGCAGTTGTTTTATGGAGAACCCTACCGAAGAAGGGAACTCACCTATCGCATGATACGCGAATTATATGACAAACTTGTTTTGGAACAGCCTACATTGCAGCCTTCCCGTTTGTGGGACGCCTATGCAACTGTGGAAGACGAACAGGATGCCGGCAAAGTAACCGAACGTTTACCCCGCACCGAAAAACCCAAACAAGAACTGGTTATTTTGGTCTCGGTAATACGAAAAGCCTTACGCTTAGACGAATACCTTACCGCCTATGACAAAACGGTTGACCGGAATTTTCAAGAGTGGGCATTTAAAAAACAAGCCGGAGCTGCCCAAAAATTTTCTGAAGAGCAAATGCGATGGCTACGCATGATTAAAGAATATATTGCCAACTCCTTTCATTTGGAAACCGACGATTTTGAACTCAACCCGTTTAACGCTCATGGTGGTTTGGGCAAATTTTACCAATTGTTTGGCGACCACTACCAAGATATTATAGAAGAATTAAATGAAGTTTTAGTGGCTTAGATTATGGCAAAACCTTTTGAATCGGATTTAGTATTAAGCGAACATATTACTGAGGCAAATCTACGAGTATATCATGTTGGATTTGAAGCTAATAAATTTAGATTGACACCACTTGTTGAAGCTATACGTAAAGTTATTCCTGAATTTGCTTTTGGATATCATGCTGGTATGAGTATACCCTACACTGAAATGGTTGAAAGGATAGTTGAAGCAGCCAATACTGTTTATTTAACCGATAAATACAAAAAAAGAGGAGAATTTGGTGAATTAATTTTACATCTGTTATTAAGAGACTGGTGTAACACAATTCCGCTGGTTTCCAAAATTTACTTTAAAGATGCCCACAATGCAACAGTACATGGCTTTGATGCTATCCACATAACAGTTGATGGAAATGAGAAAAAGTTATGGTTAGGTGAATCCAAACTATATTTAGATGGCTATGATGGAGTAAAAGAATTAGCTAAAGATGTTTTAAATCATGTTAACGGAGACTATTTAAAAAAAGAATTTGAACTAATTAGAAGAAAAATCCCTCAAGATATTCCTGAAGTTGAGTATTGGACTAACTTAATGCATAAACATAAAAATTTAGATGAAGTATTCAATACTATTGTAATTCCATTAGTATGCACATATTCGAGCCCAATTTTTGCAACATATAATAGTAATTCTAAAGAATATTTTGAAGCTCTTGAAATCGAATGTCTAGACTTATTCAAGACCTTCAAATCTAAAGTCACTACAGATGTTGAGTTACTATTATTACTACTTCCTGTACCAAATAAAGATGAGTTGAATTCAGAACTAGATGTTAGATTGAAAAATATGCAAAGAATATGAGTTTTGAAAATTATGAACAAGCAATTGATTTTATCAGTTCAAAATTTGAATTCAATTTTGAAGAAACTTATAGTTTGTTAAGTTTTATCAATCAATTATTTTCTAAAAATGAAGTTGAGGGTAGAGATCTTGTCATAAGATTACTTGAAAGGTGGGATTTTATTGATGAAAACTGCAAGTCTTTTTTCAATGACATAATTGAAAGCTATGGTTTATATCCATATGTTGACGAAAAATTATTATCTGGAAGTGCTTTTCTTAGATATGAACTACACAAATCTCCTTTTTTAGAGAATGTTTATTTACACGAAGAACAATTTGTTATTTCAAATGCTTTGCAGAGTGAAAAAAGTGTTGTTTTAAGTGCTCCAACAAGTTTTGGAAAGAGTTTACTAATTGAAGAAGTTGTTGCAAGCAACAAATATAAAAACATTGTAATCATTCAGCCTACCCTAGCTTTATTAGATGAAACAAGAAAAAAATTATCAAAATATAACAATACTTATAAAATAATAGTCTCTACAACTCAAACTCCTTCTCAAAATAATGGTAATTTATTTTTATTTACAGGTGAGCGTGTCGTTGAATACAATATGTTTCCTAAAATTGACTTTTTTATCATCGATGAATTTTATAAATTGAGTTTAAAGAGAGATGATGAAAGGGCTATTACATTAAATACAGCTTTACATAGATTATTAAAACAAACAAGCAAATTTTATATGTTGGGACCAATGATTAAAGAGATACCAACAGAATTTAAACAAAAATATGACTTACTTTGGTTTCCATCAGATTTTAGAACAGTTGCTGTAGATGAAATCTCAATGGAACTTAGTGAAAAATTAAAAAAGAAGGAAAAAGAGTTAAAGAAAAAGGAAGAACTTTTTGACTTGCTTTTAAATACTGAAGAACCCTCCTTAATATATTGCTCATCACCAAAAAAAGCTACTGAATTAGCTGTTGATTTTGTCTCCTATTTGAAAGTAAATAGACCAAATTTTATTTCTGATAAAGAAAATGGTTCTGTCATGGAGTGGTTGTATGAAAATATAAATAAAAATTGGTTTTTAATTGAGGGGTTAAAAAGATACACCGCAATACATCACGGAGCCGTTCCAAGACATTTAGGAAGCACGATTGTTGATTTATTTAATAAGAAAAGTATACGATATTTATTTTGTACCTCTACACTAATTGAAGGAGTTAATACTTCTGCTAAAAATGTTATTTTATTTGATAAAAAGAAAGGAACAAAAGACATAGACTTTTTTGATTACAAGAATATTGCAGGCAGAAGTGGTAGAATGAATAATTATTTTATTGGGAATGTATATCGATTTGAAGCAAGACCTAATCAATTAGAACTAGATGTTGATATTCCTATTTTTTCACAAGACGATGCTCCACTTGAGATATTAATTAATTTAGATGATTCTGAGTTAAAAGAATCTTCAAAAGTAAGATTACAGGAATTTGATGGTTTTGATGAAGAATTTAAAGAAATCTTGAGAAAAAATTCATCATTACCTATTCAAGGTCAAATTAATATATTGAATGAAATAGAAAATAACATTGACAACTATTTTGAAATATTAAATTGGGATAATTATCCTAGATATAAAAATTTAGAGGTTGTATTAGACCTATGTTGGAATAATCTCTTAAAAAGTAAAGACAATAAAGCAGGAGTGCTATCAGGGAAGCAATTAGCATCTTTGACAATGAAATATAATTTTAAAAAGTCTACCAAAGGAGTTATTGATGAATTATTAATTGATGAATATTGGGTAAATCAAATTCCAGATGAATTAAATAGAATTAATTACTTATCCTATTTTGTGTTGAATGTAACTAGACATTGGTTTGATTATAAATTACCTAAGTGGATAAGTTTGGTTAACGATATACAAAAATATGCGTTTAATAAGAGAGGTATGTCTTCTGGTAATTATACTTTTTACGCCTCTCAGTTAGAAAATGGGTTTTTGCCTGTAAATTTAGCTGCATTACTAGAGTATGATGTACCCCATTCTGCCATTTCTAAAATTAAAAAAACATTAAGAGTAAAAGATATTACCACAGAAGATTTAATTGCAAATTTTAAAAGAGAAGGTGTTGAACAAAGATTAAAACAAATAGGTTTAATAAAATATGAAATAGATAAAATTAAATCTATTAATTAAAGAAATGAAAAATAACTGGCAAACAAAAAAAATAGTAGATATATGTTTACCAAAAGAGGGTTTAAAGAGGGGACCTTTTGGTAGTGCGATAAAAAAAGAGTTTTTTATTCCAGATGGCTATAAAGTTTATGAGCAAAGTAATGCTATTTATGACGACTTTGAAAGAGGAAATTATTTTATAAGTGAAGAAAAATATAATGAACTAAAAGGTTTTCATGTTAATGAAGGTGATTTAATTGTCAGCTGTTCAGGAACAATTGGAAAAATAGCCATTATTCCTAAAAATGCAAAGAAAGGTCTGATAAATCAAGCTTTGTTAAGAATAAGGCTTGATGACAATCAGATAACCAAAAAATATTTTATATATCACTTTAGATCTCAAATATTCCAACAAAGAATTCTAATCCAATCTCAGGGTACAGCTATGATGAATTTAGTTGGGATGAAAGATTTTAAAGAAGTTGAAATACCTGTTCCTTCTTTAGAAACCCAACACGCCATTGTCTCCAAAATTGAAGAACTCTTTAGCGAGTTAGACAAAGGCATTGAAGATTTAAAAACCGCACAACAGCAACTCAAAACCTATAGACAAAGTGTATTAAAATGGGCTTTTGAAGGGAAGTTAACTAACGAAAATGTAAAAGATGGAGAGTTGCCAAAGGGTTGGGAAATTAAAACATTAAGAGAACTAACATTAAAAGTTGAGAAAGTAAAAAGGAAAGAGGTTGACGAAAAAGAAGAATTAATTTATCTAGATATTGGTGGATTAGATAATAACTTTAATAAAATTGAAAATTATAAAACTTACATTTGGAAAGATGCACCGTCAAGAGCTCAACAGATTGTAAAAGTTAATGATATCTTGTTTTCAACTGTAAGAACATATATGAAAAATATTGCAATTATAGATAAAGAAATTTTCAACAGTCAAATAGCTTCATCAGGTTTTACAGTTTTGAGAACAAATAAACAAACAAGTTTCAAATATATTTTCTACAATACAATTTCAGATATTTTCTTAAATCCTCTGAATGAATTGCAAACTGGTAGTTCTTATCCTGCGGTTAGAGATTCAGATGTATTTAATCAGAAAATCTCAATTCCAAAATCATTAGAAGAACAACACCAAATCGTTCAAGAAATCGAAAGCCGTTTGAGTGTGGCCGATAAAATGGAGGAAAGTATTGCCCAAAGCTTGCAACAAGCTGAGGCATTGCGACAGAGTATATTGAAAAAGGCGTTTAGTGGGGAGTTGGTTTAAATAATGGAAGTTTATGATAACATTAGAAGATACCTTAAGAAGAGCTGCCTACAAAATATGGGATGAATTAGAGCCTTTAAAAAATGGAAGTAGCTTTAAAATATTTGAAGTAAGAGAAGAGGCTTTAACAACAATGGCTTTAAAAGAAATTATAAGATGCTCATGTTCGCAAATTGAAAAAATTCAAATGATTTCTGGCAATGAAGAAAGTGTCAAAGGTTACGATTTTGAATTAGTAATAGGTAATAAAACAAAAGGAAATTATATCCGCTTTTTTATTCAAGCTAAAAGATTGTTTGGTAAAAAAATTTCGAGTGAATATAATTCTATGCATTTTGGACAAACAGAAGACTTAATAAATTATTCTAGAGAAAATGAAAGTCTTGCATTATATTCATTTTTTAATCACATAATCGACAATAGTTTAGTTTTAGAAAATCATTATAATTCGGTTACTCCTTTTGATAAAAAAAGTATGGGAATCACAGTAGCTTCTGCATACTCTATAAAAATGCTTCAATCAAAAAAATTTACTGATTATCATTTTAATGATGGTAAAAGAGTTAGACCAAGTTTTTACTCTTTGAGGCATTTTCCTCACTTGTTTTATTTTCATAGAGATACTAGAAAACACCTTGCTGTACCTTTTCATGAGCTTTCTTATTTCACCATCGAAATGGCTGAAAAGATTAACAGAATTTACAGAAGAATTAAAACAAGAAGAAGATTAAATTTCTTTTTTTTCTTTCCTTTTGGTATTGAAAAGTTTTTTAATGATGATAAAGATTTAATTCCAATCTTAAAGACAAATACAGAAAAGTTAATTAATCAATTTAAGAGAAGGACAGAAAATAAAAACGAAAATAATGAATTTTATAATCCTCAATTTTTGATCATTATAAATACAGATGAAGAAATTGAAAAATCATAGTAAAAATGACCATCAAAGAAATTGCATATGAAATTAGTAATGATGCCTTAACTAATAAAAGACCTATTTCAAAACTTCAAGAAATTAGGGCGAAACATTTAAAATCAAGACCAAATACTTGGGCTATATTTTCAGAAAAATCTATAAAAGAAAGAGAAAATTATGCTTTTCATTCAGGAGGTAGAAATGAATTCCAGTTCAACATAGGACATGATTGTATAAAAAACAAGGATGTATTTAGATATGGATTAGCATTTTCTTTAGAAAAGGGGCCAGGAATGTTTTATCCAGTCGAAGTTTTTGAACCAAAAATTAAAAAATTTAATGATTTTGTAAAATCCAATACAACTTTTTTCGATGGATATTTTATGTGGATATATTCATCTAATGGTAAGGTTACTTTTTTTGAACAAGTAATTCCTATAAATAAAAATTTCATTAAAGAAGGTAATTTCATTTTTATTGGGGAATATATTGAAAAAGATATTACAGCAATTGACAATGATGATATTAATGAATTATTAAATTCATTTGATTATTTAATTGAAGCCTATGAAAAAGTTGAGTTTGGTAAATGTGAAATTGAGAAAAGAATTGCAAGGCTCACATGGAATGATAATGGTTGGGTTAAACCTTCTGGTTTAGATGGGAAAAGTAAAGATAAAGTAACTCATGAGGGAAAATATGGTTATGGACACGAAGAATGGTTATTTGATACTAGTAAATTAATTAATGGATATCATTATGGCTTTTTAGAACCAATCCGAAAAGAGCAACAGGCCTATTCTGGAAAAAAATTCAATGTTTGGGTATACACAATAGATAAAAGGACAAAGAAAAGATACTGGATTGGTGAAATCAAAGAAATTGAAGTTATAGAAAATATTGAAGCTGAGAGAATAAAAGAAATATACATTGAAAAAGGTTGGCATAAGGAAATGCAAAATCAGATTATACAAAGCGGTGCAAATGCCAATGGTTTTTCAGACTGGAATGGTGTAGATTTATTCAATGTAAAATACACTCCTTCTAATTTAATTATCAATGATTCATATTTTGAATTACCAAAATATCATAAAGTATATAAACAACATAGATACAATTTTGAAAGATACAGTGATAAATTAGAGTTATCAAATGAAAAAAAAGGCTTTGAATTTGATGCTGAAAATGAAGAACACGATGCTAAAAATAATTCAATTGCATCAAAGACATATACAAGAGAACCAAAAGCAATAGAGGTTATATATGTACATAAGGCAATAAGTGACAGTTTAAAAACTAAATTAAAAGCAAAGTTTGGCAAAAAAAATGTAAAAACTGAGGTAAATGCAGGTTATGGAAATAATAAAATAGATTTGGTTGTTAAGCATCAAGATGAGTTTATCTTTTATGAAATTAAATCATATAATTCATCTAGAACCTCAATTAGAGAAGCATTAGGACAATTATTAGAATATTGCTCTTGGACAAATTCAAGAAATGCAACCAAACTTGTTGTAGTATCTCAATTACTTGGAGATACTGAAGATGCAAAAATTTATATAAAACATATTAGAGATACTTTTGGAATTCCAATATATTTTCAAACCTTTGATCTTACAAGTAAAGAACTGTCAGAAGAATATTAAAATGGAAAATTTTAGAATATATTTAAATTCGTTTAATCCATTAGCAATTAATAAATTTGGAAAGGTTGCTATTAAAAAATATAATTTCCCTTCATTTATAGACGGTTCTTGCAGAAGAGAACCTGATTTTGAAAATGAATTACCATGTATAACTGGATTGTGTAGACCTGGTTTTGCAGAAAAACTTAGAGAAAAAGATATTGTAATTTATGTTACAAATAAGAAAGGTATTAACTCAAGAAAAGTAGTTGCCATTTTAGAAGTAATTAAAGTTTTTGAAAATCATAGATGTGCAGCAGATTGGTATATTAAAGAAAATAAATCTATTCCTAATAACATTATGGTTGATGAAACTAAGCCTTTTGATTTAGATAAAACACATAGAATTCATGGAATTAGAGATAAAAAAAATGAAATAGATTTATTATTACATTGGAATCTAATTTATAAATGCAGAAGTAGAAATAAACAAAGAGTAGTACAATGCAAAACACTTTACAAAGAATTATATAGTCCAAAAGAATTAGACGAAACAAAGTTTGAAAAAAAAATAACAGCACAAAACCCTCCAATTCTTATTGAAAAAGATTGGAAAACAATAAAAGAATTAATACAAATATGAGCAAAGAAACCACCTCATCATCCAGCATAGTTTCTAAAGTATGGGCATTTTGCAACACCCTTCGCGATGACGGTGTAGGGTATGGCGACTACTTGGAGCAATTAACGTATTTGTTATTCCTAAAAATGGCTCACGAGTACAGTTTACCCCCGCATAACCGGAACCTCAACATTCCGTCCAACCTAAACTGGGAGAGTCTTTTAAACATAAGTGGTGAAGAACTGGAAGTACATTACACCAAAATGCTACGCGAATTAGGGCAAAGCAAAGGCATTTTAGGGCAAATTTTTACCAAAAGTCAAAATAAAATTCAAGATCCGGCTAAACTCTTTAAACTTATCAAAATGATTGATGCCGAAAACTGGGTCATGATGGGTGTAAAAGACAAAGGCGATATTTATGAAGGCTTGCTGGAAAAAAATGCCGAAGATACTAAAAGCGGTGCAGGTCAATATTTTACACCGCGTGCCTTAATTAAAACAATGGTTACCTGTTTGAACCCGCAACCCATGAAAACCATTGGTGATCCTGCTTGTGGAACCGGCGGTTTCTTTTTAGCTGCTTACGATCATTTAACCGAGCAAAATTTAGATAAAGAACAAAAACAGTTCTTAAAGTATAAAACATTTCGCGGTAACGAAATTGTGGCCGGAACACGTCGATTGGCTCTAATGAACCTATTTTTACACAATATAGGCGATATAGATTCGGATAATTTTATCTCACCCACCGACTCCCTAATTGCAGATAATGGCGATCGCTTTGATTACATCTTAGCTAATCCGCCCTTTGGTAAAAAAAGTAGCATGACCATTACCAATGCCGAGGGAGAACAGGAAAAAGAAGATCTCACCTATAACCGTCCAGACTTTTGGGTAACCACCAGTAACAAACAACTTAATTTTGTTCAACATATTAAAACCCAATTGAATGAAACCGGAAAAGCAGCTGTAGTTTTACCCGACAATGTTTTATTTGAAGGTGGTGCTGGAGAAGTGGTACGCAAAAAACTTATAGAAACAACTATAAGATTTTCAAACGATGCCAACAATATGGAGAAGTGGTACGCAAAAAACTTATAGAAACAACTGATTTACATACAATATTACGATTACCAACGGGTATTTTCTATGCCAATGGTGTAAAAGCAAATGTGCTTTTTTTTGATGGCAAACCAGCCGGTAAAAATGTATGGACTAAAGAAATTTGGGTGTATGACTACCGAACTAATATTCACCATACACTGAAAAAAAATCCGTTAAAACATACTGATTTCACTGAATTTATCAATTTGTATCAAGATGGTATTATCGGAAAGCGCAAAGAAACATATTCAAATGAAAATCCAAATGGGCGCTGGCGAAAATTCTCCGTTGGCGATATATTAGCGCGCGATAAAACCAGTTTAGACATTACTTGGATAAAAGACCAATCTTTGGCTGATTTGGACAACCTCCCCGATCCTGACTTTTTAGCTGAGCAAATCATTGAAAATATTGAATCCGGCTTGGAGAGTTTTAGAGCGATAGTAAACACTTTACGACAGGGGAAATAAGATTAGATTAGGAGTGTTTTTATCTCTTTGTTTGGTATTATTAATTATGTGATTTGCACTCCTTAAATTAAAATCATTTCACCCAAGAATTTACTTTTGTTATAAAGTTTTTTAATATTGAAGAAAAACTATACACCAAAACAATCAACATCTTACTTTCATATTCATGTAAATTTACAATGCCTCCATTTAGAACAGATTCAATGATATTAAAGATTAATGCAAAATAAGAAAAACTCAAAATCATTGGGAAAATATCAAATTTACCTTCTTTATAAAATTTCATTGATGATAACGTTTGACCGAATAAATGAAAGAGATACTCCAATGAGCTGAAACAGACACTAAACAAGACATACTTTAGCAAATCCACATAACAATGGTTACAATATCTGCAATACAAAATTGCAAATATATTTGCCAAATAAAGCAAAGCAAAAAACAATTGATATTTAAAATCTGAAACAAAAAGGTATTTGACAATTTTGTTTTTTACCAAGTAAAAGACAAATGAGAACAAGAAAAAAAATAAAACCAAAAGTGTAATAACATTTTCCATGATGTGCCTCCTTTCTTAATTATTTATAAATTGATTATTTATAAATAGTTAATTGGAAAGCTATTTCCAATTTTAGGAAATCATTAACACTATATAATCAACGATCCCACTTTATGAAAAATTCATTATCTCTTTGGTTATAACTACAGGCATTATTATGAAATATTGCTTCACATTTATTTAGTTTTTTAAAACCTGATGCTTCTAAATTTAGCAAAAGTTTATTGATTGATTTGAATAAATCATCTTCTTGATTACATTTACTTTTTTTCGCTTCTAGAAATGAAAGCATTGCACGAAACGCATCTCTAATTTTTCCTTTTTCCTTATTTTCTTTAATGTTGCTATAAAACTTATTGCGTAGTTTGTCAAAATCTGCAAACAAAGTTTTATTTTCAGAATTAACTTTGGAATAAATTATTGAAATATCTTCAAAATCACTTACTGCAGCTTCACCTATAGCAAAATATAAATTCTTTAACAGATTTCTCCTTTTCAGACCTTCATAAACCATTATCATTGCTATTAATCCTTCATTAAAAGATTCACTTTTATGCATTGTTTGACTCCTTAAAATATCAATTATTATTTCTTTATATTTATTGTAATAAACTTTAAGGTGATTACATAATTCTCTTACTTGGTTTTTAATTTCTTCTGAATCTAAATAATCGGTGCTACTAGTATTTTCTGCTATATATCCTTTATCAATATAGGTTTCCTCTTTTGAAAACACATCATCTGATGGTTTCTCTATTTTATCTAAATCAAATTTTAAACCTTTTTTTCCTTGCTTTTTACTAATATGAACATATTCAACCAATTCGGTGAGAGTCATTGAAAATTTATTGTTATTTGAATTAGCTTTTTCTATGATATGTTGTAAGTAATTAAATCCAAGTTGTTGATCTTTCCCTAATCTATCTTGATTTGAAATTATTTTAACTCCACTTATATATAAAAACACCTTACCATCATCTTGTATGTCTAGTCTATTTATGGGATTGTAATCAATCAAACTATCACTAATTTTTTTTATCTCATCATTTATTTTTGCAATAGTATCTTGCAGACCTCCAAAATTAAAACTACTGAACAAGGTTAACATTTCTTTTTTAACTAATTGTTTAGTGCGTTTGGTAAGCAAATAGTTTTTATGAAGTATATTAAATAGTTTGCAAAGTAAAATTGCAGATTGTTTTTTGTTGGATTCATAAATTTTAGATTTATGAATCCAAGACCAATCAAAACTATTGTTTCTCTCTAAATCAGGATAAAAAAATGAAGTTAATTTGAACTTAACTATATACCTCCCATTCATTAGAGGCAATATATACTCTGAGTCTATACCTTCAGTTGGCCAGTCTCTGTAATAAAATATCTCATCATGATCATTTATTGTATATGAAATAGGTAAAATGATTTTACATATTTCTTCAACAAACGCTTTAACAAGCTGTTCTTCACCATTTTCATTATCAACAATATTCTCTAAAATAAGTTCTAATGAGTCAAATAGTCTTGAATAAAGATAGCTATCAATAGCGTCTCTTGTTCTGAAATAAACAGATTTATACAGAGAAAATTTACCCCTATTAATATATTTTTGATCTAAAACTAATAAAATAGATGGGGTGCTTAAAACAGGAATTGGTACAAAAGAAATTTGTTCGCATCCTGATTCAAATAACAATTGTTCATATGTATGCTTTTGAACAAATCCTTTCCGGAAATTTTCGAAAAATTCTTCCCAACTAGAATTTTTAAAAAGTATTTCTTCTTTAATTTTAATTGAATATTGAATTGTTTTGCTATTATAATTCAAAATATTTTCGGCGGGAATACTGGCAAATCCATGATTCTCAGAATTATTTTTTGACTTAAATTGTTCCTTGTGCCAAAATTGAGAATAAAATTTAGGGGTGTTTATCTTTTCTAGTATTTCATAAACTTTCTCATCCTCTAATTCAAGTAAAGGATTTAAGATCTCAATATTATCCATAAAAGGAAAAACATGCATGGTTAAATCAGAGTCTTGAGGGTGGTTTTTTTCAAAAAAAATTATTCCACCTCCAACAGAATTATCAAATTCCTTAATATTCTCTAAAAAATCTCTAATTGATTTAATAACTGGTTCAAAAAGTGTATTAGTACCATTAACTCTGTTTAGAATTTTTTGGCATTTCCTGTAATTTGTCATAACATTAAATATTACTGATTCTACACACTTCTATTTCTTCATTAAATAACTCAAAGTCAGGGTTTGACTCAATATTAGATATGTTGATTATTATAATATTTTGGTTATTAAACTCCTCTGCATTACAAATTAATTTAGCACCTTCTAGCACTTGGCTCTTGCATTCATTAGGTACGAAGAAAACTATATTTTCAAATCCTTTTTTTATAAGCTCAAAATAAAATTGGAAAGATTTTCCTCCACAATTACAAAAGCCATTATCAATTAAACATAATGAATCCTTTAAATTAGATTTAACTGAAAGTTCTTGAACCATTCCACTTTCATCAATTTTTATTATATCGAATAACTTTTTACTTTCAAGAAACTTGTTTCTTCTTCTAATGTTTTTTTTAAATGATTTGCAAAGTAACCTTTCTGACACAAAGATTGTTGAAGTAGGTAGTAATTTATCTCCTCTATAACCTTTACTATCAAAAGTAAGAAAAAAATCTTTAGCATTCAAATTATACTTCTTTAGAATTTTTTTGAATGACCTTGGGATATTTTCTATTGTTTCAAAATACTTCTTCCTTAATTCAAAACTTCTATTACTCACAGTTTCATAATGGCTAACCCCTCTAAATTCTTTTTTATGGAATAAATCATCATTAACAAGTAAAACACATTTTACATTTTGATTATTATCATTTTGATTAAGCATATCATAAAGTTTAACTGTCATTTCAAAAGATTTGACTGGAAAATTTTGAGTTCTTTTTTTTGACCACATCATATTTCCCCAGTCATTAAAATCTTGATAGATAGCTGGCTTTAATGAGTCAGACTTTTTCTCATATAGAAGTATGTAGTGTCCGCCGATAATTGCAGTTTTATTTTCATTTGATAAAAATTTTTTAACAACCGTAAAAATCTCTTTTTCATCTACTATTTGTTCTATATACTTCATCCTCAAATTATAATTTTAATATTGATCATAAGAACTTTTTATTTCATTTACAGTTTTTTCCAATTCAAGAATAGCAATATTTATTTCATCTAACGAGTTGAATCTCCCTATACTAATTCTGACAGCTGAATTAATTCTTTCTTGATTATCAATAAAAATTGCTTTCAATACATGAGATTCACGATGATTATTAGAAGAACATGCTGAACCTTTTGAAATACAAATACTACGTAAGTTTTGGAGTAATACTGTATTAGGAATCCCTATAAAACTTATATTTATATTACCCGGCAATCGATCCTTTTCAGATCCATTTATACAACTAAAAGGAACTCTTTTCAATAACTCATTAATAAAATAATCTCTTAAAGATTTTATTCTTTTATATTCCTCTTCCATTTCATAAAAACAAATTTCGCAAGCCGTCCCAAGCCCAACAATACCTGGGACATTCAAAGTTCCTGATCTTAGTCCATCTTGTTGACCACCTCCTAATATTAACGGATTTAAACCCATTTTTACTTTCTCCCTAACATATAAAACACCTATTCCTTTAGGGCCATATATTTTATGAGCACTTAGAGCTAATAAATCAATATTTAACTTTTTTACATCACACTGTATTTTGCCCACACTTTGTGCCGCATCAACTAAAAACAATATTCCTTTTCTTTTACATAATTCACCTATCTCTAATATCGGTTGTATCGTTCCAACTTCATTATTTGCATGATGCATACAAACCATAAAGGTATCATCTGAAATACTATCTTTAAGATCTTGAACTTCAATTAATCCTTCGCAATTAGGCTTTAAATATTCAATTATGAATCCATGAAAGGTTGAAAGATAATTACATACTTCTAATATTGATTTATGTTCAATAAGTGTAGTAACAATTTTTAATTTACCAACATTTTTTGCGAGCTCAATTGTACCTTTTAAAGCAAGGTTTATTGATTCTGTTGCTCCACTAGTAAAATAAACTTCAGAAGGAGAGCAATTCAATAAGTTAGATATTTGATTTTTTGATTTTAGAATTGCTTTTTTAACTGCTAAGGCAGAATGATTATCAGAACTTGGATTACCATAATAATCTGAGAAAAATGGAAGCATAGAAGACAATACCCTATCATCAACTCTAGTTGTCGCCTGATTATCTAAGTAAATGTGAATATCTTTGTCCATTAATATAGATACTTGGAAATATATTTCCGAAATTAGGAAATAAGTCTCCAAAGTAAATATTAAAAAATTAATAATGAAACTAACTCAAAAATTCAGAATAATCCTCCGGTAAAACCGCATCAATATCACGCAAATATTTTTCTAAGGCATCCATAGTTGCATGACCGGTTATCAACATTAATTTGCTTTTGGCTTCAAACGGAGTCATAGATTTGGCAAATTCATTATAAAGGCGAGTGATAAATGTATGCCTAAAACTATACAAACCATAATCAGTGCCTAAACCAAAATGATCTTTTACCTTTTTAAACCGTTTGGAAAAATAATCCCGTTTATCGGTTTCCGAAGTCATCCACTCCCCTCCTATTCCATTCGGTGTAAACAAAAATTCTTTTGAATTGATTGCTTTAAAATCCGGTAATTCACGCACTAATATTTCAGGTATAATTTTAATCTTTACTGGTGCATTTTTTGCTCGAACATAGAGTTTACGGTCTTTTATATCGATATCCTCAATGCGCAGCCTACAAACTTCGATAGGTCTTAAAAAATTATAGGAAATAAACTTTACAAACAATAACAAAATGGGATCGTTTTGCTCCATATAGTCATAAATTTGCTCTTGCAAAGTAGTGGTATACGTTTTATTGCGTTCAGGAACGGCTTTTAGCACATTTATTTTTCGGATAAAATTCTCGGAAATAATATCATTATCTTCCAAGACTTGAAATAATGAACTTAAATCAATACGCGTATTGTTTCGTGTGCGCGGACTCGTCTTGGTCAATACAAAGTTTAAATAATCAGTGACTACTTTGCGATTGATCTGTAAAATACTTGTCCCCGCTTCAATGTTTTGATCTAATAACCACTTTTCAAATCGAATGACATTACTTTTGAAACTGGGAAAAGATGTTTTACTCAACACCTTCTCTTTTAAAGTAAGAGCTAAAGCAAAAGACTCTCGAATTGTCATACCTTTTTGAACAGGCATCACCTCTGTCGAAGGAAAAACTTTGATTTCGTCTTGTTTTGTCTTTGCAATTTCCTTTTGTATGGGTTTTGGGAGCAAACAGTCTTCAAATATAAAATCATTATTCTTGTAAGGGTTATAGCCCTTTTGCAACAACAAAACAAGATTTTGCTGTACTTTTTTCAAATATTGCATTCGCTCTTGAAACGTTTTATACTTATTTGCTCCAGCTTTAATATTGGGTTGTCTTTGGAGTTTTTGAGTACTTGGATTTCGGAATGAATAATACACATACCAATCTTTTTTCAAAGCAGCATCCTGTTGGGTTTTATCCAACTTTTTCCACTGAGAAACATCAATGCCACCGGTAAAAATTTTAGGCTCTGAATAATTGGCTTTCATAGCAAAAACGTGTACGTTTTCGTGTACTCTTTGTAAAAATATCAAAATTTGAGACATAAAAAAACGGATTGCGCACACAATCCGTTTGATTTCAGGGGTTTAACCCAGTAGCGGGAACAGGACTCGAACCTGTGACCTTCGGGTTATGAGCCCGACGAGCTACCTACTGCTCTATCCCGCGATGTTCGGTGCAAATATACAACGAATATTTAAATTGCCAACACTTTTTTTTAAAATACTTACTATAGCTAACGTCAACTCCTTCTGACGTAGAATTTCTACAGCCTACGCCTTGAAAAAAAAAGTATCTTTGTACTTTAGAATCAGACAGATAATTTATATTTGAACACTGTCGACGAAGCTATGAACCAAAAGACTTTCTTTTTACTGCTTTGTATCTGTCTGGCCTTATCGACTAAGGCTTTTGCCTCAACATTGGCTCCACTCAACGGAACGTATGCAATTCCGGGGGATTTTGCAACTATCAATGATGCTGCTATTAGCCTCAATACTAATGGTATTTCCGGTCCGGTTGTTTTTAATGTTGCCGCCGGCCATAGCGAAACGGCACCGGCAGGCTCGGCTACTCCGGGAGGTATCTTGTTTGGCTTAATTACCGGAACCAGTTCGGTCAATACAATAACCTTTCAAAAAGCGGGTGCAGGCGCTAATCCCATCGTATATGCAGGAGCAAACCATACTGCCGGAGGCGTTTTGGATGCTGTTATCCGAATTGTAGGTACGGATTACCTGATTTTTGACAGCATCAACCTCAGCGAAAACCCGGCAAACACCACTTGGGCCACAACCGCCACTAACAACATGACCGAATTCGGATTCGGATTCTTTTATTCCGGTGCCGCTACCGCCGGAAATGGGGCTCAAAACAATACCATACGAAATTGCACAATTACACTCAATACTTCGGGAACAAATTACCCCAATACGTTTGGCATTTACTCCACTACCCTAACCTCGGCAATAAATGCCGCTACTCTGGCTTCTGTAACTACTTTCGCCGGTTCAAATTCAAATAATAAATTATATGGTAATTCTATACTAAATGCCAATTTCGGGATTACCATTACAGGATCTAATACACCTGCAGCCATGGATACCGGATGGGATATTGGCGGTAACAGTGCTACAACGGGCAATACTATTACTAATTTTGGTCAGGGGAACGGTGTTGCTTCTTATACCTATCAAAAAATAGGCACATCCGTACAAGGAATTTTGGTTAATCAAGTGGCAGCTCATTCGATAGCATACAACACCTTACAGTCAACTAACGGGACACTTACAACGGCGGCTACACTTTGCGGTATTGTATTGGGATATACCGGCGCCATGGTGCAACCCAATGCCAACACCTCGCAATGCAATAATAATTCCATTACATTGATTAACGGAATTTCTGATAACACCTATGGCATTTGGAGCCGAATTGGTAATGCAACTTCGGTAAAAACAATTAGTAACAATACCATCCGTATCGAAAATATTGCGTTAACGCAAGTGACATCCAAAATTACAGCCGGTATTTTCCAAGATGCTGCCACGGGAGATTTTACTGTATCTTCAAATACCATTCGCATTCATTATGAAAACAGTAATAGTGATCATGCTGTGTTTTTTATCCGTCAGGATGTTACTAACGGAATTCGCCGTATCATCAACAATAATATCTTGGAAACCCCAGCCGGTAAATCGTTGCGCACCTCATGGATAGTGAATGGAATTTCGCACAACGGCACTTCGTCTGGGCCGGTTGAAATTAATGGCAACTTCATTACAATAAACAAGGGTAATGTAAGCTCTACTGCTGTTTTTTCAGGCATTAACAGTAGTGCCGCTTCTACAAGTTCAAGTTACAGTATTGAATCGAATCAGATCGCGTTAACTTGTTCAACCACCTCAAATGCAGTAACCACTATTTCAGGCATCAATAATAATGATGGTACTTCCAGTGTAACCAAAAGCCTACGTTTTAATACCATCACAATTAACGGCTCAAACACAGGTGGAAACTCTATGGGTATATTGGTTGGCAAAAGCGGACCGGCCACTGTTACTCAGAATCAGGTTACTATTGTCAACCATTCGTCCATCCTGCAAGGAATACTACTAACCGTTGGTTGTACTTCAAATACAGTGTCTAACAACACCATTAACTGTACCGCACCCCAAATAGCGAATAATATTTCGATACTCGGTATTTCCAATTCGACCGGAACCTTAACCGCAACGGCCAACGATATTGTTATCGCTATGAATACTGCGGGCACCGTTGGTTATACTGCAACTACGGTAGGTATTGAAAATATGACTGCAGGAGGCACTATCACCAATAATACACGAGTACATATTAGTGCCCAATCTACTTTTCCGGGCATCAATATAGGGATGGTTATAACCTGCATCCGAAGTACCGGAGCCAACAGCGTTATTTCGGGAAACAACGATTTGGATATCGCTGCAGCTATAGCCTTAGGCAGTGTTAATGCGTATGGCATTGTAGCAACCGGCGCAAATTCAACTGTAAGCACTAATTTAAACATTACTTGTCTTGTAACTGCATCGGGAAATAATTCTACCGTTTATGGCATTCAAAACAGCGGAACGGGGACCATAATTACCGGTAATAATTTGATTGATGTTCGATTAACAAGTCGGGATGGCGGATATGTTTATAGTATTGTAAACAGTGGTGTTTCGGCACAAATCACCCAAAACAATAATCTTATTGCTATTGTTAATGCTACCTATGGTATTGCAAAATCATCGAGTTTTTACAATACCGGTTTAAATGCGACAATCGACTCCAACCTAAACGAAACTACCGAAGCCTATTGCACGTTTGAACAAACAATCACACAATGTATTTTTTCTTCTGTAGCTGCGGTTATTTCAAATAACACGCTAAACTCTACATCTGTTGCAGGCACCCTCTCAAGTGCCTATGGTGTTTTTTCTACGGGTACTGTTTCGGGCAATGTTATATCAGTTGTATCAAATGCGCAAACCGGAATAGATTCTTCTGCGGGTATTCATACCAATGCTAACTCAACCGTTTCTAACAACAACATAACCACTAATTTTGTTTCCGCCAGCGGCAGTGTACTATCGTATGGTATAAATGCTTCCGGACAAAATACAACTGTTAGCGGAAACACGATTGACCATTACACGGCATCCAACGGAAATCAGGCTACACTGGCTTGGACTTCATGGATTTTTGGCATTCGAAGTTACGGCATCAACAATAGCATTCAAAACAACTCAATTAACCGTGTGTATGGGGCAATGGGACGCGGTACAACCATTTTTGAGATTGCCGGTATTTTTTTGGAAGCTTCCGAAAATGCTTTGGTAGACAACAACCTCATTAAAAATGTTTCGTCAAACGGAACGGTAGACAACCGTACCTATTTGAGTGGTATTTATGTATACACCGACTCGTACAACATTACCATCCGAAACAATCGTATTTTTGACATTTCCCTAAATAACAATGTTACCGGAGTGCATCCAGGACCTGGAATTGTAACAGGTCAACCTGTTCCGGCTAATACAAACGGAATTTGGGTACGTATGTCGTTTAACACGCTTTTGCATACTATTAAAATTTACAACAACCATATCTCCAAATTATACAATCCAAGCGCTTCTTCCTTGGGTGGGTTGTTTGGTCTTTGCTTGTCCTCACGTGAAACCAACTATCTTGTTTATCATAACACCATCACGTTGGGTGATAAAAACAATCAAATTACCAGTAATATCACAGGCAATTTTGGTGCAACTGCGGTGGGTTATTTAAACCGTGTAGGAACGGGTACTACCGATTTAAGAAACAATATTCTTTATGTCAATGTATTGCCCAAAAGTTCGGGATACGTTGCCGCCTTGTCTGCTATCAAAAATCACGATCTTGATTTATCCACTTTTTTTACCAACCCGGGTCAAACCAGTGTTCGTCCGCCGAATTATGGAACCTCTTCCAACAACAACTTATTTTTTGCCCCATCAGTTCATAACCGGCGTTCGTATTTTTATTGCGAAGGTGATGGTTTTGGCACCGAATATAATCGTTACAACATCGATCATAACACTGTAGCCATTGATGATCCGAATATGAATGTGAATCCGTTTTCCGGTTGTACCTCAAAATACAAAACACTGATGAACGGAGGCGCTTCAAATTACGGCACTGATAATGTGAGTTTTTATGACGATATAGTGCTAACTGAAGGAACTGCTGCCGATGCGGGTTATTGGACCCCTTCGGGAGAGACTTATGCGGAATCGGGTGCTCAGGTTTTAGGAGGTGAATATGATTTGGACAGCAAAGGGGTAAGTCGGGGAAGTAATCCGGATATGGGCGCTCTACAGTTTTCGGGGAATTCTGAAACAGTTCCCGATATTTCTTATTCTCCTTTAACAGTACCAGGAAGTTGCGGAGCCGTTGTTTCCTCATTAACACTAAGCAATGTTCACATTATTGATGAAGCCGGAGTACCTGTAAGCGGAAATTTAGTTCCCCGATTTTACTACCAAATGAATTCGGGTGCTTATACCAGTGTAGCAGGCACATTAACTTCGGGTAATGGTAATGATGGCTATTGGAGTTTTAACCTTACAGGCTTAAGCGCCGGAATATTGAATTATTATGTTATTGCTCAGGACCGACTTACTCAAATCACTTCGAATCCGGCAACAGGTTTGTTAGCTTGTAATGTAAACAATGTTACAACGCATCCAACTTCGCCATCCACGTTGACTATTGGTGGCAGTGCAGCGGTGTATGCTTTGGGAGCTTGGTCGAACACGCCTCAAATTTCGAGAGCTGTTATTTTTGACGACGATTACAATTCGGTTCAAAATATAGAAGCCTGCTCTGTTCTGGTAAAATCAGGACGCACAGTTGTTTTTAATTCCGCACATCATTTATTGGTACAACACGAAGTGGTTGTGGAACCCGGAGCTACTTTACTTTTTGAGAATAACTCCAGTTTGGTACAAATTGAACCCGATGCCAATTCAGGCAACATAATCTACAAGCGTATTGCTAATGTAAAACGTTATGACTATGTATATTGGTCATCGCCGGTAGATGGTTTTGCACTTAATAACTTGAATGCACTTCCAACAATGGCCAAATACAAATGGGAACCCAACGCTGCTAATACTAATGGCGGATTAGGAAATTGGGTAAATGCTACCGGCAACATAATGACAACCGGAAGAGGCTATATCACTATGAGTCCGGCTTCGTTCAGTACCAGTATTGCAAGTCCTTTTGAGGCTTCATTTATTGGCATTCCTACCAATGGCGATATTACGTACCCTGTGAGCCGAGGTGCCATGACTACAACTACACTATCCTCGTATACAAGTGCTAATGGAATCCCGTTTACTGAGTTTGATGACAATTGGAACCTTATTGGAAATCCGTATCCGTCTTCCATCAGTGCAAATCATTTCTTGTACAACAATCGCGTTGCGGCAGGTGGTGCTTTGAACGGATTTATAAAAATTTGGACGCATGGAATTGACCCACTTTTGGGCGCTACAAATCCTTTTTACGGTTCGTATCTTTACAATTACAATCCTAACGACTACATTACTTATAACATCCTCGGCGCTTCCTGTTGCCCGTCTGTAGGCGATTATAAAATTGGTGCAGGACAAGGTTTTTTTGTACAAATGACAGAAGGTAATGCGGCATCTTCAACGGTAACTTTCAACAATGCTATGCGCAGAGATGGTGCTGGTGTAGTTCAGGATAATACACAATTTTACCGAAATTCAGAAAATGACTACTACCCTTCGCCTGAAAAACACAGAATATGGTTGGACTTAGTAAACATGGAAGCTAATTCCGATCGTATGCTACTAGGCTATATTGAAGGCGCTACTAATGGTTACGACACCTATTTTGACGTTCCTTGTGGTTATGAACAAGTTTTGAATATCTATTCACTAACTGATAATTTATTCACTAAAACCCAAGGACGATCTCTACCGTTTTCCGACGAAGATTATGTGCCTCTGGGATATTTTGCCCCTGTTGGCGGTAGTTATAAAATAGCATTGGCTGCGGTTGATGGGCTTTTTACAACGCAATCTATTTATGTAGAAGATTTGAAAACGGGCTTAATTCATAACCTAAAACAAAGTCCGTATAGCTTTTCAACGGATAACGGACGAGTAAATACACGTTTCAGACTTATTTTTAAAAATGAAACTTTAGCTAACGAAACAATATCATACGATAGTTCTATTAAAATAACTTCAAATTCCAATACAATACACATACAATCCTTAGCAGTTCCGCTGGAAAAAATAGTAATCTTTGATACTTGGGGAAGAACTGTGTTTTCAAAAGATAAAATAAACCATGCTTACGCAGAAATAGAATTGGATAACAACCAATTTTATTTACTTGAAATTTATACAGCAGATGGTTCTAAAACATTGAAAAAAATCATTACACGATAATAAAAATTCTTTATATGAAAAAACTACTATGTTTAGCGGCAATCTTATTCATAACAACCAAAACTATAGCCCAGGTAAGTGTGGGAGCTGCATTACCTAATGCATCGGCTAATTTGGATGTAACTGCCACCGATATAAACGGTAATAAACGAGGAATGTTGATTCCCCGATTAAATTTAACCGGTACCACAGATGCAACGACTATTGCTAACGGAAATGTGAACAGTTTACTTGTATTCAATGAGGCTACACAATCCGATGTAACACCCGGTTTTTATTATTGGTATATTGACCGTTGGATCCGTTTGGCTATTCCTTCCGATCTTAACGAAACACCAACAACCTTAACTTTTAATCCCGGAACAGGAATTTTGAATTACGCTAACGAAACCGGAAATAACCCTCCGGTAGATATCAGTTCATTGCGCTTAGAACCTTGGTATGTGGAGCAAACCACTGCTCAGGCCAGTCAGAACTCACAAAATATTTATCAATTGGGCAATGTAGGTATTAATACCGCCGATATTTTAGATGGCGCAGCATTGGATGTACGCGGTGCTGTTCGGGGCGGAACCGGGAACACCGGTACTATCGGAACCAATTCGGCTACTTTTGGAACTTCAAATGCAGTTAGTGGAGCTAATTCATCTGCTACCGGTATCAATAATAATGTGTCCGGAAATATTGCAGGCGCTATTGGAAATAACAATTTAGTCAATGCAAATAATTCACTCTCCATCGGTATCAACAACGTTATCAATGCTGAAAAAAGCTTTACCGTTGGCGAAGGTAATGTTATGGTAAGTGGTCCCTATGCTTCCGCCATGGGACGTGAAAATATTGTGGAAGGTGAAAATGCCGTTGCCCATGGCATCAATAATCAGGCTATTGCTGATTACACTTACACATTGGGCGTTGGTAATATCAGCAGTGCTATGGGCAGCATGGTTTTTGGTCGCTACAATGCCATTACTACAGGCGATCCGCACAACTTTATATCGCCATCTGATCCTTATTTTCAGTTAGCCAATGGAACCAGTGTCATCAATCGTTCAAACATTATTACGGTACTTAAAAACGGTAAAACCGGCTTTGGTAACATGAATACTCCCCAAGCTACGATTCATGTTTTAAAAACAGGCACCGACATTACTCCGGCCATTATCGAAGGTTGTCCGGTATTTGAAGATAATACGGCAGCAACTACCGGCGGTGTTCCTGTTGGCGGATTATACAGAACAGCTACAGGCGTTTTAATGGTAAGATTCTAATTATGGTTCGCATTCGTAAACAAATAATTACCGGAACTGCCCTACTGGCAATTGGATTGAGTACTGCACAAACAAAAACCCAAAATCAGGGACTACTCGGAATACAAGGGGTTGTGGGTTCTGTTTCCGAAATAAACAATTCGGTGGGTGCTACCCTTATCAATGATGGCGAGCTACATGTATATAACCATTATAACAATGATGGAACGGTTACTTTTACAACCGGAAATACAACTGGTCTAACCCTAATGAACGGTTTATTTGGCAGCCAAAAAATTTCAGGATCAACACTCATGCATTGGTATAATTGTGAATTTGACAACAATCTTGTTCAGCCTGCCTTTCAACTTTCTAATCAAGTTGCCGTTCATGGTAATGCCGACTTTTTTCAGGGAGTTGTTGATGATGATAATTTTGGTGGCTTATTAATTTTTGAAGATAATGCAACCCATAGCAATACAGATGACCAAAGTCATGTGGATGGTTTTGTACGCAAAAACGGAAACGATGCATTTCGCTTTCCTATTGGCGATGCAGGTCATTATCGCTACGCTGCACAATCGAACCCATCAGCAACCGCAGATGCCTTTTCATCAAAATATTTTTTAGAAAACTCGAATATTCTTTATCCGCATACCAATCGCGCTCCTTTAATAACATTAATTGATACTGCTGAATATTGGTCATTTCTTAAAACCAATGCGCAAAGTAATGTATTCCTCACCTTAAGTTGGGATGAAGCAACTACGCCAGCTGCTATTTATGCAGCTCCTTTTGAAGAAATCCATATTGTTCGATGGGACGAAACGCTCAATTTATGGGTTGATGAAGGTGGTGTTGCCGATCCCGCTCTTAAAGAAGTTACTACTGTGATAAATCCGTTAACACAATATGGTATTTTTACGCTTGCTCGTGTAAAACGAATCATACCTTGTGCCGATTTTTTAATACATAACACCATGTCGGCTAATGACGATGGTACCAACGATATATTTACTATCGATAATATTGAATATTGTCCTCAAAATTCGGTAGCGATATACAACCGTTGGGGTGTAAAAGTTTTTGAAACCACAGCTTACAATACAAGCGGAAATGTTTTTCGCGGTTATTCTTCTGCTCGATTAACTATGAATGATACAGAAAAGTTACCCAATGGAACCTATTTTTATGTCATTAAACTTGAAGATACGGCAACCGGAATATCGAATTCCATTTCAGGCTTTCTTCAATTGTTTTAATCGCCTATATCTTCTGTACGCTAAGCATTGTAAACAAGACTTCGCACTATAAGTTATCATACATTCAATTTCTTTAGGTGATAAAATAAAAAAGCTCCGAATAATTCCGGAGCTTTTTTAGTATAAATGAAGATCAATTAAATTTTTGTAATAATAAATTCCGAACGTCTGTTGGCTTGGTGTTGCTCTTCAGTACAAGAAGATTCATTGGTAGGTTCACAACCACAACCGTTCACGAGTTGTGATTCTCCGTATCCTCTTCCTGTTAAACGTTTTTTATCGATACCTTTCGATACCAACCAAGCAATGGTTGATTTAGCCCGTCTGTCTGAAAGTGCCATGTTGTATTTAGCCGTTTGACGACAGTCGGTATGCGAACGCACATCAATTTCCATAGTTGGATATTGCTCCATAACAACAAGGATTTTGGCTAACTCAGCTGCTGCATCGGGACGAATATTCGATTTATCCAAATCGAAGTAAATCATTTTGATATTTAATTTATCAACGTCTGCTAAATTAGTACCGGGACCAATAGGAACTTCCGTTTTAACCATTTCCACCGGCACAAATGTTTTTCCGGGTTCCTGAGCGGTTATCGTTGGTGTTTCCACGGTGTTGTATTCTGGTTTTTCGGTTTTGATGTAGTATTTAGTACCACACTCAACTACTCCAAAATCAAACTTACCGTCAGCTCCC
>JAYRXL010000049.1:0-5652 GCA_041917555.1 Flavobacterium sp. | reverse complement strand
TTTCGCCTTCGCGCTCTAAATCCCACATAATGTCGCGCACATCGGGAACGCGGTCTTTTTGTGAAAGCATAGAGCGTTTATTAATGCGTTGCTCGACCCATGCGGTTGCGGTGCGCGCATCATCAGGGCTTAGATTTGTGTCACGCCATTCAGCGCCGTGACCTGTAAAGCGTTCGCCTTCTGCCATTTATCTCTCCCTAATCCTCGTCGTCTTCAGCTTCATCGAGGTAATCTGCCCAATCCTCACGTTTTTCGTCCATAATGTCAGAAATAACGTCGAAAAGGTTCTCATCTATTGTTTCTAATTGATCCAAAACGCCGGTTGCTTCCCAAATTGTATAAAGCTCGACCGAGGTTTTAAGATTTACTTCCCACGCGGTTTTGGTGGTGTTCAAAGTTGCCATTGGAATGGCATTGCGCAAAACTTGAAGCGGGGCGTCGATTTTGGAAATATTCGGGCCCCAATCGGCAAAACCATCAGGATTAATCATATCGGGTGATAATTGGTTTCCGGTTGATACCAATTTCAACATAACACGAGAAAATGGACGCAAAACATTGCGTGCGGATTCCATATTATGTTTAATCGCGACTTCGCGCATAATCATAACCAAGCCACCGGGATTATTGGTGAAGGGGCAACGCGCGGCGCAAGTATAACATTGCGCACAGGCCCAAATCTTTTCTTGCATGGCATCATAAATGCCTTCAAGGTTTTCGGTCCAAAGCAGTTGCACAATTTCGCGCGGCGAATAATCATAATAGTGTGCAGCAGGGCAGGTGGCGGTGCAAATACCGCAATTAAGACAACCGTTTAACTCATGGTCGAAACGCATATCACTTTGGATATCGTTGAAAATTTGTTGCATCTTGGCATAGGGGACTTCAGGCGTTTTCGACACCGGATCGCCGATATGCTTTTGTACCCTTGATGAATGGTGCGCCATTTTTCTCCCCTGTTTAGTACCGTTTTCGGTATCGAATTATTGTTTTGGTTGAGGTATCTTAATTTGTGAGTTCGGGCGGATTATGTGCGGCGAAAATGGCGGATTTCGAGAACCGTAGCGGAGTGTATCTAAATATACATGAGCAACGGAAGCGCAGAAATTCGCCATTAGCGCCGGCAGAATTCGTCCGAATACCAAATTAATAAGTCATTACTTTCGTATCGCCTTCCATAACTTCTTCAATTAAATAAGCGCCGCCGACGACACCTTCGCATTCAGGAATAAGATCTTCTTCCTTCATTTCGAACAGATCCAAATTCGGCGAGCAGCAATAGAATTTTGCGCCTGCTGAATGCGCGTCTTTGATGAAATCATAGACAGTTTTCGGAGAGCCGGGTTTAACGACCAATTTCTCGGCAACGCCTTTTTTCATCAAAATCCCTGAGGTGGCTGTGCAAATAACATCAACTTCATAATCCATTGCAGCGGCAACAGTTGCCTGAAAGAATGGTGCCCCCAATTCTTCACCATTGCGGGGGTCTGTATTGGCCAACACCAATATAAGTTTGCTTGCCATTTGGCACTCCTTTGTTTTTTTGAGAGTTTGAGTTTTATGCCAATTTTCAATTAGGTCAAGCGAAAAATAGGATATTCGAATGAACTTATATAATGAAAAAGCATTGTGCAATGCAACACGGAACGATTGCGGAACCGGCAGAAATTGGGAAAAAGGAACTGGAATATCGAAATTTGGCTCCGCAACAAACAAATTTCCTATGTCTGGTCAATCAAGCGAGTTAGTTTAGTCAAAGTCTTGGTTAAGCGCCCCAGCTTTCACTTTAATTCATATCATGTCCCTGTTTTCGCGTAGGGGGAATAGGTGCTTATGTTTAGGACGCCGCCCGAGGCATTGGTCGTCGCAATAATACTGCCTTGTTGGTCGGAAATAATAAAGCGTTTGTCCCCGGATTTGGAAAGACTGTGCGCCACGAATGCAGTCAAAATTAATTCACATCATGTCGCCATTTTATCATTTTTCACCAAAATCTGTCACCAAAATTAATTAAATGGAAACTCACCTCTGAGCGTAACAGCTAACAGTAGCAAATCAATCCATATACAAATGAGAAGCCAAGCTAAGCCAAAGTTTTTCATAAGTTTCGCAGGAATTTGGTAGAGTGAAATCAATTTGTTGGGTTTAAAGAAAATAATCAACCCGATAACGTTTAAAAAAGCGATAAACGCCAAAACAGCCCAGCCTTGAAACGTATTTACAGAAGAAAACATAAAATTATTAATCCTTGTTATCTAATGTTGGGTCTTTCCCGCACTTAGGGCAAACCTTAAATCTATCATGAGGCCGCCACCACTTGGCTTCACTTTTCCCTATGCTAACCCTCGCACCACAGTTTTTGCACTTATATAAGAGCAATGGCAGGATTAACAAACCCATAAATAAAATATAGCCAATGAAAAGAAGATCAGAGCTTCCAAATATGCCAAAAAAAAAGTCGCTAGCTACGAAAAGCCAAGCAAAAAAATTAAAGTGAGTGCAAAAGTGCGCGTATTTATACATTTATTTTTTACATTTCAAATCATAGAGCTTCGACCCATTTAAGGCTGCACTAACGCCAATATTTACATTGGCACCAAAGTTTGGTCCGGCGGATAGGGACTTTGTTACCTGGCCTGGGCTTGTTCCAAAAAGGTTCTTAGAGTAACCAGCACCCACTAACACGTTTAAATTACCGTATGCAAAAAAATTGACATCCAAAATTGGGTTTACCGCATTTGCATCCGTCCATGAACCAGACTTGCTTCCGCTCAGTTTAGCTCCACCTCCCACTCCTGCCCCAACGTGCAAGTCGAATCCAAGACCCATTTGACCATTCCGTGGATTGAATGTCGCTGCACCCTCAAGCCAAACCTGTGGGTCGTCATCACGCGTGGAATGGATGTATTTTCTCAAGATTGGACTCGCCAAATTATCATTCGCCGCAATCGGCAAAAAACCCCCAATCTCAAATGCCAAACAGCCCATATCAAAAGCTAACACAATTTAGGGTTTTGGCAAGCGAGAATTAATACGGTGCGTAATACGGTGACAGGTAATCAATTACCTAATTAGCTAGGATAAAAATCGACACTATCAAAAACTCAAAAACCAAAACCAAAGAAGAAAAAATAATTATAAAACCAGGGCTTTCTGCGAGCGTGGAGATTGAGACTGGGAAAAGAAGGATTATTGATTTTATCCTGTCACCAATAGCGAAAGCAACGAGTAAAGCGGGGCGTGAGAGGTGAAAATTCAAGGCACGCTGTATTTACTTAATTTTGAGCAACTAGTTCTTTTCAAGATCGCTTGACGTTCGTCGATTTTTTTGAGATTTGGTTGATGCTCGTATTGGTTGAAAATTGGTGTAATATGTTTCGAACTATACTCTTAATTTGTCTTACCCTTTTCTTGGGATCCTGCGAGCAAATCACGGCCGTTGTTAGTAAAGAATGTAAGGCGTATTATTCCGAAATCTCCGAAATTAATGATACTCTCGCGTTTGACATCAAAGAGGTTCCTCCTTCTGGCTATTATTCGCCAATCGAAGAATTAAAAAGCGAGAAATATGATGATGCGACTTGGGAAAAGATATACAGCAAAAGGCGTTTAAATTATTCTTCGACGCATCCTGAATCAATTGAAAAATTCAATTTTAGAAAGCCAATTGGGTATTTATTTACACCCGAAGATAAATTACGAATAAAAGTCGTTGGTGCTCAGAACCTAGCGGAGAATTTAAGAAATTCAGATTTAGTTTCAAGCCTAAACACTGAGATTCCTAACATATCAATTTGCAACAATTGTGCGGACATTGCAAATATTGATGTAGTCGTACTTTGCGGCAATGGACTCGAATTAGAGTGTTCAGGAATAAAGGTTAACGACGGTCAATGGGGTTCAGACAAGCCTATGTCATACGACAGGATAATTGAAGAAAGAGTTTATGATTTTGCTGATATTTTATATGCGCTCGGTCCGTATTCTAAAAAAAATTACAAGAATTTAAAAGAGTCTATTCCAAACTTCCTCCCATCTGCCCTTGAGGGATATAAGAGCGGAAATTTGGTGCTCTTTAGTCAATTCCAATATCAAAAAGGTCGAATCGAATTTAGCGAAACACACTTTGGCAGCTTCGCTGTCGTGTATGGTAATAATATTAAAGACCTAAGGGCTACGTGTTTTATTCGTTATAATAATAGCGATTTTCTAAATGTAGCAACTGCAAAAGCATGTTTACTTCGCGCCATTTACCCTCAGGCACCAATAAATACCCTATTAGGTACTGCGGTCGATTTTCGCAATAAATTCGAAGAAAACCTTGTTTCAAAAATGATGGAAACGCCAAGATTTGCAAAAAGCAAATTGAGGTGTTTGACGGAGATATAAATGATTTTTCCTAAAGTACATAAGCCAACTCCAATAAACTTTAAGATAGTTTACGATGGCGCTGGAATGAATACGGTGACAGAATGAATACGGTGACAGGTAATCAATTACCTAATTAGCTAGGATAAAAATCACACTATCAAAAACTCAAAAGATACAGGGACACGATACGGGACACGATACGAACGATACGGGGACAGGTTATCAATTACCTAATTGTTTAAATGGAAAAAGTGTAATGAAAGTATCTGGAGTAGTCTTTTTGCAATTGCCGAATAGATTTGCTTAATTGCGATGCCGCTAAATCGCCTCTTCTTGCGTGATAAGTTTTATTTATCCGCATTTTGCTTGAGCAATTTATTATTAGCAATTTATTCCAATATCATAAGCTGAAATTATAGACTCGCTTGATTTTCTAAAGTGAATTTTGTCAACAAATGTGGCGGTTTTGACGACAAAATAGGCGGATTTGATAATAATATTTGAACAAAAGGAGTATTCAAAGGATAAACAGAGCTTTGTAATTAAAGCACAATTTAGAGAAATGTTAACAAATGTGAACATTCTCACGCACGGGCGCGAATCAAGCCTATCGCAAATGGGTATCACCTTCCCCGATTGAAATCGGGGAAGGTGGCGCGCCGCAGCCTTAGCGAAGGCGTAACGGAAGGGGTTAAAACTCTCGAAGTGAATGCCGAATAAACGGGGACACGATATTAATTAAAGCGATAATTTGTAAAATGGTACCAGCTTTATTTGCAAATAATCAATTTCAAAACTTGGTCAAATGTTGGAAAAAGGCGGCAACTCAGCTTATTTTACGGCGAAAAATTGGTCGCCGGATTTGTTTATTAGGCCGTCAACCGGGCAATAGACCAGAAACTCATATTTCTCGGGCAGGATTGGCTTTTCAGCTCTTGGTGCCTTACCTTTTTTCTTAGGGTATTTTTCGGGATGTAAAAGGAAATCATTCCAAGTTTGTAAAATCGCATTGTATTGCTTCAACGACAAGTTTTCGGGTTTTGGCACTTTAGAGTTTGTTGTGCCAAATTTTGAGCAAACCTTACTAAATTGGGAATAGTCTTCACCCCAGCTAAGCTTTTCAGAAGGCACAATTATATTCTGGGTAACAAAATAGGTGTTTGTAGGCATCGGGAATAATTTGGGATCGGAGGCTATAAAGTAAATCTTTTTAAAGCCGGGCAATGCCAAGTTAAACGGAATTTCATTGCCGGTCACAAAGCGGCAATATTCAGCAGTTGG
>JAYRXL010000048.1:0-1275 GCA_041917555.1 Flavobacterium sp. | reverse complement strand
TAATTATTCGTTAAACTATCGATACAATTTTTAGTGCGCATCCCTCAAATGAGGTAAAAATCATATTTTTTTGAAAAAAAATGTGTTTTTTCTCTTTCGGGACGAAAAGACATGGTTAATTCATATTCTAAAATGCGAATTACAGAAATAATAATCGGGAAATTTAAAGAAATATGCATTAATCCTTGAGGGAATTTGTAACAAAACCTTTATTTTTAGCCGTTAAACCAATCGCTAACTATAAAGTAATAAATCAGTGATATCTGTTTCTTTCAAATTGCAAGGTCCAGGCAATGAAGAAAATATTATTTATATGCGGTGCATTGTTTGCACTCGCGGCGGTTTATTATTTAAGCATGCGCGCTAATCCTTTGGCATTTGGGAATGGCACCAGTGTGCCGAAATCGTCGGATTTTGTCGCTACTAATAATTCCTCAGCTTCAAACGCAAAACTTCCACAAAATCAGGTCGTTGCTGCGGGGACAGATAATTTCAACCAATTACCAACTAAACTTCGTCTTGAAACCCGGGTCGGTGATGAGAAAACCCAAGAAAAATTAATAGGGAATTCTGTCAATCCAAGCGTGGTCGGCGAGCATTCTATAAATGAATCGAAAAAAGCCGATTGGGTTTTACCAAGTAATAACCAAGAATTGAAAATTGCCAAAATCAATAATCCTTCTGAAATTAATTCTAGCACTTCTGTTGTGGAAATTAAGGCTCCAATAAATAATGGTGCAGGCGCAGCAGTCTTAGGAGTAAAGCAAAATACAAATACTGACAAATTCGAATCACAAGAAGTAATAACTATTAAGAGTCAAAAGCAAATGTCGATTACGAGCTTGGACAATATTGAAAAAAATCAAAAAGGGAACAAAATCACAATAAAAATACCCAAGAAACCTCAATAGTGGGGTCGCGGGGTGGTATTGCACTGCAATATTTATAGAAATAATTGCAATATATACCTCAAATAGGGTATGTATTTATTTAAAACTTCGATTATGTTGCGTAATAACAGTGGTAAAACGCATAAAAATGACATTTGATGAGACGGAATATAATAAAAGTGTGGGCAAGAAAGCTGTGCGCATAGATTTGCGTTCGGATTATCCATTTATTTATCGTCAAAATCGAATTGATACAAATTCGAATGGCAATATTTCATTAGATGATATTATAGATGATATGTACCGTGCGTGTATTCATCCGACGATATGGTCTGATATATTGGTAAATTTAATGGAATTATTTGGCGCAAAGTTCGTTGTGCTT
>JAYRXL010000047.1:0-1274 GCA_041917555.1 Flavobacterium sp. | reverse complement strand
TAATTATTCGTTAAACTATCGATACAATTTTTAGTGCGCATCCCTCAAATGAGGTAAAAATCATATTTTTTTGAAAAAAAATGTGTTTTTTCTCTTTCGGGACGAAAAGACATGGTTAATTCATATTCTAAAATGCGAATTGCAAAAATAAAAATCCGGAAATTTAAAGAAATATGCATTAAGCCTTGAGGGAATTTGTAACAAAACCTTTATTTTTAGCCGTTAAACCAATCGCTAACTATAAAGTAATAAATCAGTGGTATCTGTTTCTTTCAAATTGCAAGGTCCAGGCAATGAAGAAAATATTATTTATATGCGGTGCATTGTTCGCACTCGCGGCGGTTTTTTATGTAAGCATGCGCGCTAATCCTTTGGCATTTGGGGATGGCACCAGTGTGCCGAAATCGTCGGATTTTGTCGCTATTAATACTTCCTCAGCTTCAAACGCAAAACTTCCACAAAACCAGGTCGTTGCTGCGGGGACAGATAAACTCAACCAATTACCTACTAAACTTCGTCTTGAAACCCGGGTCGGAGATGAGAAAAACCAAGAAAAATTGATAAGGAATTCTGACGGTCCAAGTGTGGCTGCCGAGCATTCAATAAATGAATCAAAAAAAGCCGATTGGGCTTTGGCAAGTAATAACCAAGAATTGAAAATTGCCAAAAACAATAATCCCGCTGAAATTAATTCAAACACTGCTATTGTGGGAATTAAGAAGCCAATAAATAATGATGCCGGCATCTCGGTCTTAGGAGTAAAGCAAAATACAAATACAGCCAAAGCCGAATCACAAGAAGTAATAACTATTAAGAGTCAAAAGCAAATGTCGATTACGAGCTTGGACAATATTGAAAAAAATCAAAAAGGGAACAAAATCACAATAAAAATACCCAAAAAACCTCAATAGTGGGGTCGTGGGGTGGTATTGCACTGCAATATTTCTTGAAATAATTGCAATATATACCTCAAATAGGGTATGTATTTATTTAAAACTTCGATTATGTTGCGTATTAACAGTGGTAAAACGCAAAAAATGACATTTGAAGAGGCGGAACATAATAAAAGTATGAGCCAGAAGGCAGTACGCATAGATTTGCGTTCGGATTATCCATTTATTTATCGTCAAAACCGAATTGATACAAATTCGAATGGCAATATTTCATTAGATGATATTATAGATGATATGTACCGTGCGTGTATTCATCCGACGATATGGTCTGATATATTGGTAAATTTAATGGAATTATTTGGCGCAAAGTTCGTTGTGCTT
>JAYRXL010000046.1:0-88442 GCA_041917555.1 Flavobacterium sp. | reverse complement strand
TGCTTCTCTAAAGTGTAACTTATACAAAGCTATCCTGAAAAGCACTCGTCTATGGCGTTAAATTTCCTCAAGATAACCGGTTATCTCTCGAAAATTTGCCTTATAGCCAAGCACTTTTAAGAATTCTGACTTTATTATTATATCGAACTCACGTTAAATTAATTTTTGTTGAGAAGCCACAATGTGTCCAGCATTCCAAATGAGGTTATTACTACATCCTTCGGGAATATAATTGAGCTGTTCGAGGGAATATTTTTCTAAAAAAGCGAGGTAAAGTTGGCGTCCGGTTTGCCAAGTAGTAAAAATAGCATTCATGTTTTTTTTACGAAGATAGACATTGCGTTGTTGAAAAACAGATTTTTAGAGCAGGATTTTGCAGTTGACTGACGTAGGTTGTACCTTTGACAAAAAAATTCATGCGAAAAATATATTACCTTAAAACCTGCGACACGTGCAAACGTATCATTCGGTCGTTACCTACTACAGAAGGGTTTATACTTCAAGACATCAAAGAGCAACCCCTTACGGCAGCCCAATTGGATGAAATGCATGAAATGACCGGAAGTTATGAGGTTTTGTTTAGCAGACGCGCAAAATTATACAAGGAAATGGGGCTTATGACTGAAAATTTGACCGAATCCGATTTTCGTCGTTATATTTTAGAGCACTACACTTTTTTGAACCGACCGGTTTTGCTTATTGATGGGAAAATTATAGTGGGAAACAGTCCTAAAGCCGTTCAACAGGCAATTGATTTACTCCATGGATAAACGGTTTTGGGCACTTATTGCGGCCACCATAGTGTCGCTTATCTATGGGGTTACCTTTACCATTGCCAAAGATGTAATGCCGCACTACGTAATGCCTTTTGGGTTTATTGTAATGCGTGTAGGCGGCTCGGTGTTGTTGTTTTGGTTGGCTTCCTTCATGGGGCCAAAAGAACGCATAGCGCGCCATGATTGGGGTCGGATTATTGCCTGTGCCTTTTTTGGTGTGGCCTTTAATATGCTTACTTTTTTTAAAGGATTGAGTTATACTTCGCCCATTATGGGAGCTGTTTTGATGGTTACTACACCCATGATTGTATTGGTGCTTTCGTCCTTTTTACTCAAAGAGCCCATGCAAAAACGCAAACTCAGCGGGATACTTTTGGGGCTCGCCGGAACTGTTCTTTTGATTTTGTATGGAAAATCGGTTGCTAATGCCCCGAATGCTATGTTAGGTAATGCGTTGGTTTTTGTGAATGCCCTTTCGTATGGGTATTACCTTATTTTGGTAAAAAAACTCATGGACAACTACAACGCTTTTACGTTTGTGCCTTGGATTTATACCTTTGGCTTTTTGATGGTTTTGCCTTTTGGATGGAGTGAATTTAGCGCAATTGCATGGCAGGAGCTGCCAACGGCTGTTTTGTGGAAAATTGGTTTTGTGGTTGTGTTTTCTACCTTTTTAACGTATTTGTTGAATTTGGTTTCGATGCGCGAACTAAAGCCTACTACGGTTGCGGTTTTTATTTACCTGCAACCTCTTTTTGCTGCGATTTTTGCCATTGGTTTAGGGAAAGACGAACTGAGTTTGGTAAAACTCATTTCGGCTGTACTCATTTTTTTGGGTGTGTTTTTAGTAACCCAAAAAAGAAAAAGTAACGGATAGTTGGTTACTGTTTTTATGAAATGATTTTTTCGGCTAACGGCTGAAGCGGTTACCCCACAGCAAGCCGCCGTATTTTGCCCGACGGCGTGGTGCGACAACCACGACGAAGCAAGGCAAAACAACGCGGATGGCGAGGCGTAAAAGCGAAAGACGTGACCGTTTCCGATTGATCGGAACGGGAGCCGCCCAAAGCAAATTTGGCTATTTTACTGTATCTTTGTGCTCCAAAAATAAATGCATGTCAAGAGACGAACAACTTAAACAACGCTGGGAAATTCTTGTAAAACGTCTTTCGGAACGGTTTGCCGAGGGTGACACAATTGATTTGGATGCTATTATTTACTTGATTGGCGTTCAGGAATTCGGGAAATTTAACCGCACGTTTAAAAAAGATGAAAAGGTAAATTTAATGCATATTGCGATTTGCCGTTTGCTCGAGCCTTACGGCTATTATGCCTTTGATCATACCGACCAAGACGGTTGGCCGCATTATACGGTTAAAGAACAATTACCGCCCTTGAAAGCCGGCGAACAAACTTTATTAATGAAAGAAGCTGTGGTTCAGTATTTTCTGGAAAAGGGATTTATTGAATAACTTGTACTCTTTTTTGCTGACAAATGCCCAATTACTTGCCACTAATGAGTAAAAAGGTTAAATTTGCACCTCATTTTGCATGACGATGATAGATAAGATTAAACACCATATTGAAGAAGCTAAAGCGTTTAACGATAAAAGCAAAGAGGCTTTAGAGGCTTTTCGCATCAAATATTTGGGCAGTAAAGGTTTGTTGAAAGACCTATACAGCGAATTAAAAAACATTCCGAACGAACAGAAAAAGGATTTCGGTCAGGTTATTAATACGCTCAAAAATGTTGCCGAGGAAAAACTGCGGTCCATTCAGGAAGAGCTGGAAAGTAAAGAAGAAAGTAAAGGCATTTACGGTGATTTAACCCGTCCGGGAGAACCGGTTTCTATTGGATCACGTCATCCGATTTCGTTGGTAAAAAACCAAATTATTGATATTTTTTCGACCATTGGGTTTAATGTATCTGAAGGGCCTGAAATTGAAGACGATTGGCACAATTTTACCGCTTTGAATTTACCCGAATACCATCCGGCGCGCGATATGCAGGATACCTTTTTTATCCAAACCAACCCGGATGTGTTGTTGCGCACCCATACCTCATCGGTGCAAGTGCGTTATATGGAGGCACACAAACCGCCGATTCGTACTATTTCTCCGGGACGTGTGTTTCGTAATGAAGCTGTTTCGTCGCGTTCGCATTGTATCTTTCACCAGGTGGAAGGTTTGTATATTGACAAAGAGGTGTCGTTTGCCGACCTAAAGCAGACGCTATTATACTTCACGAAGGAAATGTTTGGGAAATCGAAAATCCGTCTACGTCCTTCGTATTTCCCGTTTACAGAGCCCAGTGCCGAGGTAGATATTTATTGGGGGCTTAAAACCGAAACCGATTACCGCATTACCAAAGGAACGGGTTGGCTGGAAATTATGGGTTGTGGAATGGTCGATCCGAATGTGTTGAAAAACTGCAACATTAATCCGGATGAATACACCGGTTTTGCTTTCGGAATGGGCATAGAACGGATTGCTATGTTGTTGTATCAAATTGGCGATATTCGCATGTTCTACGAAAACGATGTGCGTTTCTTGGAGCAGTTTAAGTCAAGTATATAATGATTTAAGAATGAAGATTAACGATTTTTGATTTCCAGATAGACTTCTAAAATCACAATTCGTTAATCAACAATCAACAATGCTATGAAATCTGACATCACCATCCCCAAAGTAGAAAACGTTTTTTTAGCTGCCGTTCAGGAATGGAACGACGATTTTATGGACAAGGTTTGGTATGTGTACCTCATCAACGATTCAGACTTTGATTTGGATAGCGTTATGGTGGTTTCTAAAGCCTTTGGTACACTCAACGGCGAAATGAAAAAAACCTCATTGCTTCGCCATGCTTTTGTGCAGGTTCCTTCGGTTGCGGCGGTTAAAATCGAATTGGTCGAAAAAAGTGTGTTGGCACTCAACAATGAGTTTATGGTCACTTATTTCATTGGGAATACCTTATACGATAAAAAATTTACGTTTCGTAAAAACACGATTAATGAACGCGCTACCGAAGAAGTGCCGGTGCTGTTTGTGAATGGTGTAATTGTGAAGTAAAAAAAGGCTTTTTATTGCTTTTTTTGCATGCCTCTCCAGTTGATGTATCCCAACAAAAAAACGCCTATGAGGATATAAACTACGCCTCGAACATAAAATCGGGAGGAAGTTAATTGTTGTTGTAAAGGTGTTTCCTGTCTATCGAATAACGCCATAAGAAGCATCATGATAATCCCCCAGAATAGGCCGATTTTGATTTGGTATTTCCAGCGCTCGCTCATAAAAAATTTAAATTACAGACATTATTAAGTCAAATGTATAAAATTATTTATTACACTTATACGGTTTAACTTATAGTTCCTTTATTTATCAATTTTTAGAGTGTAAATATTTTATAAGTACATTATTTGCTTCGGCAATTTATTTGTCATGGGATACTATTTCTGTAATTTCAATTAAAAAGATTGATCTAAACCCTTATTGTTTAATCATAATATACTCTCCACCGGGGAAACTAGCATTTGGGAGTGCAGGTTGCCCTTCAACTTGAGTTCTATACCTCCAATATAACAAAACTCTCAATGCGGGTTGACCATTAACAGTAGTTAGTTTAAAATCTATTTCCGCTGTATTATTAGTTGAAGTTTCTACTAAGCCACCTCTTAAATGTTTTTCATTAGGCTGACAATCACTGCATAAGCTATCTCCATTCAATAGTAGATTACCATCTATACTATAGAGTCGCCCATTAGAATAATCATTATTGAATTTATATAATGTGTTACTTTTTTCAACACCATTTTCAATGTATTGGTATTCACCTATGATTAAATCTTCATAGTGATTGAACCAAAAAGACATTTCTTTTTTTTGCAATACTATTTTAAGCATTCTTCCATTTTGATTGTACACATAAGTGCCAACAAAAAGATTTAATAAATTTTGAGTGTCTTTGTAATAGGCATTATTAATTTCATAACTTCCGTCATCCTCACTAATGTCTATTATAGGGTTTTGTGCTTTGCAACTAATGGCAAAGAATATAATTATAAGATTTACAATATTTTTCATAATTCTTGGTTTAGCATGGATTTGGTATTACTGTTAATTGATTTGGTGAAGTTGTATCAGGGTTTGGGCCTAATTCAAGTTTGTTCCACTGGTTTAAACTATCATCTGCTGCCTTATATAAATCTATACCAAATGAACCATATTTTTGCAAAAATAATTTTTCTAAATCATTTTCATATTTGCTATATCTGTTAGATTCTGTCTTATGGATTTCATCTAACCTGTCATCATCATTATTCAAGGATGCAAACTTTGGGTCATTCCAAATTAAGTTGATTCCATTTCTTAAATTTTCAATATCGTTTATTTTTAAAGCATACACATTAATTGTGCCATCTTGTGCTTTACAAATAATCATTGAAAAAACATCGTTTTTACGAGTACTACTTGCTGTATCATAGCAATCAAGTATCCATTTTAAATCTCCAAAAGAAGGAATTGCAAAAGATTCTAATGGGTGACTATGACAACTTCCAATATGATTTCCGCCGACTAATAAAGGAACACTATATTGTTGAATAGATTCTACTCTGTTTTTAGTATAAGTAAAAGTACCTTGATAAGTCATATTTTTTTTAACTTCTACTCCAAATTCTATTTTTTCAGTTACTTTTGTTTTTAACCAATCAATATCGGGTTTTAAATTTCCTATTAAAGGGTTTATTAAATCTTTAATTTTATCACAAGGGTTTTCTAAAAATGGGTTATTATTGTTTCCTATTAATATTGGAGCGGTTATAATTTCGTTTTCATTGCTTGATGGTGATTGTGAAACATCTCCACCATCATTATTACCTCCACCACTACTATCCCCTATTCCAGAAGATGAACCACTATCTGAGCCTCCACTATTATTTAATAATCCGGTATTGTCAGGACAAACAACTTTTATTCTGATTACATATAAAAAATTAATATTATTACAATTTGGGCCCGCAACATGACCACTACCAAGCCCACCACTCCAGCTTTGATTACACATCAACACATCTGTAAAGCAATAATCGTTTTGAGTAACAGTATTAAATTCAATAGAGCCTGAATTATAATTCAAATTTATTTTTTGTATAGTACCATTAAACACAAAAGAATCATCTGCTGAAGAAGTAATTAATGAAGGTGTATATTTGTAAATTACTGCTTTTTCAGAATTATAAATCTTATTTTCTTGAATTACAAAATTTTCAAAACTATATTTATCTGTAATAGAGTCTCTTACAATAAACATAGTATAAGATTTAACAGAATCAGTTTCAATTATTCTAACATATCCATCAGATATTGTAAATCCATTTAACTCTTCAAATGTAGTTTTATTTAATTCAGAGAAGTGTGTTACTTTATTTAATAAGTTTTTGAATCTATTTTCTTTTAAAAGAGTATTAAAATCAATATTCTTAACAGAAAGTATTTTGCTTTTATAATTATCTTCATTGAGAATATCTTTATCAGCATTACAACTACTAAATAAAATAAATGTAGAAATGAATAATATAAATATGTTGCTTTTTTTAATCATATTTAAGAGTTAAGAACATTAATTTAAAATTTTATAAGTGTTTTTGTAAATTTAATAAATATTTTGCTCAACTAATCCAATTTTTCTGTTAATTTTTTAAAGGTGCTTTTTGCTTCTTTCCCTTCATATAGTATGGCATAAACGGCATCAATAATAGGTGTTTTGGCTTTGTACTCCTGATTGAGTTTATAGGCACTTTTTACGGCATAATACCCCTCGGCCACCATGCTCATTTCCATCATAGCCGATTTTACCGTATACCCTTTTCCAATCATATTGCCAAACATGCGATTGCGCGAAAAAACCGAGTATCCCGTAACCAATAAGTCGCCTAAATAAGCCGAATTATTAATATTACGCTTCATTCTGTGCACTTTTTTGATGAATTTTTTCATCTCGCGTATCGCATTACTCATAATCACCGACTGGAAATTATCGCCATACCCTAATCCGTGTGCGATACCCGCTGCAATGGCATAAATATTTTTGAGCATCGCCGCGTATTCTGTTCCAATAATATCATCGGAGATTTTGGTTTTGATAAAATTTCCGGCCAAAACCCCAGCCACAATTTTTGCTTTTTTGGGATCACCACAAGCAATTGTGAGATATGACAAACGTTCCAATGCTACCTCCTCTGCATGGCAAGGTCCTGTAATTACTCCAATATTGTCGTACGGAATTGCATATTGCTTATGAAAATGTTCCCCTACAATAAGAAAAGTCTCAGGAACAATTCCTTTAATAGCCGAAAAAATAACTTTCCCCTCAAGTGATTCATTCATTTTGGCTAATTCTGCGCTTAAAAAGGCTGAGGGTACCGCAAAAATAATGTAATCAGCGTAGGCTACTGCTTCGTTGATATCGGATGTAAGTTTGAGTTTAGGGGTATCAAATTCAACAGAGCTTAGGTAATTGGGATTGTGTTTGTAGGCTTTTATGTGATCGATAGCCGACTGATTGCGCATGTACCAAGCTACTTCATCAAGGTTTACACAAAGCATCTTTACAATAGCCGTAGCCCAGCTCCCGCCGCCTATAACAGCAAATTTCGGGTTTGGATTCATTTTTTTGGATTTGAAAAAATCAAAAATACTCTTTTTTTTCGGGCTATTAAATACCGATTTGCATTTATTGTTTTAAGGGTATAAAAAACTTTAACACAGTATTAGCAATGCGCCTAACAATATCAGCATTTATCGACCGTTATTATTGTAATTGTAGGATATAAACTTTATAAGTTTAGATTAGTTAGATTTTTGTTTTGGGTTTAGAAGAAAGGCGTTCGGGAAATTTTCCGGAACGCCTTTCGGATTTTGTGCCTGTTCTAATAGGTCTATTTTTGTTGGAGTGATGTGTTTTTGAAGTATCACATACTCATTTCTACAATTTCTCTTACCTTTTCGGGGGTAATGTTTTGGCGCTCACCCATCGCCAACCAGCCGCGTTCTTCAAAACGGCGAACAATTTCGGTTGCTGTATTTTCAGGGTGAGATGTGTTTTCACTAATTCGGGTTTTCATGCCCATTGTATGAAAAAACTGTACTGTTTTCGCTATTGCTTCATGGGCAATAGCGTCGTCGGAGCCACTTAAATTCCATACCCGTTTGCCATATTGCGATAGTTTTTCTTTCTTCGAATCAAACATTACCCGATACAAATTAGGTCCTATGATGGCTAAGGTGCGCGCATGGTCTATTTCGTATAAAGCGGTTAATTCATGTCCAATCATGTGCGTTGCCCAATCGCTGGGTACACCTTTTTGGATGAGACCATTGAGCGCCATGGTACAACACCATACAAAGTTAGAGGCCAACTTGTAATCGGATGGATTTTCTACAACCGAAGGTCCAATTTCGATAAGTGTTTGCAATATACTTTCTGCAAACCTGTCTTGAAGTAATGCATCATGTGGAAAGGTTAAGTATTGTTCCATCACATGGGTAAAAGCATCGACCACTCCATTTTGTAATTGTCGTTTGGGTAATGAGTTGATTACTGTTGGATCAACTATCGAAAATTGAGGGTGTAATGCAGTACCTCCCAATACTAATTTTTCCTGTGTCGCTTCGATGGTGACCACAGCACCCGAATTCATTTCAGAGCCTGTTGCCGGCAACGTCAATACTGTTCCAAATGGAATTACTTGCGAGCAATCTTTGAATAAAATCCGTTGACGCAAAATTTCTTCCGGATTACCGGTATAATTTACAGCCGCCGAAATAAACTTGACGCCGTCAATCACACTGCCGCCACCCACGGCCAGTATAAAACCAATATGTTGTTCACGGATTATAGCTACGGCTTTTAATAAGGTTTCGAAACGCGGATTGGGTTCAATGCCACCAAATTCAACAATCTCAAAACCTGCCAAAGCAGTTTTCACTTGTTCATAAACACCATTTTTAAAAATACTGCCGCCTCCATAGGCCAAAAGTATTTTGGTGTTTTGCGGAACAAGTTGTGGTAGTTTTTCAATTTGGCCTTTGCCAAAAATATAATTTACAGGATTATAGAGTTCGAAGTTGTTCATTCTATTGTAGTTTCAGATTTCAATTTTCAGATTTCAGGTTTCACGTTTCTTGCCTCCCTGCCTGCCGCAGGCAGGTTGCCTATTGCCTATTGGCTATTGCCTCTTAGTGATGCAAATTTACAAATCGTACAAAAGAACAAGTCGCAAAGGAATGTTAAGGTATGCCTTATTTTTTGTAAAAATTATTGTGATCTACATACTTCCAAACCGATTCCGGGAGTAAGGGGTGCACATTTTTTTTCGCCTTAATACTATCTCGAATAAAGGTAGAAGAAAGTTCAATCACAGGCGCACCCACACGATGAATTTTAGGATGGTTGACAAATTGTTCTTCAATCTCGCCAGAATTCAAACGGGGATACACATAAATGTGGTGGTGTTCTAAAATTACTTCGTAGTTTTTCCATTTATGAAGTGAGTTGAGATTGTCTTCACCCATAATCAGTGCAAACTCATTTTTTGGGTATTTGTCTTGCAAATGTGCTAAAGTGGTTACCGTGTAATTGGGTTGTGGTAATTTGAACTCAATATCCGAGGCTTTGATTTTGGTATACGTTTCGGTGGCCAATTGCACCATATACAATCGTTGGTAATCGTCGAGCAAGGTGCTTTTTTGTTTGTGTGGGTTATGGGGCGTTACGACCATCCAAATCTGATCCAAACCAGAATGTTCAGCCATGTGATTCGCAATTATTAAATGCCCGATATGAATGGGGTTAAACGTTCCGAAATACAATCCTATTTTCATAAATTAGGTATTGGAAGAAATGTTAATCATTTTTGCCTGTTGGCCAATGGCTTATTTTACAAACTCTTTTACCAATGCATAGGCTTCCGCTTTTGCGACATCCAAGTCATAATTCTTGATAATTTTATCAAATTGGGGTGCTGTGGCAAGTTCTACGTGCGCTTTTGCAATTCGCATATTAATTTTTTCATCACTTTCGGTGGATCGTTCTTTTAGGCGGCGTTTGAGTTCATCCACGCTGGGTGGTTTAACAAAAACCGCGAGGGTTTCATCAGGGAATTTACGCTTAATTCGTAATCCGCCTGCCACATCAATATCAAAAATAACATTCTTGCCCATGGCCCAGATGCGTTCCACTTCGCTTTTGAGAGTGCCGTAAAAATTATCGCGATACACCTCTTCCCATTCTACAAAATCTTCGGCTTTTATATGTTTTTTAAAATCTTCAGTAGAGATAAAATAATAGTCTTTTCCATCAACTTCTTCTCCCCGAAGTGGGCGCGTGGTACAGGATACCGAAAATTCTAAATTTAAATCGGGTTGTGCTAATAAATGACGTACAATAGTTGTTTTCCCCGAACCCGAAGGTGCTGAGAATACGAGTAGTTTTCCTTTTATCATAGTAGGGTCTTTTGGCTGTCAGCGTGTGACTTATGGCTCTTATAATACATTCAACACCTGTTCTTTAATTTTCTCCAGTTCATCTTTCATCATTACCACTAATTTTTGCATTTCAGCATGGTTGGATTTTGATCCCATCGTATTGATTTCTCGACCCATTTCCTGTGTAATAAATCCCAATTTTCGGCCATTGGCTTCATTGCCGGCCAGTGTTTGGATAAAATAATTGAGGTGGTTTTCCAAGCGAACTTTCTCTTCCGTAATGTCGTATTTTTCGAGGTAAAAAATCAATTCTTGTTCGAATCTATTCTCGTCAACATTGGCTTCTAATTCGCCCAAAGCCGTTCGCAAACGTGTTTTTACAGTTTCAATTCGTTCGCTGTCGAAGGAAACCGCTTTGTTCATCAGGGTAAGAATATTGGCAATGCGTTGTAAAAATTCTTTCTCGAGTGCCACCCCTTCGTCTTTGCGAAAACCAATAATATTCGAAACGGCCTCGTCTATAACCTGCTGAATTTGTTTCCATTCCGCTTCATCAATATCATCACGCTCTGTTTTTAGGGCGTCGGGCATACGTACGGCCATTTTCATCAACTCGGTTTCATCTGCATTAGGAATAATTTCCTTCATTTGATTGATGTAACCGCGTACAATAGGTGCGTTTATTTTTGATGCTGTTTCTTCGCCAGTTATTTCGATATAGAGCGAAAAATCAATTTTACCGCGCTCCAATTGTTGGGAAATTTGGTTTCGAATACCAAGTTCCATTTCCCTGTACACCGATGGCATACGCGTATTCAAATCGAGTCCTTTACTGTTTAACGACTTGATTTCCACGGTTATTTTTTTGGTTGGCAGTTGCTGTGTCGCTTTGCCAAAACCGGTCATAGACTGTATCATGGGTTACTTTTAACTGACTTCAAATATACGTAAAAACGTGAGTTAAGAATCAATCAACCGTCAATATAGACTATATTTGCTACTAATTCTGAATATTTATGACCTTTTTTGATCTTATAATCACGTTACTTGTGCTGATGGCTGCAATAAGAGGATGGCGCAACGGACTTTTTGTAGAAATTGCTTCTTTAGTATCTTTTATCATCGGGATATATATCGCCGTAAAATTTTCGGGCTTTGTGGCTAACGCGTTAGGTGATTCTGTTTCTTCTTCGGTAAAAACCAACAAAGTAGTTGCGTTTATAGTAGTGCTGGTTGTAGTAGTAATAGGAATTCATTTGTTAGCTAAAGTCTTTTCGGGCATAGCTTCGTTTGTGTTTTTGGGATGGTTGAATAAATTGGGAGGTGTCGTTTTGGCTGTTATAAAAACACTTTTATTACTGGGTGTTGTTTTTGGTTTGTTTCAGAAGGTAAATCCGAATGGTCTTTTGGTTTCCAAAGAAACTCAGGAAAAATCATTTTATTTCAAACCGGTTTTAGAGCTTTCCGAAGTCCTGCTGCCGGTCGTTTCCGATTGGTTTAAAGAGATTCACAAAACGGTAGATGGCAAGCCAGAAACGGAGTCCAATACTACATCAACTGCCGCATAGCCGGTGCTTCCACCCATCCGAGGGTACCATCGGGAAGTTCTATTTTTCGCCAATCGCCTATTTTTTCCAATAGCGTAACTTTTAGGCCTTCGTGAATAACGGTAACTTTTTGAGCTTTTTGTTGCGGTTCCGATAAGACGGTTACTTGAGGTGCGAAAATGATGGCTTCGTGTGTTGACTCTAACCGTGATTTTTCGTGAAAACCAGCCCATAATCCCACTAACATCAAAAGAAAGCTTAGGCATGAAAGACCAAAATAGCGTCTTTTTTTGCTTGCTGCCTTCGACAAATAGTAAATGGCAAACAGCGTAACCGTTACTACCGCAAACACTATCGCAAGCCAAGCCCAACCATCTGCACTTACTAAAGTTGTAAAAGCATCGGCCAAACCATTAATTCCCGTTTTGGGAACTTCGGCCATTCCGTCTACTGTCATTTTACGCGCAAAATCTAAATTTGTTTGGATTTCCTCGTCGCGGGGAGCAAGGCGCAACGCCATTTCGTAATTGTAAATTGAAGGTGCTGTTCTTTTAAGTTTATAATAGCAATTTCCCAGGTTAAAATAAACCTCAGCCGATTCTTTTCCTGAATGCAATATACTTTCATACAATTTGGCTGCCTGATCAAACTTTTGTTGTTGATAGAGCGTATTTGCTTTCTCAAATGCCGTTTGACACCAAGCAAATTGGGCAAAAAGAACCAGAATGTATATTATCTTTTTCATTTGATTTTGTATGGTTTACGACAATTCCTTTTCGAGTACAGCCAACACTTCTACTGCTTTTTGATAATCAGTTTGTATAGCCTCAACACCAGCAGGAGCATAGCGTGCAATCTCACAATTTTCGATTAAAGCCATAAATTCAGCTATACTCTGTTCACCGGCATTTTTTTGGCGCAATAATTCTTTTACGCGGTCTTTACTCATTTCGGTCGTTTCAATATGAAGTTTTGCTTTCAAAAAGTTATGCAGTGCCTTTTCTAATGCCACATAAAACGGTTCCTTTTGGCTTAAGTGCTTTTGCGCTTCGGTTAAGTATTTTTTAGCCAATAGTGATGATTGCCGTATGCGATTTCCGGTAACATCTGCGGCTTTTTCTTCTTTTCGTTTGCGCACAACCAAGAGTAAAGGTATGGCTAAGAAAGGAAGCGTTAACAAAGTATAAAACAAACCGGAGCCCAAAAACCCATTTCGTTCTTTGTTTTGGAGTTGGGTTTTTTGACGAATGTAGGCAAAGGTTTTGACGCTTTGCTTATTTTGGGTTTGCTGTGCTTTGGCTGCGGCTATTTGACTCTTATTCGGATTATAGAGTACTTTAATTTCGATGGGTTCAGATACTTTCGTTTTGAAGGATTTTGAGCCTAAATCGAAATACGTAAAGCGCAGCGGTTGTAGTGTGAAATTTCCTCGTTTAAGAGGTACAAGGGTATACGTATCGGTTACCGAGCCTGTCATGCCGCTCATGCCTCCCATTCCGGAATCGACAGTTTCAGAATGTACCGGATCAAAAAGTTCAAATTCTTCTGGGACAGACGGTTTGGGTAACGAGAACAATTTTAAATTCCCTTTTCCGGTTACGGTTACGGTTAATTTTAACGATTGCCCGTCTTCCAAAATACGGGTTGAAGGCGTAACGTCTAATTCAAAATCGCCCACCGCACCATCATATTCAGCAGCATTGGGATAGGTTGGAATTGGTTTTACATTGATTATAGAACTCCCCGAAGATACTTTTCTGCGCTGGATAGTTGTTTCCAAATTTCCAAAGAAATCCCTGCCGGTCACCGTTTCCACATCTACAGATAACCGTAACGGCTCAACTACTAACTGTCCGGTTTTTTGGGGATATAAAACCGTTTTACGCAGTACAGCGACCAGGTAATTCTGCCCTTTATAAACGGCATTTTTTACTACAATATCCTCGCCATCTATACTTTCAGACTGGCTCCAGAAATTTTCATATTTCGGTTTTCCTAAGTCTTTCCAATCTGTAATAGCCATTTCCGTATTGACATACAATTTGTACAATACGGTAACCGGTTCATTAAGGTAAGGATTTGTATTGGATATATCGGCCTCCAGAAAAACCCCTCCGTTAGGAATGGGTTGAGGGCGGTATTGTTTTTGATTGTAAGGGTCATTTTCCTGAACGGCATCACCCACTACAATTTTCAACGAATTCGTTTTATAATGACGTCCGTTAAATTCGATGGTTGCGGGCTTAATGACAAGATTTCCCTTTTTCAAAGGGCTTAAAATAAATGTATAGATTTTATTAAACATTCCTTTTCCGTTGACCCACTGTTGACTTACCATTACATTGGGGCCGGAGACTACACGAAACCCTGAAGATTCAAAATTCGGCTCCTCAAAATTATCACCGTCAAATGTCATAAAATAATCCACTTTCACCCTTTCATCGATACCTATAGAAGTACGACTCGCTTTAGCTTCGAAAGTGCCTTGGGCCAGAAGCGTTAACGAGAAGAAAAAAACCGATAAAACGAGAAGTCTTTTCATACTATATTCTTACCAATCTTTATCTGTTTGTGTGGGTTTTGTTCTTACTTTTTGTTGGTTAACGCGCTCTTGCACCTTTTTTTCTTCATTATTGAGCGCATCTAACATACTTTGCACCGTTTTTTTGGTCATTCCGCTATTTGTCGGTTTCGGGTTTTCTCCTTCTTTAGGGTCTGGTTTTGCTTTTCCGCCCGACGGTTGTTCTTGTTGTTGTTTGTCTTTTTGGTTCGTATCACCGTTGTTTTTATCCGGAGCTTTTTTGTTTTGGTTATCCTGATTTTTGTTTTTGTCTTTGTTTTTATCATCCGAAACCGATGGCGGTTGGTCTTTCAGCATTTTTTTGGCCAAAGCAAAATTATAGCGCGTTTGTTCGTCGTTTGGGTTATTTCGCAATGCATTTTTATAGGCTTGCACGGCTCCGGCATAGTCTTTTTCTGCCATTAAACAATTCCCCAAGTTATGATAAGCACGGTGTTTTTCGGTTTTGGTTTTGGCCTTATTCACGGCGTCCATATAATGTAACTTCGCTTCTGCTTTTTGTTTTTGCCTGTAAATGGCGTTGCCTAAGTTATAGGACGACTTTGCCTTATTGGTATTTCCCGATTCGGAAACCCTGTACTCAGCTTCTGCTTCAGCATAATTTTCTGCCTTGTATTCTTTATTTCCTTTCGGAAGGTTTTTATCCTTTTGTTGGGCAAACCCTACAAAAGAAATAAAAAGTAACAACATGCAAAATAGTGTTCTCATGCTTCCTTTTCGTTAAACAAATTTAATTTTCTAAGCCATTTTGTTTTTCGTTCCGACATGAAGGTGTCGGCGAGCAAAAATAACAAAGCTGCACCCAAAAACCACTGAAATTGCGAGTCAAAATTTGTCATTCGCATACTTTCAAACTCCGTTTTATCGCTATTTTTTATTTTCCCGTCAATAAATCCGACAACCGATTTGGTATCATTCCCATCAATATAATAGCCCTCTGTTGCTTTAGCAATGCTTTCCAAAACTTTTGTGTTTCGCTTGGTGACAACAATTTGGTCCTCTTTATCGGTTTGAAAACCCACAAACATACCATTTTCTTTAATGGGAATACGTTCGCCTTTTTCGGTACCTACTCCAACGGTTATAATTTTGACGCCGGAATCTTTTATTTTTTCTGCAGCAGATTCAGCATTATCCGAATGGTCTTCTCCGTCGGATAGGATTACCAAAAGTTTTCGCGTGGTACTTTTTTTATCAAAAAACTGCGCTGAAAGCGTTATGGCTTCATCGATAGAAGTTCCTTGCGATGAAATGGTGGTGGTACTCATGCTTTGTAAAAACATTCGTGCCACACTGTAATCGGTGGTAATTGGTAAAACGGGAAAAGCACTCCCCGAATACGCGATAATACCTACTCGGTCTGTACCCAATTTATTAATTAACTGCGATACTATTTGCTTACTGCGTTCCAAACGATTAGGAGCAACATCTTCTGCCAGCATACTCTTAGATACATCTATGGCAAAAACAACGTCTATTCCTTCTTTTTTCACCGTTTTCATGGTCGTTCCCATCATCGGATTGACCAGTGCTACAACCAAACATACCAGCGAGAGACAAACTAAAATAAATTTCAAGAGCGGTTTAAATGTAGACAAATCGGGTGCTAACTTTGTAAGCATCGCGTGGCTTCCAAATTCGTTTTGCTTTCGCTTTTTCCATATTTGAATAGCAACGAAACCTACTGCCAATAAGGGAATAATCAGCAAAAGCGTAAAATAGTTTTTTTCGTCTAATTCAAACATTTTAAATAAAACTTTTAAAAATGGTATTTTTTAATACAAACTCAAGCACCAGTAACCCGAAGCAAATCAGCACAAACGGGCGAAACCACTCGTCATAATCATAGAACTTAAGCTCCTTAATTTCTGTTTTTTCTAATTTATCAATGGATTTATAAATTTGTTCCAGTTTACTGTTATCTGTTGCTCGAAAATACTTACCTCCGGTATTTTTGGCTATTTTCTTCATCAACACCTCATCCACTTCGACCGGCATTTTTTTAAATTGGATTTTTCCAAACACATCAACGGCATAGGGCGAAAGGGCTTCGCCTTTGGTACCTAAAGCGATGGTGTAGACTTTAATCCCATATTCGGCGGCAATTTTAGAGGCCGTTTCTGGCTCCACAAAACCTGCATTATTTACACCGTCTGTCAGTAAAATAACGACTTTACTTTTCGCTTTACTCTCCTTCAAGCGATTGACTGCTGTGGCAAGCCCCATTCCGATTCCTGTTCCGTCGGTAAGAATTGGGTCAAAACGAATTTCATTAACCGCATTTAATACAACTGCTTTATCGCTGGTAACCGGTGTTTTGGTATAGGCCTCAGAGGTATACACCACAATGCCAATACGATCATTTGGACGGTTTTTAACAAATTCTGCCGCCACTACTTTTAGCGCTTCCAAGCGATTTGGTTGCAAATCACGCGACAACATACTCCCTGATACATCTACTGCCATAACGATATCGATTCCTTTTGTAGACTTGGTATCGTTACTGATATTAACAGTTCTTGGTCGGGCAAGCGCAGTGATCAAAAATGCCAGGGCTAAAAGCCGTACAAGAATCAAATGGGGTTTAAGTTTAGATGCCCATGAACGAATTCCTTTTAATCCGTCTACTGAACTCATTTTTAGAGTCGCTTTATGGGAATAATTTTTTCTGTAATGAAAATAACCAATTAACGGCAACAAGGCCAGTAACAAAAAAAACCACGGATGTAAAAATGTCAAATCTTTCATTTTTGCAACAGGTTTAATTCGACTGAGTTTAGAATGCGCTCTGTGAGTTCTTTACCATAAGTATCATCTGCCGGATAATGGATTCCAATTTGTTGTATTCCGCCATCTTGGGCAAAAAACAAGATTTGATATTCCATTTTCTTTTTTGATTCCTCATGTATAAATGAGCCGTAGGCTTTTAATCCTTCAATTCCTTTGGAGGTTGAGAAAGGTTCTGTTTTTACAATCAGATTTTTGGCGCCCCAATATTCCATGTTTTTGATAGCCCCTTCGGATATTTTTTGAAAATCGTCTGTATTTCCCGTTTTGTTTTTAAGCGTGGACAGAACAATATAAAAGTCATCTGTAAATAGCCCATATTCAAAGAACTGGACTTGCTTAATCGTCTTGAGTACGTTGCCGGGTAAAAATCCGGCTGCCTCTTTACGAATAAGGACACGAGGCGTTTCGATTCGGATAAACGGATTTCCATATTCGCTGGTAATCCATTCTTTCGACTCCAGTAAATCGCGGGTTGTATTTCCCAAAATATAATCCCTAACATTTTTATATCCAAAAACAAGTACCAAACTACCAAATACCACCACAGGAATCAGTGCGATTGCTCCGGCAATCAGTCTTTTCTTTCTGCGTTGTTGGCGCGCCAGTTCTTCCAAGCGTTCTTTTTCTAATTGCTCGCGTTGCCATTTTCCTAATTCTTCCTCGGTTTCTGTTTCGACCGGAATCGCTTCGTGAATGGTTTTTAGGGTTTCCGAGATCAGTGCTGTATCCTGACGGATGGATTCTTCTGCAGGGATTACTTTGGCAAACTTAACCAAATCAGCTTGCGACAATACCGATTGTAAGGCCGTTAATGTTTCCTTGGAAAGGTTTAATTTTTTGCTTTTAGACGCAACACGCAACATTTCCAACAGTTCGGATGTTGTGCTTTCTTTGGCCGGAACATTGATTTCTTCTTCAATGTAATTACGGGCAATATCCGTTAAGATAGAATAGTGTTTTTTTACTTCACCTTTGGCCGGAAGATTTTCGTTTTCCAGTTGTTGCAACAAGAGCGTTGCTTTTTCCAAAGGAGGCAAATTCTGTTCTGGTGTTGGGTTTTCTTTTTTAATGGTTTTATGTTTTCCTCGGAAGAACTTCCAAAGCAGCAAAGCAACCGCAGTAACACCTACTACGATACCAATAATGAGCCAAAACAGGAACCAATTAAATGGTTCTTGTTCCTCAGCTACCTCTTTGATGTCATACAGTTTTTGTTTGAGAGTGTCTACTTTAACATCGGTAACTTCGACAACATAACCATCTGAATACGCTTTTTTACCATTGATCAAAACCGGTACTTTTTCGATAACATACTTGCCGGGTTCATACTGAGCCAAGCCGTATTTTTTGCGCACTATTGTTTTATTTTCTTCCTTTAACGTATCCACGGGATACGACTCAATCACCTCGAGCATCCCGATAGTTTTTGGATTCGGAAAAATAATCTTTGCGCCCGGGCTTGCTTCAGTTTTGAGTGTTAATTTAAATTCGGCTCCAATTTTTTTGGTTACCGAATCCAACGAAGTTGTTATTTTTTGTGCAAAAAACAAACTCGGAGCAAATAACACTATGTAAGTTATCCATCGTTTCATCAGGCCCTAGCTTTAAAATACCCCAACAGTTTTGTTACATAACTTTCATCCACTCTGCTAACTACAACTCCTGCGCCACATTTGTTGAATAGGGTGCGAAAGCGCTCTGCTTTTTCGTTGTATTTTTTTTCATAATTGAATCGGACTTTGGCCGAGTTTGTATCGATAGTTATCCGTTCACCGGTTTCTGCATCTTCCATTTCCACCAAACCTAAAGCCGGCATTTTTTCTTCGCGTACATCATAAATTCGGATACCCGTAACATCGTGTTTTTGAGAAGCTATTTTGAGTGTTTTTTCGTAATCTTCGGCTGTTAAAAAATCAGAAATAACGAAGGTAATCGCCTTTTTCTTTTGGGTTGCCGATAAAAATTGCAGTGCCTGGTTTATGTTTGTTTTTCGACTTTTGGGTTGGAATTCAAGAAGTTCACGAATGATGCGTAGCACATGCGATTTTCCTTTTTGAGGCGGGATATACAATTCGATACAATCGGTAAACAAAATCAAACCGATTTTATCATTATTTTGTGTTGCTGAAAAAGCCAAGGTAGCGGCTATTTCGGTAATGATTTCATTTTTGAGAGCAGTTTGCGAACCAAAACTTTCAGAACCTGATACATCAACCATAAGCATCATGGTAAGTTCGCGTTCTTCTTCAAATACTTTAACATAGGGTTCATTGTAGCGCGCGGTAACATTCCAATCAATGCTGCGCACATCGTCACCATATTGGTATTGACGTACTTCAGAAAAAGTCATCCCCCTTCCCTTAAAGGATGTATGGTATTCGCCCGAGAAGATATGATCACTTAATCTTCGGGTTTTGATTTCAATTTTACGGACTTTTTTCAGTAAGTCTTTCGTTTCCATGTTTTCTTTGTTTCAGGTTTCAGGTTTTGTTGTTTCAGGTTTTGCTTAACTTGAAACTTTAAACGTGAAACAAAAAATTAAGGTACTTCGATCTCGTTTACGATTTTGTTGATGATATCAACCGAAGTCACATTTTCGGCTTCAGCCTCGTAGGTAATACCAATACGATGACGCAATACATCGTGTACCACGGCGCGAACATCTTCGGGAATTACATACCCACGACGTTTGATAAAGGCATAACATTTTGCAGCTATGGCCAAATTAATACTTCCGCGGGGTGAGGCACCAAAGCCAATAAGCGGTTTTAAACTTTCCAGTTTGTATTTTTCGGGGAAACGGGTAGCAAAGATGATATCGAGTATGTACTTTTCGATTTTCTCATCCATATAGACTTCACGAACAGCGGCTTGAGCGCGCAAAATTTGTTCTGTAGAAACGACAGGATTCACTTTATTGTAACCACCACTTAAGTTTTGGCGGATTACCAAACGCTCTTCGTCCATTTTAGGATACTCGATAACCGTTTTTAGCATAAAACGGTCAACTTGTGCTTCGGGAAGCGGGTAAGTTCCTTCCTGTTCAATCGGGTTTTGGGTAGCCAGCACCAAAAAAGGAGCATCCAACTTAAAGGTATTTTCGCCAATGGTAACCTGTTTTTCCTGCATGGCTTCGAGCAAAGCCGATTGGACTTTAGCGGGAGCACGGTTAATTTCGTCGGCCAAGACAAAATTAGCAAAAACAGGTCCTTTTTTTATGGTAAATTCGTTTTGCTTGATGTTGTAAATCATGGTTCCCACAACATCGGCCGGGAGCAAATCCGGGGTAAACTGAATTCGGCTGAAAGAGCCGTGAACCGCTTGCGACAAGGTGTTAATAGCTAATGTTTTAGCCAAACCCGGAACCCCTTCTAAGAGGATATGCCCTTGACCCAGTAGTCCGATGAGTAATCGTTCAACCATGTGTTTTTGGCCAACGATAACTTTGTTCATTTCCATAGTTAGCAAATCAATAAAAGCACTTTCGCGTTCTATTTTTTCGTTGATTGCTCTGATGTCTATTGTAGAAGCATTTTCTTCCATACTGTGATGCTTTTGACGTATGTATAAAGGTTGAATTTAACCCATATTACGCATTTGAAATTTACTGCAAAAAAATCTGACTTTACACCTACTTCTGTACTCATTTTTTCGTCCTCAATGTAGCAAAAGCTACATCTGCGGTTAAAAAACTCCGCTCATAGTAGTTGTTTTGTCATATTTTCTTTCGTCACAAAGTCTAATGTGTAATCTGGGTTTAAGGTTTCAAAAATCACTATTTAATTAGGAATCGAATGTTAATAATGCGTTAAAACTTCCGCGCCGATTCGGTTTTTAAGGATGATTTATGATTTCGATTTCGTAATTTTAGACATTTTAAGAATTCTGGCTATATTATTATATTGAACTTGCTTTAAAAGCTGTTTTTGACTAGCAAAGTCTAAAGTTCACCTCTGCTTTCCTTTGAATAAATTTAATCATTTTTTATCGAATTCAAAGTAAAGGCAAAGTCTCCTGACTTTGCGCCAAATTACAAAAAAACTCCACAAAGTCAGGAGACATTTACTTTGTCAGTTCGCTTCGCTCGGGCGCGGAGCTATGTGTTGGAACTCTTGCCAAGCAGGGCATTACAAAAAAACCGCCTGAAAAAAAGTCAAGCGGTTATAATTTACATATTTTCTATTTCTGAAATTCTAATAACATAGTCACCACTAAAATATTTGTTTAGAATAAAAATAAGGTTTTCATAATAAATCTTAAAAAACCTAAAAAGTTCTTCATTGCTGTAATGAGATTCTAACAATCCTTTATAATCATACTCAGGATGTTCAATTATCCATTCAAACACTTCTTTATTTTTGATAAATTTATCTAATTCTATATTTGACAAATCACAATCTGCAATCATGTCTTTATATATGTCTTTCAGAGTGTAAATTTGACTAATTTTTTTTCTCCATACCGCTCCATGTATTGCTTCTAATATTAATTTATTTTCCATATTCTTGTTTTTTAAAAACCATGATTAAATCTAATTTCGCTTTCTTTATTTGTTCCTATGCTAAAATAATATCTATTTGATAATTCTTTAAGCATATTTTTTTCTACTAATTTTAAAGACGGTTTGTAATGACCACTACCATCAGTGATGGTTTTAATAACACCTCTTTCGATGTAAATTTCCCCAGCTGCTGCAACTTTTTCTCCTGCTAAAAATGAACTATGATGAAACTTCCCAAATTCATAATTTTTAGAAAGATATATTTTTCCCACTGCTGCCGCGCGAACCCTTTCGCGTGGTTGTTCAAAATTATTTATCAATTGCCTTTTTAGATTGTATAATTACTATAATACATTTAAGCTTGTTAAAGTTATAAAATTATCAAACTATTTACCCGATTAAAAGAATGTCAATGTTGTATGGTTAAGAAATAAAAAACCGTCTCAATTTTTATGAAACGGCTTTGTTTTATTTACCACGCGATAAAGATTCGCACAGGAGCGGGGGGGTTAGCTTTTAATTTAATTTACGTTTTTTCCATTCTGATGGTGCTGATCTAATTTCATCGGCCAATTGATTTAAGAAAACTTCACCTAAAGTATTATACTTTTCTATTTCATCAGAATTTAAAACAATATCTAATTCAAATTGAGCAATAGTCCCACAAATGACAGATAAAATTAGTTTACCTTTTTTTTTCGACAATATATAATCCCAATTTTTTTTTATAATTATTTCCATTTATCTTAATTTTAAATTAGTTTCCCGATGGCACGGATTTGCAACCCGTGCAAGCAACTAAAGTAAAAAAATTAGCACAGTTGTAAGAATAAAAAAACCACAACAAATCATGTTATGGTTTTTATTCTTTTTAGGTACGGATTGCAAATCTGTACCATCTGGTTAAAATTTGTACAATTATTATCAATTTGAAAAAAAAGATTACTTTTGTAACATCAAATGACATTCAAAAAAGAACAAACAGTAATTAAAACTCAACAAACAATGAAAGCAACAACAGGATTAGTAATAAAAGGATTGCGAGAAAGGTATGGGTATACACAAGAAAAATTAGCAGGTTTTTTGGAAATAAAAAGAGAAATGGTCAGTTTTTACGAAAATAACGAAAGAGAAGTTCCTCTGGAAATTTTAGAGAAATTATCTGATTTGTTTGGTGTTGAACTATCCGTTTTTTTTAGTGAGACAGTAGAAGAAGCAATGGCAGAAGTTGTTTTTGCCTTTAGAAAGGATTCTGTTAATGAAAGTGATATGGAGAAACTTTCTGATTTTGGAAAGATTGTAAAAAATTATTTAAAAATAAACCGATTACATAATGGCATTTAATGAAAAGATTTTAGAAGCCAAGGCAAATAAGTTCCGAAGGGAATTAGGATTAGGCACAGAAACTTCAATAGATTTAGAAAAACTACTACTAACACTAGGAGTTTTGACTGTATATAAGCCGTTAGAAAGTGAGTTTTCTGGCATGGCTCTCAAAACTAATGATAATTTATTTATGCTAATTAATTCTGCTGTACCTGTTGGAAGGCAGAATTTCACTATTGGTCATGAATTATATCATTTATTCATTCAAAGTGATTTCAATTTTCAAATGTGTAATGCTGGAAAATTTGATAAAAAGGATAAAGAAGAATACAATGCTGACATTTTTAGTTCCTATTTTTTGATGCCTGAAGCAGCTATAATAAAACAAATACCTGAAAAAGAATTGGCTTGGGGTGAAACCATTTCGTTGGCTACTATTTTAAAAATGGAACAATATTTTGGTGTATCAAGAGCAGCTTTATTAGTAAGACTTAGCAAAGCAAAATATATTCATTACGAAGATTATAAGCAATACTTAACAGGTGTAATTAAAAGTGCCGTAGAGCATGGTTATTCTGCTTCTCTTTATGAAAGAAGTGATGTTGAAATGGTGATTGGAGATTATGGAATAAAAGTTAAAGCTTTGTTTGATGCTGATAAAATTTCAGAAAGTCATTATCATTCTTTAATGTTGGATATTGGCTTAGATATTGACGATCCTAAATTTAATGATGATGGTAAAGAAAATTAATACAGCTCCTAGAATTTTATTGGATTGTGATATAATTATTCATTTTACCAAAGCTGGACAGCAATTACTGTTGCCAAAAATTTATCCTGGTCGATTTGTGATTTTAGATAAAGTTAAAGCCGAATTAGATAAACGTAAAAAAAGTATTGTTGCTTTAGATAATTTTATTGAATGGACTAAAATAGAGGTTATTCCTTTCCCTAGAGATAAAGAAATAGTTGTGGAATATGCTCGATTAAAAACAACTATGGGTGATGGAGAAGCTGCCTGTATGGCTGTTGCAAAATATACTAAAGATTATATTGCTAGTAGTAATTTAAAGGATATAAAATCATATTGTGAGTATTTTGGTATAGTATATTTGACCACAATGGATATTTTGCTAGAAGCATATAAAAATGGTGTTTTAAGTGAAGCCGAATGTGACACTTTCATTAAAGAGGTAAAATCAAAGGATAGTAAATTGATTGATGGTATAGATACCATTAAACAATATGAACAAAAAGTAAATAAATAACCGAAGCAAAATGGAATTAGGCTTCGGTCAGTTGAAATTAAATCTTTGGACGGACATAAATTTCTTCTGCAAAAGTAATAGATTTCTATTTATTACCTAATTATTCCTTGGGTTCTTAATCAAACGCCTCAGTATTAAAAAGTTTGGTTGGATTAAATCTGAAAACCATGGCAAAAAATGGTAAGTCCGGAGATGGTCATCGTAATGGTGCAGTAAAAGGGAGAAGTCAGACTTATAACCCTAAAACAGAGCAGTATGTTAAGCGTGATACTAGTACTGGTCGTTTTATGGATGTTAAGCAAGATGGTACGCCTTTTAAAGGAGTAAGAAAGGAAAAATAATTTCTTATTTGATTATTTAGAAAAAAAGCACTTCAACAAATGAGGTGCTTTCTATTATTTTATTTTAATTTATGAATTTAAGTCATTTAAAGACTGGAGACTTAATTGTTCATGCTAAAAGAAATTTTATTACTCATCATATGGTCTATATTGAAAACCGTGGAGAAAACATTATTGTTGCAGAAAATCAAACCCAATACGGATGTTGCGATTTATGTCTTTCAGCTCAGCTTCGCTAGCAAGGGCTTTTACAAAAATGACAGGTACTTGAACATGAATTGGAAAACCCGAACTGTAATCGACAAGGTTTACCATATCTAGCGGATGGTACATTTGCCCTTCTTCGGTATCAACTTTTATTTCGGATTGGTACTCTTCTTTCGATAGATCATTTGCATTAATAGCAGTTCCAGTTGATGTGATTGTTTTTTGTTGTTTAAGAAAAAATTCATCTTCTTTTTCATCACTAAAAAAAGATACATCACTATCAATTGAATAGCCGTTCCCCAAGTAAAATGTTTTGTCTAAAACTGTTTGCTTGCCCTTAAACTCTACATTGGTAACCATACAGGCATGAATCAATGAAGCAAATAGTATTCGATTATTCATAATTTGATTATCAACCAAAGATTCTCCATCTAAGTTATTGAAAATTCGTTTGAGAAAGGCAGGATCTTTTCTGAACTTTGACACCAAATAATAAGAACTTTCAAAAGCTTTGAAAACATTAATTAGTGCTGAACTTCCATCAACCCAACCGCTAAATGACCAGTCATCGTCATATTGTGTGAGTAACTCAACATGCTTCCATAATTCATTGGGTTTAAAATCATCTAATAACTCTTTTAAAACAAAATTGGGTGCGTTTTCGTAAATAAACTTAAGTGCAGCCCCATCAGTTGTTGCTTTTAATGCAGTAATAAATGTTTTTTTAATTTCTTTCAAAACATAATCTTTGTTCCCAATGTTATTCGTTAAAGCCAAAAAGGCTTCTGCGTTTGAAGTCTCAATAATGATCGCTTTATACTGGTCATCTATTTCATAATCACCATCAATTTCCGGAGTTATATTGTAGTCTTTAAATTGCAAGGCATCCTTATAGATATAGGATACTCTAAATACAATTTTTCTGTAAGCAGCATCTATCTTAAACCGAAATCCTGGTTCGTTCATTGCTACATAGCAAGCCCTTTCATTAAGCCTAATGTTAAGTCTTCCGCTTTTTTCTATACCATCGATTGAAAAATCAAAGTTTTGATAGCTGCCCAAGTTTTCAAAACTTGAATACGGAATCATGGTGGTAGGGCTTGAAAAGGTCATGCTATCCATTTTTTTAGCGTATAATTCAGGATAAAAAAAGGAAGAAGAAAAACTCTTATTCATTCTAATAAAATTCAGCAAATCATAAACTATGGGCTCTCCTCTAATTAAATTACTGGTATATGCCCCGCATGCCTTACCTTCGCCATACTTTTTTTCATAGCTTATTTCATCAAAATCTTTGTTTGTCATCACAGAATTTAAAGAACCTAAACCGTTTTGTTTTCCGGCAAAATTAATTTGGTCGAGATTTAAAAACGTAAACCCCATAGAACCTCCTTGACTTTTCGCATCAAAATTAGCTTCACTCTGTTTTTTTATTGTACTCATATTAAAATCTTTAAAAATTAAACAATTTCTTTTGCGCAAAAGATTTTAGAATACAAATATAAGATTATTTTAATATGTGATTAAGATTATTTTCATTTATTAATTATTTTTTTCATAGTGTTTGTTTTACTGTTAATTGCATCAACTTTAATTTTGTTTTAGTATTTTTAAGTTTTTAATTGAACATGAGAAAAACATCACTTTCGCCGGTAATTGCCGGCACCATGAATTGGGGAATTTGGGACAAAAAACTAAGTTCCTCGGAAATGGCACATTTGATTAGGGTGTTTAGCGAACATAAAATTACTTCGTTTGACCATGCTGATATTTATGGAAGTTATACTACCGAGGCCGAGTTTGGAAAGGCACTTGCCGCCAGTGGCATCCGCAGGGAATCCATTCAACTGATTTCCAAATGCGGAATCCAACATGTACAAGGGCGAAATAACAGCATAAAACACTACGATTATTCGAAAAACTATATTATTTGGTCGGTTGAAAATTCGCTTAAAAACCTACAAACCGAGTATTTGGATGTACTGTTACTCCATCGCCCGAGTCCGTTGATGGTAGCCGATGAAATCGCAGAAGCTGTGGCCCAACTCCAAAAAGACGGAAAATTGCTTGATTTTGGAGTGTCCAATTTCACTCCCTCGCAAACCGACTTAATCCGCAGCAAAACCGAAATTCACTATAATCAGATTCAGTTTTCGGCCACCCATCACGAAGCCATGCTCAACGGAAGTTTAGACCATATGCAACTTCATGGCATTAAGCCGATGTCTTGGAATCCCTTGGGGACTGTGTTTCGGGAAAACAATGAACAAACGCAACGGTTGAAAAAAATCTTGGTTCAATTAGTAGAAAAGTACGAAGTGGGTGCCGACACCCTTTTATTGGCTTGGATTATACAACACCCGGCCGGTATAATTCCGGTGGCCGGAACCGTAAATATTGCCCGTATACAGCAGCTTATGAAAGCCGTAGATTTGCCAATGGAGTTAACCGATTGGTTTGCCGTTTGGACGGCGGCTATGGGTGATAAAGTGCCGTAAATACGTGCCACGCATATACTTTTTGTTATGACCTAAATCGTAAACTATGATTAACAAACGACTTCTTATCAAAAATTTGCTCGCTCACAATGATGAGAGTAGTTTTTACGATAAAAAGCGTCAGTTAAATTTGCATACGAAAGAAGGCAAAGCGAAGTTTTTAAAGCATATTTGTGCGCTTTCCAATTCCAATCCGTCAAACAACTCTTATATAGTTGTGGGCGTGGAAGACGAAACCAATGAGATAGTGGGAGATGACTTTTTTGATGACAGCAGGATTCAAAACCTGGTTAATGCGTTTTTGGAAAATCCGCCCAAGATTCAGTATGAAAATGTTCCGTTTCCCAATCTCCCGAAAGACAGGGTTGTGGGGTTAGTTACCATTCGGCCCAAATCCAAAACATCGTACTTTAAAAAAGGGATTCATACCATACCGGTAAATGCTGCGTTTGTGCGCAGAGGAAGTAACTCGATTCCGACCGAAGAAAAAATTCCGTATTCCAAACAAAACACCGAAACGGTCATCAGCATAGAAAACAATTCACGCAACAATATTGCGCATACGTTGGATAGTGTGATTGATTTTGTGAACAACAGACACAAAGACATGCCCTCTAACTATAAGGTTTTTAAAGAATTGTTTGTGATTTGTTGGTCGGGTCTTGCCAAAAAAATCAGAGATACTACGTTTTTATCGCGGGTTGATATAGAATTGGTCAATGAGCAAGTAAAGCTTTTTTATTCGGCACAAGATGAAGTAACTATAACCTATGACGATTCTACGTTTATCATTACCGAGTTTATACCTTTGGGGCTGAATGACAAAACGAGTTATTATCCGTTGGAAGAGCAAAAAATATCTTTTTTTGACAATGGGTATTACAAAATTGAAACCCGAATGCTCTTTCATCCGCCACAGTACAATCGTAAAATGATGTATCACATTTACAATTCGAATTTATCCTTGTTAAACAAACTTCAAAAAGGCTTAGTATTAACCGACCGTGAAGAAAAAGATTTGGAAAACTTACCCTCTACCTTGATGATTTGTTTTTTGAACGGTTTTGAGGAGGCCAAACAAAAACTTATTGAAGCCAAACCCTATTTAAAAGCCTTTCCAAAACCCGAAGTTTATATCAATTTTAAAGAAGTAATGCGTGTATTACGCAAAGTAAAATACGGAGAAAAATAAAACGGCAACGTGTAACACCCTGCCGTTTTAAAAAAATTAACCCAATTTAACTTTAACTATTTATTCAACGTGAGTTTCAAAATAAGAATTTGACTTTATTCGTATAACGAACTCAGGTTGTTTATTTTAATCATACTCATTAAGACCATAGAGTATTTCTTTCATTTTGGTTCCGTTAATCTCTACCGGTTTGTAGGCCACATTAAATTTTTCGATAGCCACATCAATATCGGTTTTTAGTTTTTTGTATTCCAGCGGCAACTTGGTTTCGCATTGTTTTTCATTTTCATAACTATTGAGAATGATTTTGAACTTTTCGTAAAACTTACCGCCCTGATCGATAAAATTATTGTACTGAGAAATAAACTGCAGTAAGCGATCTATAGGAAATTCGAGGTTTACCTGCATTTTGTACTGCGTGGTGCCTGTCGAAGTTTTAAGTTTATTGAGATACTCTTCCATCTTTTGTGTAACCGTTTCCCAATCGTCGTTCGTTCTGCAATTTTCCAAAGTAGCTACATAACCAATGGGTTTGGTGTAATCTTTAAACAACAACTCAATTTCTTGTTTGATTTTATCGTTACTGGTTTGCAGGAAAGCGGTTTCAAAATATATGGTATTCAAGTCATTTTGCATGCGCAGTGTAAAGTCGAGTATACATTCCACGTTGGCCAATTCCTTTTCCTTTTCTTCTTTGGTCAATGTGGAACCCATCATATTAGTAAACGTTTGCACTAAAGAAACAAAGGTGTTGGTGCCCAAAACAGAGGTTAAGTCCAATCCTGATTTTTTATCCTTTTTGGCAGAAACCAACTCTTTGAGCTTTTCGTATTCGGGATATTGATTGGGGTTGGAAATTTTATTGATTTCGCTCAAAGTACGAACCGATGCAAAATGATGGTCTAAGCTCAACACTTTTTCATACAAAATTTTAATTATCTGCAAGCCTTTAAGGTAGCGGACCTTAGAAATTTCGCCGGCAGTAACTGCATTAATTTCGTTTATCTCCGTCTGAATTCGATCTTTTTGAAACAAAAGTTCCGTTTTTTGTTCCGTGCTGTAGGCCAACAACAATGAATTGTTTAAATCGACTAACTCCTGTTGTTTAATTTCCAACAATAATTCATACTGATAATTAATACGTTGAATTTCCACAATCATCTCTTGTATGAGTTCATTGGGATCACCATCGTTCTTTGCTGCAAAACCTGGTGTTATGACCAGCATGAGCAAAACAAAAACAATGCGACTAACCGTTTTCATAAGCATTCGTTTTAAGGTTTATTTAGACTCGGCCAGTGGAAGAGTTACCCGTATTTTGTCATTGACAATTGTAATGGGATAACTTCCTCTTTTGAGTAGTCGGTAGCCGGGATCCATCTCTAAGTATAGAGAAGTATCCAGGTCGAATACAAAATCCATTTCTTGGATGAATACCAATTCTTCATTGGATGTAATTGAACTGTATTCTTTTCCAAAAAAGCTTTTTTGTTCAGTTATTGAAAGATTTGACGGATCAATTTCAATAATCATCGTTGTGGTTGATACTTTATAAACAGTAAATTTTTTCATGGCGCTTGATTTATTGGTGGTTTTAGCGGCTGTACAAAGTCCTGATCCTCCGTTACAACCTATTCCTCTGATGTCGGCACCAAGATCTTTACCGCCGCCCTGAGCCAGAGAAAAAGCTGAAATAAGAACAAATGACAGTTTATTTATTTTCATTGTTTTTATATTAAATTAGTAAAAATGCAATTGTAGTTTAGCCTTACGCTATCCTATTATTTTATTTGAAAGCCCTTTTTCGAGAGCGCATGATTTTTGCTCTCCGGCCAAAAACCGATTCTTTGCAACGAGTTGGTACATGGCATCTCGGATAAACGCTGGTATAATTCTAAGAACGACTGCTGCTTTATACATTCCTCCCAAAGAGGCAATTATTGAAATCATAGCTGCTGATTTTACTTCTTTTTGGGTTCCGTTCAAAAAAACTATGGTGTCAAATTGTATTTCGGAATGGGCTTCTGCTAACAATTCTCTTGCTTTTTCACTTCGTAAATCGCAAAAAAACAATTCCCCTTTTTGATCATTTCGATGTAAAAACCGCACAAAGCCGTTACACATGATACAGATTCCGTCAAAAAAAACAACTTTCATAAGTTATTGAATGGTTGCAAATACTAACATCCCGACGTGAGCAAAAATGTGTGCCAGAAAAGCATATTCAAGCCCTTTTTTCCAGTATACCCACCCGAAAACTATACCTCCAATAGCATTTCCCAGAATAACATACACAATCATACTAACTTCCGGATTAGGGACTGCCTGAAAAAGCACCGGCAAATGACCTGCTGCAAACAACAAAGACGAAATGAGTATCCCAATCCAATAGGTTATGGCATTTGTTTGTTTGGTTATCAATTGCAATAGCCAAACCACTAACGACATAAAGCCAAAGCGCATCATAATTTCCTCAGTTATCCCTCCATACAAAAAGCGGACTAAAAGATTGGGCTGAAAATTGGTTTCCAATTCTTTAAATTGTTCCGGGATGAAAGGAAGTTTGGACAAAGACCCTAAAACCAATCCGCAAACAAACCCAAACAGTAAAACAAAACCTGTGTTTTTGAGCCAATTCTTTTCGACTTGGTCTTCTAAATCAAAAAAACGATCAATGAGCGGCATTTTAAAACCGGATTTTTTATAGGTAAAAATCCCAGCCAAAACGGCAACAAAAAGTAGGATAGCCGGATTAACTATCGCAACTAATTTTAGTTCATTTGGCGTAAAATATTTTAAAAGCTCTGCTTTTATTTTTGGATCTATCGGCAACTCCATGGTCAATGTAGAAACAATACCCATAAGACCGAGTAGGAATAAAAAAATCGTTTTAAAAAGGATACTTTTTTTCATGAGGTTTGTGTGATTGATTTGAAAAATGATACAATCAATTTAGATGTTTTTCAACTGTAGGTATCTTTTATCAATACCTGTTGTTCTGGGACCTAAATACAGGATTAAAGCTCCGATCATTGTAATATAAAAAGTCCATAAGCCAAACGCCAAACCAAACATAAGGTGTAGCGATATCCCTGTAAATAAAAGGAGCCTTCTAATTTTAGTATTTGAAACCAATATTCCCATACACAAAACTATTTCCACAACAATAGCGCCCCAGGTCAACACCATAACGCCAACAGCCGTTTTGGTTATTGTGAAAAAAATAGGTTTCCAAAATGAATCTGACGGGCCAAAAATGGAGTTATCCATCCAGTAATAAACAGCGGTTCCGTTAGCCCATTCTTCTGAGCCAAATTTACCGGTTGATGCATTAAAGTAGAGATAGGAAACCTGTATTGAGATTAAAATAAAAATTCCGAAAACCAACATTAATGCGGTGTCTGTTATAAGATTTCTTTTGTATCCGAAAGGAACTTTATTTTGCCAATGGGATTTTCTATGGTCCAAAAGAGTAACCGGTATGAGTAATAGCGCAATAATTTCTCCTATTTGATCTCCACCCTCTAAGATGAATGACGACGTAGTAAAGCTAAAAGCAACCCACCAGTGTAGTATCCCGGTGAAACGAGGTCTCCACCCAACAATCACCAAAAACAAGATAACCTGACAAATAATTTTGGCTACAAACAAATGGTCTTTTAGCAAATAGAAAATACTGAACTTAGCCAACCGACTAACACTGTATATTTCGCTTAATTCACCTACCGGTGAAATCATTTTGTATATATCGCTAAATGTTAAGGTTAAAAATAAGCTTAAAGCGATAAAACTACGGGCAATACCATAAGTATTTGTCCATGTAAAAGCCGATAAATGCTCATCAAGGCTTTTATTTAAATTTTGTATTAGCGAGCTTGACATATAGTTTTAAGGTTTTAGAAGGCATTTTAATTTCATCGTACGATTTTGCCCACGCCCAAGGTGTTTTCTCTCTGTATTCTAAAAAGAGCGTATCTTTAAGTTTAGGGTGAATAGCACGATTGGTAACGCCTATTGTTTTTGATTTGTTGAATTCTTTTTTAAGATCACCGGTGTTGTTTTTTGACCAGTTTGAGGTATCTACCTGTTTTAAAATCTCACCGATTTCTACCGAGAGTGTTCTTGCAGATCTTGAAAGACCGAATAAATTGGCGCTGTTTGTGTTTTTTTGAAAATCAACTAATTGCAATTTATTGTTTTCGTTCTTAGTATAGATATACAAGTTAGGTTCACGCGCATTTCTGGTAAAAAAAGCCCATCCTTGGGGTGCCAGAAGCGAAATATCCACTTTAAATGCTTTGGAAGGTGTGAGTGGGTTATAGGGTGCAAAAGATACTATAATCAAATTGATTAGAAATAAACCACAAATCACCAAAATTCCAAAGGGTACGAAGAGTTTGGTTTTATAGCTCATAGATATTGTAAATAAATTGTTCTTTATACAAATCAGATTGTTTGTCTTTCTCAAAAGCACTAGCCACAATCAAAAAAGGCATTGAAACGGCATACCATACCACCACTTGAAAATATAGAAAAGGAGCTAAGTAAAATATAACACAGGCCGATTTATCTGCTGTAGTTTCACCTTTGGCAACACTTAAAAAACGCTCATAAACTGAATTGTCTTTTAAGGATTCCGGGTTTATTTTCTCAAGCGTTTGTCCGATAAGGTTACCGCCTTTACTTACGGCTGCCTCAATACTATTCAAATCATTAGACTCTACGGCTGTTTTCAATTCTGACATATACTTTGGATTAGCCGCTATCAAATCTCGAATAACCATATTTTGTATTGCTGCTACTTCGGTTCTTTCACGATCTGAGTAGTTTGTTGACGTAATTTCTTCCAACTGCCCTTTATAAATTTTGGCGGCCATATCGCCTTGTTTGAAGAAAATTGCTCTGAAATACTCTTCCCCGGTATGCTGAGCTACGGTTTTTGAAGGTAGCGGTGTTCTGGAGGTAGAATAACCACTAAATGAAGTAAGAATCATTACAAAAGACAGCCAAATTGAAACTGCTTTTACTACAAATGAATTTTTTGCTGTTGTTTCCATAATTTTTAGGTTTTTGATTAAAAAAATGTTGTTTTTTGGTTTGAGAAGTAAAATTACGTTTGACGTTATGTCGCGGTTTACGGAAAATCCGTACTAAATGTTAATTTTTAAGGAAAGAAAAGGGTATAACAATGCATACCCTTTCCTTGTTGATTGTATTACAGTTTATAGATGTTGTAAACAAACTGTTCTCTGTATAAACGTGTCTGATCATCCATGGTTGTTAGCTCTGTAGCTCTTGGCCCAACTTTCCATAAATAAACTGCAGCATACACAGCAATTGCAAACACAGCAACCAAATAAAGTAATAAATTTTGCTTATCACCACTTCCGGCTGAGGCATAGTCTGACATGAATTTTTGATAAATTTCATTGTTTGCAAGTGCCCCTTTATCCAGGGTTTCTACAGTTTTATAGATAAGTTCACCGCCTTTAAGCACGGTAGCTTCAATAGTGTTCAAATCAGATGATTCGATACCTCTTTTAAACTGATCCATATAACCCGGATTTTGTTTCTTAATGGTTGAAAGGATAAGTGCCTGAACTTCGGCAATTTCTTCTTTGTTATAGTTGGTGTCATTTTCTTTAACCAACTCGGCCAATTCATCTTTATAGATTTGGTTAGCTAAATCGCCTTTTTTGAAATAGATAGCATTAAAATACTCCTCTCCGGTGTGACCGGCAACCGGTAAACGCAAATTACGGGCGTTGAAAGCATAGTTAAATGAAGTAAATAATAATGCGAACGACAGAAATACTGAAGTTAAACGTTTTGCTAATGAGTGTTTTTTATTTGTTTCCATGATTTTATTTATTTGAAAGTTCTACTAAAGTGGTTGCTAATTGTTCGTTTTCAAGGCGAGATACCTCAGGGGAAACATCCCCGTCCGGTGCAAACGGAATCACCAAAAGTTTAAGCAATACCAATACAAGCGCTATCAAAACAGCAATACACGCATTTCGATCGGCACTAAGTTTAGTGATTTCAGCTTTTGGGTCACCTCCTTTGGAGTATTTGTCAATCTCGCTGTCGGTAAGTTTGTATTGTGTTTTTACAATCGATTTAACGTATTCCTGAGCATCTACCAAAGCATTGTATACTTTGAAATGATCTCCGCTTACTATTTTCGATTTAAAATCAGATAAATACCTAGGGTTTTCAGATTTAATCACTTGAATTATTTTTGCCTTAGTGGCATTAAGGTTTTCCTTAATATCGTCATTCAAGTTGTTGGTAAACTCAATATCCTCTTTGTTAAAGAGCTGCAAAGCCAAAGATCCCTCTCTGAAAATTACACCACGAAATACTTCTTCTGAAGACATACTGTTGATGTCCATTATCGTTTTTATCACCTTTGAACTGGCAATAGCTTGGCTCGACATTGTAAAAATGATCAAACTCATTACAACCGAAGTTGCTTTTAAAATAATACTTTTCATATTTTTTACTTTTTAGAAATTAATAATTGGTTAGCTTAACAAAAGATTTTGTTTACTGCTAATCTGCAAAGAGGCAATCCCAAAAACCGCCCCATCCGGTACCTTCTCCCCAAAAAGCGCGTTTGAAACACTTCGCAATGTCTCGCAACCGCTCTACAGAAGTTCCATAGGGAACCGTAACGGCTACAATACGATCTTTTGAATCGGTTACAATTGAAATTTCGCCTTTTAGATTATCGCAGTAACGAGTATGGCGAGTAAACTCCTGTTTTTGGTTTTCATAGGTGAGTTTGGATTGCACTTCTTCAGGAATTTCTGTTTGGTACATTCCGGACGAAATCAGTCCTGAGACGATTTTAACTTCTTGAGCCTGAACCCTAAAGCTAAAAAAAAGCAGCACCATTAGGCATAGAAAAAAATTTTTCATATCTTTGTTAAGATTTAATTAATAGCAGTCCGGTTTGTACTCTCAAAAACGTGCCGGGCTGTTTTTTTTACCTGTACTTTTTTTAATTTGCAATGCCTCACAGGTTTAAGGTCTTACAAATCCCTTTTACGAAATACAAATCGGGTTTTTTATATTCGGTCACTTACGGGAGGTAACCCCATTTTTACCTACGCTACTGTTTTAATGTGAAACAAATGGTTTGATGACGTAAAATACGGGTTGCATTTTCGTGTTAACAAAAGGCCTTAACCCGTTGTAAATCTTTGTTTAAGATTACACAGGTAAAGTTAAAATCAGAAGTAAGGAAGTGATTACGGTTTTTCCGTAAAAAAAGTTAAAGGATTAAATGTAACCCAATTTTCGACATTCACAGATAATGTCTTCATCATTACCCTTATCTATATTAAGGTAATCTTTAATTTTTACTTTTCGCTTTTCAACCGCACTGTCAGACAAGCCCAACTCAGAGGCTATACTTTTGTTGCGGAGACCACGGGATAATAAGGTAATAATTTGTCTGTCGAGCGTATCTAAATACCCACGGCTAATTATTTGCTCTTTTAAGGCAGATTTTACAGTTTCACTATGGTAGGTTTCGCCTCTCAAAATTTTAGAAAAAGCGACTAATAACTCATCTCCGTCAAAATCACTTTTAATAAGTAAACCATCAGGGCGAATTTTATGCGCTATATCATAAATAACAAAAGCCTCGGCATGCGAGGTTAACATGATAATTTTGATTTCAGGGAATTTCTTTCTGGCCATTAATGCCAAGTCCTCTCCTGACCTGACTTTCATATCGGGAAAAGGAGGTAAACTTCTATCCAAAAAAATCATGTCAAAAGTAGAAGTGTCCGCTTGCGATATTGAGGAAAAGGCGCTTTCACAATCGTGACAAAACACGGCGTCAATTTCTAAGTTTTCTTCGTTAAAATCGAGAATGGTTTTATATCCCGTTAACATAGTTTTGTGGTCATCCACCATGAGGATTTTATAGGCCATTTTCTATTTTTTTACCGTATTGTGAAGGTAGTAAACTAAATCGGGATATTCAAATTTATTTTTGTTCCGTTGCCGGGTTTTGATTCTATATGGAAATCTCCATTTATTTCACTAACACGCAAACGCATGTTTTTTAATCCAATGCCATCGGGTTTTTTTTCGGTATCAAAACCTTGTCCGTCATCTTGTATAATGACATGAATTACACCTTCTCCTTTTTGCATCTCAACTACAACCGTTTTGGCATTGGCATATTTATCAATATTTTGCAAGGCCTCTTGGATAATCCGATAAATATTAATCTTAACAGCACTCGAAACAACTTCCCATTCAATTCTATCGTCAAACTTAGCCTGAAAATCAATATCACTGTGGTTTTTTACAGCTGTAAATAAATTTTCAACAATCGTAATAAAGTTTACTTTTCCGGAAAAATGGTTGTTGCTTAAATCGTGTGAAATAGCGCGGATTTCTTTTTCGATGTTCTGAATATCTTTAACATATTCCAAGCATTTAGCAATCGTTTCCGGATCGTTTTTCTTATTCAAAATGAATAAATTCATCCGAATACTGGACAATCGCCCCATCACTCCGTCATGAAGGTCTAATGAAATTCTTTTCTTTTCCATTTGCTTACCTTCTTCGAGTTTTTGATTTTGATCTAAAACCAACTTGTAAATCTCTTCGTTTGCTTGTTGTTGTTCCTTAATCAATTTTAATTCTCTGGTTTTAGCCCTTCTGGAATCATTGATTACCCAAAGTAAAATTGTCAATAAAATAGACAATCCAAATCCGATAATAACCCAAATTCTGTTCTTAAGCGTGTTGCTTTCTTCTTCGGCCAATCTTTTTTGGTATAAAATCTGATCTGTTTCAAATTCAATTCTCGAGAATTTCTCTTCGGCTTTTCGCTCTTGTTTAATAACACTGTCATTGAGTGTAATATAATCTTGAATGACATTAGAATTTGATGGTTTTGATTGGGTGAGAAGCTTTAAGATAACCAATTCATCTTCGGTAAACTTAGCCTTTCTGGCCAAATCGAGTGCCTGATTTAAATACAAATTTGCTTGCGTATACTCTTTTTCATCAAGGGTTAATTCACCCATTGCAGAATAAACAGTAACGGTCAAGGCATCGTTCCTGCTTGTTTTTCCAATAGAAAGCGCCTCATCAAAAAGGGCCATGGCTCCGGGTTCCTTGAGTTTAAATTTGGCATAGGCCAAATTCTTAAGAATATACGGATACGTACTCACATTTTGCTTTTGCAGTTCTTCCAGGTTTATACTGTTCTTATAATAATTCAAAACGTCTTGGAATTTTCCTTGCTTTTGATACACCAACCCAATATAATTTTGAGCCTGTGTCTTGAAGTCCAAATACAGTTCGTTAGCTTTTAAATGTTCTGTTTCGTTAAGCGCAAGTTGGTAATAGGATTTGGATTCTTCATATTCATTCATACCATACAAGGCGTTCCCAATGGCTATATAGGAACCGTAAATTAAATCGCTGTATCCTTTTTGTTTTGCAATTTTTAAAGCCTTTACCGCGTTGGTTTGTGCCGTAGAAAAATTGTGTTGAACACATAGGATATTCGATTTATTGAGAAGAATATTTGATAAAAAAGGGTTCTCTTTTAGCTTTTGCGATATTTTTTCTGCCTTAAGATAATAATAGTAAGCACTATCTGCTTTGAAGGCACTGAAATATTCCATTCCTAAAAAGCATAATGCCTGAATGGTGCCTTCCTCGTCATTCGCGCGCGAGGAACGTGTTTCAAAAAATTTACTGACTTTACGTTGTTTATTTTTGTTGCCTATCATTCCATATCCAGAAATGACATCCGAGTAATGCTCTCGTATTTTATCTGAATAGTTGCTTTTCTCTAAAAGAAAAGTAATAGAGTCCAATTTCTTTTCTTTTTCAACTGGGTCAAGATTGGGGTTTTTAAAAGTATAATAAAGTGAATCAATCTTCGAATCCAAATTCAAAGGATGGTATCCGGTAGTTTGAGTACAGGAGAAAAAAGCAAAAAGTAAAGCAAGAAAAATAAATTTTTTCAACGCAGCCGATTTAGTATTTTCAAATGTACAAAAAATGAAAAACCTGAAGAATGGTTTTTCTTCAGGTTTTTTCGCAGTAAATAATTTAGAATATTGAAATACGGTTATATTATTTTTTTATTGGCGGAATAAGAATTGGAGGGTCAGTAGGATTAATTTCTTTGGTTAATTTGATAGAATATGTAGTTTTGCCTTGTACAATGCTTTTATTGGTGTTTGATGCCATAACAGTAGAGGTTACCAATAAAGTAAGTAGTCCAAAAAAAATAGATTTTGCGTTCATGATGTTGTTGCTTTTAAATGATACAATTGGTTAGATTTTTTTTAAATAGCATGCTTTGTTTTGTTTTTGGAATTCCTTTTTATTGTATTAATACATTGCAAATCTATGTTGGGTATGACGTCTTGTTTTACGGTTTTTTCTCAAATAATGTTAAAATGCTGATTATTTCGTATTATGAGTGATTTGTCTTCAGCTACTTTTGTTATTGGTGATATACATGGCGGCTTGGTTGCTTTGCAACAGGCATTGGGGCGTAGCCCAATTACTGCATCAAGCACACTGATTTTTTTAGGCGATTATGTAGATGGTTGGAGTCAATCGCCTCAAGTATTGGACTTTCTTATCGAGTTAAGCGAGAAAATGAACTGCGTTTTTATTCGTGGAAACCACGATGACTTGCTTTTGGAATGGCTAACCAACAGTAACCCTAATTTCAATTCTTCCTTGTGGTATAACCATGGAGGAGAAGCTACCGTAAAAGCTTATCAAACCGTCTCTTCAGAAATAAAACAAAAGCATATTGCCTTTTTAAGATCGCTGAAGGATTATTATTTAGACGAACAAAACCGACTCTTTATTCATGCCGGTTTTACTAATATCCGTGGGGTTGACTTCGAGTATTTTTCTAAAATGTTTTATTGGGATCGTACCTTATGGGAAACCGCATTGTCAGTAGATCAAAATCTTTCTAAAGCAAGTATTTTCTACCCCAAGCGATTGAAATTATACCGAGAAATTTATATCGGGCATACACCGGTTACCCGTATCGGGGAAACCACTCCTGTCTTTAAAAACGGCGTGTGGAATGTGGATACAGGGGCAGCATTCAACGGTCCTGTAACAGTCATGGATATTACTACAAAAGCCTATTGGCAAAGTGACCCTTTACCGTTGCTCTATCCCAATGAAAAAGGAAGAAGTGATAAATAATCCCGTTGTGTATTTTGGCTTTGTTTGTTGTAATTCAACCAAAACCTGTATCTTCGCCCCGTAAAATAAATAGGATTATGAAAAAACTTTATTTCGCTGTAATGCTGCTTACTGTGGCATTTTCAAATGCACAAGCCTACAAAGGGAAAGGTGACATCAAAGGTCAGGTTGGACTTAATTTACAGGATGGCGGTACCGGAATTACGGTTTCTGCCGATTTTGGTATTGGTGAAAACATGTCGTACGGTTTTGTTTCAACGTATTTACTCAATGCCGAACGCATCTTGGATGTTAAGCCGGCTTTTGAAGACCGATTTGACCTAAAAGCACGTTTTAATGCTAATTTAGGGAATGTAATAGGCCTTGATTCCAAAATGGATGTTTATCCCGGCTTGGATTTGGGCTTGCGTAACTTTGGAGCTCATTTGGGTTTTCGCTATTTCTTTACCGATGGTTTTGGTTTGTATGCAGAGGGCGGAGTGCCTTTGGCAAAGTACGATTCGGACGTAAATGGTTTTGAATATTACAACAATCAGTTTGTGGTTAACGTAGGAGCTTCTTTTAATTTATAATCGCATGACACCTACTGAAAAAAAATTACATGACCGTAGCAATTCTACTTGCGAAATAAGCGGTTCAACAGAAGACTTAGTGGTGTATACTGTTGCTCCTAAAACCAATGAGAGTCCGGAAAACTGTATCTTAATTACAAATCAACTTAAAACGCAAATTGAACAACCGGAAACGCTTAATCCAAATGATTGGCGCGGTTTAAGTGAAAGTATGTGGAGTGAACATTTGCCGGTTCAAATTGTATCATGGAGAATGCTTTCCCGACTAAAAAATCATGACTTATTAGAAATGATGTATTTGGATGAAGAGGCACTCGAATGGGCAAAAGCTACAGGTGAAGGCGATGATGACGAAGGAAAAATTGTTCACAAAGATTCCAACGGCAATATTTTACAAGATGGTGACTCTGTTGTTTTAATAAAAGACCTTGATGTAAAAGGGGCTAATTTTACGGCAAAACGAGGTGCCGCAGTACACAACATCAAATTGGTTTGGGATAACCCGGAACAAATCGAAGGCCGCGTAGAAGGTCAATACATTGTTATTCTGACACAATATGTAAAGAAAACCAAATAAAAAAACCGGCTTAGGCCGGTTTTTTTATACTATGAGTTCACCCTAATAAGTATCTATAACTCCCTTATTTAATCTCATATACATTGTTTTGGCGGTCAACATCTGCCATCAATCCCAAAGGATCAATACTGATTTTCTTAATCGCGCTCTTGGGTGTGGCTATTTTAACGGTATAATTTGGATCACCCCATGCCCAATCAGCCAACACGGTTCTTTTTAGGCTCGGATTGGGGTTTTCTTTGATAAAATTCATCTGGCGCAACGGAATGTAAAAGGTTTCTTTCGTGCCATCGGTGTACTCCACCTCCAAATCAATAGGCATAGGCATTCTTCCGATACGCTTCAAACGGATTATAGCTTCACCGGTTTCATTTTCTTCCAATGCGGAAACCGTATAATCAATTGTATTGGTGGTTAGCGTCCAATCAGTTAAATACCAATCTAAAAGTGCCCCCGAAACACGTTCGGCGGTTCGTTTTATGTCGTTAGGTGTTGGATGCTTGAATTTATAATCCTGATAAAACCGTTTGATGGTTTTTAAAAGGTTGTCACGCCCCAATAAATACTCTAACTGCGTCAGAAACAATTCGCCTTTAACATACGAAGAAGTACTGTATAATTTGTTTTCATCATAGTGATCTGCATGTGTGGAAAGGGGTTGTTCCTTACCGGAATTAGCCATTTTGGAATACGCTAAATAGGATTCGCTAATTGGGTTTTTACCGGTTTTGTCGGATAGCTCCCAAAGGGCGGTGTCTTCCATAAATGTTGTAAAACCTTCATCCATCCACGGGTGTTTCGATTCGTTAGTGGCCAACACATGTTGAAACCACGAATGTGCCATTTCATGTGCAATAACTCCCTTTAATCCGTCATATTTGCCTTCGCCCAAAATAAGTGTGCACATGGCATATTCCATTCCGCCGTCGCCACCCTGAATAATCGAATATTGGTCATAAGGATACTTACCGACAAGATTGTTGTAGAACGCCATTAATTTGACTGTTTCGGGCTGGACATTTTTCCAATTTTCTACTATTTCAGGCTTGTTTTTGTAAACAAAATGAAGGGTTGTGCCAAAATCGGTTTTCACTACATCGTGCAGGTAATTTTGATCGGCAGCCCATGTAAAATCATGGACCATTGGCGCTTTAAAATGCCATGTGAGTGTTTTACTTTTCTTAGGCTGTTTTACTTTTACGCCTTGATCTTCGTAGCCATATCCAACCTCATTGCCGTTTTGAAGATAACCCGTACTACCTATCAAATAGGTTTTATCGATGGTGATTTTAACATCAAAATTGCCCCAAACTCCGTGAAATTCTCTCGAAATATAAGGATCTGCATGCCATCCTTCAAAATCAAATTCGGCTATTTTCGGATACCACTGACTCATTGATAATGCAACTCCTTCTTTATTATTTCTGCCTGATCGGCGGATTTGCAATGGCACTTGCCCATGAAAATTGAGCGTAAAAGTTGTAGTTCCGCCGGGTAAAATTGGTTTAGGCAACTCGACTTCCAATACGGTTTCTATTTCCTTGGTTTTTGCCGGAATTCCGTTTTGCCTAAAATCCGAAACATGTAAAAAACCAATTTCGTTAGGTTGTAATTTTGCAACACGGCTTTCCTTGATTTCTGTGTCATCTTTTTTTACCTTAACCACCATGCGTCCATCCGGATCTTTGATGGATTGTAACCGCATATCCATTTCGGAGCCGGGTTGAAAGGCATTGTTATAGAGGTGAAAATAAACTTTTTTGAGTGTATCTCCCGAATTATTAGTGTATGTAAGCTCCTGATTTCCGGTATACTGATAGGTTTTTACATCCATATTTACCGCCATACGGTAATCGGCTTGTTGTTGCCAATAACCTTTGGTTTGCGAAAAAGCAACAAACGGAATTAAAAAGAGATATCGTAGGTTTTTCATACTAAAAAAAAGGAAGGCTTACACCTTCCGTTATTTATTTTTTACTCATTTTTTCAGCCATCATCAATGCATTTAAAGCATTGACAATCCCGCCGGATCTGCACGTTTGATCAAAAGTCATTTTTTGTTTTGTCTCACCGACCAAAACTTGGTTTGTAAGTGGAGTAGCTGACTCTATTAAAATTTTCTTTACCTGAGCGGCTGTTAAATTTGGATAATAGGAACGGATTAACGCGGCAACTCCGGCTGCATTAGGCGAGGCCATAGAGGTTCCCTGTTCCATTTTATATTTATTGCCCGGAATTGTAGCATAAATTTCCATCCCCGGTGCAAATACATCAACGTTATTTTTTCCAAAGTTTGAAAAAGGAGCAACAATTGCCGATCCGTATTCTTTATTTAATGCGCCAATGGATAAGAAATTATCCGATATTTCGTTGAGTTTATCCATAGAATCTGTTGGATAACTATCTTCAGTATCAATATTTTTACCGTCGTTGCCGGCCGCATGAACAATCAGCACATCTTTTGAAGCGGCATATTTAATGGCATCCCAAACCCATTCTTTGTGCGGCGAAAAATCTTTTCCAAAGCTGCCGTTAATCACTTTTGCACCATTATCTACCGCGTAACGAATGGCCAAGGCAATATCTTTATCATATTCATCGCCGTTAGGAACTGCACGAATAGCCATAATCTCTGCATTGGTAGCCACACCATCACCGCCTTTCGAATTTCCGCGATTTTGGGCAATAATACCAGACACGTGTGTACCGTGCAATGCATCATCAAGTACAGGGCCTTTTACGTTGTTGTTCCCGTATTTTTTATCGGTAATATCCTCCGGATTATCACCTGTTTTACGACCGTTGAAGTCCACATTCAGGTTGTAATTCAAATTATCGTACACATAATCGATGAACGATTGAATTTCTTCCTGAAAACTTGGTCCCGCCTGAATTGCAATAGAAGTCATTATCATTTTGCTCTTGCTCAATTCCTGATCGGTTGTTGTTATTTTTTTCAGGTCATCCAACGTATATTTCTCTTTTTTCAGATACGTGCGAATATCTTTATCCGCTTTTACAATCATATCTACCTGAGGTTTTAATTTGGTTACCTCAGCGATTTTAGCATCGAGTTGTGCTTTCGCAGCCGCATATTGTGGTGCTGTTGGCCCTTGTTTTACAATACGTGTTAATTCGAGGTTTTCATCGCTAGTATCACCCAAAAAATTCCAGCCGTTAACATCATCTACATAACCATTGTTATCGTCGTCTTTTTTATTGCCGGCAATTTCTTTCTTGTTAATCCAAATCTTACCTTTTAAGTCTTCATGGTCAATATCTACACCCGAATCAATGACGCCAACAATTACTTTTACGCCTTTTTTCCCTTTCAAAAATTCAGCATAAGCACGGTCAACACTCATGCCGGGCACTGTATCTTTAACCAAATCCAAATGGCTCCAGCGGTTAAGATCTTTCTCTTTTAACGGAGTCGTTTTTATAGGGAATTTATCAATGTTTTCGGGATTTGTAGACAATATTGGGGCAACTTTGGGGCTACACCCAGACAATAAGACGCCGGTTATTGAGGCGTACATTAGGGATTTTATGGGTTTCATTTTTTATAATTTAAAGGTTCAAAAATACTAATTTCAGTGATTTTATGAGTTTTATTAACTTTATTTAAAGATTTTAACCGGCTCTTCTTTTCTCATCTTCAACACCTGTATTTCGCTGACGTGCTTTGGCAACCGAATTTTTGCCGAAACGATAGGTATACGAAAAGGTTGCTACTCTGGAATCCCAGGTGCGATCCGTGAAAAAATCCTGGTTTTGGTATTCTACTTCAACAGCAATGTGATTGGTTAAAAAGAGGTCGCTGACTGAAAACTTAAAGGTGGAATTTTTATTTTTTGAGGTACGTTGTATTCCGGCCGTTACTTGAGCTAAATTTTTAATGTAAAACAAACCCCAAACCATTTTACTCTGGTAGTATCCGGAAAGTTCAGCGGTCCAACCTTTCCCTAACGATAAGGTATTGCTCCAATTCATATCCCAAGAGGTAAAACTTTGCTGTAGATTGCCTCCTTGTAACGGACTGGCATAATCATTATAATACACCGACCCGGACAAGGTTGCGTTGAGTACTTTTCGGAACGTAAAAGGCACATAAATGCCCAAATTATACTGCTCAAAATCCTGAATATTGGCCGGAATCTGATAGGAAATTTTAGTCACATCATCCTGAACAAAAATGTCGGTTATACTTTCATTACTTCTACTGTAACTCAAGGTCGTTATATATTTCCCTTTAAACGTGTGGTTGAGTTCGAATAAATGGGTAATCACCGAATTGAGTGTTGGGTCACCTACCACATAGGTATAGGAATCCACAAAAATTTTAAATGGATTAAGTTGCCGGTAGGTTGGTCTGTCAATGCGCTTCGCATAGGTAAAGGAAAGAGCATTGTTTTCAGAAAATGCATGATTCACAACCACATTGGGGAAAAAATTGACATAGTTACGCGAAAAGCTTTCTTGGGTAGCAATTTGTTCTCCATTCGTAACCGTATGCTCCATGCGTAATCCCCCTTGAAAATCCCATTTTGTAATGCTTTTTGAAAAATTGGTATATAACGCATTAATATTTTCATCGTAAATAAAATGGTTAGAACGTGTAGGATCAAGTACGTTTTGGTTATTGATGACATCGTAAAAACGAACATCATTATCAGAAGTGACCAAACTACTCTTGAATCCGGCTTCAAACTTGGTTTTTTCATTAATTGGGTGCACATAATCCGCTTTAACAGATTTAACCGTAATGGTTCCTATTTGATGGGTTGCCAACTTGCTGTCGGCTATAACCGAACCATCCGGATTGGCATTGATGTTATGTATGTCCTGAAGGGTTTTTGTATCAAAAGCGCCGTAATCAATATCGGCTGTGATTTCTTTTCCGCCGGCATCAAACGTATGCTTAAAATTAACATTGGCAAAACCGTTAAATCGGTTTTCGTCTAAGAAAATAGCGGTTTTCGTAGTATAATCCAAAACTCCGTTGGCGTTGGTAATGGTGGCATCTGTGTTTCCTATCCGACCGGAAGTATTCCAATTCCCGTTAAACAAAACCCCAATAACCGTTTTATCACTGCTGTAAAAATCTATGCCAAATCGGGTATTATGACTGGTTATGGGATGCTTGGTAAACGATTCCTGTTCAAACGTCGACGTAAGGTTGCGGTTTTCATCAAAAAATTTTCGGTTGATAAAAAAATTGGTCAAATGTGTTGGTTTTGCAAACGAATAACTCCCAAAAAAATTCCATTTCCCCGAACGGTAATTCAAGCCGGTGTTGGCCGATGGTTTTTCATACACCCCTTGCCCATACGATAAAGTCGCCATCCCATTAAACCCTTGCCGTTGGTCTTTTTTAAACTTAATATTGATAATACCCGCATTTCCCGCAGCATCGTATTTTGCAGACGGATTTGAAATTATTTCAATGGTTTGAATATTCCCCGCCGGAACACTTTTCAAATAAGCAATTAAATCCGTTCCCGATAAGGGCGACGGTTTACCGTCTATCATAACCACAACACCCGATTTCCCTTTTAAGTTGATTCCTGAATCTTCATTAACCATGACACCGGGCGACCGTTGCAACACCTCCAACACGTTGTTTCCGGCCGATGCAATGCTATTCTCAACATTCACAACGAGCTTATCGAGTTTTCTTTCTATAAAGGGTTTTTTCTTTTCTACCACAACCTCCTGAAGTTGCTCCACTTTATTAGCAACAACAAGCACTCCAAGTTCGTTCGAAGTGGTGGCATCCATCGTCATTAAAGTTATGGTTTCATTACCATAATTTACCTTAAGCGTGTAATTGCCTTTTACAACCTCAAAACTAAATTCTCCGTTTTCGTTAGTTAGTTCGGTTTTAACTAAATTAGTGGTTGCTGTATCAAAAAGATACACCTCTGTTAACCCTATTTTGTTCCCTTCCGGGGTCGTTAATGTGCCGGAAACTACTACTTTTTCGGGCGATGTACTTTGACCAAAAAGCAGTGTGGGCAGGGTGACTGCTATAAAAAAAGCAATCCAAAAAATTATTCGCAGCATAGTATTTTTTTTTTTGATTAATGATTGATTTCTTTTCAAAAACCCCATTGCATAATGCAACAAAGGCTAAATCCTGTTATTGACAATTATTACTGATTTTTTGCAGTGTCTCACTCATTTGCAAAATCTCCATTTCCGAAATACCTTCCAGTGCCTTTTTGCGGTTGAGTAGCACAATCGAATAAGTCTCGCTCAAAATAGCATCGCCTTTGGGCGTAACCTCCAATTTGAATTTCCGCCTGTCTTTGGGGTTGAGCTCTCGCTTTACATACGCAGCTTGTACAAGCAAATCCAAAATGCGGGTTACCGAAGCTGTATCTTTAAAGACTTTTACAGCCAATTCGGCCTGCGTGAAGTTGGGATTTTCTTTTAAACTTTTGAGTACCAACCATTGATCAATCGTAATTTTTAACCCATGGGCTTTTATTTGCTTTTGGGCATACATCCGATAGGTCTTAATGGCCTGCTCGATTTGATAAAAAATGACACTGTTTAATTGTTCCATTATATTTTTACAAAATTAAAAAATGACTTATCAATTATTGATATATCAATAAAAATGAAACGCGGATTTAAATCCGCTTCCTGAAACCAAACGGTCTTTCCAAAACCGTTATCATGAACCTTTCGTTACATCAGTCGGAGAAGATTCGTTTTTGTTACACTTCCGGAATTTGTTCTGTCAAAACCGACTTGCCTGTTTTGTCAAAATAGACACAAGTCATGGCATCCATGCGTATCACCCATTTCTCAATTCCGGTTTCGGCACACATGTTAATAAACGTCAAATAATCCGTTTTCCCTTGTTGGTGCGCCTTCAATTCGGTTACAAATTTTTCAAAACTAAGGGTTTCCGCAATCGGCATCGAGTCATATTTTTTTGGCACTTGTACCAAATAGTCATTGGCACCATAGTAATCAATATGTCCGTCTTCTACAAACGCTTCATAGTGCTTTACCCCCAACGCTTTAATGGTTTTGATATAAGCCGGGAAGTCGGCACCCGATTTAACAGCGGCGTGCGCTGCTTTGATTTGCTCTTGTGTAAACATAGTTTAATGTAATAAATCCGTTTGGCGTTCGCCGGTTTAATTTTCAGCAGCGAATGGTATCGAGCACAAAAATAACAGGCTACGCCATACGTTATGGGACAAAATTTGTTAATTTTTTGGGCGTGCCCCCGATTATATCGGGGCCGGGCTATTCGCTGCAATCTTTTTACGCGGCAACCGCTAAGCGTTTGGCGCAAAAAGGATTTCCGCTGCTACAAGCCTGCCAAGGCAGGTCCCTCACGCGAAAACCGTTAGTGAAACAACCCTTTCAAACTCCCATTTTCAAAAGGAGTCACTTTTTAGTCATACGTGATAAACGCTTCCGAAAAAAGAAGTTGCTAAAAAATACATCTTTTTAGAACAAATCGCCACACGAAAAAACATCTTTCAACCGAACCCCTTTTTCGGTGTTTTCAACGGTAATCAACTGATTATGTGCATCGTGCTCAAGCCACAAATAGTAACCTTTATCAGCTGCTTCATGCAAAAACTTCGATTTTTCGGGCATCGTTAGCAACGGTCGGGTATCATAGCCCATAACATACGGAATCGGAACATGACCCGCTGTCGGAATCAAATCGGCGCAAAACACAATAGTTTTATCCCCCAGCGTAATATGTGGAATCATCATTTTTTCGGTATGGCCATCGACATAAAAAACAGAAAAACCCAATTCGCTTGAAAAGCCAAAATCAGCTTCCGGCCTTTGGATAAATTGCAATTGACCGCTTTCCTGCATGGGCAAAATATTTTCACTCAAAAAAGAAGCTTTTTCACGTGGGTTGGGTTTTGTGGCCCACTCCCAATGGTTGGCATTCGTCCAAAAAACAGCATTTTTAAACGCCGGTTCATAGCCGGTACGGTCTTTATTCCAATTCACACTTCCGCCACAGTGATCAAAATGGAGGTGCGTCATAAAAACATCGGTTACCTCATCCCTGTGAAATCCGGCTTTTTGAAGCGACTTATCTAATGAAGCATCACCCCATAACGAATAATAACCAAAAAACTTATCGGATTGTTTGTTGCCCATTCCGGTATCAATCAAAATCAACCGATTCCCGTTTTCAATCAGCATGCACCGAGCAGCAATATCAATAAGGTTATTTTCATCGGCAGGATTGGTTTTATTCCAAATTGTTTTTGGCACCACACCAAACATGGCGCCTCCGTCTAATTTAAAATTTCCGGCTTCTATGGGGTATATTTTCATGATTATGCATTTTACAGTTGCAAAATACTAATTCTATCACTAATTTTTATCAAAATCAATTTTTTCTATCCCAACATTAGTTATAAAAATGTTACAAATTATTGACAAAATGCTTTTATGGCGTATCTTTGTCGTTAATTTAGACAAAATCAAAATAAGCTATGATCAAAGTTTCAGATACAGCCAGTAAAAAAATCATCGAAATGATGAAAGATGACGGTTTTGACGCTACCAAAGATTATGTTAGAGTAGGTGTAAAATCAGGCGGTTGTTCCGGTTTATCGTACGAACTAAAATTTGATAAAGAACTTGGCGAAAACGACAAAGTTTTTGAAGATAATCATGTAAAAATTGCTGTTGAGAAAAAATCATTTTTGTATTTAGCCGGAACTATTTTAGAATTTTCCGGCGGTTTAAACGGAAAAGGATTTGTTTTTAATAACCCAAATGCAACTCGAACTTGTGGTTGTGGGGAATCGTTTTCACTATAGTCGAAAGTCAAAAGTCGAAAGTTGAAAGAACTAACTTTTGACCATGGCTTTAGACTTTAGACTTTCCAACTTTAAGACTAAAAAAATGGCAAAATACACCGAAGACGACCTAAAAGTCGAATTGGAAAATAAAGAATACGAATACGGATTTTACACAGACATCGAATCGGAAACGTTTCCTGTGGGTTTAAATGAAGATATTGTTCGTGCTATTTCACAAAAAAAAGAAGAGCCGGAGTGGATGACCGAATGGCGCCTAGAGGCTTTTCGCGCTTGGAGTGAGATGACCGAACCGGAATGGGCCAATGTTAATTACGAAAAACCCGACTTTCAGGCTATTTCCTATTATTCGGCTCCCAAATCAAAACCCAAATACAACAGCTTGGACGAGGTCGATCCGGAATTATTGGAAACCTTCAAAAAACTCGGTATTTCCCTCGACGAACAAAAAAAACTCGCCGGTGTAGCGATGGACATCGTAGTCGATTCGGTTTCGGTGGCCACAACGTTCAAGAAAACGTTAGCCGAAAAAGGGATTATTTTCATGAGTATTTCGGAGGCCATTCGCGAATATCCGGAACTGGTGCAAAAATACCTTGGCACTGTGGTGCCACAAAAAGATAATTTCTACGCAGCCCTAAACTCTGCTGTTTTCTCCGACGGCAGTTTTTGTTACATTCCAAAAGGCGTTAAATGTCCGATGGAGTTATCAACCTATTTCCGCATTAACCAAGCCGGAACCGGACAATTTGAGCGCACGTTAGTAATTGCCGACGAAGGCAGTTACGTTTCTTATCTGGAAGGTTGTACAGCGCCAAGTCGGGACGAAAACCAATTGCATGCTGCTGTGGTTGAATTGATTGCATTGGACGATGCCGAAATCAAATACTCAACCGTACAAAACTGGTATCCCGGCAACAAAGAAGGAAAAGGTGGCGTTTATAATTTTGTGACCAAAAGAGGATTGTGCGAGAAAAACGCCAAAATTTCGTGGACGCAAGTAGAAACAGGTTCAGCCGTAACGTGGAAATATCCGTCGTGTGTGTTAAAAGGCGATAATTCGGTAGGCGAATTTTATTCGATTGCCGTGACGAACAATTTCCAACAAGCCGATACCGGAACCAAAATGGTTCATTTGGGCAAAAACACCAAATCGACCATCATATCCAAAGGAATTTCAGCCGGAAAATCGCAAAACAGTTACCGTGGTTTGGTTCAAATTGGCGCTCGTGCCGAAAACGCGCGCAATTTCTCGCAATGCGACAGTTTGTTGATGGGAAATAATTGTGGCGCACACACGTTTCCGTACATCGAAAGTAAAAACGCATCGGCCAAAATCGAACACGAAGCCACAACATCCAAAATTGGGGAAGACCAAGTGTTTTATTGCAACCAACGCGGCATTCCAACCGAAAAAGCCATCGCATTGATTGTAAACGGTTTCAGCAAAGAGGTTTTAAATAAATTACCGATGGAATTTGCCGTGGAGGCACAAAAATTACTCGAGATTTCGTTGGAAGGATCTGTTGGATAATTTGAGATTCGAAATTTGAGATTCGAAATTATGGCTACAATTACAAAATTTGAAGATTTAGAGATTTGGCAGGAATCAAGAGTTTATGCTGATAAAATCTTTAATCTTGCATCAAATGAGAGATTTAAAAATGATTTTAAACTTATAAATCAAATTCACGATTCTTCTGGTTCTATAATGGACAATATAGCAGAAGGTTTTGAAAGAGAGGGAAATAAAGAGTTTGTTCATTTTTTAACTATTTCAAAAGGTTCTTGTGGAGAATCTCGTTCACAATTGTATAGAGCTTTTGACAGAAAATATATTTCAGAAAATGAATTAAACGAACTGAAAGAAATCAGTATAAATTTAAGTAAGTCAATATCAGGATTCATGAATTACTTAAAAAAATCGGAATTTAAAGGAAATAAATTTAATAAATAAACAATATTAACAAGAGTGAAGAGAATCTCAAATCTCAAATCTCAAATCTCAAATTATAATGTTAAAAATTAGCAATTTACACGCTTCCGTAGAAGACAAAGACATACTAAAAGGAATTAACCTTGAAATAAAAGCCGGAGAAGTTCACGCGATTATGGGACCGAATGGCGCCGGAAAAAGTACACTTTCTTCGATTATTGCCGGTAATGAAAATTACGAGGTGAGCGAAGGTGAAATCCTTTTGGAAGGCGAAGATATTTCTGAATTGGCTCCGGAAGAAAGAGCACACAAAGGTATTTTCCTGTCGTTTCAGTATCCGGTTGAAATTCCGGGTGTTTCGGTGACTAATTTTATCAAAACAGCCATCAACGAAAAGCGAAAAGCAAACGGAGACGAAGAAATGCCGGCTAACGAAATGCTCAAATTGATTCGCGAAAAATCGGAATTATTGGAAATGGACCGAAAATTCTTGTCACGTTCATTAAACGAAGGTTTTTCGGGCGGGGAAAAGAAACGCAACGAAATTTTTCAAATGGCCATGTTGGAACCCAAAGTTGCTATTTTGGACGAAACCGATTCAGGTTTGGATATTGATGCCCTTCGAATCGTGGCCAATGGGGTGAATAAACTCAAAAACGAAAACAATGCAGTTTTAGTTATCACCCACTACCAACGTTTGTTGGATTACATCATTCCTGATTTTGTTCACGTTTTAATGGACGGAAAAATCGTAAAATCAGGCGGAAAAGAACTAGCGCTTGAGTTGGAAGAAAAAGGATACGATTGGATTAAGAGTGAGTTGAATTAATTATTTGAAATTCGAAATTTGAAATTGTTAAGATTCAAATCTCAAATCTCAAATCTCAAATTATTGTATGGATTTAAAAGAAAAATTAGTATCGTCGTTCATGGCTTTTGAAGAGCAAATTGATGTGCATGCTGCGCTACACGATATACGTACATCGGCCATAAAGAATTTCGAAAACAAAGGTTTCCCAACCAAAAAAGAGGAAGCTTGGAAATACACCTCGCTCAATGCGATTTTGAAAAACGATTTTACCGTTTTCCCAAAACACGAAAATGCGATTGAATTTGCTGATGTTAAAAAGTATTTTCTTCACGAGATTGATACCTACAAAGTCATTTTTATCGACGGAAAATACAGTTCCTTTCTATCGGCAACCACACACGAAGGTTTGGATGTTTGCTTGATGTCATCGGCATTGAACAAACCCAAATACAAAATGATAATCGACGAATATTTCAACAAAATCGCAAGTAAAGACGAGAGTTTAACAACCTTGAATACTGCATTTGCAAATGAAGGTGCCTACATCAATATTCCGAAAAGCAAAGTGGTCGAAAAACCCATTGAAGTCATCTATTTTTCTACCGGAAAAGAAAATGCATTGATGGTACAACCCAGAAATTTGGTGATTGTGGGTGAAAATGCACATGTTCAAATCATTGAAAGACATCAATCGTTGAATGAAAACCCTGTGTTGACGAATTCTGTTACCGAAATTTTTGCGCAAAAACGTGCGATTGTCGACTATTATAAAATCCAAAACGACATTCAATCGGCAAACCTGATCGACAACACCTATATTTCTCAAAAACAAGAAAGCAGAGTTTCGGTGCACACGTTTTCGTTTGGCGGAAACCTCACGCGAAACAACCTGAATTTTTATCATTTTGGGGAGCGTATCGATTCCACTTTAAAAGGAATTACCATCATTGGCAACAAGCAACACGTGGATCATTACACCTTGGTCAACCACGCGCAACCCCACTGCGAAAGCCACCAAAACTACAAAACCATTTTGGCCGACAGTTCGACAGGCGTTTTTAACGGAAAAATATTTGTCGAAAAAGAAGCCCAAAAAACCGACGCATTCCAACAAAACAATAATATTTTAATTGGCGATAAAGCCACCATCAACGCCAAACCGCAATTGGAAATTTTTGCCGATGATGTGAAATGTTCGCACGGTTGCACCATAGGCCAATTAGACGAAAGCGCGATGTTTTATATGCAACAACGCGGCATTCCGAAAAAAGAAGCCAAAGCCTTATTGATGTATGCGTTTTGCAATGAAGTTATTGAAAGCATCAAAATACCGGAACTTAAACAACGTATTACCAAAATTATCGCCCTGAAATTGGGCGTGAATTTGGGGTTTGATTTGTAGATTTTAACCGCAATCCCGAAGTTTCGGGATGCTATGATTTACGCAAAGAGCGCAAGGTTGAATACTTTGCGCTCTTTGCGGTTTTTATTTTGTGCTCTTTGCGGTTAAACTCCCCACAACCCCACTCAACAATCCATTAAAATCAAATTCCGGATCTTCGGTCAATCCCATTCGTACGACAACCAAATCCTGACTCGGGAAAATCGCCACCATTTGGCCCTGGTAGCCACTGGCGTAGTACATGTCTTTGGGCACGTTTGGAAACTTTCCGCCGGCATTTAACCAAAACTGGGCTCCGTATTGACCGTTGGACGAATTGGTTGGGGTCGCAACATATTTGGCCCAACTTTCATCAAAAATTTGCTCACCGTTCCAGTTGCCTTTACGCAAGTACAACAAGCCAAACTTAGCCCAATCGCGCGGCGTAGCCCAACCGTATGAAGAACCAACAAAATTACCGGCCATATCCGGTTCTACAATCATAGAACTCATACCAATTTTATCAATAAAAGCACTGTACCAAAAATCGAGGTATTCTTGATGTGTTTTAAATTGCTTGCGCAAAATACCACTCAGCAAATTGGTAGTTCCCGATGAATAATTCCATGATTGGTTGGGTTTGCCTACCAATGGTTTGTTAATCTGAGATTTTGTCATGTCGGTTTCGGTAAATAACATTTTGGTCACATCCGAAATTTTACCATAATCTTCTTCCCACTCCAAACCCGAATTCATGTGTAACAAATCATTAATGGTAATTTTAGCCCTGGCATCGTTTTTCCACTCAGCTATTGGTGCCGGTTGTTGGATGTTCAATTTACCTTGATGCTGCAAAACTCCAAAAAAAGTTCCGGTTAGGCTTTTTGTCATCGACCATCCTAAAATTCGCGAATCTTTCGTAAAACCCGTGGCATACTTTTCGGCTATTAATTTTCCTTTATACAAAACCACAACGGCTCGCGTGCGCTTTTTGTTTTGCCCTTTCTTGTCGAAAGCCGTTTCAACCGCTTGTTGCAATTTGGCATAATTAATTGTGGTAAAAACCGTATCTTGAGGTTCGCCGCCACCAAAAGGATACGGAATCTCATTGTGAATTTGGAAATTCCGCTTGGGCGTTTCATACGGTTGAGACGGATCAAATTCATCATTAATCAGTGTTGCGCCTAAACCGGGACGGTAAATGGCTTTTCTTTCTTTTAATCCGTACACATTTGAAACGGCAAATTTTCCGGAGAGGTTTACTTCGTTAGTTGCCCAATCAACCTTTGGGATATCATTATCTCCCGATTCAATCGCGGTTAGGGAACGATTATCTAAAAACACCCCCGAAGCAACACTTTTGGCCGAAAAACCGGAAATCAAATCCAATTGAGGGTAAATTGATACCCGAAAATAAATACCTGCTATAATCAATAGAGCGAACAAAATGCGCCATAATTTTTTCATACCAAATCAATTTGTTGCAAGTTACTGCTTTGCCTTGATATAGACTAATTTCGATTGCTTTTTCTTAGCCATAAACAGCCTACAAAAACAAATACTAAATATTCGTAAAATTTCCCGTAATTAAAGCCTCCTTTTACTACTTTTGTATTTAGAATTTTTCTAAATAATACAATGTTTGACATTCAAAAAATACGTGCTGATTTCCCGATTCTTACCCAAAAGGTAAACGGCAAACCACTCATATATTTCGATAACGGAGCTACTTCTCAAAAACCCTTGGCGGTGCTTTCGGCAATTGATACCTATTACCGAGAAATCAATGCGAATATCCATAGGGGCGTGCATACCTTGAGTCAATTAGCCACCGATGCTTTTGAATCGGCTCGCATCAAAGTCCAAAATCACATTAATGCAAAGCACAACTACGAAGTGATTTTTACTTCGGGTACTACCCATGCCATAAATGCCGTGGCCAATGGTTTTGCCTTTTTGTTACATCCGGGCGACGAGGTTATGGTTTCGGCACTCGAACACCACAGTAATATTGTCCCTTGGCAAATGCTGTGTGAGCGCACCGGAGCAAAACTTACTGTAATTCCAATGGATCGTGATGGCGAACTTATTGTAACTGAATTCGATCGCCTGTTATCTTCCAAAACTAAACTAGTTGCGGTAAATCATATTTCAAATGCTTTGGGCACGGTTAACCCGATTGACTATATCATTAAAAAAGCACATAACTATGGAGCGGCTGTTTTAATAGACGGCGCTCAAGCAACGCCTCATTTAAAACCGGATGTACAAGAACTCGATTGTGATTTTTATGTGTTTTCGGGACATAAAATTTGTGGGCCAACAGGAATTGGGGTTCTTTACGGGAAAGAAGCTTGGCTGACTAAACTACACCCCTATCAAGGTGGCGGAGAAATGATTGCAACGGTTACATTCGAAAAAACAACCTATGCCACACTACCGCATAAATTTGAAGCCGGAACGCCAAATATTGAAGGCGGAATTGCCTTAGGCGCTGCAATTGACTACCTCAACAGCATTGGTTTTGATGCCATAGCCGAATATGAAAATGAACTGTTGCATTACGCAACCACAAAATTACAAGCTATTGAAGGGCTCCAAATTTACGGGCCAAAAAATACAGAAAACCGAAAAGCCCCTGTAATATCCTTCAACATTGAGGGAATTCACCCGTATGACATTGGCACGATTATCGATAAATTAGGTATAGCAGTACGAACCGGGCATCATTGCGCACAACCCATTATGGATTTTTACGGAATTCCGGGGACTGTGAGAGCCAGCTTCGCCTTTTACAACACAAAAGAAGAAATTGATATATTTGTAGAAGCCGTTATAAAAGCCAAAATAATGTTATCATAAACAGGATGTTGTTACTGCTCTTGCTGTTTAGTTCTAACTAAAAATCAAAAAAAATGAAAATTATAAGCATGATTGTACTTGCCATTTTCCTTGGGAAAGGCTGTTCACAAGAAACCCAAAACGATTTGGAAAACACCGTGTTAGAGTACACCGCTAATACGCGTGGCTTTTATGAAAAAATTACCATTCAGAATAAAATGGTATACATCAGTACAATTCGAAATGAAAAAGGCTTGGGTGAAGGGAAGGCAATAAGCGATACCGATTGGAAAGAGCTTGTTTCGTTGTTTGACAAAGTAGATTTGGAGCAATTAGCCACCTATAAAGACCCCACTCAAAAACGATTTTATGATGGTGCTGCCATTGCGCAACTCATCGTAAAACACCAAGAAAAAGAGTACCAAACCATTACTTTTGACCACGGTGATCCTCCGGTTGAAATTGCCGAATTTATTACTAAAATAACCTCGTTTGAGCCTTCAAGAGAATAACATTATGACCATTAAAGCCATACAAGACGAAATTATTGATGAGTTTTCGCTGTTCGATGATTGGATGCAACGCTATGAATACATCATCGAACTCGGAAAAACCCTTCCCCTGATTGATCCCCAATTCAAAACCGATGAAAACCTGATAAAAGGATGTCAGTCTAAAGTGTGGGTTCATGCCAAAATGGAGGGCGATAAAGTGGTTTTTACAGCCGATAGTGATGCTATTTTGACCAAAGGAATTATTGCGATTTTGATTCGTTCGTTTTCAAACCAAACTCCGGAGGCGATTTTGGAAGCCAATACCGACTTTGTGGATGAAATCGGACTCAAAGAACATTTGTCGCCAACAAGGGCTAACGGACTCGTTTCGATGATTAAACAACTAAAAATATATGCTTTGGCATTTACAGCCAAGCAGTAAAACCATGCGTGTTGTTTTTGCCTGTTTTCTTTTATTCTCCGGTTTGACAGCTACATGTCAGTCAAATTTTGGGGCTATGCCTGAGGGCACCAAAGAAATTCATTTCACCTACACACGTTCTTTAAACATGAAACTAAATGAAGAAGGTTTGTTTGCCGACACCCTTTTCATAAAAACCGTATTAAAAGGTGAATCTTTTGAAATTAGAAAATCGGAAAAAGACACCACAGCGCTTATCGGATTCATACCCATCCAAAAACTAAAAGAAGATTTTACGATGTACAAGTATCTTAAATCACTCTTGTATCATACGAATGAAACTTACTATGGTATTTATTACATAGCCGAAAACAAAACCGTAATAAAAGCAATACGAGGTGATGTGGAGTCGCGCTCTGTTTTTAAAACCATTTTTAAAGAATCCTTTGAGCCTTTTGACTATACTGTTGAATATGATTTTAAATTGGCGACATGTAAATTAAATTTTCCTAGTGTACATTATGAGAATAATCTCTATGAAAAAATCCAAAAAATAACCCAAACGGAAATTGAAACTATTGCCTATACTCACGAAGTGCAACAAGGAGTTATTTATAAAAATATAATTACGATGAACAAGGCCTTATCGCCGTTTGTAAGTCCGAAGCATTTTGATAATTTTTACGGGATAACCAAAATAGAATCCGTTCAATATACCACAAACTTAATAGCTCTAAATTATAGATAGTATGGAAGAATTTAACGACAACATTAACTTAGGCGAAAACGTGGTTAAAGTACTTAAAGGTATTTATGACCCCGAAATTCCTGTTGATATTTATGAACTGGGACTCATCTATGATGTGATGATTAACGAAGATCATGAGGTAAAAGTATTGATGACTTTAACGTCTCCTAATTGCCCTGTAGCCGAAACGCTACCACGCGAAGTAGAAGAAAAAATTACTAAAATAGAACAGGTAAAATCTTGTGAAGTAGAAATCACTTTTGACCCTCCTTGGAGTAAAGATTTGATGAGTGAAGAAGCAAAATTAGAATTGGGAATGCTGTAATTAAGTCATAAAGGACAAGGTTATAAAGAACGTCTTTTTTAAATAACGTTAAACCCTACCTACGGCAGGCAAGTTTCGACCCTACCTACGGCAGGCAAGTTTCGACCCTACCTACGGCAGGCAAGTTTCGACCCTACCTACGGCAGACAAGTTTCGACCCTACCTACGGCAGACAAGTTTCGACTTTTGACTTTTGACTTTTAATGTAAACTATGGAAGAAATTATAAACAGAGTAAACAATTCGGCTTTAGAGGTTTTTGATTTGGAAGATTATTATCCCAAAGGCGAAAAAACTGAAATTGATTTGGCTCAATGGTTACACGAAGGTTTTATTTTAAAAGAAAAAGACTTTCGTGAAGCCCTGAAAAGCCATCCTTGGGAACAGTATCAAAACCATTTAGTCGCCATATGGTGTTCTACAGAGGCCATTTTGCCTGCCTGGGCACCTATTTTGGTAGCTTCTTATGTGTCACGCCATGCCTCTTTTGTTATCCGTGGGCGTAAATCAGATGTAGACAATCAGTTTTACCAAACGCTATTACCCACAATCGATTATTCTAAATACTTCAATAAACCAGTCATTTTGAAAGGTTGTTCCAAAAAGCCTGTCCCGGAATCGGCTTATGTTTTAGCTATTCAGCATCTTCAAAAATTTGCCAAAAGCATTATGTATGGTGAAGCTTGTTCAGCAGTTCCTTTGTTTAAAAAAGAGAAGTAGTATAATTTCTACATTTTCAAAGAATTACAATTTTAAAAAACGTTTGCCTAACTTAATTCTATTAGTACCTTTGCGCCGAATTTTAAAAAGGTAATAAAATGAAAAAAATAGTACTAAGTCTTTCAATTCTTTTTACAACCACTTTGGCTTTCGCGCAAACCACTGAAAAAGAAAATTTGAAAAAAACAGAAGAAGCTACCAAAATTGCTGCTGACAAACCCGATGGGTGGGTAAAAAAAGGAACATTCACTTTCCTTGCCAATCAATCTACTTTCAACAATTGGTTAGCCGGTGGACAAAGTAATATCTCAGGAAACATTGGTGTTAATTATGATTTTAACTACAAAAAAGGAACGTGGAACTGGGATAACAAACTGATTGCCGGTTATGGTTTAACCAAAATTAAAGATCAGGATGTGCAAAAAACAGATGACCGTATTGAATTCAATTCGCTTTTGGGTAAAAAAGCCGGAGGATACTGGTTTTATTCTGCTTTCTTAAACTTTAAAACTCAGTTGGATTCTGGTTTTGATCCGGCCAACAGAGCGGTTAAAATATCCCATTTTTTCTCCCCGGCTTATTTTCAATTTGGTCCGGGTATGTTGTGGAAAAAAAGTGACAATCTCAAAGTGAACATTGCACCGTTAACTTCAAAATTGGTGATCGTACATCCGCATTTTACTGAATTTGGTCCTTCTTTTGGTGTTGAACAAGGGGAATCAACACGTTATGAATTTGGGGCGGCTCTAAACGGGTATTACAAATTCAATGTCATGGAAAATGTGAGTGTTGAAAACATCCTTAACCTATATACTAACTATTTGGATGAGCCTCAAAATGTTGACTTGGATTACCAATTAAATATAGTGATGAAAATCAACAAATATCTTTCTACGAATTTTGCATTCCAAACAATTTATGACGACAACGCGTTTCGCGGTTTTCAAACCCGTCAGGTAATTGGTCTTGGACTTAACTATACTTTCTAAAAAACAGTAAACTGTTTTAAAATGAAAAGAGCTGAATTAAATCAGCTCTTTTTTTATTCTTTTTCAACGGCATCTTTGTAATCCGGATACAAAAATTTATTGTACGGAAAGCGCGTAATATGAATTTTCCGAACCGCTTCGTAGACTTTTTCTCGAAACTCTTCAAAATTTTCTTTGTTTGTTGCCGAGATGAAAATAGTATTTTCGGCACCTAAATTGTTCATCCAAGTAGATTTCCAATCAGACAACGAGTAATGTTTCGTTGTTTTTTCAGTTGTAAAATCATCCGCTTCAATTGTGAGGTGACGGTAGGCATCAATTTTATTAAAAACCATGATCGTTGGCTTATCATCACTTTTAATATCCATCAAAATTTGGTTTACAGATTCAATATGGTCTTCAAAATCAGGGTGCGAGATATCCACCACATGCAACAATAAATCGGCTTCACGAACCTCATCTAATGTACTTTTAAACGACTCGATAAGTTGTGTAGGTAATTTGCGTATGAATCCAACCGTGTCTGATAGTAAAAAGGGCAAATTTTTAATAACTACTTTTCGAACAGTCGTATCCAAAGTTGCAAAAAGTTTATTTTCAACAAATACCTCGCTTTTCCCAACCGCATTCATAAGGGTTGATTTCCCTACATTGGTGTAACCAACCAAAGCCACGCGAACCATTGCGCCTCGGTTACTTCGCTGAATAGCCATTTGTTTGTCGATTGTTCGTATTTTTTCTTTGAGCAAAGCAATTCGATCACGTACAATACGGCGGTCCGTTTCGATTTCCGTTTCACCCGGACCTCGAAGTCCGATACCCCCTTTTTGGCGTTCAAGGTGCGTCCACATTCCCGATAGTCTTGGCAGTAAATATTGGCACTGCGCAAGTTCAACCTGTGTTCTGGCATACGAGGTTTCGGCACGTTGTGCAAAAATATCCAAGATTAAATTTGTCCGATCCAGCACCTTACAATCCAAAATCTTAGAAATGTTTTTTTGTTGCGATGGTGACAATTCATCGTCAAAAATAACAGTCGAAACATGGTGTTCACGAACATAGGTATGAATCTCATCCATTTTCCCGGTTCCCAAAAAGGTTTTAGGGTTTGGTTTATCCATTTTTTGCCAAAAACGCTTAACAACTTCACCTCCGGCTGTGAACGTAAGAAATTCCAATTCGTCTAAATACTCCTTTAATTTTTCTTCATTTTGAAGTTGCGTGACAATACCGACGATTATAGTTTTCTCAAAATTGGTCTTTTCTTTTTCTAACATAGATGATTTTAAAGCACAAAAATAGTTAATGTTGTCGATTATTTTTGTATTTCATCGATAAAAACGTGCTGATTAACAGAAAACCGTATGGGTTGGTACATTTTTACTACTTTTTTCGCAAAAATTTTTAAATTTGGGAGTTAAATATTTACATAAATCAAACAACTAATCAACAAACTAAAATTATTTGCAATGAGGAAATTTACTTTATTGATTCTTTCATTATTCTTTTCGGTTAGTGCATTTTCGCAATTAGCGCTAGAAGGGTTTGAAGGAAGCACATTTCCACCTGCTAACTGGGCCGTTTTTGATAATGGCGTGACAGCGGCAACTAACGTGGACTGGTCGACTAATGCGACTGCTTATGCCGGAACATTAGCCGCTTACATGAACCGACCGGGGAACATCGGACAGGGTAATACATCTGAGGATTATCTGGTAACCGGCTTAGTAACTATTCCGGTTAACGGACAGTTGCGCTTTTATGCCAGAACATTTACCTCCGGAAATACCGGTACAATGTATCAGATTAAAACGGCTCCTGCTTCTGCAACACAAACAGATTTTGCTGCTTATACCAACTTAGTAGTAGAATACACAGAGGACCAATTAACTCTTGATCCGGATGGTGTTCAAAATCCCTTCAGTCAGTACACCTTAAAAATAGTAAATTTCCCTGCTTCTATGTATGGTCAGCAGGTTTATGTGGCTTTTGTATTAAAATACAATCAGGTTGTTACAGGACTTAGTGGTGACAGATGGTTGTTGGATAATGTAGAAATTGTTGAACAGTGTTTAGCACCATCAGCGCAAGCCGCAACACCGCTTGCTACCTCAGCTGCGTTAAGTTGGACCGGTGCTGCAGTGACTTTCGAAATTGAAAACATTCAAGGCACAGGTACTCCAACAGGAGTGGCTACACATACCTCCTCTACTAATTCAATAAACATAACCGGCTTACTGCCAAATACACAATATTGTTACTATGTCCGCTCAGTGTGTTCCTCTGGAACAAGTGCATGGACAGGGCCATTTTGTTATACCACAACGACTTTGCCTCCAGGTTGTGGCGGTAATTTTACCGATCCGGGAGGGTCTTCCAACTATGCAAATAATGTAAATTCTACGACTACAATTTGTCCTGAAAACAGTACCGATTTAGTTACAGTACATTTTACGTCTTTCAATACTGAAAACTGTTGTGACCATTTATATGTTTATTACGGAAGTTCTGCAACAGGCACGCCTGCCGCTCAATATCAGGGAACAACAATTCCGCCGGATATTGTTTCCGCAGCTCCGGGACAATGCTTAACCTTTGTATTTACTTCCGATGGTAGTGTAACCGCTGCCGGATGGGTAGCCAATGTTACTTGTGCTCCTGCACCTGCTTGTTCGAAACCAATCACATTAGTTACTTCAGCTGTTTTACATAATACAGCTACACTATCTTGGACGCAACCTGCAAATCCGGATACTACCGTAGCTACTACATGGCATGTTTTAGCATTACCGTGTGGCTCTCCGGCTCCAACTGCAGCGTCAACAGGATGGATTCAAACGACCAATAACCCGTATGTGTTTACCGGTTTAAATCCCGATACTTGTTATACATTCTATGTTAGAGCCGCTTGCTCTGATGTGTTATTCAGTGACTGGTCTACTGGTATTAATGCCACTACTCAAGTTGTGCCCCCTGCTTGTGGCGGTACATTTACCGATCCGGGAGGGTCTTCTGCGGCGTATGCTAATAACGTAAATGTTACCACAACCATTTGTCCTGATAATTCAACCGACTTAGTTACAGTACATTTCAATTCTTTTGCCACTGAAAACTGTTGTGACCATTTATATGTGTATTATGGAAGTTCTGCAACAGGCACGCCTGCCGCTCAATATCAGGGAACAACAATTCCTCCCGATATTGTTTCCGCTGCTCCGGGACAATGCTTAACATTTGTATTTACTTCCGACGGTAGTGTAACCGCTGCCGGATGGGTAGCTAATGTTACTTGTGCTCCAGCTCCTACTTGTTCTAAACCAATTGGTGTGGCAACTTCGGCCGTTCTTTCAACCAGTGCTATAGTTTCGTGGAATCAACCTCCAAATCCGGATGCCTCTGTTGCATCAGCTTGGCAAGTTCTTGCATTACCATGTGGTTCTCCGGCTCCAACTGCCGCCAGTACAGGTTGGGTTGACGCGCCAACAAATCCATTTACCATGACAGGATTAAGCCCTGATACCTGTTACACATTTTATGTAAGAGCCGTTTGTTCTCCAACAGACAGCAGTGATTGGTCGAATGGTGTTAATGCTACTACTCAGCAAACCCCACCTGCTTGTGGTGGAACTTTTGCTGATCCGGGAGGTGTTTCAGGAAACTACGCCAACAACCTAAATGTTACAACTACTATATGCCCGGACAGTCCAACCGACTTAGTTACAGTGCATTTTAATTCTTTTAACACAGAAAACTGCTGTGACCATTTGTATGTATATTATGGCAGTTCTGCAACAGGCACGCCTGCCGCTCAATATCAGGGAACAACAATTCCACCGGATATTGTTTCAGCAGCACCGGGTCAATGTATAACATTTGTATTTACTTCTGATGGTAGTGTAACCGCTGCCGGATGGGTTGCCGATGTAACTTGTGCGCCTGCACCTTCTTGCTCAAAACCAATTTCTCTTACTGCAACGATAAACAGTTCAACTTCTGCCACTTTAAACTGGACGCAGCCAAACAACCCGGATAGTACTACTGCCACAACTTGGGAAGTAGTTGTTCAGGCGGCTGGTGCCGGAGTGCCTACAGGTCCTGGTACTATAGTGACTTCATTACCTTACACCGTAAACGGACTAACACCAGGTACAAACTATGAGTTTTGGGTGAGAGCCATTTGCTCGGATACAGATAGTAGTGCATGGGCTGGCCCAAGACCTTTCTACACGCAAGTAAGTTGTGGAGATTCTCAACCGTTTTGTGGTGACACCGGTTTAACCTACACAAACGTAACCGGAGCGCCAAGTTATGGTTCTATTGATTGTTTATTTACTACGCCTAACCCTGCATGGTATTTCATGCAAGTTAACCAAGCGGGTAACTTAACCTTCCAAATTTCGCAAACCAGTACAGCAACAGGAAACGGAATTGACGTTGACTTTGCTTGTTGGGGTCCTTTCAACTCAAGTGATTTTAGCACTATTTGTGGTCAATTATACGACTTCCCTGACGGAAATACAGGTATTCCTGATAACGTAGTAGGTTGTAGTTATTCGGCTGCGCCTATTGAAAACTTTACTATCCCTAATGCTGTGGTAGGACAATATTACATTGTTTTAATTACTAACTTTAGTAACCAACCCGGAACCGTTAACTTTGTTCAAACAAACAACGGTCAAACCGGAGCGGGGGGTACAAACTGTAATTTAGTATGTAGTGTTGAGCTGGGTGATAATCAAACCCTTTGTAACCAAACCAGTTACACCATAACTTCAACTAACGAAAATGCAGATTCCTATGCTTGGTATAACGGAACAACGCTTATACCGGGAGAGACCGGATCAACCTTAACGGTGACTCAATCGGGAACTTATACCTGTGAAATCACTTGTGGCTTAAATACGGCTGATGATTCTGTGACAATTACTTTTGTTACACAAACTGAGCCTACTTTTGATCCAATTACAGTATGTCAGGGAACTCAAGCGCCTACACTTCCTACTTCATCCACTAATGTGCCTGCAGTAACCGGAACTTGGTCGCCTGCAACGATTGACACATCTGTAGCTGGTGTGTATCAATTTACATTCACCCCAGATGCAGGTCAGTGTGCATCCGTTAAAATAATTGATGTAACCGTAAACGATCCTTCAACTGTTCCAACCTTTGACCAAATTACGGTATGTCAGGGTCTTGAGGCTCCTGCTTTACCAACAACTTCTATTAATGGTATTACAGGAACTTGGTCGCCTGCAGTTATTGATACTTCTGTGGCAGGTGTATTTGTCTATACATTCACCCCTAATTCAGGGCAATGTGCTACAAATGCAACAATGGATGTAACTATCAACGCTGAATCAACTGTGCCGACTTTTGATCAAATTGCCAATATCTGTCAGGGATTACAAGCTCCTGATTTACCTACAATATCTATCAACAACATAACAGGAACATGGTCTCCGTCTACCATTGATACTTCTGTAGTGGGTACAGTTACTTACACATTTACACCAAATCCGGCTCAATGTGCAGTACCTGCCACTATGGATATTACTATAGATGCCCCATCAATCGTTCCAACCTTTGAACAGGTGGCTAACATTTGTCAAGGTCTTGCTGCGCCAACTTTATCGACTGTTTCCGATAATGGAATTTCGGGAATTTGGTCACCGGCTACCATTGATACTTCTGTGGTTGGTCCGGTATTGTACACCTTTACACCTAATGCAGGTCAGTGTGCTGTTGCAACAACAATGACTATTACAATTGATGCACCGTCTATTGTTCCAAGCTTTGAACAAATTGCCAATATTTGTCAAGGTCTTCCGGTTCCTTCTTTACCAACAACTTCAACAAATGGTATAGCCGGTTCTTGGTCGCCAGCGACAATAGATTCATCTATAGTAGGGCCAGTGTTGTACACCTTTACACCTAATGCTGCGCAATGTGCTGTTTCGACTACAATGACTATTACTATAGATGCTCCGTCGATTGTACCTTCGTTTACGGCAATTCCGAATACTTGTATTAATTCGACAGCTCCTGTGCTTCCAACTACTTCAACCAATGGTATAACCGGTTCTTGGTCGCCTGCAACAATTGATACTACTGTCGCCGGAACTGTATTGTATACCTTTACACCAAATGCCGGCCAGTGTGCAGTTGGCACAACGATGAATGTAACTATATTGAACTATACTGTTGCCGCATTCACCCAAATAGCTCCAGTATGTCAGGGCAGTACGGCTCCTTCACTATCCGGAACTTCTAATAATGGTATAACAGGTACTTGGAGTCCTTCAGTAGTTAACACTTCAAGCTCTGGCACTGTTGAATATGTATTTACACCTGATGCCGGACAATGTGCAAGTGGTACTTCAATGTTTATTACAGTTCATCCAACTCCAGATGTGCTTCCGATAAATGATGTATATGCTTGTGATTCCTATACGTTGCCTTCTTTAACCGTTGGTTCTTATTATTCTGCTCCAAATGGTCAGGGTCCAATAACCAACCTCACGCTAACCACTTCGCAAACAGTTTATGTATATGCTCAAAGTGGTACATCACCAAACTGTGTTGATGAAGAAAGTTTCACCGTTTCCATAACGCAAAGTCCGACATTTACTATTGAGGGCGATTGTGTGGGGCCTGTTTATACCCTTGCTGTGGTACCAACCAATGCAATACCTGAAAATGCCAGTTACCAGTGGGTTTTCGGTACAACTCCTCTTGGAAACGATACGACTCAAGCCATAACCGAAACGGGGTCTTATTCTTGTACAATCACAATATCAAATGGTGACGGAACATGTTCTACAACTGTTCAACATCAAGCATTAGATGTATTCTGTATCATCCCTAAAGGTATTTCGCCAAATGGTGATGGTGATAATGATTACTTTGACCTAAGAGGTTATAATGTAACTCAACTAAACATCTACAACCGATATGGTACCATTGTGTATTCTCACGGAAACTATTCAACCGAATGGCATGGTCAATCCGACTCCAATCAAGAATTACCTGACGGTACTTACTATTATGTAATTGATCGCGCTAATGGCGAATCCGTTACAGGCTGGGTATACATAAACAGAAAAGCTAACTAAATAAACTATAACAATGATAAATTACAAAAAGATGAAAAGATTATATTTCGCGATCCTTTTTGCATTAACTCTAAGCGGGGTGAATGCTCAACAAGACCCGCATTATACACAATACATGTATAATCTGAGCGTGGTTAATCCGGCCTATGCCGGATCCAAAGAAAATATGTCCGGTGGTATTTTGTACAGAAAACAATGGGTAGAAATTGAAGATGCCCCATCAACCGGTACGTTTTTTCTTCATTCGCCTGTTGGCAAAAACGTTGGTTTAGGGTTATCATTGATTAATGATCAAATTGGTCCTGTTGAAGAAACCAATGTATATGGCGACTTTTCCTATACCTTAAACTTGGGTGGCGAACATCGCTTAGCCTTGGGTTTAAAAGGGGGAGCCTCTTTTAATAAAGTTGGCTTACTTTCCGAAGTAGATCCATATACTGTTGATCCAGGAGATGAAGCGTTTTCTGAAAACACAAGCAATACGTTTTTCAACATTGGTACCGGTGTGTTTTATTATACCAATAAATATTACATTTCATTATCTATCCCTAATATGTTGAAATCCACTCATTTGGATTACAACGGAAGAAAATATGGTACAGAGGCCTTACACTACTTCTTAACGGGAGGTTATGTGTTTGATTTAAGTCCGAATGTAAAATTCAAGCCGTTTGCTATGGTAAAATCGGCTTTTAATGCGCCTACATCATTTGATGTATCTACTAATTTCTTATTTAATGAGAAGTTTGAAATTGGAGCTACCTATAGATTAGAAGATTCTTTCGGAGGTATGGTAAGTTATGCAGTTACTCCAAACCTAAGATTGGGTTATGCTTACGACCATATCACTTCTGATTTGAATGTAACAACACCTGCTTCACACGAATTTATGTTGTTGTTCGATTTGAACTTCCCGAAAAAAGTTTCACAATCTCCACGTTATTTCTAACATAAAAAAAGAGTTTTACAATGAGAAATCTATATATAGCATTAAGTTTTTCCTTTATCAGCGCCACGCTTTCGGCTCAAAATAAAGACACCAAAACGGCTGATAAGTTATTTAATCGTTATGAATATGTAGCGGCAGCCAAAGAATACCAAAAATTGGTTGACAACGGTAAAGGCGATAGTTACGTTTACAAACAATTAGCCGACACGTATTACAATATGTTTAACACAACTGAGGCTGCTACTTGGTATGCTAAAGCAACCGAATCTCCTCAGGATGCCGAAACTTATTTCCGTTATGCGCAAATGCTTAAAGCAAACGGTAAATATGAAGAAGCAAATAAACAAATGAACAAATTTGCCGCTATGATGCCAAATGATTTAAGAGCTAAGGCATTTAAAGAAAATCCGAATTATGTTCCTAAATTAGTGAGCAAAGACCCTTCATACACTGCAAAATCGTTGAATGTTAGCAGTGATAAATCTGAATTTGGTCCGGTTTTATACAACAGCGATTTATATTTTACTTCGGCGCGTAATACAGCACGAAAAAACTATGGTTGGAATGAAGAGCCGTATCTTGATATTTACAAAGCAGCTCTGAATGACAGCGGTGAATTTGCTGAAGCTGTTCCGGTTTCCGAATTAAATTCACAATACCACGATGGTCCGGTTTCCATCACTGCTGATGGGAATACTATGTATTTTACAAGTGACAGTTTCCGCGAAAATTCGTTTGAAAAAGATAAACCTAACAAATTAAAATTAGGTCGTAACAACCTATATGTTGCTACAAAATCAGGTGATTCTTGGGGTAACATCAAACCACTTCCTTTTAACAGTAGCGAATATTCTACCAGTAACCCAAGTATTTCAAGAGACGGTAAAACATTGTATTTCTCTTCAGATATGCCTAATAGCTTAGGTGGTGTTGATATTTGGAAAGTAGCTGTAAATGGCGATGGCTCATTTGGAACACCTGAAAATATGGGTTCTAAAGTAAATACTGAAGGTAATGAAAGTTTCCCTTTTATTTCTGACGATAACAAAACATTGTTCTTCGCTTCTTCTGGAAAACAAGGTTTAGGCGGTTTGGATATTTACAAAATCGACTTGGCCGGTGGTGAAGCTGTAAACTTAGGAAAACCGGTTAACAGTGAAAAAGATGATTTCAGTTTTACGTTTAACAGTCAGAAAAACAGAGGATTCTTTGCAAGTAACCGTAACGGTAATGACGACATTTTCGGAGCCGATCCGATTTGTGGTGTAGATGTTAATACCATTGTAACCAATGCTAAAACAGGCGCTATTTTGGCTGATGCCAAAGTGTCTATTTTAGATGCTAAAAAGAACATCATTGCTACCGAAAATTCGAACAGTAAAGGTGAAGTTAAATTCCGTGTAGAATGTGACAAAGATTTTACCATTCAAGCCTCTAAAGACGGATTTGAAAGCAATTCATTTCCGGTTGCCAAATCGAAAGGACCTGAAGCTCGTATTGATGCAAAACTTCAGCCAATCGATGTTATCATAACACCTACTGAGGTTGTTCTTAATCCGATTTATTTCGAATTCGACAAAAGCAACATCACACAACAAGGTGCCTTTGAATTGGATAAGTTAGTTCAAGTAATGAAAAACAATCCGAACATGGTTATCTTCGCTAAATCACATACGGATAACCGCGGAAGCGATGCGTACAACTTGAGTTTATCTGAAAGACGTGCTCAAGCAACTGTACAATATGTGATCTCCAAAGGCATCGAAGCTTCCCGAATTACCGGTAAAGGTTTTGGTGAATCAGAACCAAAAGTACAATGCACTGAATGCACTGAAGAACAACACGCACAAAACCGTCGTTCTGAGTTCATGATCGTGAAAAAATAATCATTGAAATAGTTTAGTTAGAAGGGCCGCTCAGTACTGAGCGGCCTTTTTTTATTACAAGCCTATTTAAAGGTTTTTTTATGAGGATAGTATTTGTAGTTGTTTTAGTGGAAATATGGCTTTAAATAGGCTAAAAAGAGCTATAGTTGACAGCTATAATGCGTTGGATAGCATGAAAATTCTGTAAATCGTTTCACTTTTCGCAAAGGAGAGAAATTTGGCGCAATTGTATTCTAAAATAGTTGCTTATATGCTAAGCTTTTTCGGAATCCAAACATGTCTCATTTTAAACATAACGAAACACTTTACACAGAACACGATTTTGTGAAAGCGATAGTAAACTTTTTTTGCAGTAAAACTGCTGCAAATCAGTAGACTTTTTGTTTCCGTTTTTAGGGGCTCATATTTGAAAAAAGGCTTCTAATTGCTTTTGTTCACTCGCATAAGAGAACATTTGTGAAAGCAATTATAAGTTGCAAAAAATAATAAACGATAGATGACATTTATTTGTAATAAAAAAAGTCCGCCTCACTACAAAATGAGGCGGACTTTTAAACATAAAACGCAACGCTTTATTGTCCTGTAACTTTTACATTGTCTACTTCCCAAGTTCGAGAAGCAGATGTAGTAGATGTATATTTAAAGGCTACCCTAACATTGGAGTTTCCGGCATAAGCATCAATATTAATTGGGCCAGACGGTGTCCAAATATAAGCTCCTGTATTCGTGTCTAACGTAAAACCGGTTAACTCTGTCCAGGTCGCTGTTGAAGGCGCTCCTGAACCGCTATAGTTGGTCGAAACATATACCTGAAGTAAATTTCCGGCAAAACGACTCGCATTGTCAAAACTTAAAGTGGCAGTGGCTACTGCTGATAAGTTAATGGCTGGAGAAATTAACCAATCTTCATTGGTATTATTACCTCCTGAAAATCCTGACATCTTAGCGCATGAACCCGGGTTTCCGAATTGTGTATCCAATGTCCATACCTGAGCTCCTGATACACTAAACTTAGTCCATAAACCGAAATTTGCAGTAAAAGGCTCCTCAAACAATGGCACAACTCTAGGGTTTGTCAAATTAATATCCGACTCATTACGAACCATAAACTGAAAATCAGAACCGTATTTAGTCATTACCCCACGGATTTTACCGTTTAAGGAAGGAACCGTTTTGGCGGCAAAGGTTGCGAAAGAACTAATACGAACTATTAAACTGTTCCCGTTTGCATCTTTTACAATGTTATTTGTGGCACCACCCAAATCATTGGCAGCATCATAGTAGGTATTACCCACAAATTCATCAGCAAACTGAACTGCATCAATTTCAATCAATTTATTAATGTTGGCATTGCTTTTAGCTTGGGTAATGGTCATTGGAATGGCCAACGTATTTTCATCTACTTTGTCACAACCTCTAACAATTGCATTTTCGTATTCTACACCTGATATACGGCCTACAGAGCCACTGTAAAGCGATCCAATCTCAAAAGAAGCAATTTGCGTATCATTTGCAAAATAGCGATCTTTCATGCGAATATATACTTTACGTCCCGGTTCGTATTTGGTATACAAATTATAGGCGTCTACGGGCATAGAAAACCCAACCGTGTTATCTGTAGAAACAAGGGAAATTGATTTGTAAAAATTACCTCCTTCATCACTGGAAACCACATACGCTTCAATGACATCATCTGCCGTGTACTGCTGCGCAGTAGTGGTACCCATACTGATTATTTGAGGAACTGTTTTCGTAACAGGTAACGAAGTACACTCACCCGATAAATCCGGTGCCTCATAGTAATCACTGTTTACACATCCGGTTAAGCCGGTAAGTAAAACCGCTGTTAAAATTAACGTTATCTTTTTCATAGCTATTAATTATTTCGTTTGTAAAAAATAAAATCGTCTACCTGAAATGCACCATCTAATGTAGTATCACTACCCGATCCTTTAAATTTAAAAGCGATATGGGCTTTTCCGTTAAAAGACGACAAATCAACACTGCTCGATTGAAACAAATACCAATCAACATCTTTAGTAGGAATATTGGCATTCAATGGAGTCCATGTGGCATCAAGTACATTGGTACCATCAAAATCGGTAGAAATTAAAATTGTAAGGCTATTGTTGGGTGAATCTACATCCAAGTGGTGTTGCGCTACTTTAAAAGCAATTCCCACATTATCCGCAGCATCTAAATCCAATTCAGGCGAAATCAACCAACCTACATTTAGCGCATCGCCGGAAGAAAAAGAACTGAATTCCGCATAACCATTGCCGGAAAACACCTGTTCTTTCCATTTCATGCTACCGGTTTCGTTAAAGTTCATCCAACCGTTTATATCCAAAACGGTATTATCTACTGACTCCTGAAAATCCTGACTCGATAAAGTAGTAGTAATCTGAGGAAGAGCCGTTTCATCCGTCTCACAAGCTGTAAAAAAGGAGAAGCCCAAAGCCAGTAAAGAAAATTTAAAAATAGTTTTCATAGAGCAATTTTTTTAGAAGTTAATATATAAATTAACAAAATATGTTCTGCCGTAACCATAAAAATACTTAGGTCCAAAAGAAGGGGTTCCGTAAGCATTATCGGCTTGAGCATCAGGGAAAGTAGCTTTTCTGGATTGTTCAAAACCACCTGTTTTATAGGTTGTATCTAAAACATTGTTTACCGTAGCAAAGAAACCAATGATTTGGTCTCCAACTTTCCATGATTTTCCCCCTGATAAATTCAACAAACTGAAGCTTGAGAATTTTTGTTGGTTAAGAAAACCGCGCACTGCTTCTTCAGTAGCCCCCGGATAAGATACTCCGGTAGCATCCAATGTAAAGTTATTAGTTCTGGTAATATTGGATACATCCAAATACGAATCATCAAGGTAGTTGATATCAGCACTTACCCACCAAAAATGAGGGTCGCGGTATTCCAATTCAAAAGATGCAGCCGTTTGTGGCATACCCGGTAAACGGTAATTTTTAAGGTAAGCCTGACCAAAATCTACGATTGGATTAGGGTTAGAAGGGCTTGCTAATGCATCGTCATTAATACGAAGTGTCGGATTATTATCATATAAATACTGACCATACGAAGCCGCTACTGAAGCTTTTACTGTAGAGGTAATTTGATATTCAAGACCTAATTCCGCACCGAAATTTTTCTTATTAATCCCCGTTAACAATTCACTAATGAAAGAATCTTCATCGCCCTCGCTATCCGAAATATTTTCAGCATAGAAGAATGAAATTTCGGTAGAGTTACGCACTGTTGAACCAAAACCGGTTAAACGTGCTTTTAATTTTGGCATGCGGATGATATACGAAGCATCCAAACTGGTGATTTGTTCACTTTGCAAATCAGGCGTTATATTATTATTTATACGTGCATTTGAAAAAGTACTTCTCAAACTTGGCGCTTTAGTCATATAAACCGCATTAAAATCCAACAAATGTTGTCCGGATAATTTATAGGTTAAACCTCCTTTAAAACCAAAGTTTTCAAAGGTTTGTTTACCGCTTTTCCCGAAGGAGTTATTCAGGTAGATTCCGTTTCTGTACAAACCTTCTCTTTCATATTGACTACGTGAAAAGGTTTGAGCTAAGTAAAAATCGGCTTTTTTATACGTGAATTTAAACTGAGTGAATGCATCAAAAACCGTTGCATACAAATTGTAGTTGTAACCGTATCTGTCGCCTTCAACAACCACTCGATTCGGATTATTTAAGTCGGATTGTGAAGCTTCTCCCACGTAGAAAGGATCAATGTCGCGGAAGTATTGCCCTCCTAAAAGGTCGAGCATTTTTTGGAAATTTTTAGATTTTAATTTTCTAAAATTCGCTCCGGCATTCAATTTTACATTTTCTGAAAGATCAGAAAACAAAATAGTGTTAGCGGTAAATTGATCATCATCGGTACGGTCTTCATAAAGTGCATAAACACTTTTACCCGGCTCGCTACTGTTTTGATTGGCGATATACATCGCATTCCAATCAATTTGGCTATTGGCTAAGAAATAATCTCTTGCCGCAATGGCAGAAGGGTTTGTGGTAACACCGCCTACCGTTACATAGTTCAACGGATCATTAAGGTAATAACTTGGTAAATTTCTGTAATACGTTGGATCCGGATTGTTTGCCAATTGATAATCCAAGCGGCTGTTACCGATTTTACCGGTTTGATAGGCAATATTTGTATTCAAATTAGTTTTAGCACTGATTTTCCAATAGTGGCTCAACATGGTAATTGGTTCCTCGATGTCTTTATCGCGAGAATTTCTTTTTCTGCCATCTTGCCAACCCCAATAAGAATTGTACTTAACACCCATTAAGTCTGTAACCTCTTGTGTATTAGGTGAATTTTTACCTCTGTTGTTAACGGCATAAATAGACGTTAAATTGATGGAATGTTTGTCGTTAATTTTCTTTTCTACCGAAGCAAAAAGTGAATTAGCATCATAATCTGTTCCTTCAAAATAACCTTCTTTGGCAAAACGGCGGGAAGCCGAAACCACAAAAGCCCAACCGTTAGTATTCATCCCGGAAGCATGCGTTCCCATTATTCTACCGGTATAATTGGTATTAGTTGCCGATACTGATATACGAGAACCTTTACGGTAAATGGAAGCGCGGGTATTGATTTCCTGCGTTCCTAAAATGTTTCCAAACGTATAATCGGATGGTGCAGAACCAGTTGTAAATTCCTGATTACGGGTCGCGTCATTCAAACCTCCCCAATTACCCCATTGCGGACGACCGTCGTATATTTTGTTCATCACGATACCATTGATCATCGTAACGCCATATTCATTATCCAAACCGCGAACACGAAAACGCGCTTGACCCCAGTTAAAGGCAGCCGCCTGTTGGAACACGTCGCGCGAGGCTTGTAATAATCCCGATGTGTTCTCAGAACCACCGTTATCATCGCTCAAATCGTTGTCTGTTAACGTAACAAGACTCAATTGCTGTTCTTCAGTGATGTCTTCTTCTAAAACAATCGACCCTAAGTCTGCTGTTTTTCCGGCAGGCACCTCAACATTGAGTAACTGTTCTTTGTAGCCCTGACTTTTAACAACCACCAATTGGTTGCCTGTAGGGACATTTTTAAACGTAAATTTTCCTTCTCCGTTGGTAACTTCCGTCAGATTTAGGTTTTGAATGGTAACCACCACGCCTTGTAATGGTTTTTGTGTTTTTGAGTCAACTACTTTACCTGTAATCCCGTTTTGTGCTATACCAAACGAAACACTAAACACAAGTAAAATACCCAGAATAAGTCTTTTCATAAAATTATATAATTAAACGTACACTTTGTCAAGAAATCGATTTCTTAACGGTGCAAATGTACGTTATTTTAATAATAATGGTTACTTTTGGCGCGAAGTTTGCACAAAACTTAATCATATATAAACATTTAAATTCATGAGAATTACAAAATCATTTCTGTTGTTTCTCCTATTTACATTGGCTTTTACCGCTAATGCGCAGAAAAAATACCAAATCCACACGGTCGCTTTTTACAATTTCGAGAATTTATTTGACACCATCAACGGACCAAATAATGACGAAGAATGGCTTCCTAAAGGGACTCAAAACTGGACCGGTAAAAAATACCGTAAAAAACTCGACAATTTAGCCAAAGTCCTTACAGACATAGGAACAGGTGAAAACCCTAATTCCCCTACCTTGATTGGTGGCTGTGAAATCGAAAACCGAGGAGTGTTGGAAGATTTGGTAAAACACCCGAAAATGGTAGATAAAGGCTACGGTATTATTCATTTTGAATCTCCCGATAAACGTGGTATTGATGTGGCTTTATTGTACCAAAAAAAGCATTTTCAACCTACCAGTTATGTAAACATTCCGCTTATCATTTATAAAAACCAAGAAGCAAAATCCAGTAAAAAAGAAAAAGAAGAAGCAACGGATGATGTAACGGCTGCCGAAGGAACCGATACCCGTGTGTACACGCGTGATCAATTATTGGTAACCGGTTTTTTAGATGGGGAGGAAATTAATATTATTGTCAACCACTGGCCTTCACGCTCAGGTGGTGAAAAGAAAAGCTCTCCATTTCGTGAAGAAGCCGGTAAACTAAACCGCAAAATCATGGATTCTTTGTTCAAGATAAATCCCAATGCAAAAATTATTACCATGGGCGATCTCAACGATGGGTCTTACAATAAAAGTGTAAAAGAAGGTATTGGTGCCAAACGCAAAAAAGATGAAGTGAAGCCGGGAGGCATTTTTAATCCGTTTGAACAAATGTTTTATGATGGGATGGGTACATTGGCTTATCGTGATTCTTGGGACATTTTTGACCAAATTATGGTTTCTGAACCGTTAATTCAAAAAGATATGTCATCGTTCCGTTTTTGGAAAGCCGGAATTTTCAATAAATCCTATCTCATCCAAACCACCGGACAATACAAAGGGTATCCGCTGCGAAACTCACTGAGCGAACCCGGTTTCAGTGATCACTTTCCGGTCTATATTTACCTGCTTAAAGAAATCAAATAACTAAAAAAGTACTCTCTGGAGTACTTTTTTTATCTTTACTCAAAAAACAACCTCTATGGCTATCACAAAACCATTTAACCTGAATCAATGGATTAAAGAGAACCGCCATTTGCTAAAACCGCCGGTGGCCAATAAAAATATCTACATCAATTCCGATGATTATATTGTCATGATTGTGGGCGGTCCTAACGCCCGAAAAGACTACCATTACAATGAAACTGAAGAATTGTTTTACCAAATTGAAGGTGAAATAACCGTTTACATTCAGGAAAACGGGAAAAAGAAAGCCATGCATTTAGGCCCGGGTGATATGTACCTAAATCCGGCAAAAATCCCACATTCTCCGGCACGAACCGAAGGCTCCATCGGACTTGTGATTGAGCGTAAACGTGAAAATATTGGCCTTAAAGACGGATTGCTTTGGTTTTGCGATGCTTGTAATCACAAGTTACACGAGGTCTATTTTGAATTGCACAATATTGAAAAAGACTTTTTGCCGCATTTCGAGCATTATTACAATTCAGAAGACTTAAGAACCTGTAAAAACTGCGGGACTGTTATGGAATCCAATCCAAAATATACTGTAAAAAAATAAAGTGAATTTGGCAGTATAATACAGCCCGAATTACTTCGCAACATCGAAATACAGAAGTTGAATATAGTCGATGTTAGCTTATGAGCCAAGAAAATAAAGGTTATCGCATGAAGAATGCCTCCGACAAACAGGTCCTTTTTGTCGTGTAACTTTTGTTGTATTTCTTCTGACTCAAAATCACTACTTTTGCAAAAAATAAACAACTAAACACATACATAATGGCAACAATTGCTGAACAATTCGGTATGACGGAAGCGCTCCAGATTTTGGGCGTTAAAGCCGTAAACCAAGGAACCTCAACCGGAAACAACTGGTTTTCTTCCGGTGATACCATCGATAGCTTTTCCCCTGTAGACGGAGAACTCATTGCAAAAGTAACTACAACCACAGCCGCAGACTATGAAAAAGTGATGCAGGCCGCAACAGAAGCATTTACAACATTTCGCCTGATGCCGGCTCCTAAACGAGGGGAAATTGTACGACAGTTTGGTGAAAAATTACGCCAATACAAAGAACCTCTTGGTAAATTAGTGTCCTACGAAATGGGAAAATCGTATCAGGAAGGTTTGGGTGAAGTTCAGGAGATGATCGATATATGTGATTTTGCTGTAGGTCTTTCACGTCAGTTACACGGACTCACAATGCACTCCGAACGTCCTGGACATCGTATGTATGAACAATACCATCCGCTTGGTGTGGTGGGTATCATTTCTGCTTTTAATTTCCCGGTGGCAGTTTGGTCATGGAATACTGCCTTGGCATGGATTTGCGGCGATGTTTGCGTTTGGAAACCTTCTGAAAAAACACCTTTATGCGGCATTGCCTGTCAAAACATAATTGCTGAAGTTTTAAAAGAAAACAACCTTCCCGAAGGAATTTCTTGCCTCATTAATGGCGATTATCGAGTGGGTGAAATGATGACCCACGACAAGCGAGTTCCTTTGGTTTCGGCTACAGGTTCAACACGCATGGGGAAAATTGTAGCACAAGCTTGTGCCGCCCGTTTGGGTAACTCCCTTTTAGAATTGGGCGGAAATAATGCTATCATAGTAACTCCGGATGCCGATATTAAAATGACTGTTATTGGAGCTGTTTTTGGTGCCGTAGGAACGGCCGGACAGCGTTGTACTTCCACACGCCGCTTGATTATTCATGAAAGCATTTACGATAAAGTAAAAGACGCATTAGCGGCAGCCTACAACCAACTTCGTATTGGAAATCCGTTGGATCAAAATAACCATGTGGGTCCGCTTATCGATAAACACGCTGTAGCCATGTACCAAAAAGCCTTGGAACAAGTAGTTGCCGAAGGTGGGAAAATTTTGGTTGAAGGAGGTGTTCTCTCCGGTACAGGTTACGAAAGTGGTTGCTATGTAAAACCAGCCATCGCCGAGGCCGAAAACCAATTCCAAATCGTACAACATGAAACATTTGCACCCGTGTTGTATTTGTTGAAATATTCGGGTGACGTTACCAATGCTATTGCGATTCAAAATGGTGTGGCTCAAGGTTTGTCATCAGCTATTATGACTAACAATTTGCGCGAAGCGGAAACCTTTTTATCACACGCCGGTTCTGATTGCGGTATTGCCAATGTGAACATAGGTACTTCCGGTGCCGAAATAGGTGGCGCCTTTGGTGGTGAAAAAGAAACAGGAGGCGGTCGCGAATCGGGATCCGATGCATGGAAAGTGTATATGCGACGCCAAACAAACACTATCAATTATACAACCAACCTTCCGTTGGCTCAGGGAATAAAATTTGATTTATAATTAAATAAAAAACCGGCTTAGGCCGGTTTTTTTACGCAACCCTTTTTCATTTTCATCATCTTATCAAAAATTGACTTGAATTATGAAAAAAATACTCTTAGCTCTTTTATGTGCTCCTCTTTTTATGGCAACTACTTGTGATAGTGAAGCTGAAAATGAAATAATTTGTACAACAGAAGTACGTAGAGGATTAGAAATTAAAGCAATTAATTCAGCAACCGGATTGCCAATTCCGGAAGGCCTTACAATTACAGCTACCGACGGAAGTTATAGTGAAACGCTTACATACATTCCGGGATTAGAATATGTTTACGGAGGTGCGGAGGAACGCCCAGGTAATTATACAATTACCATTTCAAAACCCGGTTTTCAAACCTACGTTTCGGGGGTGGTAACCGTTAACTCCGATGTTTGCCATGTTATCACCGAATCAAGAACATTTACCTTACAACCCGAATAAAAAAAGCCCCCAATTGTAGGAAGCAATTGGGGGCTTTTTTTTTAGATTGAAATTCTTAATTCATGGCGTTAATTCGCACGCTGGCTTTGACTAACGCTAAAGCCTTTATCTTGTGAAATTCAACATCTTTGTCTTGGTGGTGCTTGTTCTGGCTAACCAAACGCACACAGCCCTCAAATTCCGATTTTTGGATGTATTTAACGGTAACATATTCTTCACCACTCATATCCAAACTCAACAGGTACATTTCTCCCCAAAAAATTTCATTTTTGATATCGTGTATTTCTTTGTAAAGCACAATATCACCACTTTTTAATAACGGATACATACTGTCACCGGTCACATAAACAGCACCGTCGCATTTGGGTAACCGGGGAATTGAAATATAATCGATGGGTGTTTGGCTCACTTTTCCGTTGAACAAGGGCAACAATCCGGCAACGGCTTCAATATCATAAAGCGGAATTTGTTGCATTTCTAAGGTCTTATCGGTTCGCATCGGAAACATTTCTACACTTCGGTGCAACAAAAATTCTTCGTTACTCACAAACATCTCGCCCTGACCTGTTAGCAGCCAATTGGGGTTGATGTCAGGATAAACAGTCATTATTGTTTCCAGCACATTGCTTCCTATGCTTTTCTTCTCTTTTACGGCTTTGGAAATGCTGCCACGACTCGCGCCCAAACTATTTTCAAACGCATAATAACTGATGCCTTTTTTCTCTATATACTGACCAACTCGTTCTGAAACCATGGTGATATTTTTTTACAAAGTTAGGAAAAAAATCTAATTCACAAACAACGTGTATGATTTTTATAGTATTCTAATTTTAAAAGAAGAAAATAATCAGCATTGAAATAAAAGACAACCTTCATTTTCAAAAAGTTAAACGGCTCATTCACAAACATAGTTGAGATAAAAGCAAGCAAAGAAAACAATCTCAACACATTAGAAAATAATTGAAAATAATCTTTGTTTTTGTTTGTTTGTAAGATTTATTTCTTATATATTTACACTGTATTTGATTCGAAAAAGGAGCTCAAACACCGTTGTCCGGAAAACTTGTGGTTCAAAACTCATTTTACGAAGAAAAGTACAAGAAAAATATCTAATAATTAAAATTTTTAAAAATGAGTACAGAAATTAAAAACACGCTCTTTCGTTTTGTAACGATGCGAGCACCGGAGTTGGTTGAGAAGGAAAAAGTAGATCAAAATTTTGTTCAGCATTCAGACATTCAACAATCCTATTTTTACCAATACCTTATTGACCCGGCTTTTGGTTCATCTTCAAAGAAAACAAAATTAAAAAATGCTGCTGCCTATTGGGGAAGTTTAACCAGCACCTTTAAAACACGCGAGCATGTAAAAACATTTCTTGATTCTGTTTCGGATCCTGAAAGCAGTATTTATGACTTTGCCGTTTGGCTCACGGCGAACCGCACTAAACTTACACTTGAGCAGGTAGAAAAACAACTTAATTTTTATCAAGGAACAGCACGAACTGCCCCTTTACTTTCAGGTCTTGAAAGACAAGATTTAATCAGATTATGGGATGAATTGATTTATCAAATCATCACCTTCAAATCAAGCTACGTTCGTGATTTGTTATTATCGGTTTTAGTAGCTGATTTTTTCCTGAATCACTACAGTTCACTTCCTAAAAATGAGAAAAGCTACAGAAAATTAGCTCAGGCCAGAGTAATAATGCCTAAAGAATTGTTTAGCCCTGAGGAAATTACAACCGGTTCCGCCACAAATAAAAGAATTGTATCAAACGATAACATGATGCCGAAAGAAGCAAAAAAATCGCTTGAGATTATTCACTTTGAAGAGCAAATTAAAGACCTTAAAGCGATGCTGAAAAAGGTTAATGCGGTTGAAAAAAAATACATTAAAGCGAACACTCAATTGCTCGACAATTATGATAAAGATCATCAAGAAAAAATCAAACAAGCCTATGCTAATGCAACCCGAATTGAATCCACTACTGTGGATCCAATTACTCACAAGGAATCTCTTACCATTCGCTATGAAAATTTGGTTTTGCCTACGTATAATTTTACTCCGTTGAATGAAATTCAATTTTTAACGGAAGCCGAAAACGATAATTCTCTTTTGATGGGCGTGTTGAAAAATTTGCCTCTTCAGAGCTTTGCAGAAATAAAAGAGCACTTTGAAGAAGGCCTAAAAACACTAACTGAAAAATTATTTGAGGGCGGTTCTTTTAAAAACAAAGTAGTAAGTGCGGGAGGAGTGGTTTTGCCGGTAACTAATCCCTCGTTATTCAAAACAACAAATTCATTTACCATTTCAACAACACCAAACCCATTAAACAAAAAAATCATCTTTACGCTACTGGGAATGGAAGCCGGAACTGAAATTGAATCCGGATTTTATGAGTTGACTTTTGAAGGATCGCAAGAAAAATATACCGGAACATTTAACGGGGATGATTCTTGGGTCGGCCAAAATCTGGTAATTAAAGCCCCTATCGAAGCATTGAATCCTCAGACACCTTTGGAAGATGGTAACTTTACAGTAACGGGTACGTTTTTGTCAAGTGTTGGACGAGAATTGTTTATCAATGGTTCTGGTGTTATCACTCTTCCAAGTCAAACAAACCCCGGAGGAAGCTCAGGTGGCCCTGATGAATACTTAGCCGCGCCAGACTACAGCTACATCAATTACCGACAAATTTATCCCGGAGAAAACTTTAGTGTAACGGGAATGGGCGATTACAATTATGAAGATAAAGTTGTAATCCTGTCAGACACCGGTAATACCGGCGACAATACTAACGGAACAGGGAATCAAACCGGAACCGGAAATCAAACCGGAACCGGAAATCAAACCGGAACCGGAAATCAGACTACACCTGAAACTTCAATTCAGTACGTTCCCTCCGGATTCGGAATCAAACGTTTAGGAATTGCAGATTACCGAAAAGTAGAACAGGAAGTGTGTTGTTATGTGCCGGGCGAGGTATCGCACATCGAGAATATCATGGCTCGAGAGTACAAAGAAAAGTCAACACGTCGCCTTCGCCGCCAAGAAGACACGACCACTTTATCAAAAGAAAAAGAGACCGAAAAACTAACTGATTCAACTTCAACGGAACGTTTTGAAATGAATCAAGAAGTGAGCGCGGTATTGGCTGAACAAAACTCTTTTGGCGTTAGCGGTAATGTTCATCAAAACTGGTCCGACGGCGGAATGTCAATTAATTCCGATTTCGCCAACAGCACTACGCAAGAAGAATCAAATCATCAAGCGGTTACCAATGCTAAAGACATCACGGAAAGAGCTTTGGATCGTGTAGTTCAAAAAGTGAAAGAAGAGCGTGTTACTAAAATCATTGAAGAATTTGAAGAAAACAATAAACACGGCTACGACAACCGAAAAGGAGACAAACATGTTTCGGGTGTGTACCGCTGGGTTGATAAAATCTTCAGAAACAAGGTTGTTAATTATGGCAAACGATTGATGTACGAATTCATGATTCCGGAACCGGCTTCGTTTCACAACAAAGCCATCGAAGGAAAAAACAATGACATTAGCAGTGTCGTTTTAGAAAAACCGATTGATCCAAGAACCGCTCCGGGAACGTTACAACTTAAAGATTATACTAATGATAATTTGTCTGTATACGCTCATTGGGCCGCCATTTATAATGTTGAAGTAGAACTATTGCCAAAAGAAACAATAACTGTCGGAAAATCGTTTTCATTCACAGCCATTGAGCAAAACGGTGGAGAATTTGACGAAGTTGCAGGCGGCAGTGGAGAAATTGTTATTCCGGAAGGCTACCACGCAACAACCGGAAAAGCCCGTTGGCATTACACTAACGAACCCGGATATGGAATGCAGGTGCTATTAGGCAATCATAACCTTACAACTTCTTCTGATGTTAACGTTTCGAATTTTGTTAATGGCGTTCCTGTTTCGTTTACCGCTGTGGGTCACCACTCAGGTTGCGTAAACTTTGAGGTAACCTGCGTTTTATCTCCAGAAACCAGAAAACAATGGCAAATGGACACCTTTAATGCGATTATCTCGGCTTACGAAACGAAATTGGGAGAATACAACGAAAAATTAGCCCAATTAAAAGCGATGCAATCGGAAAAAGTGAGAACGAATCCTTTGTTTTACCGCAAAATTGAGAATGTAGTACTGCGCAAAAACTGCATTGATTATTTGGCAGATCATGCCTCGCTTGGCAGTGAACTGTTGTTAGAAGGAGTATCGGCTCTTGATTTGATGAAAGTGAAATACAACGATCCAAAATTAGAAAGCTATGCCGCAAAAGTGAAGTTTTTTGAGCAAGCTTTTGAATGGGACTTAATGAGCTATCATTTTTATCCTTTCTATTGGTCTTTCAAACAAAATTGGAAAGAAAAATACAATGTTGACGAAACCGACGATCACATTTTTAGAGCCTTTTTACAAAGTGGAATGGCCAAGATCATTGTAACTGTTCGACCTGGTTTTGAAGAAGCCGTTAACTGGTATATGGCCACCGGACAAATATGGAACGGCGGACAAGTACCTACTATGGATGATCCGCTTTTCATTTCGATTGTGGAAGAACTTCGGGAAACAGAAGGCGAAGTAGAAGAAACCTGGGAAAGCCGCGTACCAACCTCATTAACAGTAATTCAGGCCGGAAGTATTGGTTTGAACGTTCAAGGATTGCCGTGTAATGCAGATTGTACCGACTACAAATTATTTGATTCCGATGGAAACCAAGTGTTTAACACCGACGGATCTCCGGTTTCAACCAACCCAATTCAGCAAAACGTAGACAGCAACAACAATGATGTATTGCTGGGAAATGTGGCTGAAGACATGGAAACAGTGACCGAAAGCATTGAAGAAATTCAGGCCGACATCGAAGAGATTAAGGCTACACTTGCTGCCGCTTCGGGTAATTAATTAGTAATCTTTTAAACAGAGCGAGTCATAAAACAACGTTTCGCAGACAGCATCCCTTTTTACAAACTGGTTTTACTGACTTGCTCTGTTTTTTAAAAACTTACAATATGAGTACAATTGATTTTAAAAATAGTTCTCGTCAAGTTTGGCGTGAGATAAGAGAAGGCACTCCTTATCAACAACCTGTGCCAGAAACAAACAAAGATTATTCTAAAGACTTTTATGGTATAAATGAAGAGGAAGATATTGACTATGATTCTTTAGCTGATTTTATTTTTGCAAGCCAACGCGACAGTAGTCTTGTTTTCGACTGGAAAAAGTTCGCAAAAAAGCCAGATAAAAAATGGGTAAAAGTTAAAACAAGCGATGGTTTACAAGACCGGTTGATGACATTACATAATACAATACCTTTTAAGTATGTTAATGATGATAAAATAGAAGTAACAACAACTATTACGGGTAAAATAAACCGAAGAATTGATTATTTAGAAAACTATTGGTTGTATCACATCAATATTAACCCAAAAGATAAAAAATTTGAATTATCATTAAAAATTTTATATGATAATACAAAGCAATTTCTTGTAGATGCAACAGATACAATAGAAGAAAATGATTATAGAATCGATGAAAAATACGTAGCTGTTATTTTAAAGGCTACAAACATAATTGATTACATATATTTAGTCAAAGACACCGTTGGAAAAGAGCACATCGCTTATTTAAAAGATTTAATTGTAGATAAATACTGCAAAAAAATTAAAGAAGAAAAAGATGCTTCAAATTTAGTGTTCTTATATGAAAATGCTCCTGATTTTGTGTTGAAGCAACTTTTTGTCTATATGGATGATGATGCTTTATTTAAACATCTTGATTATCTCTCAAACTACGATGACAAGGGTTTGTTACATTGGTTTAACGATTCCGGTGGTGCCATAATAAACTGTCTTAAGAGTTTTTGGGACTCTTCTGTACTATTTAACAAATTTTCTAACGATTTAGCTTTTGTAAAAAGGATTTTCTACAACCTTGATGGTGCCTCAAATTTTAATGGAACCGTCATGTCAAATCGATTAATTTTTGCGTCATTACTAAATGCTATTGCCCTACTTAATTCTAAAGACAAGGCGACAAAAGATAAATTTTATAGTAATGGCAACTATAAAATTGGCTCAAACGCAGTATTCGAAGACAAAACCGAAAAAGAACAAAATAAGTTTTACTTAAATCAGCAAAAAATCAACTTTCTAGTTATTGCTTTTCCTACAGGAACTGTGAATGTTATAACCTATGATACAAATGTGAATAATGGCGCTTATTATGATCCTTTTGATTTTGTGCTGTTTGTAGAATATAAAGACGATAAAGAAGTATACACCCCGGTAATTGCGCTATTAGCAAAAGCCATAGCTCAAGAAAAAGAAGTTAAAGAAATTCAATTTTTTACAAGAATAGGCCTGGATGTTTTAGCCATTATTGTTGGATTAGCAACATTAGGAACAGGGGCGGCTGTCGGAATAGCATTACTAGAAGTAGGACTTGGAATAGCCGATATTTTTGTAGCAGTAAACGAAGACGAGCTCAGCAAAACAGAAGAAGGCAAAGCTTTTCTAGAAGCATATAATGCTATACTGCTTACTACAGCCGCATTTGCAGCTCCAGAAGCCTTACAATCTGTTTTTAATGGTGGTAGTAGTTTAATAAGAACGGCCATGAGTTTAGGTAAAATAAATTATGCAAATGCTATAAAAACATGTTTACTAAAAGTATTGCTGGAAGTAGAAATTGCTAATTTTACAAAAAGTTCTATAAAAATTGTTGAGCCAACAGAATTATTCTATGGTTTAGAATACCGCATAATGGCACAACGCATGACAGAAAATGGCGTGCTTTTTGTTTCTGGAAAAAAAGAAGGAGAATTACTGGAGTATTATGCTGTTATTTATAAAGGAGAAGTAATAGAAGAATTTACTACAGGCACTAAAAATAGATTTGCAAATAGATATTGGAGATTTAACAATCCAGAACTTGTTGAATTACTGGAGGAATTGTACAAAAATGGAGGTGTTCCATTCTTAAAAGGATTTAATAGGGAAAAAATTTTAAAAATTCCAAAAGGACAAAGACCAAATCCTTCAGTATATTTGCCTAAAGAATATATCCAAAACAATTTAAAATTGTTTGATGAAGGAGCGTCATATTTAGTTCCTAAATCAGTTTTAGATAAATATGGAAGAGAATTAATTGGACGTGCTGATGGACAGTTTGTAATGTCTGGAAAAGAAATGGATGCTTTATTATTTAAAGCAGAGGGTAAAATTTCTTACATTAAAAAAGAACTTGGGATTCCTGAGAGATGGTGGAATAATGAAGATATAGTTAGAATAGACGTTTTAAAACCAAAAAAACTAAATATTAGTATTCCTAGTGGGAATGAAAGTGGTGTAAACGAATTATGGCTGCCTGGAGGGAAACTGCCTAAAGGATATTTAGAAGCTGTATTAAACGCTATACCTAAGAACTTGTATAAAGAAACTAAATTAAATTTAAGATAAATGGAAATAATTGTTAAAAAAAATTGGAATTATATATTATCTAAAAAAGAAGGTAAATTAATTTTATCTGTCATTTGTGGGACTGTTGCTCAATTTGAATTAGATATTGTTTTAAATTCTGATGAAATAGAAAAGTATCATACTTTAGGGGAAGTTTTCTTAAATCAATTGGCTGATGAAATTAGATCATCACCATCAGAATGGAAGAAACGTAATTTAAATTAAAAGCTAATTCATCACCGCTACCGCGCAAAATAAAATTCGACGTAGTCAATCCTTTCGCGTGGTATTTACAACCTCAACATTTTGTTGAGGTTTTTTATTTTAACTAAAGTATAACTATCTTTAATTTTACAAAAAATATTGCCACACGAAAAGATTCGTGCGGCAGCGTAAGGGCACTTATAGAAAGTTATGCTGTTGTTTACAAAGGCGTAGCTATAGAAGAGTTTACTACTGTTACTAAAAGCAAGTTCGCAAACAAATACTGGCGGTTAAACCCTCAAAAAATGAGTGAGGTTTTTGAGGAATTGTATAAATTAATGCCAAAAAGAAACGGCAACGTATGGCAATGGACAAACCAATTAGGTAAAGAAATACAAACTTCTTACCAAACCGAAAAACAAATTTTAGCTAGAATAAAACAAAATTTGAATGACATTGAAATTGGTAAAATTAAAGAAGATGGCGATATTTTTGAAGTGGAAGTAGCAGAAGAATGGTACAAAATTGCAAAAAAGAACAAAGATGTGGTTTTAGATTACAAAAACGGAGTAGAAGGATTGAATACTAATGGTAAATTTGGCGAAAAACTGGGCGATATAGATTTTGGTACCCAGCAATTTATTGCAGAAGCCAAATCTAATCTAACTAATTCAGACGCGATTATTGAATTAGAAAATCAACTCAAAAAATACATGCACGAATATGCCAAAACAGAAACCAAATATTTTAATGGTTGGGATAGAAAAGTAGTGGTCGTATGCGATAAATTAGATGAAACCCATAGCATCATTAAAGACCTAAAAAAGAAAGGAGTTATCTTTTTAAAGAAAAACGAAATAGATAAATTGTATAATTAAAAAAGTTAAAGAAAATGAGTAAAACAATAATTTTATACCCAGAGTATATAGCGAAAGAAATTTTAGTCCCTATTATACTTGAATTTGGAAAAAAAGCAGGTTTAGAACTAGTATTTTATAAAGACAACATTATAGATCGTAATGAAGATATTCAATTTTGTAGAGAAATAAAGGAAGATTTTCGTCATTATATTTTGTTTGATTTGTTT
>JAYRXL010000045.1:0-3576 GCA_041917555.1 Flavobacterium sp. | reverse complement strand
ATTGATTGCGGCGAGGGCAAAATATTTCGGCAGATATAAACTATTTTATGATGCGCATGAATATTTTGAAGACGAAGTGGCCAATGACTTGGCAAGAAAGTTATGGGTTAAAAAGGTCCACAAGTTTGCGGCAAACAAGATCGACTGCTTTATTACAGTTAATGAAGAAATCGCCAAGGAATATGCAAAATCTGATCCAATTTTCCCGTCAGCTATAATTATTCACAATTTATCGGAGTTTCCGCCGACCACTTTTGATGATGGGAGATTAAAGAAAGCCGCAGATTTGCATTCTGAAGCTAGGATCTTAATTTATCAAGGCGGGTTAGAAAAAGATAGAAACTTAGATAAACTTGTAGACGCTTTCAAAACACCACCAAAAAACTGGCATCTTGTTATTATGGGTTCAGGCTCACTGTTGAATGAACTAAAGGCGCAAAGCTCGAAACATGTATGTTTCTTGCCGCCAGTTCCGCGCGACCAGCTTCATCATTGGACTGTTGGCGCTGACTTGGGAGCAATTTTATATGAACCGACTTGCGTAAATCAATTGTTGTGCTCTCCGAATAAGTTGTGGGAATACCCTGCAGCAAATGTCCCGATTTTGGCGACAGATTTGCCTTATTTGCGTAGCCAAATATCTTCGAACGGAATCGGTTCAATATTACCTATAAATTTTACTATTCAAGAACTTCATCAGGAACTTGAATATATTGATATAGCCGCACTAAAAGTAAATTGCCCTAAATTCATTGATAAGTTTAACTTAAAGACTGAATTGGCACAATTGAAACCCTATCTGAAGCTAAATTAAACCCAAAAGACGATTTTCTTGTAAGTAATGTTGAAGACAATTGCTGTGATTACCCATCCAACTACCATTCCGCCACCGGTTATCGCATAATTCAATATTGATGGTGTTTCCCCAAGAAGCGGCTCTCTAAACACTTGAAATAAATGGTAAAAAGGATTTACATCTAAAACGATTTGATATTTTGATATCAAAGAAGGTTTCCAATAAATAGGTGTCAAAATCGAAATGAAATTTAATGCCGATGTAATTAACTGAATCATGTCGCCAAATCTAGCGCCGGCAATCGCCACTAAGGTAACTACCCAAGATAAATTGCCAATCAATAATGCTAATCCAAGCAATGCCTCTAGGGGCTTAATGAGTGGCCAAGTTTTATACAATGTAAACACAACAACAATTACTATAAGGTTGTATGACGAAACCACAATATTTCGATAAATCGTCCTTAGAACCAATACACTAAGCGGCATTCTAACTTGATGAATTATACTTCCGGCAGAAGCAAATGAGTGCGCAGCTTCGGTCAATGTCGGCCAAATAAAACTCATGATTACTAGACTTACAGTTATAAACGGAATTAAACTGGTCGGATCTTGTTTCAGTAGTTCAGAATAGAGATATCCGGAAGCAAAAACTAATACACCAAGGTTTGCAACCATCCATATTGGCCCAAGGATTGAATTGCGAAATCTTTGCAATATGTCTTGATTGCCCAAAGTCACCCATATCCGCCATGCCTTAACGCCATCTAATATTCCAAGCCCTAAGTTAGGCGTATTGATTTCACTCACTTTGCACTCCTAGAAAAACGAAAAAATATACGTCGAACTTCCTGCTACGCCGTTAAAAACCAAGGCCGAACCTTAACGTTACGCTCCTTGAATGGAGTAACAAATACGCGGATTCAAGCGTCCTTTTGCTTAAAATACTATTCCAGTCAACCTACAAGAACAGTTGCGAATTGGTTAAATAAAATACAAAATGCTAATTCCGGAAAGACTAATAAGGGGCGAAAATCCCGGCCGAGCGGTATTAAAATTATTGGCTAATGAAATTGTCATTTTTCGTCAAAATTTCCTTTGCGCATAAGAAGTTTGGCATTTGTCATTCGCGATCATAAAAGAGTAGTTCAAAGTAAGCAGCGTGCCAAATACGAGTTTGATTTTGGGCAACACTGAGTCTATAGAGTTTTTATTTCTTGTTGAGTTGTATTCGGATAATATTGAATTTTACGGTATGATTAGGGTTTTATGTTTGCAAATCGTGGGAAGTCCATATTGCTCCGGTTCAATACCAATGCCCTTTAGCGGTGAGTTTTGAGCTAAATGTGCGGAATATGGGCTTCATTCGGAATTGGAAAGATGGACGCGGCTAATGCGATTTCTGCTGTAAGTTCGCGTGGCCCGGATGCAATGGATTCATTGACAATTGAGATTGGGAAAAAGGAACTTATTTTAGGCCATGCGCGCCTATCAATTTATGATTTATCCCAAAATGCCAGACAGCCAATGAAGCGGGAAAATCTTGTGGCCGTATTTAATGGCGCTCTCTATAATTTCAAAGAAATACGAAAAGAACTAGAATCAAAGGGTTATGAATTTTCAACCGAAAGCGACACAGAAACATTATTGATTTCCTGGCAAGAGTGGGGGCCAAAGTGTCTAAGAAAATTCGAAGGAATGTTCGCATTAATCCTGTATAACGAAATAGAAAAGAAGTTATATCTTGCTCGTGATAGGTTCGGTGAAAAGCCATTACACATTTTTTCCAACCGCGGGAAAATCGCATTTGCGAGCGAAATCAACCAATTTTTCGAAGCAAAATTATTAAGCGAGCCTAAAATAGACAGAAATATCGCAAGGCGTTTCTTGGATTTTGGAATTTCTGAGGCGGGGGAACAAACGTTTTTTGTTGGCGTTAAGCGTTTGTTACCAAATAAATGGGCCTGTTACCAAATATCGGATAATGAGGTATCGCTAATTGAAACCGGTGAGATATTTGAACCACTCTATCAGTTAACAAAATCCAATTCTGATTATGAAGCCAAAAAGACCAATCTCCGGAATGCCCTTGTCGAATCGGTCAAACAAAGGCTTGTAGCAGATGTGAAAGTCGGTGCGTGCCTTTCCGGTGGAATAGATTCGAGCGCGATTGTAAGAATAACTTCTCAACTTCTTCCAAAAAATGAAGTATTAGAATGCATATGCGCCGTCTTTGATGAGATTGATATTGCAGGGAATGATCTTTCTGAACGAAAATATGCGCTTGCGGCTTCGGATTTGCCAAATTTGCGATTGCATTTTGTTGATTTGGGTTCGGAAAATCTTCCAAATCTCATTAATGATATTTTGCGTCGCCAGGGTGAACCATTCGCGCATAGTTCCATTATTGCACAATATAAAGTGTTTGAAAAAGCAAGAGATTTGGGTCTAAAAGTTATGCTTGACGGGCAGGGAGCCGACGAGATATTTGCCGGCTATTCCGGCATGGCCGGCGCTGCATTGAGCGATATTTTGTTTAAATACGGGATTAGGCAAGTAAGCGAATGCATAAATGAATTAATTGTTGCACCAAGCGATTTTGACAAAAAAAGTCTAAAATTATCAATCGGAAACACTATTATTCCTGAAAGGATGCGAAGAATAATTGCGCGACTTAGAGGAAAATGGCCAATTGAATTGCAAATTACTAATTCGGAAATGGATTTTGTGCCAAAAAAAATTGCTCGAATTTCCTATTTAGATAGTTTGATTGTCAATCTT
>JAYRXL010000044.1:0-2552 GCA_041917555.1 Flavobacterium sp. | reverse complement strand
TAAATTGAAAAAACAATTAGAAACCGCACAAAACACTGTCGATTTGGCGGGCCGCAGAACCCGCGCAATTGAAAGAAAACTCCGTGACGTCGAAAGCGTCGAACTTCCGAATTTGGGTGAAGATCTGTTGCAGATTGGGTTGGATGAGGAATAAGTAGTGTATGAGAAAGGGAAATACGTATTGTATGCAAAGTCGTATTTTTGTAAAAGAGCTGCAGATTAATTTTACATGAAACGAATAGAAGTTGTTAATTTGCTATGATTTTTGAATTCGAAAAGCTTGGAGCGATTGCTAGTGGTTCACTAGAACTCAAGGATTTGACCGTTATTTGCGGAAAAAACAACTTGGGAAAGACTTACCTTGCGTATGCAATCTTTGGCTTTCTCGAAAACGTGGAAAATTTATTTGAAATCGATATTCCAGAGCAAAAACTAAGAAATTTGCGAAGCGAAGGTCAAACTACAATCGACTTAAAAGAGTTGATATTTCCGTCGCACGAACAATCGTTTGACATGGCTACACAAAAATACCTTACCATGCTTCCAAAAGTCCTTGCTGCCAACGAAAAGCTATTCTTGGAAACCAAACTGAAGGTAAGGAGTCAAATTTCTGAAGAAATTTTTGTTGAGGGTTTCTCCTCTACACTTGGCTCTGAAGAAAAAAAGATTGTCTCTTTCACCCGAAAGCCTGGCGAAAGTGTACTAAATATAGTTATGTTAAACGAGACTGATGAAAAGACCTATCCAATTCCAGATAGTATTATCAAAATTGCTGCCGTCAGATCTGCTTGGGATAGCGTATTTCCCGAACCTTTTATTCTAAGCACTGAGAGAACTGGGGCTATTACTTTTAAGAATGAGCTCAATATTAGTCGAAATAAATTGTTAAAGATGCTACACAATGCAAAAGAAGAGGAGATTACACCCAGTTCAATTCTTTCAAATTTTTTTGCAACTGACTATGCAGCACCTATTCATAAAAATGTTGAAGCAACAAACAGAATGGCAAGTGAAATGAACCAAAGGAGCGAGCTGGTTCGAGCTATTCCTGAAATTGAAGCGCACTTAGAAAACATCACAGGGGGAAAGTTCGGCATTAGATCGAGTGAAGTTAACTTCAGCCCTAAAAGGGGCGTACAATTAAAAATGAGCGAAAGCTCTAGTTCAGTGCGCTCAATGGCACTGTTGAGTCACTATATTCTGCATTTGGCAAAGAAAAACGACTTGTTGATAATTGACGAGCCCGAGCTAAATCTTCACCCGGAAAATCAACGCAGGTTTGCCAGATTTATCGCCAAATTAGTTAACTTCGGAATAAAGGTTTTTATTACAACACATAGCGACTATGTTGTTAGGGAATTGAATACTTTGCTATTGCTCTCTAACGAAAATGATGAAATGCGGAAAATTCAAGTAGAATTCGGATATGATAATGATGAAATTTTAACAGAGGAGAAATTCGGCTTATACTCGATAGTAGGCATTGGAAGCTCTAAAAATTCTAAGATTACAAGGATTAAACTAGATCAGAAAAAAGGTATTGAAACAAGCGCGTTTGATGAAGTAATAAACGAAATGAATCGCATTCAAGAGGAAATCTTTTTTGCCCTCAATTAGGAAATAGTTTGTCAAACGCAATTCTCGAAATTAAATCATTGCTTAGTGCCGAGTGTAACGCCGAAATTCCAGGCAACGGTATAAGTCATTTGATATTGAAGGAAGATGATGTGTCTGCCACATTAAGGAGTGTCGTAATTTCTGAAGTAAATCAAAACTATTTGATATTTTCACCGGACAAAGGTGCAATTTTTAATCGACGTAAAAGTAAAACTAATACTGCATTTTTATCGCCGTTGCTTTGTCGAGACGGAGGGTCTGGTCTACAAAAAGCCTGTGACGCAATTCTAATAAAAGTCGAAGGTGAAAGCATATTCGCCGCCATTATTGACCTTAAATCTGGGGTTGGAAAAAACGTTAAGAGGCAGCTCGAAAACAGCGAATGCTTCTTGCGCTTTTTAGTCGATATTTTCAATGTTAGGAACGGAAATAACTTCAAATTAGTTCAAGCGGAAAAAACAGTTTTATGCCGCCAAAACACACTTGATAAGAGGCCGATTTCTATAAATCAGTCATTCTTGAAATGTGGAATTCGTAAGCGAGGAACGCGAAACGGCGAAACCATTAAGGCTAATATTTTGTTGCGAATTCCCTAATGAAACACTCCAAGGGGAATCACTTCTCAATTCTTCAAAATAACTAATGTGATGCTCAAATTAGTTATTTTGAGCGGACTTGAAAAAGGCGATTTAGATTTTCAATTCATATAATTTCGATATTAATAACTTTCTAGAATCCCAATCAATCTATTTGTTTTAAGAAAACCAAATTGACAACAACCAAAAAAAAACTGATTTACATAACAATTGCTGTGGCGCTTTCGGCGGGGTTTATTTCTTCGATTGGATTTGGTTTGCTTGCGCCTTTATATGCGCTTCGAATGTCGGATTTGGGGCTTTCAAGTGGGGCAATTGGCCTATTGGTGACCTTTATTG
>JAYRXL010000043.1:0-6265 GCA_041917555.1 Flavobacterium sp. | reverse complement strand
TATAAGCTATAACCATTTGAATTTACCGACCCACATTTATTTTGGAAGCGGCAACAAAATTCGTTATATTTACAATGCCTCAGGCGTAAAATTGCGTAAAGACGTGCAGGAAAACAACACACATACGATTACCGATTATTTAGCAGGGCATCAGTACCGGGATGGGAAACTGGGGTTCTTCCCGCATACAGAGGGCTATGTTAATGCGCATTATTGCAGCAACTGCACCCTTGAGGCACAGCAGGCACCTAAGTTTAATTATGTGTTCCAATATCGGGATCATTTAGGGAATATCCGTATGAACTATGGGTTTGACGAGGCCGAGCAGACGGTAAAAATCATGGAGGAAGACCACTACTACCCTTTTGGATTAAAACACATGAATTACAATATGGACAAGGGTAAATATGAAGAGGAAGAACTGCAAACCTTGTCCAAAATTGCTCCGGTATTGCCAACGGAGGTAATGGCATATAAGTATAAGTACAACGGGAAAGAGTATCAAGACGAGTTGGGGCTTAACATGTATGATTACGGAGCGAGGAATTATGACCCTGCGATTGGAAGATGGATGAATATTGACCCGCTTGGAGAAAAGAGGTATAATGTAAGCCCTTATAACTATGTTCAAAATAGCCCTATGTACAGATTTGACCCAAATGGTTTAACAGACTTTACCTTGAATAGGAAAACAGGAGAAGTTAAGGAAATAAAAAATGATGAATCTGAAAAAAATGATAAACCAGATAGGATATTAAAAACTAATAGAAAGGGCGAAATAAAATTTAATAAAAAAGGTGAAGCTAAAGTAGCTGTTGATGATATAGAACAAGGTATTTTAAAAGATGGTCAAAACTTTAAAGAAGGAAGTGTTCTAATTGATGTAGGAGGAAAAGGACAACCAACAAGAGAAGGTGTTGAAAAATTTGCATTACAATTATCAGATTATGTTGGAACTGAAATAGGCGGAACTTATTTTTCAAAAGATGGAGTTAATGATATAACACACATGGCGATTGGAGGTTACAAAAATAATTCATATACTGAGACTAAAGATAATGGTTCAACTGCTCCTAGAAATGTAACGTCAACTTTAGAAGAATTTCAAAGTTATCAAGTTAGAGGTTTCTTACATACTCATCCTAATGAATCAACTAGGTTTAATTCATCACAAGCTGATAGGGATTTTAAAAATAGAGCTTTAAAACAAAACCCTAATTTGTTCTTTTTCATTATTACACACCCTGAACCTGGGGGTAATTATCCAACGAAAATAAATTTTACTAATCATTAATAAGAAAATATGAAGTTTCAAAAATTAACATCATTGCTATGGTTTGTTGTTTTGAGTTGCAATTTGGTCAAAAGCCAAAGCACTAGTCTAACATTATTTGATAAAGCAATTGAAATAGCTATCAATGATTTTAGTAAAACCAAAGCATTTAAAAAAGATAGAGTTTTCAATATTAGTTATAAAGAAATTAGCGAAAATATACTTTTTATAAGTATTTTGGAAACAGAAGAAAATAAATATTTATATTCGATAACAAAACCAGTAGAAGAAAATATTTTACCTAGCCGTTATATTGAAAAAGATAATAAATTGTTCATTTGGTGGGATGATAATAAAAAAGTAGACCAAGAAATGTTTGATATTTTGAAAAAATATAATATGCTAAAGGATGATGAAGGTGGGTGGATTACATTTTTAGATTATGCTATGGATGATAAGAAAAAAGCGACTAACTATTATTTTTGCAAAAATAATTTAAAAGAATTTAGAAGAATTATTACAAATATAAGTGGTGCCAGCTTCCCAAAATTAAAATGCAATGATAATAGAACACATACTCATCCGATAAAAAAAGATTAAATCCCGATAGCGCATTCTATGATAAAAAACAATTGCGTCCTAAATAAAAAAAAGAATGGTTAGTTTTTAACTCAAAGATTACCTTTGAGGTGACAAAAAAACAAAAAACCATTCTTCATGACAAATATTACATTGTTTTCTCAAATTATTAGAAAATTAGACCGCCCCTGCTACGCAAAGTGTTCCTTTTATGCACGATGCTCCGCAAAGTCTCGTTCCATGAGGTACTTGGTCATGGAACGGCGCACGCTAAAGGCATGACCGGAAATGCAAATCATGACAATGCTATAAGATTAGAAAACTTAACGAGAAAAATATTAGGTATACAAACAATGAGAGATGGAACAAATCCTTGGCATGCTGATGGTCATAAAGTGCCAAACAACGTAGGGGAACCTATTAAACTATAAAGCTATGAAATATGTATTTGTTTACTTGTTTATTACATTTTTTTGTAATAAATCCTATTCACAACATTTTAAAAATCAAGACTTCAGTATAATTTGCACTCAATTGATTCAATTAACAAATAATAAAGATTTCATTTTAATTGAAGTGGCTGAAAATAAAATATTTGTGATAATTAATGAAAACGAAAAAAAATATTTAAAATTAGTTTTTTTGAATGAATCTGGTGAGTATTTTTTGAAAGAAGTTGGTTTTTTAAAAAAATATAAAAATTTATTTGTGTACAGTAATTATACAATGGGATTAGTAGATTCAGAATCAAATTTTTATAAAGATAAGAATGCCAATTTTGAAGGCTCAAAGTTTTGTTTAGCTTTTATATCGAAAGATAAAAATTTAATCACTGAAACGTACATTACAACACTAATTGATATTTTACCTTATGATAGCAAAATTCACTTCTATTTACTAAATGCAATTGGAGCATTACCAAAATAGAATTAAAAATACAATGGCAAGAATTACGAACTACCAGATAAATATGGTTTAATCAAATAAAAAAGATTAATTTTTTCATTGATTTATTGAGAATAATTCAATAATTCTGTTTACTTTTTTGACCCCAGCCGCGCAAAGAGTTCATTTCATGCACTGTGCTCCGCAACAGTCTCCTGACTTTGCGGAACATATAATAAAAAAACAGCTCCGCAAAGAGTTCCTATGAAAAGCTGCGTACTCAAGCGAAGCCAACAGCCGAAGTAATCTTTCGAGGGGTAGTGTCTAATGGTAATGCATCAAAGTTCGTGTTTGAATCCAATTGAAAACCCGATAGCCCTACCATAGCCCCGACAGAAGCAAGCTACCGTGTAGCGCGAATGGCGGGAAAGTACGTATTAAGTAAATAAAATGTGGTGCTACTAATAAAAAAAAAGCCTAAAACGTTTATGACGAGTTGGGGCAATTGGTTTCTAAACAAGTGGGTGGTACAGATATTACTACGTTCTTAGGTTTACAAAAGGTAGATTACCAGTACAACATTCGCGGGTGGCTTACCCAGATTAACAACATAGACGATTTGAATGATGCGAATGGCCCTCGGGATTTGTTTTCGTTTAAGATTAACTATGACAACCCCGATTTGTCGGAAGGCGAAACAACAGCCGGGCTGTACAACGGCAACATTGCGCAAACCCTATGGCATAGCGATAACGATGATATCATCCGAAAATACGGCTATGCTTACGATGCCTTGAACCGATTGACCAACGCCACGTTTTTTAAAGACAATACCCTGTATAACAGCTTTGACGAGACCCTTTCGTATGATAAAAACGGGAACATCATGAGTTTGTTACGCACCGGATACCTTGAAAGTCAGTATGTGGTGCCGGTTATTGATAACTTGACTTACGATTATGCAGCGGACTCCAACCTGCTAAAAGGAGTGGAAGACAGCACCGGAAGCCCTATTGGTTTTAACGACACCAACGCTTCGATAGTGGATTATACCTATGATGCCAATGGTAATATGATTAGTGATGCCAACAAAGACATAACGGGTATTAGCTATAACCATTTGAATTTACCTACCCACATTTATTTTGGAAGCGGCAACAAAATTCGTTATATTTACAATGCCGCAGGCGTAAAATTGCGTAAAGACGTGCTGGAAAACAACACACATACGATTACCGATTATTTGGCAGGGCATCAGTACCGGGATGGGAAACTGGGTTTCTTTACGCATGCAGAGGGCTATGTTAATGTACATTATTGTAGCAACTGCACCCTTGAGGCGCAGCAAGCGCCTAAGTTTAATTATGTGTTCCAGTATCGGGATCATTTAGGAAATATCCGTATGAACTATGGCTTTGACGAGGCCGAGCAGGTGGTAAAAATCATGGAAGAAGACCACTACTACCCGTTTGGATTAAAGCATATGAATTACAATAGGGACAAGGGTAAATATGAAGAGGAAGAACTGCAAACCTTGTCAAAAATTGCTCCGGTATTGCCTACGGAGGTGATGGCGTATAAGTATAAGTACAATGGAAAAGAGTACCAAGACGAGTTGGGGCTGAATATGTATGATTATGGCGCGAGGAATTATGAACCTGCAATTGGGCGGTGGATGAATGTTGATCCGAAAGTTGAGCAATACAGACGATGGTCGCCTTATAACTATTGTGTGAACAATCCAATGAGATTTACTGACCCCGATGGTATGGGAGTTCTTGATTGGGTAAAGAATAAAACGACTGGAGTAGTAACATGGAATCCAACTGCAACAACACCTGCAACAACACCTGCGGGTTATGATTATGTAGGTAAAGAATATAACGGTTTAAGCATTAAGAGTTATAACGCATATAGTAGTGGCGGTTTAGCTGGAGTAGAGATTGAAGCATCATATAATGATGGTAAGACTGGAACTGCAATGAATGCGCAGTTTCAACAAACAGTAACAACTAATTTACCTTTAAATGGAGCCACATCACCCTATAACGACCCATACCCTGAAGATGATAATAAACCTTTTTACTATACAGATGCAGAACTCCCTGGACAGCAAGGTAACGGTGGTAATGATTTAGATTTTTATGATAGACCAACTCGGCTTGCAAGTGCAAATGGCACTACTTGGGAAGGCGAATTGACATTGGCAACCGATAATGGGCAAGGATTCACACCAGTTATTACCATTACTTATGGTTTTGAAATTAAAGGAGGTGTGTCAACACCTAACGATATAAAGGTTAGTCCTACAGAATCGGCTTTCCAAAAACAAACACTTGATAATTATAATGCAACATTAATTGGGCCACGTAAACCAGATGGAACATTTTAAATTTACTTACATGAAAGCAATAAACTTAAATGGCGTAATATATTCACTCATTTGCCTATTAATCTTTACCTCTTGCTCGGCTCAAAAGTTAGTCTATGAGCCTTTAGGGGAAATGGATAAGCCGCTACCAACTATCGTGATTGCTACAACTAAGATTCAAAAAACAACTAATGAAAAAAGTTTTGTTGTTGATAAAGCAGTATTTCAGTCGTTGGTAAAATATACTAAAGACCATTTGGGAAATAAGTCTAATACTACTAAAGGTAACTATGAATATGGTTGTTATAAAATAACATTTTATACAGGAGCTGAGAAAACCGAATACATCATAGATTCAAGAACAGAAAGTTGGTCTTTTTTTAATGAACAACTGCTTTTAGTCATATCTAATGAAGACCTTCACAATGAATTAGAAGTATTATTAAAAAGATTAAAATAGAAAGCTATAAAAAGTATTATTTCCCCCGCTCCCGCTCGAATCCTTTCGCGTGGTTGTAGATAATTAAGTAACACATCTGTACATAAACCACCTTAACGGGTGGTTTTTGTTTATAAAATACTCACTAATTCCTTACTTTTTTTATTGCAAATGGTTGATTTAAAGTTGGTACCCTAGCCCAGATCGAAATGAAAAGCCCGGAAGACAGTACCGTAGTTTTTTGTTGCCAAACAAAAGCGACCAACGGAAGCTATTGCATGGCTTACAAAAACACGGTAAAGGCTGAGGACCCTGCCTACCGGCAGGCAGGTTGTAACGGATAGCTGGAATAGCTTCAAAAAAATACAACATTCGCGGGTGGCTTACAGCAATAAATGACATTAACAATCTAACCCAAGGGAATAATGCTCGAGATTTGTTTGCGTTTAAACTTAATTACGATACGGTTGAAAACACGGTAAACGGAAATGTACAAGCCTTGTATAATGGTAATATTTCCGAAACACTCTGGGTTAGTGATAAAGACAATATAAAACGAAAATACGGTTATAAATATGATGCCTTAAACCGATTGACCAATGCCACGTTTTTTAAAGACAATACCCTGTATAACAGCTTTGACGAGACCCTTTCGTATGATAAAAACGGGAACATCATGAGTTTGTTACGCACCGGATACCTTGAAAGTCAGTTTGTG
>JAYRXL010000042.1:0-1289 GCA_041917555.1 Flavobacterium sp. | reverse complement strand
GAAAAGCTTCAAATTTTGAGTGAAGCTGACCAAAATGGTATTGAAGTAACGATACGTAAGCATCAGTTAGCAAGAAGTTTGTATTACAAATGGAAAAGTGCTTTTGACCACAAAGGGTCAGATGGTTTGGTTCCTCAATACCGTAAAGTAGACCCTCAGGTGCGCGAACTTGAGAAGGAAAATGAGCGCTTGCGTCGTATTATTGCCAAGCAGGCATTGTATCTGGAGATAAAAGATGAGCTTTTAAAAAAAAGTCCGAATCGTCCGATGTGAAACGGGAACTTTGCCGTAAATATGCTGACAGATTAAGCCAGAAAGAACTTTGTTCTGTGTTGTTGATGGCAAAAAGCAGTCGATATTATAAAAGCTCAACCAACAGACCCGGTGCAAAGCCAAGCGAGTTTACCTATCATAAAAATGGAGAAAAGGTAAGCAACGACAAGGTTGTTGATGTGCTTGTAAAGGATGTATTAAGCCAGGAATTTAACCGCTATGGTCATCGGCTATGTAACGAAGAACTCAAAGCGTTGGGTTTTATTATCAACCATAAGAAAACGTATCGTTTAATGAAAAAACATGGATTACTGCTTGAGAAAGTCGGTATATCAGGCATAAAACGTGAATGGGTAAAATATCGCAAAATAGTTGCAGCAGCTCCGTATGAGCATATTTGCATGGATATAAAATACATTTACATACATGGTTTACGAACCAATGCCTATTTGCTGGCAATAATTGACGTGGCAACACGCTATGTTTTGGGTTGGTCCTTGCGCCTGAGCATGAAATATCAGGATGTGATACTTTGTTTGCATACAGCATTGAGAAATCATACAAGCAATAAAATCATGCTGCGAACCGATAATGGCAGTCAATTTATATCGCATGGACTTGATAAGTATTGTAAAACAAGTGGAATAACCCATGAATTTACACATGTGGCAACACCCGAGGAAAACTCATACGTGGAAAGTTTATTCTCCTGTGTGGAAAAAGAAGTGGTGCTTACACATGAATTTGACAGCCTGTATCACGCCCGAGAAGTGTTTAAAAGATATTTTATCTTCCACAACACCAAACGCAGACGGCATGCATTGGGAAGGCGTTCGCCAATGGAGTACTGGAATACATTTTTTTCTTTGCCTGACTACAAGCAATACAAAGCGGAAGCTGGAGTGCTTGTCAAGGGTGGCGAAGCCACTTGGCTTGCCCTTGACAAGTACGGAAGCTGAAGCTAAATTTGCTTGGGGTCAGAAAAAGAAAAATATACAAACGAGACTAACTTTTTG
>JAYRXL010000041.1:0-1508 GCA_041917555.1 Flavobacterium sp. | reverse complement strand
ATTTGTTTTGAGGGGCTTTCGAGCACTACAAGATAATTTGCAAAAGATTCCTGTTGATTTAACGCAAACCCAGACAAAGCCGTCATAGGTTTTGTCTCGCTTCAAAAGCGCATTATATAAATCATCTTTGCTTGTTGCTAAGTCTATTTTAGTCATACTTGCTAAAAGCCACAGTTTCAAAAAAATTGAAACCGAAAAACGGGCAAGTATTTTTATTTATCAGCCATTTTGACGAATTTCTTCATTTTCTTTTTTTCGCATTGATTCAATTGTGTATCATAGACTTCAGCTTGCCTATCTACCTTAGACGCCACACCTAATAGCCATGCTTTGTTTTTGTAAGTTGCCTTTTTGAATCCGCCTGCACCTTCGTGAAAAGCTAAATAGAGATTGTAAGTATCCGATTTCGATATTTTTGCCTGTTTTTCCATTCTATCGGCATACCAACCGATAAAATCTGCTGAATCACCAAAGTCCTTTCTTTTGGCCTTGCCGTTTTCTTTAACGTAATCATTCCACGTTCCGTCTAGGGCTTGAGAATATCCCAAAGCACTTGATAGCGGCTTGCCCTTGGAATCTAATGGAACGGCATTGTGGCGAAATCCGCTTTCTTGTTTCATAATTGCAAGAATTGTCCCGGGCGAGATTTTCCATTTGTAAGAAGCCGCAAAAACATGGTCATCCCATTTTTGCTTTTCATCCAGCATTGAACAAGCGTTTGCCACCTGCTTCGGCGGGTCGCGATTAATGCTAACGCAACCCGACAAAGCTAAGAATGAAGAAACAATTATAACCCGTTTCATTTTTCCCACCATGATTTTTGACTAATATTAACAAAAATTGGTGGATAAATTATGAAACCTCGTTCCTTTCAGGTTTTGTCCTTAAAATAGACCAAATAATTCCGCCCGAAAGTATCGCGAATGTTGCGCCTAGTGAAACTGCGGGCGGGAATTTTTCTAAGCCAAAAACATCCGCCAGAAATATTTTGGATCCAATGAAAATTAGTAAAACCGCCAATGCCTGCTTCAAATATTTAAAGCGATCTATTAGGGCCGCTAAGGCAAAGTATAATGCCCTCAAACCCAAAATTGCGAATATATTTGAAGTATACACGATGAATGGATCTGTGGTTATTGCAAAGATAGCCGGTATTGAATCAAGTGCGAATACTAAATCGACAAATTCGACCATAATCAATGCCAAGAAAAGTGGTGTCATATAGGTTTCGAATTTGCCGCTCTGCGTTTCGCGCTTTATAAAAAATTTCTCACCGTCTAGTCCGTCGCTGACCCGAAACTTGCTTCGTATCCAGCTTAAAATTTTGCTATCATTTAATGAAAAGCCATGAGCATCGGGTTTGAACATCTTGATGCCGGTGAAAATCAAAAAGGCCGCAAACAAATATAATACCCAGCCGAAATTGGAAACAATGATTGAACCAAACCCAATCATTAGGCCACGCAAAATCAATACGCCTAATATGCCGTAAAATAATACGCGATGTT
>JAYRXL010000040.1:0-1091 GCA_041917555.1 Flavobacterium sp. | reverse complement strand
CTGGTTCTTGATTTAGCGAAACGAAATGAACATCCGTTGCAATGTGTTATGGAGCCGGAATAAATATGCAACGATTTTTTCCTCTCTGGTTTGCCATTATCGGCCTTTTAGCGAGTACCTCTTGTGCTATGCGAAAAGAAAGCGACGTAAAAGTTTCCGATACAAATCAGCCGGCCAGTGCCACAAAAGTCATGGCAGAATCTAAATCCAAACAAATGCAAATTTATGGCGTTCCGGTCGGTAAGTTCACTTGCAGAAACGAGAAAAACGCGAATTTTGATTTCAAAATATCAAATGGTGAAAGTTATATTGGAAAAACCGGTCAGGTTGGGAAATATACCTTGCTGAACGATGATTTAATTTATTTCCGGAATTCCGACTTAAAGGGTTTTTTTGGCCAAATAAAGAGTCTTAAAGAAATTCGAATATTCAAGTCAAATGGCGCTCAGCGAGTTAATTATTTCTGTGACTTAAACTAGGGCCAAGACTCATTGCCCGATAAACCATTAGGCTTTTTTCCGAATTATTGCCAAATTCATATGTACAATTTTTAAGCATGAGGCAGCAAAATTAAATTAGGCGGCTTTTTGTTATTGATTTTTAACCAACAAGACATACATTCAATAAACTAGTTATAGGATTGTATCGTGCCCGTATTTTCACGAAATCTTGAAGCCACATTAGAACGCGCTGTCGGTCTTGCAAACATTCGAAAGCATGAATTCGCGACCTTGGAGCATTTATTGCTTGCCATGTTAGACGATGAGGATGCCGCCCAAGTGCTTACTGCCTGTGGCGTTGATTTTGAAAGGTTGCGCGCCGATTTGGTAAGCTATATCGATTTTCAACTCAAAGACATAATTGTTGAAAAAGAAGGTGGCGCACGACCTACGGCGGGCTTTCAAAGGGTGATTCAAAGGGCCGTCTCCCACGTTGACAGTGCCGGGCGCAAGAAAGTTACAGCTGCCAATTTATTGGTTGCCTTGTTTTCAGAACGTGAATCTAGTGCGGTCTATTTCCTTCAAGAGCAAGACATTACACGATATGATGTCGTTAATTATATTTCCCATGGCATCGCGAAAAAGGCCGGT
>JAYRXL010000039.1:0-30135 GCA_041917555.1 Flavobacterium sp. | reverse complement strand
TTGCATGTGTTAGGCCTGCCGCTAGCGTTCATCCTGAGCCAGGATCAAACTCTTCATCGTATGTTTTTTTTATTTTCGAATCTCTCGATTCAGCCTTACTTTCTCTTTGTATGCTGTTAATCCAATATGTCTATGAACGTTGTTGTATTTCCGAAACTTTCTCAAACATCAAATACTACTTTTGATTTAGCTTTGTTGTGATTTCAAGTTTGCGGGTGCAAAAGTAAATCTTATTTTTTTATTTCAAAACATTTCGTGGTTTTTTTTTCAAAAACTTTAAAAACGTTTTATTTCAAGAAAAAAAAGAAGAACATTTCCCGTTTTTTGGGATGGCAAATATAGCATGAATCTTCCTTTATATCCAAAGCTTTTTGAAACTTTTTTAAAAATAGTTATTAACAGCTTGCTAATTAGTGTGGGTTCGGTTTAGTGATACAGTGAGGATTTGTAAAAGCGCTTGGCTATTAGATAAATAGCCGATAGATAACCGGTTAGTGTATCAAATGTGGTTGTTTTGCGAAAGGGATTGAAGCGGCATCCCCGATTCTTCGGGATATAGCGGAAAGCCCGACCCTTCCCTTTTGGGAAGGGATTCGCCCAAAAAAAATTAATTCTTGGTTTTTTTCTTTTTCTTTCCGGTATTGAGTTCAATCGCTTTGTTTTCCCAAAACGTATTGAGTTCATCAAAATCGATTGGATTAGCCGGCTTTTGCTCCACCAGTCGGCCTCGATTGAAAGCGCGTTGTAAGATTACCTCAATCCAATAATCTTCGTTGACTTGGAAAGGTTCGTATTTTGTTTTAAGATTGATATTAAAAAGACTTGCAGTATTATTAGACCAAAAGGCTTTCCAGCCGCTTTTGTAATCTTTGATTAAATCGTAAGTTGAAACACCTGTTTGCCGATGGATTAGTTTGACCAGAATTTGGCCTTGCTTGGTTGATAATTTCTTTAATTGCGGTTTAAATTCATTTTCAAGATAGTCTTCGGCTATTTTAAAGTATTTTTTCTTTTCTCTATTGGTTTTGAGTTTTGCCATATTGGCGTTAAGTGCTTTTAATCTTTCAGCAGTGGTTTTAGCAAAAGGATAAGTTCGGTAGACCCTGTTTTGCAGGAGTAAGAATTGCTTTTTGGTTTCGGCATCCATTTTAACCCTACTTATTTGAACCTCGTCTAAGTGAATTGTATCACGCAACATGTATAAGGTATCCCCGTCGACAATAACATAACTGTCTGATTTGACCTGAGCGGAGATTGATAAAGAAAATAAACTTAGGAGCAGATAAAAAAATGAGTTTCGCATGGTTCTTATAATTAAATGTAAAAATACACATATATGTTACAACTGTAATGCCAAATTTTTATTTTAGCAAAAAAATATATTATGGCAAGTACAAAAACTATATTGAATGCAAAATCGATGGCATTTTTAGAGCGTTACCTGAACAATGCCTCGCCAACAGGATATGAATCAGAGGGGCAAAAAATCTGGATGGATTATTTGAAACCCTATGTAGACAAATTTGTGACAGACACCTATGGAACTGCTGTAGGCGTTATAAACCCTGAAGCTACTTTTAAAGTAGTTATTGAAGGGCATTCTGATGAAATTTCATGGTATGTAAACTATATTACGGATAACGGTTTAATTTATGTGATACGAAATGGAGGTTCTGATCATCAGATCGCTCCATCAAAACGTGTCAACATTCATACAAAAAAAGGAATTGTAAAGGGAGTTTTCGGATGGCCTGCTATCCATACCAGAGGACGTGGTAAAGAAGAAAGCGCTACGTTGCACAACATTTTTATCGACTGTGGTTGTGCTACAAAAGAGGAAGTTGAGGCCTTAGGCATTCATGTAGGTTGCGTAATTACTTATCCGGATGAATTCATGATTTTGAATGAAAACAAACTGGTTTGTCGCGCCATCGATAATCGCATGGGGGGATTTATGATAGCTGAAGTTGCGCGACTACTGCATGAAAATAAGAAAAAATTACCCTTTGGATTATACATAGTTAATTCGGTTCAAGAAGAAATAGGCTTACGGGGAGCTGAGATGATTACACAAACCATCAAGCCTAATGTTGCCATAGTAACCGATGTATGCCATGACACAACCACGCCGATGATTGACAAAAAGATTGAAGGCGATCTTCAAATAGGAAAAGGCCCGGTGATTGCCTATGCACCTGCTGTGCAAAATGAGTTGAGAGAATTGATTGTAACCACTGCTGAAAAGAAGAAAATTCCGTTTCAACGGCATGCATCCTCTCGTGTTACTGGCACCGATACAGATGCTTTTGCTTACAGCAATGGCGGTGTAGCTTCTGCTCTAATTTCGTTACCTTTACGTTATATGCATACAACAGTAGAGATGGTGCACAAAGAAGATGTTGAAAATGTGATTCGTCTCATTTACGAAAGTTTGCTTCAAATAACTAACAACCACAACTTTTCGTATTTTAAATGACACAAATGGCTGTTTAAAATGAACAGCCATTTTTTTTGTATTGAAACAAATAAGGATATACTAATTTAACGTGAGTTTATTATAAGACTTTTTGACTTTATTATTATGTCGAACTCATGATAGTGTAGCCGGAAATTAAAGCTAAGAAAAATACACCAATCGTATACGTTGTAACAATCTGATTGCTATTACTATACTTTGCTTTGGCATACTTTGTGTTGGGCCAAAATTACTTTAGTCACTAAAATTTACAATATTCTTCACAAAATCTTCGTTTTGAAACCATAACTTGCATCAAAATTCAGCTATGAGTAGTATTAAAATTCTTTGGGTAGACGACGAAATTGATTTGTTGAAACCACACATCCTTTTTTTAGAAAAGAAAAATTATGTTGTTACCACCTGCAATAACGGTCGTGATGCAATTGACATCTTTTCGGAAGAAAATTTTGACATTGTTTTTTTAGACGAAAATATGCCGGGCATGAGTGGTTTGGAGACTTTATCTGAGATGAAGGAAAAAAAATCGGCTGTGCCAATTATTATGATTACCAAAAGTGAAGAAGAATACATCATGGAGGAGGCCATTGGTTCTAAAATTGCCGATTATCTTATCAAACCTGTCAACCCTAATCAAATCTTATTGAGCTTAAAGAAAAATTTAGACCATTCGCGTTTGGTAACTGAAAAAACAACCTTAGATTATCAAAAAGAATTTCGCAAAATAGCCATGGAAATGGCGATGACAAATTCTTGGGAAGAATGGGTTGAATTGTATCGAAAATTATTGTTTTGGGAGCTTGAACTTGAGAATATCAACGATACAGGATTGATTGATATTTTAGAATCTCAAAAAGTTGAAGCCAACTCCCAATTTGGTAAGTTCATCGAGCGCAATTACGAAGATTGGTTTGACCCGAAGGCTGATAAACCGGTCTTGTCGCACACGCTTTTCCGCGAACTTGTGGTGCCCGAATTGGTAAAGAAAGAGCGCCCTGTGCTTTTTGTAGTTGTAGATAATTTACGTTATGACCAATGGAAGGTTATGGAAAATGTAGTGGGCAACTATTATAAATTAGAAAAAGAAGTACCTTATTATGCCATGTTGCCAACGGCTACTCAGTATGCCCGAAACGCGATTTTCTCGGGTCTCACTCCTCTTGAAATGGAAAAACAGTTTCCGCAATATTGGAAAAATGATGTTGACGAAGGAGGCAAAAATTTGTATGAAGGTGAATTTCTTTCTGCGCATCTCAAACGGTTGGGCTTAAATATTAAACACGATTATTTTAAGATTACGAACTTGGCCGGTGGTAAAAAATTATCAGATACGTTCAAATCGCTTAAAGACCACCAACTGGTAACGGTAGTTTATAATTTTGTAGACATGCTATCGCATGCGAAAACAGAAATGGATGTGGTAAAAGAACTAGCTTCCGATGATAAAGCGTATCGCTCGCTAACACTAAGCTGGTTTAAAAATTCTCCGCTGCTTGAAATCATTCAACAAGCACAACGATTAGGATTTAAATTGATTCTTACTACAGATCACGGTACCATAAATGTAAAAAATCCATCAAAAGTAATAGGCGACAAGCAAACCAGTTTAAACCTTCGCTACAAAACCGGAAGAAGTTTAACCTATGAAGATAAAGATGTATTTGTGGTTAAAGACCCAAAAAAAATCGGTTTACCTGCAATTAACATGAGTAGTTCATTTATTTTTGCAAAAAATGATTTGTTTTTAGCTTATGTCAACAATTATAATCATTATGTAAGCTATTATCGAAATACCTATCAACATGGCGGTATTTCGTTGGAAGAAATGATTGTACCGCTATTGGTTTTTAATCCGAAATAAACCATGATTGAGTTTGAATTTACTTTAGATGAAATAAACGAAGTAGCAAAAAAGGTTCTTTTAGCTAATCCGGAACGGGTAATTTTGTTCAACGGTTCTATGGGAGCCGGTAAAACAACATTTATTAAGGCCTTTGCTCATGAATTAGGTGTTGCTGATGCTACAGCGAGTCCGACGTTTTCTTTGGTAAACGAATACAAAACCAAAGACGGATTGCTATACCATTTTGATGTCTATCGTTTAAAAAACGAAATTGAAGCCTTGGATATGGGAATCGATGAGTACTTGTATTCCGGACATTGGTGTTGTATTGAATGGGCCGAAAAAATTCCAAATTTAATTCCGGAAAATCATGCCACAATTACCATTTCCGTTTTGCCCGACGGCAAACGTAAACTTGTACTTCAATAGGCATTTAGTATACTTCTTCACCAAAGGTTATCAAATTATTGTCGGGGTCTAATACCGAAAACTCTTTTTGTCCCCATGGCTTAATTGCCAAATTTCCATTTGGATGTATGAGGTTTTGCTTGCCGGTTAAACTGTTGTACACTGTTTCAATACCTGCCACTCGAATATAAATCTGACCATAATTTTCATTGGGAATCAAATCTTTAAATTCAAAAAAATGCAATTCTATTGCATCTTTTTTTAACATCAAATAGCCTTCAAAATCACTGCCTGTTGGCACAAAACCCAACTGGGTGGTATAGAATTGTTTCGTAATTTGTTTGTTCCGCATGGGAAGTTTTGGGTGTACAGCAGTTAACATGTTTTAGTTTCTCTAAAAATTAATCACAACCAAAAGCAACCCTAAAACTGCTTTTGAAACAAAGTGCTTATTCAAAGATACACAACAAAAACGATTTTCCGTTTTTGTTCATTTTAAAAATTGTATATTAGTAGCATAATTTGAAACTTTATGCCGATTACTCCTTTTACAAAGCAACAGTTGTTGCCACAGGAAGAAAAACTTGAAATCGCCCGACATAAAAGCGAGTTATTTATTGGTGTTCCTAAGGAAACCAGTTATCAGGAACGCCGAATTTGCCTCACTCCTGATGCTGTAAATTCGCTCACTTCACACGGTCACCGTGTATTGATGGAAGCCGGTGCCGGTTTGAGTTCCAGTTATACCGATAAAGAATATAGCGATGCAGGCGCTGAAATCACAAATGACACACAAAAAGTATTTAGTTGTCCCATTTTACTCAAAGTAGAACCTCCAACTTTACAGGAAATTGAATTGATGAATCCGAATTCTATTTTGATTTCGGCTATTCAGCTCAAAACCCAAAAAAAAGCGTACTTTGAAGCATTGATTAAGAAAAAAATAACAGCCTTGGCTTTTGAATACATCAAAGATGAAGATGGCTCCTATCCTGCCGTAAAAACCTTGAGTGAAATTGCCGGTACAGCTTCCATTTTAATTGCATCCGAGTTAATGATTAACAACCAGTTTGGTAAAGGCTTGCTTTTTGGTAATATTACCGGAGTTCCTCCTTCCGAAGTTGTCATTATCGGTGCCGGAACTGTAGGCGAATTTGCAGCCAAAACCGCCGTTGGTTTAGGTGCCAATGTAAAAGTATTCGACAATTCGCTTACCAAACTTCGTCGTTTACAAAACAATTTGAGTCAGCGAGTTTTTACGTCAACCATACAACCAAAAGCGTTACTCAAAGCACTTCGTCGTTGTGATGTTGCGATTGGCGCCATGCGAGGTAAGGATCGTTGTCCGGTTGTGGTTACCGAAACCATGGTCGAATACATGAAAAAAGGAGCTGTGATTGTTGATGTAAGTATAGATACAGGCGGGTGTTTTGAAACCTCTGAAATTACAACTCACGAAAAACCTACCTTCATTAAAAATGATGTCATTCATTATTGCGTGCCTAATATTCCATCGCGGTATTCCAAAACAGCTTCTTTATCTATAAGCAATATTCTTACGCCTTCGCTTATTCAAATCGCAGAAGACGGAGGTATTGAAAGTGCAATTCGTATGAATAAAGGGTTAAAAAATGGTGTTTATTTATATCATGGCATCCTAACCAGCAAAGCAATTGGTGACTGGTTTGATTTACCGGATAATGATATTAATCTGATTGTTTTTTAATCTGCTTTTACCTTACATTTGCAAAAATTTTAAACATGAAGTTCTATCAGCGTTTTGCTTATTACTTAGTGGGTCTCGTAATGGGAAGTTTTGTTGTGGCAATGTTTTTTTTGGGAAAAGATACCCGATGCAACTATTTTCCAAATGCACGTGTGCTGAATAACATTAGTAGTAAACCTTTTTCCTACAGTCACGAAGCTTCTGAAAAACTCACAGAAGATTGGATTGATACCTTGGATATAAAAAACTCCTTAAAATATGGCGATGTGGATTTTGATCGTAGCAATATTAAAACCGAAGGAGGTAAACTTTACATTATAAAAGGAAAAACAAGAACCGGAGAGCCAATCGAATTGGAAATTGTCAATTATGATACTAAGGCTGTTTTGCGAAACATTATAAAAAAATAATAACTCACGTTAACTAATAACCCCAAGAAATTTCTTGGGGTTATTTTTTATTTATCTAATTTTCGGCGCTCACGCTCTGTTTTTAAAAGGTTTAATTCCCTACTTGTTTGTCCGGCTACCGAAGTATTTTCTTCTGCACGCCGAATTAAATAAGGCATTACATCACGAACAGGGCCAAAAGGCAAATACTTGGCTACATTATAACCGTGAGCGGCCAGATTGTAACTTATATTATCACTCATTCCGTAAAGTTGACCAAACCAAATGCGGTTGTCATTTTTGAGCATTCCTTTCGCAGTCATCATTTCCATAAGTTTATAGGAACTCTCTTCATTATGTGTGCCGGCAAAAATAGCCATACGGTCAATATGTTGCATCATATAATCAACCGCTGTATTGTAATTTTCATCAGTAGCTTGTTTAGAAGCACAAATTGGAGTTGCATATCCGCGTTCTTTGGCACGATCATTTTCTTTTTCCATATAAGCACCTCTGACCAATTTCATACCAATATAAAAGTGATCTCTGAGGGCTCGTTCGTGAAGCGCCTTCAAATAATCCATTCGGTCCCAACGGTACATTTGAAGGGTGTTAAAAACAATCGCTTTTTGGGTATTATACAAACGCATCATTTCTTCAACCAAGTCGTCTGCAGCATCTTGCATCCAACTTTCTTCGGCATCAATCAATAGTGCTACCTCTTTTTCCCAAGCCGCTTTACAAACCGTATTAAAACGCTCTTTAATTCGGTTCCACTCCGCTTGTTCTGTTGTTGAAAGGTCTTTCTTCTCTCCCACTTTTTCATAAAGTGCGATACGACCAAAACCGGTAGGCTTAAAAACAGCAAAAGGGATAGCCATTCTTTCTTTTGCAAAATCAATGGTTTTGAGTGTCATTTGAAGCGCCGCATCAAACTGCGATTCTTCTTCTTTCCCTTCAACAGAATAATCCAAAACCGAAGATACTCCTTTCGTATACATTTTATCTACCACCGTAAGACAATCTTCTTCGGTAGTTCCTCCGCAAAAATGGTCAAAAACCGTAGCCCGAATCAATCCTTCCACCGGAAGATGTGCCTTTATGGCAAAATTAGTAACCGCAGTTCCTATTTTAACTAAGGGTTCATTGGCTATAAGTTTAAAAAGAAAATAAGCTCTGTCGAGTTCGGTATCCGTTTTTAGGCTAAATGCGACTTCGGTGTTGTTGAAGATTTTTTCCATGTTTTTAAAAATTATACAAATGTATAAATTGCACAATTAATTATTAGCAGAAAATGCCTTATTTTTGACCCTTAATTTACAAAAAATGCAATCAATTTCAGGAAACGGCTATCCCATTGTTTTTAATGAAGAAGGATATCAATCACTCAATCAATTACTTGCCGATAAAAATTATTCTTCGCTTTTTGTTTTGGTTGACAACCATACCAATACGCATTGTATTCCTTCATTTTTACCAGTACTTGCTACAGATACACCTATTGAAATTATTGAAATTGATGCTGAAGAAAACAGCACTGAATCTCTCAAAAACCTGACTACTTGTTCCGAAATTTGGTCGATACTGACTGAACTCGGAGCCGACAGAAAAAGTTTGTTGATTAACTTGGGCGGTGGTGTGATTTCCGACATTGGCGGGTTTGTAGCTTCGTCTTTTAAAAGAGGAATAGATTTTATTCATGTTCCTACTACCCTTCTCGGCATGGTAGATGCTGCAATTGGTGGTAAAAACGGTGTCGATTTGGGGAATTTAAAAAACCAGATTGGCTTTATTCGTGTTCCCGAATTAGTGCTCATCGATACCCGATTTTTAGAAACTCTTCCGCCACGTGAAATGCGTTCCGGATTGGCCGAAATGCTAAAACACGGACTAATTCACGACAAAGCCTATTGGGAATTATTCTTGGACTTGTCGCAAAAAAACAGTTTTATACTTGATTCGTTAATTCACCGTTCTGTAGAAATAAAAAATCAAATTGTTGTGCAAGATCCCACCGAAAACGGGATACGAAAAGCACTCAACTTTGGGCATACCTTGGGTCATGCTATTGAAAGTTACTTCCTTGAAACCGAAACACCTTTATTGCACGGCGAAGCTATCGCTGTTGGTATGATACTCGAAAGTTATATTTCGCGAGAATTAAGTCTTTTGACAAACGACGAATACCAACAAATTAAATATGTTATCACCGACCTTTATGAACCGGTTCATTTTACCCCCGAAACGATAAAACACATCAGTGAACTATTAATTCACGACAAAAAAAATGAATATGGTAAAGTTCAATTTGCGCTTTTAAACGGAATCGGGAATATTAAAATCAATCAAGAAGTTAGTAATGATTTGATTATCAGTAGTTTTGAAGATTATACAAACTAATTATTTTTTAAAAAAATAATTGCAAAACGATTTTATTATTTTTTACATTTGCCCTGATGATAAAAACAAACACTCCCATTCTGTCATCCGAACCGGATGCTGTGCGCAACTCTATAATTTGCGTTACAACTGAATCGTTGTGTATACCCAAAAAAGCCTTTTCTGTCGAAGCCGTGGTGGACTTTTCCATCGTTTATGCTAATTTGAGAGTTTGAATAACAATTTTCGATTTCCGTTGATTTTTTGTTATACCTACAACAGCACTCAAAGACATGAAAACAAGATATTACGACCTAATCAATCAGACTTTTTATTTTCCGCAAGAGGGATTTTCTCTTGACAAAGATAATTTGCTTTTTCATAACATCGACCTGATGAAACTGGTTGAAGAATATGGTACACCTCTGAAGTTTACTTACCTTCCGCAAATTTCCAACAACATCAACAAAGCCAAGAGTTGGTTTCGTAAAGGAATGGAAAAAATTGGCTACGAAGGCAAATATTATTATTGTTATTGTACCAAAAGCTCCCATTTTAGTTTCATCATGAATGAAGCTTTTAAAAACAATATTCATATTGAAACATCATCAGCCTATGACATCAATATTGTTGAGCATTTATTAGCTGAAGGTAAAATCAATAAAAACACCTATGTTGTGTGTAATGGTTTTAAACGTGACCAATACATTGAAAACATTGCACGCTTAATTAATAACGGGCACACTAAAACTATTCCGGTTATTGATAACTACGAAGAGTTGGATTTGCTTCAGGAACAAATAAAAGGAAAATTAAAAATTGGTATTCGTATCGCTGCCGAAGAAGAACCAAAATTTGAGTTTTATACTTCACGCTTGGGGATTGGTTACAAAGACATTGTTCCTTTTTACCGCAAACAAATTCAGGAAAACAAAAGTGTGGAATTAAAAATGCTACACTTTTTCATCAACACCGGTATTCGGGATACGGCGTATTATTGGAATGAGTTGCTCAAATGTATGAAGGTGTATATTGCCCTCAAAAAAGAATGTCCTACGTTAGACAGTCTTAACATTGGAGGCGGATTCCCTATCAAAAATTCGTTAGCATTTGAGTACGACTACCAATATATGGTGGAAGAAATTTTGAACCAAATTAAAAATGCATGTGATGAAGCCGAAGTTGATGTGCCTAATATATTCACCGAATTTGGTTCATTTACGGTAGGAGAATCTGGTGGTGCTATTTATCAGGTACTTTATCAAAAGAAGCAAAACGACAGAGAAAACTGGAATATGATTGACAGTTCGTTTATTACCACCTTACCTGACACTTGGGCTATCAATAAACGATTTGTAATGTTAGCCGTAAACCGATGGAACGATACCTATGAGCGTGTACTCTTGGGTGGACTAACTTGTGATAGTGATGATTATTACAACTCGGAACAACACATGAATGCGGTCTATTTGCCAAAATACAACAAAGAAAAACCATTGTATATCGGCTTTTTCAATACCGGTGCCTATCAAGAAACCATAGGTGGTTTTGGCGGATTACACCACTGTCTTATTCCGCAACCCAAACACATTTTAATTGATCGTGATGAAAACGGAATTTTGGCAACTGAAGTTTTTTCAGAGCAACAAACTTCCGACGAAGTCATGGCAATTTTAGGGTATAATAAAAAGTAAAAAAACATTTGATGTTTTGGAAAAAAAGTTTTTCTTTGAATCCGAAACCATAAACCAATACTGAATTAAAGATATATGAGTAAAGGGCCTATCAGTCAGTTTATTGAAAAAAATTTCCTTCACTTCAATGCTGCGGCACTTGTTGATGCAGCTAAAGGATATGAAACCCATTTGATGGAAAATGGTAAAATGATGATCACCTTAGCCGGTGCAATGAGTACGGCTGAGTTGGGAAAATCATTAGCCGAAATGATTCGTCAGGATAAAGTTCACATTATTTCGTGTACCGGTGCAAACCTGGAAGAAGACATCATGAATTTGGTGGCACACAATTCCTATAAACGTGTTCCTAATTACCGCGATTTGAGTCCGCAAGAAGAATGGGATTTATTGGAAAACCACTACAATCGTGTTACAGATACTTGTATCCCCGAAGAGGAAGCTTTCCGCCGATTGCAATCCCATTTATTTGATATCTGGAATAAAGCTGACAAAAGCGGAGAACGCTACTTCCCACATGAATTTATGTACCAAATGCTCAATTCAGGTGTTTTAAAACAATACTACGAAATTGATCCCAAAGATTCTTGGATGGTGGCCGCCGCCGAAAAAAACCTGCCGATTGTAGTTCCGGGATGGGAAGATAGTACCATGGGGAACATTTTTGCTTCTTATTGTATTAAAGGCGAGTTTAAAGCGACAACCATGAAAAGTGGTGTGGAATACATGATGTGGTTAGCCGATTGGTATACTAAAAATTGTGAAGGTAAAGGTATCGGATTCTTCCAAATTGGAGGCGGTATTGCCGGCGATTTCCCTATTTGCGTGGTGCCAATGCTGTACCAAGATATGGAAATGCACGACGTGCCTTTTTGGAGTTATTTTTGTCAGATATCCGATTCCACTACGAGTTACGGTTCCTATTCCGGAGCGGTTCCAAATGAAAAAATAACATGGGGTAAACTTGATATTACAACACCAAAGTTTATTGTTGAATCCGATGCTACTATTGTGGCCCCACTTATATTTGCTTACATTTTAGACTTATAATAGATTTATGAAGAGAATTATTGTTGATTACGCAAAGCTAACCGGCGATATTTTGAATTTACTGGTGGAAAAATTCCCCGAAGGTTATGATGATAGTGATATCATCCGATTCCGTAACGCCCAAAACGAATTGGTTGAAGCTGTTGAAGTACGCACCGAAGATACCATATACTTGGTAAAAGTGAGTACAAAATTGGCCAGCCGCATGGAAAAATTTGAGGAAGAGGATGAAGATATCGATGCGGTAATTGAACCTATCACTCCGGATAAAGGAATCGATTTGGATGACGATGATATACCAAGTGACGATGATGATGAAGAAGTAGACCTACTTAAAGACAAAGGAGGTTCAGACGACGATGACGACGACGATGACGATGATTTTGAAGATTCTGATAACTTCGACGACGACGACGAGGAAGAATAAACTTTAAACTATAAAATTTCAAATCCCAAATTCCAAAAAATAGCTGTTGGAATTTGGGATTTACTTTTTTTAATTTAATTCAAATACCGTTCTTCAAAAACACGCTGATGGTGGTTTTGATGGCCAATGATGGCAAACCCCAAAGCACGAACCGACATAGGTTGGTTTGACGCACTACCCTTTCGCACAAGTTCCCTTTCGTTGAATGACTTAAACAATAACAATGTTGAATGCCGAACAGCAGACAATTCTGTGAGCAATTCCATAATACTTCTTTGGTTTGCATGAGCTTCTTTCACATAATCATCTTCCTCAAAACCGGGTAATGGGGTGATATCCATTCGGGCAAAGCGAAGCGCTCGGTACGCAAAAATACGTTCTGCATCTATCAAATGCTGGATGATATCTTTGATGGTCCATTTTCCATCAGCATAGCGGTAATCAAAATTATCCAAGGGTATATTTTGGACAAACTTAATAAAACGGTGAAGCGAAATTTCGAGTTCTTCTACCAAGGTAAATGCATCCGTAACCTGCTCAAAAAACGAAGCATAGTACGGTGCATATTCATCAGGAGTGAGGTTTGTTACTAGCATAGTTAAGCTGAATTTCGACTGGCATTGGTATTCCCAAATAAGGAACGTGTTACTAACTTTTCATAGATTTCTAAGGCAACATCGGTAGGTTCTCCCTTGCGAATTGTATTTATTTTCATCAAGGCATATTGTTGAATGGTGAGAAGCGGTAATACAATTTCTTCACGCATTTTAATTGAGGCAATACCGTCCGGATAATTTTCCATTAACTCCGTATGACCCGCAATCTTGAGCAATAAGGCTTTTGATAATTCAAATTCATCATGAATAATTTGCCAAAATGCCCCAAACTCGGCATCATTTTTCATGTATTCCGTTAACGGCAAAAACGATTTTGCCAACGACATCATACTGTTTTCTAAAAGTGTTCTAAAAAATAATGAACGGTCGTAAAGCGTTTGTACCTGTTCCCATCGCTGGGTAGCTTCAAAATGTTGTAAGGCGGAGCCTACTCCAAAAAAACCGGGAACATTTTGTTTCATCTGACTCCATGAACCCACAAAAGGTATAGCTCTCAAATCTGAAAAATTCAAGCCTTCGGTTGCTTTTCGTTTACTTGGTCGACTTCCAATATTAGTTTTAGAATAGTAATTCAGCGTACTCATTTTTTCCAAGTAAGGAATAAAACAAGGATGCTCTTTAAAATTTTTGTAAGCCTTATAACCTATTTCCGACAATTCATCAATAATGCGCTTATCCGATTCGGACAAACTATTTTCTTGCTGCGCAAAAATACGATTGGCAATACCGGCACTCAACAAATTCTCTAAATTGTAGCGACACGAATCCAAGGTACCAAAATTAGAACTTATGGTTTGTCCCTGCACCGTAAGTTGGATTTCGTGTTGGGCAATATCAGAACCTAAAGAAGCATAAAATTTATGGGTTTTTCCACCGCCTCGGGCAGGCGGACCACCCCTACCATCAAAAAAGATAACATCAATTCCGTAACGTTGAGACACTTTTGATATCATTTCTTTGGCTTTGTAAATACTCCAATTGGCCATCAAATAGCCACCGTCTTTTGTTCCGTCAGAAAATCCAAGCATAACCGTTTGCACGCCATTGCGATTTTTCAGATGCGCAGCATAAAACGGGTTACTGTAAAGGGCATCCATTACCTCGCCGGCATGAGCCAAATCGGATACCGATTCGAAGAGCGGAACGATATCGACCGACGGGTTTTTCCATCCAACCCAGTTAAACAGTGCCAACGTTTCCAGCACATGTAACGCCGACTCATTATTACTGATAATATAGCGTTCCGAACCTGTTGAGCCGTTTGATTGCTGAATGGTTTGCATTGCCAGAATGGATTGGAAAGTTTGCTTTACCATCTCATCGTCAAATACGTTCCAATCAAAAACCTTGTCAATGGTGAAAAGTAATTCGGTTTTTGAAGCTTCATCCAAGTCATCGTACTTTGCAAAGTCTTCATTTTCCTGAGCCATCAGAGTTACAACCTCTTGAACTGCTTTATCATGCACAGCACTATTTTGACGAATATCGAGTGAGGCAAAATGAAAACCAAACGTTTGCACTTTATGAATCAGGTTGTTGATATCATCTACATATAACGATTGGTGTTCCTGAATACATAGATTTCGGATTTCAAAAAGTTTAGTTTGAAACTCCTCTAAGGTGATATAAAGTTCACCTTTGGAATAAAAAACCGAACGATAGATTTTAGTTTCTATTTCGGTTACCAATTCATCCACCCCTTTAAAGGTTAGTTTTCGTTTTAATTTTCGAATATCCGAATAATAGCATTTCAAAACCGAAGTACGCAAGCGATCGGCCACTTTTAAAGTTATATCGGCTGTTACAAAGGGATTCCCATCGCGATCACCACCCGGCCAAAACCCCAATTGGATTACAGGCTTTTTGAGGGATTCCCCTTTAAAGATATTTTTTTGAATATATGCTGTGATTTCGCCGGTTGCCTGATAAAATACATTTTCCAAATACCAAATCAAACTCACGGCTTCATCATACGGAGTAGGTTTTTCTTTCTTAATAAAACGAGTTTTGCCCAGTTGCGCTAATAACTCTTTTATAGCATTAAAGTCATTGTTCCGGATAGCCTCAGTAAGGTCGGTAATTATTCCTAAAACGGCGCCCGGATAAAATTGGGTAGGATGAGCTGTGAGTACAGGTCGAATACAAAATGAATCTAAAAAATGCAGTAACTGGCGTCGCGTTTCTTTAGCATCAGTTCGTTCTTTACTATCACGCAAAGTACCTTTACCTTCCATGTTATTAACTATAGGAAAAGCAGCATCCTCTATCGCATCAAAAAGCACAATTTGACGCTCTACATATTGAATAAAGCGAAACAACAAGTTTATTTTCTCGTGTTCACTGACATTGTCCAGGTATTTCGCAGCGAAAGTATTTACAATAGCAATAGGGCTCATGTGTTGAGCAAACCCGTTCTCGCAGGCTTCTGCAAAAAGAGGCAACAAGACACCCGTATTATCGATTGCATCAAATGGAAGTGTGATGAAAACACTATTAAAGAGTTGGTATTTCGATCGCACATTTCGGTTGAAACGTTCTATTTTAGGCAGTGTATACATAGTTATTCTGTTGCAGCGAATTTATACTAAAATAAAAAGCTAATAGACACTGTAAAAATCAATTTTGATCTGTCCATTAAATTTATTTCCCTCTAAGGTATAAAAAAACCTCAGAAAATCTGAGGTTTAGTTGATTAGATTTCTTTAAAAATCGTATGCATCAGCCTTTTCTTATCATTGATGCTTTCTTCAAGCGATATCATAGTTTCTGTACGATAAACGCCTTCGATATCATCTATCATAAAAATAACATCCTTAGCATGTTTGGTGTCTTTGGCTCTGATTTTACAGAAGATATTAAATTTACCGGTCGTTACGTGAGCAACAGTTACATAAGGTATTTCATTGATACGTTCTAAAACAAATTTGGTTTGAGAGGTATTATTCAAAAATACACCTACATAAGCGATAAAGGAATAGCCTAATTTTTCGTAATCAAGAGATAAACTGGAACCTGTTATAATTCCGGCATCTTCCATTTTTTTCACGCGAACATGCACTGTACCTGCTGAAATCAATAATTTTTTAGCAATGTCTGTAAAAGGGATTCGGGTGTTATCAATCAGCATATCAAGTATTTGGTGATCGACTTCATCTAAACGAAACTTACTCATTTTTCCTGTATTTTTTGTTATTGTTTGATTTAATTACAATATTATGCATTTTACTTATAAAAAAACAAAAATAACTGTTATTTTTTTAAACCATTAACAAATTCGTTGTCTTTTCCTAAATAAAAATCGGCTTTTTGCCCAATTTCCGGAAAATTATTTAGGCCATCACTATACAGTTGTTTGTGCGCATTATATTGAAAATGACCCGATTTACCTTGCAAATCGCCTATTTCATTAATATAGGCTACAAAAACGATTTGATTGCCGTTCAATTCTTCCTTGTATTGTGCAGCAAAATTCGTAATAATTTCATTACCGTCATAATTTATTTTGACATTTTTATAAATAAAATCATAAAAACAGGTTCTATTTTGAGGAATTTTCAAATAATCTTCAATTTTATTATCAACTACATCGTTTTCGTAAATATGCTTTAATCCGGAAACAAGCGCTATAAAAATCATTTTTCGAGTAAATTCCCTGTAGTAATCATTTTGAAAATGACCCGCTTCGAACAGAATTGTAGGAACACCGGCGAAGGTAAAACTGTCACCGATACAATTGATATTAAACCCGTCGTCAAATCGACCTACTTGATTGGGAATATGCTGCTGCAATTCGTTGTTCATTGCCACAATAACATTCATTGCTTTTAAACGAACCTCATTCACATCGCGTGACTCATTATAGGAAGGAGCTAAAAAGGAAACCGTTGCTGGATGCTCTGGACTTGTGCCAAAAATAGTACGCTGATCATGAAGGTTGTAGCAAAAATGAGGCTGAAAGCTTTCGAATACATCGCGGAGAACTTGGCTTTCCGGCTGACTCAGATCGACCGAATCGCGGTTTAAATCGATTCCGTTTGCGTTTTCCCGTGTATAGTTTTCAGCGCCATCCGGATTGACCATCGGAAGAAAGCAGAATGTAAAACGACTCAACAATTTGGAGGCTTCCGATTCATTGGAAAACAAAAAATTCAAAAAATCGAATAACGCTTTTGTGGTTGTACTCTCGTTGCCATGCATTTGGGACCACATAAAAATACGTATCGAACCGGTTCCGGCAATAAGTTGGTAAATCGATTTATTGTTCACAGACTTACCCACAACGGTTACCGGAAGTCCTTGTAACAAAGGTTCGATTTGTTGTAAGGTTATATAACGTCCAAATAAACTATTTGCCTTATACAACTTATGCAATGCTATGTAATCCATCAGTTAAAATGATATTGTCGTTCCGGAAAGCGACCTTTAACACCTTTATAAAAATCCAAATACGTTTTCATATCCGCCTCCACAGCACCGGTTGGATACAATGGTTGGCCTATTTTGACGGTTTTTTGAGAAAAATCGAATGCAACCGGGATAATCGGAACATTCGCTTTAAGGGCTATATAATAAAAGCCGGTTCGAAGTTCGGTTACTTTTTTTCGGGTACCTTCGGGTGCAATTCCTAACCGAAAAACATCCCTGCTGTTGAAAATATCCACAATGGCATCTACCAAATTTTTACCGCCGCTACGGTCTAACGGAGCCCCGCCAATGGAGCGAAAATAATACCCGAACGGAAAAATAAAAAGTTCTTTTTTACCTACAAAATTCATTTTTTGATTGGCGATTCCGCGAACCATCAACCCGATAAAAAAATCAAAATTGCACGTATGAGGCATCACAGCGATGACACACTTTTTAATAGACTCATCAAAAGAACCACTTATCTTCCACCCCATCAATCGAAAGAAAATAAATTCGTACAGGCGTTTTTTCATCTCATAAAATTTGTGTAAATTTAGGAACTAATCGCAATAAATTACCAATAAATTCATGTTAGGGCGTTTTTTCAGTTACTTCATTCCTGTTACCATTTACAAAAAGCAATCCGGTGTAAGCAAAACCCTCGAGGTCACTTGGAATAACGGCAAATTAGTTTTAGACAGTAAAAATACCAACTATTCTTATGGGAGTTTACAACGAATATTGCGCAAAGGTTTGAAATACATTGGTTTTGAGCGAATACGAAAGTTTGAGTCGGTTTTAGTTTTAGGAGTTGCCGGCGGAAGTGTTATTAAAACATTAGTAGATGAAATAAAATTTAAAGGTCAAATTACCGGTGTCGAGCTTGATTCGGAAGTAGTTGAAATTGCCAAAACTTACTTTGGGCTCGACGGCATTAAAAACTTGAACTTGGTTATTGACGATGCTTTTGAATTTGTTTTAAAGACCAAAGAAAAATACGATTTGATTATTATTGACATTTTTCAAGATACCAAGATGCCTAATTTTTTGTTTGAAGATTTTTTTATCAATCGCATTAATTTTTTATTGCGTCCTGAAGGGTTTATTTTGTTCAATACAATGGTTATTTCCGAGAAAGATCGCATTCGAAATATTGATTATAAAAAGAAATTTGGCGGCAATTATTCCTTACGAATGTATCCTAAGGTAGAAGAGCATAATGAATTATTCACCATCAAAAAGTTAAACTGATGATAGCTAATTCAGATACAACACACAGATTAAAACAACGAATCCGGAGCATCATTTTTTACAGGAACCTTAAAGATGTACTGCTGCTTTCAATGGGGGTGATCATGGCATCAATCGGATTAAAAGGTTTTTTGCTACCCAATAATTTTCTGGATGGCGGCGCAATGGGTGTTTCCTTACTCATTGAAATTGTAACACACATTGAATTATCCTATTTGATATTAGCTGTAAACTTACCTTTTATAATCATTGGAGCCCGACAAATTTCGATGGTGTTTGCCGTAAAAAGTATCATCTGTATTGTAGCACTTTCGGTATTGGTACATTTTATTCAATTTCCGGTTATTACGCAAGACAAATTATTGATTTCGGTATTTGGCGGTTTCTTTTTGGGAGCCGGCATTGGGTTTACGATACGCGGCGGAGCAGTAATTGATGGCACCGAAGTGTTAGGAATCACAATCAGCAAAAAAGGCGCACTAACTGTTGGTGATTTTATTGCTGTTTTTAATGTAATCTTATTTACAATTGCCATTTTACTTACTTCCATCGAAACGGCCATGTATTCCATGTTAACTTATTTATCCGCTTCTAAAACCGTAGATTTTATTATTAATGGTGTGGAAGAATACATTGGCATCATGATAATTTCGGAAGAATCTGAAATGATAAAACGTGTAATTACCGAAGAACTCAACAAGGGCATTTCTGTACTTAAATCGGAAAAAGGTCATGGAAGTCGGGGACAATTTGATCAAGAAACAGACATATTATATTGTGTCGTTACGCGTTTGGAAGTTTCACGATTGTTATTGGAAATTGAGAAAATTGATCCGAGCGCATTCATTGTTCAAAATAAAATTAAAGATATAAAGGGCGGCATGGTTAAGCGTCGTCCAATGCATTAACAATATGAAATCGTTTTTCAGAAAACTACTGTTGGGAAAAGTAACCTACAAAGATATTCCCCGATTTAACCCTATAGAACGTCGTATTTTAAACATCCGAGCTATATGGAATAACGACCACCAGGATGACAATGGCATTGAAAAAATTGTCAGACTTTTTCTCTCGATGTCACAACTGTTATTTCCGGGAGTTTACATTAAATATATTGCCTGCAAAATAGATCGGGCATTGCAGGATTTGGCTATGGATTTTTACATCATTGCGAAAGTAATTTTTCCGGTTTTAATTTTACGCAATGGCTGGCAAGAACATCATTTTGTTGTTTGGATTTTGGTATATGTACTATTAGAAACCGTACTTTATATACCTACACTCATTTTTGCATCGGATGTATTAGCGCGTCCAAGATCGTATAAACGCTCTATGTTAATGCTCTTTTTCAATTATCTTGAAATTGTATTTTCTTTTGGCGTACTTTACTCATTAGGGGATAACATGAATAGACCTTTCACCCATTGGTTTGACCCTATCTATTTTAGTATAGTTGGATCTAACTCTATTGGATTTGGTGATTTTTATCCGGTTACATTTTACGGAAAAGTATTAGTAAGCATACAAGGAATGTTTTTCCTTTCGTTTGTGGTTTTATTTTTGAATTTTTTCACCGGAAAAATAAAATCCAAGGGCTATTTTGACAGTGAAGGTGAATTCTGATTCAGTTGGTGCGATTAGAAAAAAGCATAAAAACCTATGAGTTGCTTTTCAAAAATCTACGTGCTTTTTCTAAATCTTCAGGCGTGTCTATTCCGATACTAACATGGGTTGTTTCCACCATTCGTATCCGACGACCGTACTCCAAATAACGTAATTGTTCCAATTTTTCAGAAGACTCGAGCGATTTCATTGGCAAAGCCGTAAAATCGAGGAGTGCTTGTTTTCGAAAAGCGTAAATCCCAATATGTTGAAAATAGCGAACACCCGCTTCTTTATCACGAGGATAAGGAATAACTGAGCGCGAAAAATAAAGGGCGAAGCCACTTTGGTCCACAACCACTTTTACATTATTTGGGTTATTAATTTCGCTCTCCTCTTTAATTTCGCGCATCAAAGAAGCTAAATCGATTTGTTGTGCTGTGTCATTTTTAAAAACCTCCAAAACGGCAGCAAGCGGTTCTTTGGCAATAAACGGTTCATCACCCTGCACATTCACCACAATATCAACCTCGAGGTCGGCTATCGCTTCGGCAATTCGGTCACTCCCACTTTCATGTTCCTTCTTACTCATTATTGCTTTACCGCCATTTGCAACAATTTCATCATAAATAAGTTGCGAATCGGTTACTACAAAAACAGCCTCAAAAAGTCCGGTTGTTACAGCTGCTTCGTAGGTGCGACGAATTACGGATTTTCCATCCAAATCTTGCATAAGTTTAGCAGGAAAACGAGTGGAAGCATAACGAGCGGGAATAACAGCAATAATTTTCATGAGGAAAGCACTTTTAGTTAGGAACGAAACTTTTTAAACAACCAAAACACCACGGCAAAAATCAAAATTACCATTACAATGGCCACTATTGGTAAAAAAATTGAAAATGCCGAAAGCGTCAAAGCTGTACCTGTTTCGGCAGTAGATACCACAGGATTAGCCATTCCGCCGGTTTTAACCGATGAAGCCAAACGCGTAGTTGCAGTGAGCCCTTGCATAGCTGTAGCCGAACCTGCTCCGGCGATAATCGCCAAAACACTTGTTACAATCGGACTCATATCGGTTACGGTTGAAGCCATTACAACAAATCCGGCTATGGCTGCCAAAGGCGTTGCAATGGTGTCCAAAAGATTATCAACAAAAGGAATATAGTAAGCCAGTATTTCGACTAACATGGCTATTCCCAATAAAATAAGTGCCGGCATTCCTCCCACCCAACTCCAACTTTCATTTAAAGGAATTACATTAAAATAAGAGGCCAAGCTCAAGGCAAAAAGCGGCAAAAAAACACGAAATCCGGAGGCCGCGGCCAAACCTATTCCTAAAAAAATCGATAGTAAAATTTCAGTGTTCATGATATGTATTCGTTATAATTATTTTGATAGCTGCAAGTCAAATCGTGTGCCAATTATTCTTCAAAAAAATCATCTTTAAATCCGATAAGGTACAATTTATCTTTGGCACGCGTGATTGCTGTGTAGAGCCAACGCACATAATCTCGATCAATGCCATCAGGCAAATATGGCTGTTCTACAAAAACTGTATTCCACTGACCACCTTGCGATTTATGGCAGGTAATGGCATAGGAAAACTTAACCTGTAATGCATTAAAATAGTCGTTGTTTTTTACTTTCAAAAACTTCCGGTATTGCGCTTCCCCTTCATAATCTTTCATCACTTCCAAATACAAACGGTTGGATTCTTCATAAGTAAGCGACGGCGATTCACTGGTAAGCGTATCCAATAGCAGTATCGTTTCTAAAGGGCGCATGTCGGGATAATCAACCATTCTGACTTTAACTTTTGCAAAAGAAAAACCATAAAGTTCTTTAAAGGCAAAAATCTCGAGAACTTCTATAATATCGCCATTCGCAATAAAACCTGCTTCGGCCTTATCGTCCAACCAAAAGTAGTTATTTTTTACGACCATCAGGTAATCTCCCACCGATAATTGACTCTCTTTAAACAAAATACGCGACCGAATTTGTTCATTATACAGATTAGCTCTTTTATTGGATCGAACAATGATAGCAGTATCCTCCATGGAATAATTACTATACGATTGGTTGATAGCATCTTGGATTTCATACCCGTCAATAAGACGGATAATATCGTTAAACCCTTTTAATTTAAACCGAAAATTGGTGATAAATGCCTCATGAAGCAATTCCCGTAATTGGGTAGCATTAAATAAGATTCCTGATTTTTCGGCTTGGCGCATCACTTCGTCAAACTCGATGGAATCCACTTTTTTATCGTAATGCATTTCGAGAGACTCGGTATTGAGTGCCGGAGAAACATCTAAATTTACCGGTGGAAGCTGTGCCGTATCTCCTAATAAAAGGAGTTTACAATTTTCATTATTGTACACATAAAAAATCAGGTCATCCAGCAAAGAGCCATTCTCATACATTTTTGATTCAGAACCAAAATCGGAGATCATCGAAGCTTCATCAACAATAAAAACGGTATTCTTATGTTTATTTTCTTTTAATTTAAAAGCAATCCCCCCATTTTTACTTTTGTTGGGAAAATAGATTTTTTTGTGAATGGTAAAAGCCAATTTTCCCGAATAATTGGCAATGACTTTTGCCGCGCGACCTGTGGGTGCAAGTAAAACATACTTCAAATGCAGACTTGGCAGATTCGCAACTAAAGTTGATATAACTGTAGTTTTACCGGTACCTGCGTATCCTTTCAACACAAAGATAGAATCATCAGAAGGATCCGTAAGAAAAGGAACAATCTTCGCAAAAAAAGCGTCTTGTTTGAGTGTAGGCTGAAACGGAAAATTGTTTTTGACGATAGCGAGATAACGGCTGGCAGGCATGGCTTTTACAAGGTGTTTAGGAGTAAATAACTTTTATTTTAGACATCTGAATTTTAATTTATTCATCAAACTTACCGTAATACAATGCTTTTACGATACCATCAGAAAGTCCGATTTTAGGCACAAAAATTTTAGTAGCGCCACTCCATTTCATGGCATTGAGGTAAATTTTTGTAGCCGGTATAATTACGTCGGCACGGTCGGTATTTAAGGCGAGCTCTGCAATACGTTGCTCATAGGTTAGAGAATTTAAGTATTGAAATTGAGAATTCAAATACAAATACGACAAGGGCTTATCCGGTTGTTTGCCGGAGAGTTTGAACAGTTTATTAATATTTCCGCCGGAACCAATGAGAATTATGTTATCATAATCAGCTGTTACCTGTTTGATCCATTTTTCAATTTCTTCCCATACTAAATCGGTCACCATATTGTTTAGCAAACGTACTGTTCCGTTTTTAAAAGATTTTGAAGCCACCATTTTTCCATCATCAAAAAGAGAAAATTCGGTGCTACCCCCACCCACATCCACATATAAATACGTTTTATCCGTGTTAAGAAACGAATGTAAATCAGAAGAAGCAATTATGGCAGCTTCCACACGTCCGTCAATAATATCAATATCAATATCCGATTTGGCACGAATGATTTCCGTTACTTCCTTACCGTTGTAGGCCTCACGCATAGCAGAAGTAGCACAAGCTTTATACTTTTCTACTTTATATACTTTCATCAAAAGACTAAACGCCTTCATGGCATCGACCATCCGGTTGATGTTTTCTTCGGAAATTTCACCAACGGTAAACGCATCTTGTCCCAATCGAATGGGCACCCTGATGAGCGCACTTTTATTAAACTGAGGTTCTTTTTCGGGTTGTTCCACTATATTCGTAATTAGCAATCGCATGGCATTGGAACCAATATCTATAGCGGCATATTTTTTTATTGAAATCATTCTAGTTATGCTCTTCTGTCAGTTTTTTATAAAAATTATAGGTCTCTTGTTGTGCTCTGAAAACATTTTCGCCTTCTTTTCGGTTTCGGTATTTATTATCTAATTTTTCCGAATGAACTCTGGCTTTTACGTTTCCTTTCCACCCTACATTAAAATAATCTATAAGGTGTAATTTTATTTCTTCATCATATATAGGACAGGTAACTTCTACCCTTCCATCGAGGTTTCGCGTCATAAAATCAGCCGATGAAATAAATACTTCCGGATTACCATCATTGCCAAAAATAAAAATACGGGCATGTTCAAGGTAATTATCCACTATACTAATGGCTTCAATATTTTCGCTCATGCCCTTTACACCGGGTATCAAAGAGCAAATTCCCCTGATTTGCAACTTAATTTTAACCCCGGCATTACTGGCATCGTAGAGCTTATCAATCATTTCGAAATCTGACAAACTATTCATTTTCAGATTTATATAAGCTTTTTTACCCGCCAATGCATTATGCATTTCACGCTCTATGAGTTTTACCATTCTGCTTCGGGTGTAGTGCGGAGATACGATAAGATGTTTATAACGGTACAGGCGGTAATTGACATCAAAAAATTCGAAAATTTTATTGACATCCTTCATGATTTGTTGGTGGCTGGTTAAAAGTGTCACATCAGTATACACTTTGGCGGTCGATTCATTAAAATTACCTGTAGAAATAAAGCCATAGCGTTTAACTTTTCCATCTTCAATACGTTCTACAACACAAATTTTGGAATGCACTTTAAGGCCTTTAATACCGAAAATAAGTTCAATTCCTTCTTGTTGCATTTGTTCAGCGTAAGAAATATTACTTTCCTCATCAAATCGGGCTTGAAGTTCAATCTGCACCACCACCCTTTTCCCGTTTTTGGCAGCATTGATAAGTGAGCTGATGATTTGTGAATTCTTTGCTAAACGGTATAATGTGATTTTAATAGCGGTTACCTTTGGGTCTAATGCGGCTTCGCGAAGAAACTTTATGATATAGGCAAAAGATTGATAAGGTGCTGATATAAGATAGTCTTTCGTATTAATTTTACTAATAATACTTCCGTCTAACGACAAACCTTTAACCGGAAGCGGAGGTTTATTTTGGTACAATAAATCAAATCGACCCAAATTTGGGAAATCCATATAATCACGTCGATTGTGATAACGACCGCCGGGGATAATACTATCGGTTTTATCAATTCCCATTCGGTCTAAAAAGAAAGACAAGGTGTCCTTATCTATTTTTTTATCATAAACAAAACGAACCGGTTCGCCAATTCTGCGGTCTTTTACCGAAGTGGCAATTTTTTGCAGCATACTTTTACTCATGTCGCTATCAATATCCAACTGGGCATCGCGTGTAATTTTAATCATGTGAGCAGAAATACTCTCATAATCAAAGATATTAAAGATACTGCTGAGATTATAGCGAATTACATCATCCAGAAGTACGATGTATTGTTCATCATTTTTTTCCGGCAAAACTACAACCCTATTGATTGTTTTAGGGATTTCTATTAAAGCATAACGCACCTCGTTTTTAGTCGCAAAAATTCCGGATTTGATTTTATCCCGCATGACTAATTTTATAGCCAAATAGCCTGAAGTGTCTTTCAATAAGGGGAATTCAGCCAAATCATTTAGGATAATAGTAACCAATTCCGGGCTGACTTTTTGGATAAAAAAATCTTTTACAAATTGTGATTGTTCCGCATCAAAATCATTTTCATTGAGAATATTAACGCCTTGTTTTTTCAGTTCTTTTTCAATAATTTCAAGTATCCGAATACTCTCTGCCTGGAGTTTAATAACAATTTCGGTAATATCTTTGAGTAACTGCTGAGCTGATATACCACCCAATTGTTTTTCTCCGCTAACTCCGCTTAAACTGAGTCGTCGAACAGCAGCAAAACGAACGCGAAAAAATTCATCCAAATTGTTTGAAAATATTCCAATAAAACGCAGTCTGTCCAATAAAGGAACAGTTTCATCTGCAGCCTCCTGAAGTACGCGAGCATTGAATGCTAACCAACTTTTTTCACGGTCTATGTAGTGATACCTTTTTTCTGATTGCATTATCTAATGTCTTTGGGAAATAATTTTACTATTGTTTTGCCTTCTGTAATTTCCGACCAAGAGTCTGAATCAAATTGAATTGAAACACAACCCGAGGTGGGTACATTTTCTACAAAAATACCTCCAAATTTAGTAACAAAATCTGTGATAGCATTATTATGTCCAAAAATGATACAATGGGAAATTGAATTGTTCAAAGCAAAAATGAATTTTGTGAGGTTACTTTCTGCAAAAGTATACAACTCAGGTTGGATTTTAACTTCTGAATATGACTTTTTCCAAACAGACATAAAGACCTTACATGTTTGTTGAGCTCTGACGGCATCACTACAAAAAATAGAATAATTTTCGTTCAAATAGGGTGTAAAGAGCAGAGACACTTTTTCAGATCGCAGCCGACCTTCAATCGTTATGTTGCGCATTTTATCGTCAACTGGCATAGACCAATCCGATTTAGCATGACGAATGAGTGTGATTGTTTTCATTGTTTGTTATTTTTGTAGTATTATTCATATAAAATATAATGTTTTTTCACTTAATCCTGCTTTTTTTGCATTTTATCGATAAAACATTTGGTCAGAATAATTAACATTTATAGTTTTGGTTGAAATTATTAACAATTAATTGTGGATAAAGTTCGACAAAAATTAAATTTTTGACTCATTTTTGAGTATAAAAAGTCAAAAAAATTACACTTTATCGAGTTTAAATAGGCTTTTGTAGAAAAAATAATGGAGTCAAAATCCTTACGTTTACTTTTGTCGAGTGTGTCAAAATAGTATTGAGGCATACTACCCAAACTTAATCTACTGTTAAAAATTAAATTTATGAAAACTGTAAAAAAGTACTCGTTTTTCATTTCAGTGGTAATGTTGTTGTTAACAACAAAAGTATTTGCAGAAGGGACACCTTCATTAACACCAAATACTTCCAACATTACATCCGTATTGATAGCTCAAGACATCTTGAGTGGTTCTTACAACAACTGCCCTGAAGACAACAGAATTTATTTTAGAATTCTCAATACCAACGAACGGTTATATTTTGGTTTCGATTGGAGAGGTTATTCAGTTGGTTCACCAGCTCGTGTAACCAACCTTTACTATCGAATCAAAAACCCTTCCGGTACTGTTGTTCAGTCTGGTTTATGGAATTCTGCTTTAGGCTCTGCCGGTAGTATTGACACCTACGCTCAAGCCTTGGCAGGTCCTAATATTGCTGGAACAGCGCCAACGGGATATACGCCGTTAGTGTACAGTCCAACAACTGTAGGTGAATTCTGGATTGAGTTTTACAGAAGTAATGATGGAGGTGCAACGGCGGTCACTGATGCTTCAGGACGTGGTGTAGCACCTTATTTTGATTTAACAGTAGCTACACCTGCAGGTGTTAGATCCAGTGGTCGTGTTCACTCCGACAAATGGGCATTCGTAGCGGTTGATTCAAACTTTGGTAACTTTATTACAGCCAGTTCCGCGCCGAATTTTTATGCTTATACAAATGATCGTTACATTTTAAATATTTCGTTCAATCCCGGTTTTCAACCAATTGCTTACAATCTTGCTGTAAATAGCTATGGGGTAACACCAACCGGTCCATTCAATATTACTCGTCGCTCAGTGAATTCCACTGTGGCTCCATCCTTGTTGAATGGTTATAAAGTATTTTTGAACGTCCCTGATCCCGCAGCTTATCCGGTAGCAACTATACCGGCTGCTCCCACATTTTTAACTCCTGCTATATCAGGTTGTTCACCAACCTACCAAATAGGATACAATATTTCAATGCCGGGTGATATCAGATTACTTCTTGATATCAACGGCGTTTCCGGTTATCAGGCCGGTACATCAGACCGCATTTTAGAAGCGTATGGTTTAGCTGCCGGAAATAATTCGATTACATGGGATGGTCTTGACGGACTAGGAAATGTTGTTCCGGATGGCGCTAATATGCAATTAACGTTATTTTATTTAGCTGGACGTTATAACCTTCCAATTTATGATGCAGAGTTAAATAAAAACGGTATCAACGTTTCTGCTATTGCACCACAGGCAATTCCAAGTGTACAGATGTTTTGGGATGATACCCAATTAACCAATGTAGGTGCTTCATGTTTGACTGATGGTACAACCCAAGAAAATAATAATACCGGGGCAGGAATTGATAACTCTATTACAGGTTCATCAAGTCCATCACGTGCATGGAGTGGTAATAGCAATCCTACTAATCTAATTCCAGCCCCTGCTGTGGGTGCTAATGAAACTGATGGTGCTACATGTAATGACTACGGTAACGTTCGTGTACTCAATACATGGGGGTGGGGTCTTGTTAATTCAACTGCGATCACAACCATTTTCAAAGGATGTACCGATAGAAGAATTGTTAAAACAATCAGTAATTCAACACCCTTTGTTGGAAGTAATGTGACTTTTACACTTACAGCCAGTAATTTAGGCTTTAGTAATGATACTAATGTAAACGTAACCGATTTACTTCCTTCCGGTTATACTTTTGTTAGTGCTTCACCTTCAGCCGCTTATAACTCATCAACCGGATTATGGACTATTGGCAATTTAAATAATGGTGCCTCTGCTACATTAACGATAATTGCTAAAGTTAACGGCTCAGGAAATTATAATAACTGTGCTACTATAACTGGGACTAATACAGACCCAGTTAGTTCGAACAATACATCCTGTGCAACATCAACACCTGTAGTCTCTGTAATTAATGCAGTTAACGATACTGTTGGTGCAACAAACGGAACTAATGGTAATGTTAATGCCGGGAATGTGTTAACGAACAATGGAAGCGGACCGGATACATTAAATGGCACTCCAACTAACACTACTCAGGTAGCCATTACAATTACAGATCCGGCTGACCCTATTTCCGGTGGACCTGTACCGTCAGTAGATCCCGCTACTGGAGTGATTTCTATTCCTGCTAATACACCTGCCGGAACATATACCATCACCTACCAAATCTGTGAAATCCTAAACCCTACTAACTGTGATACCGCTATAGTAACCATTCCGGTAACTGCTGCTCCAATTGTAGCGCAAAATGATACTATGCCGTCAACTAATGGTTACAGTGGTAATACCAATGTGGGTAATATTTTACCTAATAATGGTAGCGGACCAGATACTTTGAACGGGACGTCTTTGGCTAACCTTAACTTGGTTAACCTTACCGTTACCGACCCTGCCGACTCCATCGGTGGTGCACCGGTACCTTTCATCGATTTAACTACGGGTAATGTTGTTGTACCTGCCGGAACTCCTGCTGCTACTTACACTATCACTTACCAAATCTGTGAAAAATTAAACCCAACTAATTGTGATACAGCTGTAGTAACTGTACCGGTGAATGCCGGCCCAATTAAGGCGCAGAGTGATACTATGCCTGCTACAAATGGTATGGCCGGTAATACTAACGTGGGGAACATTTTACCAAATAATGGTAACGGCCCCGATACCCTTAACAACATCCCTCTTGCTAACCTTAACTTAATTAATCTCACCGTTACCGACCCTGCCGACTCTATCGGTGGTGCACCGGTACCTTTCATCGATTTAACTACGGGTAATGTTGTCGTACCTGCCGGAACTCCTGCTGCTACTTACACCATCACCTACCAAATCTGTGAAAAATTAAACCCAACTAACTGTGATACAGCTGTGGTAACCATTCCGGTAACAGTTGCTCCGATTGTAGCTCAGAATGATACTATGCCATCAACTAATGGTTATAGTGGTAATACCAATGTGGGTAATATTTTACCTAATAATGGTAGCGGACCAGATACTTTAAACGGAACTTCTTTGGCTAACCTTAACTTGGTTAACCTTACCGTTACCGACCCTGCCGACTCTATCGGTGGTGCACCGGTACCTTTCATCGATTTAACTACGGGTAATGTTGTCGTACCTGCCGGAACTCCTGCTGCTACTTACACCATCAC
>JAYRXL010000038.1:0-126034 GCA_041917555.1 Flavobacterium sp. | reverse complement strand
TACGGGAGCTGACGGTAAGTTTGATTTTGGAGTAGTTGAGTGTGGTACTAAATACTACATCAAAACCGAAAAACCAGAATACAACACCGTGGAAACACCAACGATAACCGCTCAGGAACGCGGAAAAACATTTGTGCCGGTGGAGTTAGAAAAATCCAAAAAAGAAGTGGCTGTCAATGACGATTTAGCCAAAGCTTTTGGCATCAAAATGATTTACTTCGATTTGGATAAATCCAATATCCGTCCCGATGCAGCGGCTGAGTTAGCCAAAATCCTTGATGTCTTAGAACAATATCCAACTATGGAACTCGATATTCGTTCGCATACCGACTGTCGTCAAACGGCTAAATACAACATGGCGCTTTCAGACAGACGGGCTAAATCAACCATTGCTTGGTTGGTATCGAAAGGTATCGATAAAAAACGTTTAACAGGAAGAGGATACGGAGAATCACAACTCGTGAACGGTTGTGGGTGTGAACCTACCAATGAATCTTCTTGTACTGAAGAGCAACATCAAGCCAACAGACGTTCGGAATTTATTATTACGAAATTGTAATTATTTTTATAATATACAATTATTTAAACCCGCAAGCGCCAAACTATGTTTGGCGCTTGTCATTTATATAAAAAGCAAAAGCCATCAGGGGGCACTGATGGCTTTTTAAATCAAACAAAACAAACTACTATTTTTTATAAAAAATATTAGTATAGTATTTCTTACCTGTTTCCGGATTTACAGTAATTGAAATCCCAAAATGGGTATAGTCTCCATCAAGGTTTTGCTTGTGACCCGGACTATTAAGCCAGGCATTTAAAGCAGAATTAGGAGTTGAGAAGTTATAAGCAATGTTTTCACCCACACGAACAGCACCCAATACCTGAATGATATTGTTGGCTCTCTCATCGAAGTAATCATGATTAACCACATTATTCTGAATCATGTATTCATTGTGTTCAAACGATTTGAATGAAACATGATTTATCAGCTGAAGAGAATTTTTACCTACAGAAACTCGGTAAGCATTAATTCGACTCGCTAAATCAAGTTCATCAGCACTATAATCATAATTTGTAACTAATTCAGGAGTAGCCTCTTCTGAATCATTTTTGGAACAAGAAACTAAAGTAAGTACCAATACAAAAGGTACTATCAAACGTAGTAATTTTGTTTTCATAGGGTTCGTAGGTTAAGTTTAAGATAGATGTGGGGCAACTATCTTTAGGGGATGATTCTGTAAGAACGTAATACTTGATTTGGGTGAGACAATGTTATAACAATATCGCTAAAGTGCAAAAAAAAATCGATGAAATACATCGATTTGTAGAATTATTACTATATTTTCTTACATTTAAGGTGCCAAACGTTCCATTTTCCATTCAAAATCCGGTTGAAGTGTATAACGAATTCTATCGTGTAAGCGGTTTGCCCTTCCTTGCCAAAATTCAACTTCATGAGGGACAACCAAATAACCTCCCCAGTTATCAGGCCTTACAATTTCTTTATCCTTGTAAGTCGCTGTTAAATCGGCCAATTTTGAATCTAAAACAGCTCTTGAATCAATAACCCTACTTTGTTCAGAAGCCATTGCGCCTAATTTACTGCCATCAGGTCTGGAAGCAAAATAATTATCGGAAACAATCGCACTGGTTTTTTGTGCTTTTCCTTTTATAATTACCTGACGCTCTGAAACCGGCCAAAAAAAGGATAAGCATACATTAGGGTTGGCATCAATGGCTTTTCCTTTTTCGGAATCATAGTTTGTAAAAAAAATAAAACCTTCCTCATTGTATTTTTTTAACAACACAACGCGAGCCTTGGGAAAACCATCTAATCCGATGGTGGTTACTGTCATGGCATTAACTTCACCTGTTTCGCCCAAATCTTCTGCCTCATGAAACCATCGGTTAAAAAGATTGATGGGGTCATTAGGGATAGCTGATTCCAGAAGCTCACTCTTTTCGTAGGAACGTCTGTAATTACTTAAATCTTTCATACCGTTAATTTAATTGTATTTCTTTACCGTCTTCGGCTAAAATCACTTCTTCAAAAACAGCTTGTGCTTCTGTTTTAAACAACTCAATACTCGCATAACGCGTAGAATAATGACCTAAAATAAGTTTTTTTACTTGCGCCATTTTAGCAATCAGTGCTGCTTCGGTAGCAGTAGAATGCATTGTTTTTTCGGCCAAATGCGATTCATTATTCAGAAACGTACTTTCGTGATATAAAAAATCAACGCCCGTGATATAGGAAACTAATTTTTCGTTAAATCGTGTATCACTACAATAGGCATAACTTAATGGCAAAGGCGGATCAAACGTGAGTTCATCATTTGAAACTCGTGTACCATTGTCTAATGTAATATCCGAGCCTTTTTTAATTTTATTGAAATAGACTTTATCTATTTTATATTCTTGCACTTTATCAAAATTTAGTTTTCTGTCTCCCAACTTTTCTCGAAACAAAAAACCATTGGTATAAATTCGATGTTGAAGCGGAATGGTTTGCACCAAAACTTTATCATCTTCATAAATTAATTCCGGTTCGTTGGATTCCAGTTCATGAAAAAACAAATTATAACCGGTATAAGAACCTGAAGCTCTTAATTGCAACAGTATAATTTCTTTAATTCCTTTTGGACCATAAACGTGTAAATCCTTTTGTCGGTTTAATAGCATAAAGGTAGAAATCAACCCTATCAAACCGTAAAAATGATCCCCGTGAAGGTGGGAAATAAAAATATGATTAATGTTAGAAAACTTAACTTTACTTTTGCGAAGTTGCACTTGAGTTCCTTCGGCACAATCAATAAGAAAAACCTGGTTTTTGATTTCTAAAACCTGTGATGTCGGATTTGAAATTGTTCGGGGAGTAGCCGCATAGCAACCCAATACTGTCAGTTTCACCTTACTCTTGATTAGAATTTATTTTTTTGGCAAAATGAGTCGTCATTACAATCGAAATCAATAAAACTAAAATGTAAATAACGATACGAAGCACAGCATAATTTCCGGTTTTAAAGCCCAACATAACTTCTTTTGTTGTCAGGAACGAAGAACCAAAAACAAGGAGCACAAAAAAATACAATACAATTTTATCTTTCATCTTAAAATCCTAAATCGCGTTCAATTTCTTCCATTTCAATAATATCATGGGCTTCCAATACACTCGGAACAACCGTGAGATTTTGGGAAAAGGCATTAAAATCAATACCATCTGCAACCATAACAAACGATTTATTTAGTTTTCGATGTTGTTTTGATAATGCTGCAAAAAGTTTAATATCGGCTACCGAGGCGCCTTTGTCTGAGGAAACATCTAAAATCAGATTTACATCCGAAAATGAATGCATTTCTTGAGTAACTTTTTGCAAGAAAAGTTTAATATCTCCTTGGGTGTCTTTAATAATTACACTATGTCCTTTATGCTCTATTTTCATCTGATTTATAACTACGTATTATACAAATTTACTTAATTTTTGAAGCCAAAAGATAAATAACTGCCATTCGGATAGCCACACCGTTTTCAACCTGATCCAAAATAACAGACTGGCCGGAATCGGCTACATCGGAAGTAATTTCAACTCCACGGTTTATAGGACCCGGGTGCATGATAACAATTTCTTTCGAAAGTGATTCGAGCAACGCTTTATCCACACCATACTGGCGTGCATATTCGCGTGTTGAAGGAAAATAATTGACATCCATTCGCTCATTTTGAACGCGTAACATATTGGCTACATCACACCATTCGAGTGCGCTTCTGAGGTTGGATTCGACTTGCACACCCAAACTTTCAATATATTTTGGAATGAGGGTTTTGGGACCACAAACACGAACTTCGGCACCTAACATTTGTAGCGCAAATATATTGGATAAAGCTACCCTTGAATGCAATATATCGCCCACAATGACGACTTTCTTTCCTGCTACTCCGCCTAATTTTTCGCGTATTGAAAATGCATCTAACAAGGCTTGTGTAGGATGCTCGTGAGCCCCATCTCCGGCATTAATAATAGACGCATTAACATGTTGCGACAAAAAATAGGCTGCTCCTGGATGAGAATGACGCATTACAACCATATCCACTTTCATCGCCAAAATATTATTGACCGTATCAATAAGAGTTTCCCCTTTTTTAACAGACGATTGAGCCGCTGAAAAACTAATTACATCTGCCGAAAGTCGTTTTTGAGCCAATTCAAATGAGAGTTTGGTGCGAGTGCTGTTCTCAAAAAAGATGTTGGCAATCGTAATATCGCGCAAAGAAGGAACTTTTTTGATTGGGCGATTGATTACTTCTTTAAAATAATCAGCTGTTTCAAAAATTAAATCAATATCTTCTTTTTTGAGGTATTTTATTCCCAGTAAGTGGTTTACGCTTAATTCAGCCATTTGATTGTATGTTGTTGTGTGTTTTATTAAATCAGATATACGGCATCTTCTCCCTCATTTTCTTTCCAGCAAACACGCACTTTTTCGCCATTGATGGCATCCACCTGTCTACCTCTGTAATCCGGTTGTATGGGCAAATGCCTGCTAAAACGTCGGTCTATTAAAGTGAGTAATTCCACTTCGGCCGGACGCCCAAACGATTGAATTGCCGTAAGAGCAGCATTTATACTTCGTCCGGTGTATAAAACATCGTCAATAAAAACCACTTTTTTATCTTCAACAATACAATTGATTTGGGTTTTATTGGCTTCTAATTGTTTATCGCCCCGACGAAAATCATCTCTGAAAAAAGTAATATCCAAATAACCCAACTGTAAGTTGGCTATTTGGTATTCATTTTCGAGTACATTTTTAATCCTGTTTGCCAAAAAAATCCCTCGGGGTTGAAGCCCAATCAAAACCGTATCCGAAAAATCAAGGTGCTTTTCAATCAGCTGACATGCCAAACGGTGTAGTATGATATCAACTTCTTTGGAATTGAGTAATATTTTCTGACTCATCTGAAGTGTTGTTTGGGTTGTAAAGATAGTAATTTTTATAAAAAAAGCCGATTCAAATCGGAATCGGCTTTTATTTTCAATTGTACATTTTTGTTCTCATTTCCTGAATCTTATCATCATCCAAATATTCATCAAACGTCATATACCTGTCAATTACGCCATTTGGTGTTATTTCCAAAACCCTATTGGCAACCGTTTGAGCAAATTCGTGGTCATGAGTAGTAAATAAAACAGAGCCTTTAAAGTTTTTGAGTGAATTGTTAAACGCGGTAATTGATTCCAAATCCAAGTGGTTTGTAGGTTCATCTAACATAAGTACATTGGCACGTAACATCATCATGCGCGAAATCATGCAACGCACTTTTTCACCTCCTGATAGCACACGTCCGGTTTTTAAGGCTTCCTCACCGGAAAAAATCATTTTCCCTAAAAAGCCGCGAACATAAACCTCATCGCGCTCTTCTTCGGTTTTAGCCCACTGACGCAACCAATCAACCAACGTAAGGTCGTTTTCAAAAAAAGCATGGTTATCGGCAGGTAAATAGGATTGAATGGTCGTAATTCCCCAATCGAATGTTCCGTTGTCTGGTTTTAAATTTCCGTTTAGTATTTCGTAAAAAGCTGAAGTTGCACGAGAATCTTTCGAAAAAACAACTACTTTATCGCCTTTGGCCATATTCAAATCGACATTTTTGAACAAGGTCTCTCCTTCCAAACTGGCTGCTAGATTTTGAACATTTAATATTTGATCTCCAGCTTCGCGCTCTTGCTCAAAAATGATGGCAGGATAACGGCGGCTGGAAGGTTTAATCTCGTCCAAATTAAGTTTTTCCAACATTTTTTTACGTGAAGTCGCTTGTTTGGATTTCGCAACGTTGGCACTAAAACGGCGGATAAACTCTTCCAATTCGGCTTTTTTCTCTTCAGCCTTCTTATTTTGTTGTGCACGTTGGCGAGCGGCTAACTGACTGGATTCATACCAAAATGTATAATTCCCTGAGTAGTGTGTGATTTTTCCGAAATCAATATCCGAAATATGGGTACAAACGGCATCTAAAAAGTGGCGGTCGTGAGAAACAACAATTACCGTATTTTCATAATTTGCCAAGAAATTCTCCAACCAACCGATGGTTTCAAAGTCCAAATCGTTTGTAGGTTCGTCCATAACCAACACATCCGGATTACCAAAAAGCGCTTGCGCTAATAAAACACGCACTTTTAACTTTCCTTCCATTTCACTCATCATCGTGTAATGAAAATCGGGCGAAATACCTAAATTAGACAACAAGGCCGCCGCATCGGAATCGGCATTCCAACCGTTCATTTCATCAAACTGAATTTGCAATTCACCAATACGATCTGCGTTTTCATCTGAATAATCGGCATACAACGCATCCATTTCCGATTTTACAGCAAAAAGCACTTTGTTCCCCATCATAACCGTTTCCAAGACCGTATGGCCATCAAACATATTGTGGTTCTGGTTTAAAACAGACATCCGTTTCCCCGGTTCCAAAATCACCTTACCGGAAGTAGGATCAATATCGCCGGCTATAATTTTGAGAAAAGTTGATTTTCCGGCACCATTGGCACCAATAATTCCGTAGCAGTTTCCCTGCGTAAAGGTGGTATTTACCTCATCAAAGAGGATTCGTTTCCCAAATTGAACTGATAGATTGGATACTGTAAGCATTACTGTTTTGTTAAATTTCGGTGCAAAAGTAATCAATAATACCTGTTTTTAATGCAAGCCTTCTATTTTTTTGTACTTTTACAGTTGACTAATTTATATCGTCTTACCTGCCTTTTTGAATAGTAAATGAACCGCAAATTAAAATACTACCAACTTGTTTGGTTAAAACATGATCTTCCTGCCGGATTATCCGTTTTTTTTGTAGCACTCCCTCTCTGTCTTGGTATTGCAATGGCCAGTGGAGCCCCGCTCTACTCCGGACTTTTATCAGGTATCATTGGCGGTATTTTGGTTTCTTTACTGAGTGGTTCACAATTAGGTGTTTCAGGTCCGGCTGCCGGTTTAACAACTTTGGTGTCGGCTTCGATTTTGTCTTTAGGTAATTTTGAAACATTTTTATTAGCAGTATTTGTTGCCGGATTATTCCAAATCGGATTAGGTCTTTTAAAACTCGGTCTAATTGCCAACTACTTCCCTTCTGCTGTCATCAAAGGGATGTTGGCTGCCATCGGATTAATACTTATATCCAAACAAATACCTATTGCTTTGGGTTACGACAAACCCGATTTTTGGACAGAAGGTTTGCCCAATATTTTTTCACCACGGGATATTAGTGGCAATATTTTGCATTTAAATGAACATTTTACAAGAGGGACTATCATCATTTCTGTGGTATCCTTATTGATTCTTGCCGGTACCGGAAAATTTATTCGGGAAAAATTAAAAATTATCCCTGCTCCCCTTTTGGTAGTACTTGTTGGAGTTGTATTGAGTTGGTTTTTATCAGGCAATACCGTTGACTTCCACCTCAAACCCACTCAATTGGTGAATATTCCTGAAAACTTTTTTGATACAATACAATTTCCGAATCTTAGTTTACTGTTTAGCAATAAACAAATATGGCAATCCGGTCTTTTGATTGGAATACTGGCTTCGCTGGAAACCCTTTTGTGTGTGGAAGCTATTGATAAATTAGATATCCGAAACCGTATCACACCTGTTAATCGGGAATTAATTGCACAAGGTATTGGAAATAGCATCTGTGGTTTATTAGGAGCTATCCCAATGACCGCTGTTGTGGTTCGCGGTGCTGCAAATGTTCAGGCTGGCGGACGCACAAAACTATCCGCTTTTACACATGGATTATTTTTACTGATTGCCGTGTTATTTATCCCTTTTTTAATCAATAAAATTCCTTATGCTTCCTTAGCGGCAATTCTATTGATTACAGGCTATAATTTAACGAAACCCAAATTATATATATCGATGTGGAATTTGGGCTGGAAACAGTTTTTCCCGTTTTTAATTACCATTATTTTAATTTTGGCGACCGACTTACTTATCGGTGTTACAGCAGGTTTGCTTTTGTCACTTTACATAATCATTCAAAATAATTTTCAGGCTGATTACAATATCGTTCATACCAAAAATCACGAAACCGAAGTTTTCCTGATCGCATTACACGACAATGTATCATTTCTGAATAAAGTAAAACTTCGTAAAGTAATGGATGAAATTCCACCCTACAGTATTTTAACCATTGATGGTAGTAAATGTAAGTTTGTGGATTATGATATTTTGGAAATGATTACAGAATATGCTGTAAAAGCCCACGACCGTCACATCGAATTACATCTTATCGGAATTACTAAAGTAGCCCAAACCGGCTTGCATTGATAACATGAATTTTCCCTGCAAATTTGAATTTTTCGGTTCTACCGTATATTGTCATTTTGTTTTTGAAACATTGGCTTTCATTATTGGTATTCGGGTATATTACTTCCTACGAAAACGAATAAGCGACAGTATATCCGACATGAATCGCTTGTGGATTCTGACCGGAGCCATGATTGGAGCACTTGTGGGATCGCGCCTGATAGCGTTTTTTGAAGTTCCGACGGCTATAGCTTCGGCAACATTTTTAACCTTTTATCAAAATAAAACCATTGCAGGCGGCTTTATAGGCGGGTTATTTGGCGTAGAACTAATCAAAAAATTAATTGGCGAAAAAAAAGCTTCAGGCGATGTTTATGTTTTTCCCATTTTAATCGCTATTTTTATTGGGCGTATCGGTTGCTTTTCTATGGGTATTGCAGAACCTGTCTATGGACTTGAAACGACATTTTTTACAGGCATGAATTTGGGCGACGGTAAATTACGCCACCCGGTTGCACTTTATGAAATGGTATACGCTGCCTTGATGATGCTTGTTTTTTATCGATTTCGAAAAAAGAAAATGCTAAACGGAGATCGATTTAAGTTATTTATGGTTAGCTACTTTTTGTACCGCTTTGGTGTTGAATTTATTAAACCATACCATGCCTTGTTTTTAGGATTAAGCATCATACATTGGTGTGCCTTGTTCATGTTCTGCTATTATTACCGATTTATAAAAAGATTTTTTTATGCCTAACCGTCCCTATGTGTATTACGATTACACAAAAAGCCTTTGCCCGGAATGCCTGAAACTTGCTGATGCCAAAATTGTTTTTCAGGATGAAAAAGTATGGATGTTGAAAAATTGCAAAACCCATGGCGAAAGTAAAGTCATGATTGCTGATGATATTGACTATTACCGCCAAATCCGGAATTACAATAAGCAATCGGAAGTTCCGCTAAAATTTAATACCAAAGTCCATTATGGTTGTCCGTATGACTGTGGGTTGTGTACCGATCATGAACAACATTCGTGCCTTTCGATTGTTGAAGTAACCGATCGATGCAACTTAGCGTGTCCTACTTGTTATGCTTCTTCAGCTCCTAACTACGGTCATCATCGAAGTTTAGAAGAAATTGAAAAAATGTTGGATGTTATTGTAGCCAACGAGGGAGAACCGGATGTGGTACAGCTATCCGGTGGTGAACCCACCGTACATCCTCAGTTTTTTGAACTTTTGGATATCGCCAAGTCAAAACCGATTCGCCATTTGATGCTCAACACCAACGGAATTCGGATTGCAAAAGACAGATCTTTTGTAGAAAAACTTGCTACTTATATGCCCGATTTTGAAATCTACCTGCAATTTGACAGTTTTAAACCCGAAGTTTTACAAAAGCTTAGAGGCGAAGACCTTACCGAAATTCGGAAAAAGGCCATCGAACACCTTAATGAATTTAACATATCTACTACTTTAGTCATTACCTTGCAAAAAGGCGAAAATGATGATGAAATTGGTGCCATACTCGATTATGCACTGCAGCAACGTTGTGTGCGGGGTGTAACGTTTCAACCCACACAGGTTGCCGGTCGCAATGAAAATTATTCAAACGAATCCGGTCGAATTACCCTCACCGAAGTACGTCGCAAAATTTACGAACAATACCCTTTATTTACACCACAGGATTTAATACCTGTTCCCTGTAATCCGGATGCCCTTTGTATGGCCTATGCCCTAAAAATTGACGGTAATGTTGTTCCGATGACGCATCTTATAAATCCGGAAGATTTGTTGAATAACTCAAAAAATACCATCGTGTATGAAAATGATGAAAAACTAAAAAGCCATTTGATAAACCTATTTAGCACAGGGATTTCGGTGGATTGTGCCGAGGAAGAATTTGGCGAACTGATGTGTTGTTTGCCCAGAGTAAAATCGGATAATCTCCATTACGAAAACTTGTTCCGCATCATTATTATGAATTTCATGGATGCGTATGATTTTGATGTAAGAGCGGTAAAAAAATCTTGTGTTCATATCGTGGATAAACGTGGTAAATTAGTTCCGTTTGAAACGATGAATCTTTTTTACCGAAATGGCGAAATAGAAACCCTACGAAATGAGTACCATGGAAAATAGTTTAGCAACTCTTTATTTTGGCATTTTAGCCGCATCAATTCTTGCTTTTATAGTGGGATTTATAGGCTTATTTGTAAGTAAAAACCGTGCAAGAACTGTCAGGATTTTACTATATGCTACTATAAGTATCACCATTTGTTTACTTATTGGGGTGTATAGTATTTACACGGCTTGTGGCGGAAAATTTTAACTTAACCTATATATTAATTTGACATACTACCCCTAACTAACCACTAAAAAGTAGTACATTTACTTTTGTTTATTCTAACTAAACAACTTCAACCCATGGATGCTTTTTTTACCATAATCAGTTTTATTAACATTGTAGCCGCTATACTCATTCCTGTTGCGCTTATTGCAAGTGCTGCCACCAAGAATCCGGAAACAAAAAAGGCTGCCAATCAAGTAGCCTTAGCAGCGGTTGTCCTGTTAGTATTAGGTTTCGGAACTTGTGTGGCCGTTGCGGTAGGGTAAAATCTAATTTAACTATTGGTTAACATTATATTTGATTTCCTCTGAATACATTTGTTAGCCTTAGTTAGAATCAATGACATTGCCTCAATTACATAAAATTATTTTACCCACGGCGTTATTGCTGCTCTTGCAATCGTGCAAAGACTTTGCAAACGATAATTATGTTGCCTACTTTGGCGGTGAGATAACAAATCCGTCTAACCGCTATGTTTTATTTTGCAAAAACAATGAGGTTATTGATACGATACCACTAAAACCGGATAACACCTTTTTTAAAAAATTTGATTCATTGGCCCCGGGTTTATACTCTTTCAAAAATGAACCCGAATTCCAATATATCTATTTTGACAAAAATGACAGTTTGATGGTGCATGTGAATTCACGTGATTTTGATGAATCGGTTGTATTTTGCGGACGCGGCGATGAAAAAAACAATTTCCTCATGGAAATGTACCTGCGCAATGAAAAAGACAAAAATGCGGTGTTTAATGCCTTTGATTTTCCCTTACAACGTTTTACCGCTGTAGTAGATTCGCTTTATGACAGTAATAAAAAGTTTTACGCCAAGCGAAAAGAAACCATTCAATGGAATGACGAATTTGATATTTTGGCCAAAGCCAGTTTAAATTTTCCGTATTATTCCAAAAAAGAACTGTATCCTATGATACACCACATGCGCACCGGAAACGACGTGTATGAAACTATACCTAAAAATTATTATAGTTACCGTAATGCAGTCGACTTAAACAATGCTACCCTATCTGATTTTGCGCCTTATGTCATGTATGTCAATCATATGTTGAATAATATGGCAACCATAAAATACCACAATCATTATTCAGAAGCGGATCTTTCACTCAAAACCAACATCAGTAAACTAAATATTGCTGATACGCTTATTAAAAACGAATATGCTAAAAATAAAATTTTAGATAACATTGCCTTTCAGTACTTGTTGGAAGACCAAAATGCAACCAATAATCAGGCATTCCTTAAAGTCTATCACAAATACTCCACCGATAAAAGTCAGAAAAACGAAATTGTTAAAATTGGCAACGCCATCCAGCGTCTCATCACCGGAAAAGAACTCCCTGTAGTAGAACTCATCGATGCCAACGGGAAAAAGTTCAAATCGGATAAAATCATTACCGGAAAAACTCTTATCTTCTTTTGGAGTGAAAATGCAAATTCGCATTTGGTCGCCTCACACAAAAAAATAGCCGAATTTAAAAAGAAACACCCCGATTATACTTTTATCGCCGTGAATCTGGATACCGACACCGACTGGAAAAAAACGGTAGCCAAATACAATTTTAAAAATGTGGCAGAATACCGCTGTGCCGACTTTGAAGACATCAAATCCAAATGGGCCATTACGAAAATCCATCGTACAATTATCATCAACAGTGATAAAACCATCAAAAATGCGTTCACCAATATTTTTGAAGTAAATTTCGAGAATCAACTTTAATACGTTTACCATAAACTAAAAAAACCAAGGCGAATACCTTGGTTTTTTTTATTTATACTATCGATTATTTACTTATTCCCTTTGGCATAATCCGCCAAAAATTGGGCTAAACCAATATCCGTTAACGGGTGTTTTAAAAGCCCTAAAATAGCCGAAAGTGGCCCAGTCATAACATCGGCACCTATTTTAGCACAATTTACAATATGCATGGTATGACGCACCGATGCCGCTAAAATTTGGGTTTCATATCCATAATTGTCATAAATCTCTCGTATCTCCTGAATCAAAGCCAAACCATCTGTAGATACATCATCCAATCGACCGATGAATGGCGATACATAAGTCGCACCGGCTTTGGCAGCCAACAAAGCCTGACCTGCCGAAAATACTAAAGTTACATTCGTTTTAATTCCTTTATCCGAAAAGTATTTACACGCCTTAATTCCTTCTTTTGTCATTGGAATTTTAACCACAATCTGCTCATGAAGTTCAGCCAACTCCTCGCCTTCCTTGATCATACCTTCGTAATCGGTAGCAATTACCTCAGCACTTACATCGCCTTCAACAATGTTGCAAATGGCTACATAATGCTTTAAAATATTGTTGGTACCGGTAATGCCTTCTTTGGCCATAAGCGACGGATTCGTAGTTACTCCATCCAAAATTCCCAAAGCTTCCGCTTCCTTAATGTCGTTTAAATTTGCTGTGTCAATAAAAAATTTCATATAAATACTATTTGTTGTGTTTCTGGTTTTGGGCGTTCCCCCGATTAATCGGGGTCAGGCCATTCGCTCCAAGTCCTCAACCCGTTACCGAGTCTGTGGGCTTTCCACTACTGTCCTTAACGCAAATCAATTGCAAAAGTACAATTTGTTTATGACAATGGCAATGGCAATGGCAATGACAATGGCAATGACAATGGCAATGACAATGACAATGACAATCTCAAATTTCAAATCTCAAATCTCAAATCTCAAATCCCAAATCCCAAACCTCAAATAGCTAATGGCTATTGGCTATTGGCTATTGGCAATGACAATGGCAATGACAATCTCAAATCTCAAATTTCAAATCTCAAATTCCAAATAGCTAATGGCTATTGGCTAATGGCTAATGGCAATGACAATGGCAATGGCAATAGCAATCTCAAATTTCAAATTCCAAATCCCAAATTCCAAACCTTAAATCTCAAATGACTAATGGCTATTGGCTAATGGCTATTGGCAATGGCAATCTCAAATCTCAAATTTCAAATCTCAAATTTCAAATCTCAAATTCCAAATCCCAAATCTCAAATCCCAAATCCCAAATAGCTAATGGCTATTGGCTATTGGCTAATGGCTAATGGCAATGGCAATAGCAATGGCAATCTCAAATTTCAAATCTCAAATTTCAAATCTCAAATTCCAAATCCCAAATGACTAATGGCTATTGGCTATTGGCTAATGGCTAAAATCAAAATACCCACCTTACAACTTATAATGATTCATCAGCATTTTTTCATATACCTTATCCGGAAGTATACGTTTTAAAACAATCGAAAATTTTTGCATAAAAGCGCCAACTTTGTAATGAATTTTTGGTGACGGATGCTGAATGATTGCGTAAACGGCTTCCGCCATCTCAACAGGATTACTACCCGAATCTACATGCGCATTCATCGCGTTAAGTGTATTTCCGTAGGGCACCTCATAAGCCGATCCCGCAACCACCGGAGCATGGTATCGCCCGGCAGCAATATTGGTGGCAAAATCGCCCGGCGCCACATTGGTAACATGTATCCCAAATGATTTTACTTCCATCCGAAGTGCTTCGGTAATCAATTCTAACGCACCTTTCGATGCCGAATAAATACCGCGATAAGGCAACCCCATATAACCCGCTATAGAAGTTATATTGATAATAAGCCCCGAACGTTGAGTTCGCATTTGGGGCAATACCGCTTTCATTACCTCAATGGGACCAAATAAATTGGTGGCAAAATTATTCTGTATTTCAGTGGCGGGAATTTCTTCTATAGGTCCGGTTATGCCCACACCGGCATTGTTGATTAAAACATCCAAACGCCCCGATTGAGCAATTACTTCGGCCACTGCGGCACGAATGCTTTCAGCATCACGTACGTCCATCGCAACCAATGGAAAAGAGGTTTTTACAACCTGATCCGGATTTCGGCTGGTTCCAAAAACAGTAAATCCTTTGTCTACTAAATACTCGCCTATAGCCTTTCCTATTCCGGAAGAGCCTCCGGTAATTAAAACTGTTTTTTGCATCGCATTAAGTTAAATCTTGTCCAAATTGAAGCATATAACTATTATTGTCATATATCGCAAATTCACGCATTCCCCAATCAAAATTTTCAATTTCATAAGCCACTTTTACTTTATCTTTTATGGCTTCCCAAAGCGAATCTACTTCGTCGGTTTTAATATAAAATGTTCCTGAAAAATACGGATGCTCAAACGGAGTGTGTGCATTGGGCTCCGCAATCATCATTTCACAGTCGTCTTTATGAATGGCAGCCCATCCCCACTCTTCACTAAAATTGCCACAGGTAAATCCCAATACATCACAATAAAAATCTACTGTAGCCTTTAGTTCACGTGTCCAAATCATGGGCACTATAGGTTGGAATTTCATAGTTTATAAATTTGGGACTAAAGATAGCTAATTTCGCTATTGTAACTCAATGCCAAGACCCGGTTTTTCTGATAGGCAAATTAGGCCTCGCTCTATGCGTGATCCGTTGGCAATAGTATTGGTTACCAAATTGGCTCCGTCTAAATCCGCAAAATCGCACAAAGGAGCTAAAGCTGCACCGGCAGAAATGCCCACAGTCGATTCGGTCATGCAACCAATCATTACTTTAAATCCCATTGCTTTAGCTGTTTTTATCATGGCAAGTGCCGGTGTAAGTCCGCCACATTTCATAAGTTTTACATTCACCGCTTGGTAATGATGCTGCAAGCTTACTAAATCCGATTCATGTTGTGCATCTTCGTCGGCCATCCATATAACTTTAGCGTCAATCGAAAGGGTGCTGAAATTATCACTTCCTATCGGCATAGGCTGTTCCATATACAACACGTTTTCTATGCCCTCCAATTGCGTAAGCATTTGACAATCGCTTTGGGAAAAACTTGCATTAGAATCTAACGAAAAAGAAAAACCGCTGTCTAACAGTTTCCGAATTCCATCAGCAGCAAAACCATCGCATTTCACTTTAAAAAGAGGCCAATCTAACGTATTCATTTTTGCTATTTGACTTTCTACATTGGCAATAGAAATTGTAATGGAAGAAGTCGGTAACGTATTACATGCAATCGCGTTCAATTGCGCAAAAGTGCGTTTCTCTAATTTTCCGTATAAATCCCAATACGCACAATCCAAAGCCGATTTCAAAAAATCGGGCAACGACAAACGACAGAGCATCGCATAAAAATCTGTTGGATGTTGCAAAGGAAACCGTTCAATTTGGTTTTGAACGTTTGAAAGCAAACCGGAAAAGGCATTCAGATTGATATGATAATAGTCCACAGCCGTACACTCACCATAGCCTTTTTCGTTGGCATGGGATAATTCTACAAGCAAGGCTTCTCTAAATGAATAATCACCATAACTTATGGAAAACGTTTCCTTTAGCTGCAACCGAATGATTTGCCATTTTAAAACCATGAAAATTAAAGGAAATTCGAAGTGGAAGAAAAAAATGGCAAGCGACCTACATCGCACCGCTACAACCACATACCTTTGCTATGTTCCCATCCTGGAGGATTCTGCAGGAGCTGGTCGTGTAGGACTTGCCGGCGCAAAGATACAATCTTTTTATTTTTTTGCAAGAATTTAACAGCATTATAAATACATTTGTCCTTCAAAAAATACGAGAACAAAAATGAAAAAAGTTAATTGGTTAATTATCATATCATTATCAGTATTGTTAGTTTCATGCGGTGGCAATGAAAACCTGTTTAGCATCAATGAATCCAAACTCAAAGCACAATATACCAATACAGAATCGTTGGTTATGGATGTAACTAATCCTGAAAATATAAAAATAGACAGTGTTGTCGTAAACTTAGACGGTGTCCGTAAGGCCAAAGCTACTACACTTAGTGGTGTTTCGGTTCCCTTAGCCAATGAAAAGTTAGGGATGCGAAACGTAATCACCACCGTACATTTTGAAGGCAAAAAAGAAGTTGATACGCTTCAAATTGAAATTGTCTCCGGCATTGCACCAAAAGCCTTAAACTATACAATTGTGGCAACTTATCCGCATGATAGCAATTCTTATACACAAGGATTGGAATTTTACAATGGTTTACTTTATGAAGGCACCGGGCAATATGGTGAATCTGCTTTACGCAAAAACGATTATAAAACCGGAAATGCTTTGGAGCGTGTGGATTTAGACAAAATGTATTTTGGTGAAGGAATAACATTCTTACATGATAAAATATACCAACTCACTTGGCAAGAAAATACGGCATTTGTGTACGATGCCAAAACCATGAAAAAAATCAAACAAATTACCTACGAACAGGCTATTGAAGGATGGGGATTGACTACCGACGGAAAAAATCTTTATATGACCGACAGTTCCAACCGAATCCGAATTTTAAATCCGGAAAACTTTAAAGAAATTGATCACGTTGATGTGTATTCCGGAGCGGTAGCTGTACCTTATGTAAATGAGTTGGAATGGGTAAACGGAAAAATATTCGGAAATGTATATCAAAAAGACGCCATAGCGGTTATTGATCCTAAAACGGGAGCCGTAACCGGTATTTTGAATATGACCGATTTAAAATCCAAAATCACCAAAACTCCTGAAACCGATGTGTTGAATGGTATTGCCTACCGAAAAGAAACCGATACCTATTTTATTACCGGTAAAAATTGGGACAAAATGTTTGAAATTAAAATTTCAGAATAAATTTCAAATTCCAACCTTTTGATGCCTTTTTCTCTCTATTGATGATAAAGGCTTTTCGTATGTCATTACAATTATCCATACCCGAACCCTGTCATGAAGACTGGAATAGCATGACCGCTGTAGAAAGAGGTAAATTTTGTGCAGCTTGCCAACAAAAGGTTATCGATTTTTCGAAAGCAACTGATGCCGAAATTATTGCAGCTATTAAAGCTGAAAACGGCTTGTGCGGCCGTTTTAGAACAGATCAAATAAACCGCAACCTCAAACAGCACAATAAAAAATACAAATTCCCGATTGCTGCCTCATTTGCTTTAGTAAGTTTTTTGGGCTTAGGCAATCATGAAGCCAAAGCACAAGGAAAACCCTTGATGGTAAAACAGGAAAAAAAGACAACCGCCACCGAAAAGCCGTCTGCTATAAAAGAAATCATTATCAAAGGTAGGGTTTTTGACGATGACGAATCACCACTGGAAGGAGTTACCATTCAAGCTGTTGGAAAAAAATCATTAACCTATACTGATGCGAACGGTTTATATTCCATTACTATTGAACCGGGAGACGAACTAATGTTTACTAAATACGGTTACTCTGAAGAGTATAGCCGATTTAAAAGTGCCGGGACTGCTCCTACCATATACCTATATCAAATAAAACGTACAAAAAGTTTTGTTTCTGGCAAAATTGTATCTGTTGAAACAGTCTATCAAAAACCAAGAACATTTTTAGGGCGTTTGTTTCACAAAATTGGTAATTTGTTTAAGTAATATTTTTCTTATATTTAAATTATATTTTTACCAAATATCGATTTTTAAATACACTTTATCGATGTTTTGAATTAGATTTTTCTTACTTTTGCCTAAACAAAAAAAGTTAGGTATGAGAAAGATTATTTTGTTTATTATATTCTTCGTAAGTCAATTTAATTACAGTCAGTGTAGTTACACAGGAACGCCGCTCACACAAGCGGGAACTGATTACACTTTTTGCATTGACAATTCAAACACAATTAGTACTGTTACTGTTAGAGCCGGTCAATATGTGGCTGTTAATGTTGTCAAAGGATTTTCATATACATTTTCCGTTGGCAACGTATTTGGTGGTGGTGCTGCAGAAAATCTTACCATACTCAACGCAACAACTAATGCGAATGTAACGCCGTCAGCCTTTAGTAGTGGTACAAATGGTACAACCCTAAATTGGACAGCCTCCTTTTCCGGAAAAATCAAACTCCTACTATCGCGAGGCGCTTGTTTAAATGACAACACAAATGGTGGAGCACTCACGCTTACTTTAAATAGTGTTGGAAATACCCAAGACAGTCAAACAGCATTTGGAACCGATCAATGGATTGGTCACGTTTACAACTGGACAGGTTCAGCCCCTCCGGGTGGTTTTCCTTCGGCTTCAACTCCGCCTGCAACAGGTGCTTTTACTAATGCAAATTATGTAGGTTACTATACCATTCCTTCCGAAAACATCAGTGAAACATTCGGAGGTAATTTTAGCTGCTTTCCGGTTCAATCTAACGGGACCAATTTGGTAAATATTTACACAGAACAATATGCAGTTCGTTATCGTATGCGGTCAACGAAAGTAGGATGTTACCTGATTTCATTCAACGGTGATGACGGCGTACGATTGTATGTTGATGGGGTTAAATTATTCGACGAATGGAAAGAGCAATCTCCAACTGTTTATAATAATATTTTGATATACCTCAACGGAAACAGTGACATTGTTTTTGATTATTATGAAAATGCAGTAAACAATGTAGCATCCTTCTCTATTGCCCCATTTGATCCTTTAACAAACTCTATAAGTAACACCGATGTACGCGTATGTTCAGGTGTTTCTCCGGGTGCTTTAAACGGATCTGCTTATACCTACACTGGATTTGTAGCCAATCCAACGCTAAGTTATCAATGGCAAGTTTCTTCTGACAATGTTACGTTTACAAACATATCCGGCGCTACAACAGAAGATTATACTCCGCCCACACAAACAACTGCTACAACAAATATTATTCGCTACTACAGAAGAGTTGTAACAGCGACAGCTGTAAATGCTTCAGGTTGTTCAACGGTAAGTAATGTAGCAAAAGTAACTACAAGTCCGGGGACTCCCGCTCGACCAGCCGCAATTACCGGTACTACAACACAATGTCCAACTGCAACCGGTCAACAATATAGTGTTACCCCCGTTGCCAATGCATTAGCCTACAATTGGACTGTACCAACCGGATGGTCCATAACATCCGGAAGCGGAACAAACACAATCACCGTAACAACCGGAACAACCGGACAAAATGGTACTATTTCAGTTAGGGCAAGCAACGGCTGTGGCACTAGTGCCAGTAGAACTTTAGCCGTAACCGTTAGTACAAATCCGGTGGGTGGAACTGCCAATTCCAATCAAACTATTTGCAGCGGAACTACACCTGCCGCAATCACTTTAACCGGCTACACCGGTACCATTCAATGGCAGAGTTCAACAGACGGCACCACTTTTACACCTATAAGCGGTGCAACAGCAGCCACACTTCCCGGTACCACAATTGGAACATTGACTTCAAATCGGTACATTAGAGCTCTTGTTACCGGAGGATGTGCATCAACCACTTCAACTACGGTGCTCATTACTGTAACCAATTTAGTGTCGCCCGGAACAATATCGGCTAATCAAACTATTTGTACCGGATCGATTCCTGCTGACATCACGATACTTGGCCAAACCGGATCAGTTCAGTGGCAAAGTTCAACAAATGGCACTACATTTACCAACATAAGCGGTGCTACAGCAACCACCTTACCCGGAGCCACTATTGGCGCTTTAACATCCAATCGGTTTATACGTGCTCAAGTAAACGGAGCCTGTAATTCGGTTACCACCAATGTGATACTGATTACCGTGGCCACTCCGGTTGTGACCGGTACTATAGCATCCAATCAAAGTATTTGTTCGGGTACTATGCCTTCAGATATCAGTATTTCCGGGCAATCCGGTTCAATCCAATGGCAAATTTCAACAGATGGAAGTACGTTTACACCAATCAGCGGAGCTACTGGAACAACGCTTGCAGGAGTAACAATTGGTGTATTAACCACTAATCGTTACATCAGGGCTTTAGTAACCGGAGGTTGTAACTCGGCTGTAACCAATGTAGTTTTAATTACGGTATCACCTTTGACAGTTGGCGGAACTGTTTCTTCAAACCAAACCATTTGCAATGGCTCCACGCCTCAAAGTTTGTTAGTATCAGGATATACCGGAAGCATAATCAAATGGCAGAAATCTACTAATCCGACATTTGCAAGTGCCATTGATATTGCAGAAACCTCTGCTACACTTCCTGGAAATGCAATTGGTCCGATTACCCAAGTTACCTACATTCGCGCGGTGGTTCAAAGTGGTTCATGCGCGCAAGAATTTTCATCCTTTGCTACCATAACGTTGGGAAGCACTTCCACATGGAATGGCAGTTCTTGGGACATCACTCCAAACGGTACAACATCATTAATTTTTAACGGCAATTATAACTCGAGCGCTGATATAAGCGGTTGTAGTTGTACTGTAAATTCGGGTCAGGTTGTAATAAATAGCGGTCATGATATGAATCTTGTGGGAAGTGTAACTGTAAATGGAGGTACATTAACGTTTGAAAATACAGCCAACCTAATCCAACAGCAAAATGTGTCAAACACAGGTTCAATCCGTTTCAAAAGAAACTCATCAGCCTTAAAACGATTAGATTATACCCTTTGGTCATCGCCCGTTAGTGGTCAAAATTTGCTGGCATTTTCTCCGCTTACACTCACAAATAGATTTTATGAGTTTAACCCGTTAACAAATTTATACGCTGTTGTAACGCCTTCAACGACAAGCTTTCAAACAGGAAAAGGCTATCTGATACGAACTCCAAACAACCACCCTACTTGGGCTACTGTATATGCAGGGTTATTTCAAGGAGTTCCGAATAATGGCACCATAACGGTACCAATAACAGAGGGAGGGACTGCTACAACACGCTATAATGCTATTGGAAATCCGTACCCTTCTGCACTTAAAATCAGTGAATTCTTAACGGCGAATGCGGCTAATATTCAGGGGACACTTTGGTTTTGGCGTAAAACTAATGACGATAACAATCCGGTTTCATACTCCACATGTACCACGGTGGGCTGTACAGTAAACAACGGTCATCATTATACAGATGACACATACATCAGTGCCGGTCAAGGTTTCTTGGTGGAGGCAAAATCGGGAGCAACTCAGGTTGTTTTCACCAATGCAATGCGAGGAAGTTCAAATACAAATCAATTTTTTAGAAGCACACAAAACAACACCCAACTCAATGAGCCTGATCGTTTTTGGTTAGACCTCAAAGACACTAATTTTGTAAGCTATGGAAAGAATTTGATTGCTTTTGACGGAAACTCAACTTGGTCATTTGATGAGGGGCGTGATGGTTTGGCACTTAATGAAAGTCCAACCGGTATCTATATGAAATCGACCGATAAAAATGTAGTTATCCAAGCCTTACCGGAATTTAACCCTACGTTTGAAATTCCGCTTAGTTTCAAAACAAATACAGCCGGAACATACTACATTTCGTTGGATCAGGTTAACGGAATCTTTAACAATGAAATTTCAGTCTTTTTACGGGATACTGAAACTCAAAATGATATAATCTTAACCGGAACCGATTATTATGCTTTTACCTCACAGGCAGGTGTTTTTGATAACCGTTTCAAAATTATCTTTATCACCAGTAGGTATGCGCAAACAGAACAAATGACAGCCTTTGTAAAAGTCGTTAATGGCAATAATGAAATTTCGTTTTATTCTAATGAAAAAATGAGCGAAATTACCCTTTATGATACGAGTGGCCGTCTACTTCAAATCACTCAAGAAATTGAAGCTTTCAAAACAGAAATTCCGTGTACACTTGACCAACAAATTATCATCGCTAAAATAAAAACAACCTCAGGGAAAATACTCACCCAAAAAATTATACGCTAAACGAAAAGCTGTCCTCGGACAGCTTTTTTTTATGAATACACCAAAAACAAAAATTGGCCTGTAAAATTTTAAGTTCAAACCGATAAAAAAAGAGTAAGGATTTATTATTTTTGGTAAAATTTAGTACCATGCTTAAAGTTGGTGTTTTAGGAGCCGGCCATTTGGGTAAAATCCATTTACGTCTCCTCAATCAATCCGAAAAATTTGAATTAGTCGGTTTTTACGACGAAAATGCCGAATATGCAGAAAAAATTGCAGCTGAATTCGGCTATACCCGCTTCGATACCATTGCCAAACTGATTCATGCGGTTGATGTTGTTGATATTGTTACCCCTACGCTTTCGCATTACAAATGTGCGCGGGTTGCAATAAAATCAGGTAAACATGTATTTATCGAAAAACCTATTGCGACAACAGTTGAAGAAGCTGAAGAGATTATTGCTTTAGCCGAAGAATACAAGGTTAAAGGGCAAGTGGGTCATGTGGAACGTTTCAATCCTGCTTTTACAGTAGTACGCGACAAAATTCAAAGTCCGATGTTTATTGAAACCCATCGTTTGGCCGAATTTAACCCACGCGGTACAGATGTTCCTGTAGTGCTGGATTTGATGATTCATGATATAGACGCCATATTGAGTGTTGTACAATCTAAAGTGAAATCGGTGCATGCCAGCGGGGTATCTGTATTAAGTCAGTCGCCTGATATTGCCAATGCGCGTATTGAATTTGAAAATGGTTGCGTGGCCAATATTACCTCGAGCCGGATTTCGATGAAGAATATGCGAAAATCACGGTTTTTCCAAAAAGATGCTTACATCTCAGTGGATTATTTAGACAAAGTATGTGAAGTGGTTAAAATGAAAGACGCACCTGAAGTTCCGGGCGATTTTGATATGATTCTTCAAAATGCAGAAGGTGAACGCAAGCAAATTTATTTCGACAATCCGGAAGTTAGCCCTAACAATGCCATTTTAGATGAGTTAGAAACCTTTGCCGATGCCATTACTACCAATACAACACCCATAGTAACTTTGGAAGACGGAACCGAAGCATTACGCGTTGCCTATATGATTATTGATTCGATGAATGAAAAATAACTTTTTTCAGTTTTTTATATGACTCCTATTTTAATCTTTTGCCAAAAAAGTACTTTCTTGATAATAGGTCATAAACAGCTAAATGCACTAATAAAAAGGTTCTAATCGACGTAAAAGAGGAAATTCAAATCCAAAAAGTAACTAATCAAATTTTATGAAAAACTATTTTCTGACAGTATTACTCCTCTCCTTTTCTCTTAGTATAACAGCACAAACAAACGATTATGAAACAATTGCTTTTTTAACTAACCGAGGTGAAATACCAATTAAAACCAAGCTGATCAAAGTTGAAGAAGATACTTTTTTAAAAATAATCATAGACAATGCTATTCTTCCTGATGAAGTACGTTTCATTGAAAACGAAGTAACACTCACTTTCGAAACAGTTAACAAGAATAGTTATTTTAATTCGTATTATTTTGTGAGTTTAAATTTTGATGCAGAAAATGCTTTGTTCCTTTTGGATGAAGAACAATTAAAATTTTTAAAAGAAAACCCCATTAAAACGATAAAAATTGATTACCTAAATGGTACTGAATATACATTCAAAAACATTGTAAACCCAACATTTTTTCAAAACAAAATCTAACCATGAAAACAATAGCAGTAATCGGAGCCGGAACCATGGGCAATGGCATCGCACATACTTTTGCACAGAGCGGTTTTACCGTAAAATTAATCGATATCGCTGAAAAATCCCTTGAAAAAGGCATGGCAACCATCGCAGCCAATTTGGATCGCATGGTGGCTAAAGGCACAATTACCGAAGATGATAAACATAAAACCATCAGCAATATTATTACCTACACAGACATGACTGACGGTGTGGTGGGTTGTGATTTGGTTGTTGAAGCCGCCACCGAGAACGTTCAGCTTAAACTGAATATTTTCAAACAGTTAAGCGATATTTGTCCGCATAATGTTATTTTGGCAACCAACACATCTTCAATTTCCATTACACAAATCGCTGCCGCTGTGGTACATCCGGAACGTGTAATCGGAATGCATTTTATGAACCCGGTGCCAATTATGAAATTGGTTGAAATTATACGTGGTTACAACACCACAGATGAAGTGACCAAGATAATTATGGACTTATCGGTACAACTCGGAAAAGTTCCGGTAGAAGTTAACGATTATCCGGGCTTCGTGGCCAACCGAATCTTAATGCCAATGATTAATGAAAGTATCGAAACCCTCTACAATGGTGTGGCCGGAGTTTTTGAAATTGATACCGTAATGAAACTCGGAATGGCTCACCCTATGGGGCCTTTGCAATTAGCCGATTTCATCGGATTGGACGTTTGTTTGTCTATTCTGAATGTAATGTACGATGGTTTTAAAAATCCAAAATACGCACCTTGCCCGTTGTTGGTGAATATGGTAATGGCCGGAAAATTAGGGGTAAAATCAGGTGAAGGTTTTTACGACTACAGCGAAAGCAAAAAAGCAGAAAAAGTTTCGAAACAATTTAAATAAAATTAACCGCAAGGCTCGCAAAGACAGCACATAGAACGCTTTGCTTAGCGAACCTTGCGTAAAACTTAGCGCACTTTGCGGTTAAATCATGAGCAAAATAATCCCTTTCAAAGCCGTTCGACCAACACCCGACAAAGTAGCTTTGGTAACTTGCAGAAACTACGATGATTATTCTCCGGCAGAATTGGCTGCCTGGTTGAATTTTAATCCGTATTCTTTCCTGCATGTTATCAATCCAGCTTACATACACGCGCAAAAAATTACATTGGACAAGCGTTTTAAAGGAGTCGCGCACAAATACCAAGATTTTAAAAATGATGGTGTTTTTATTACCGAAGAAAAGCCGGTTCTTTTCTTATATGAAATTCAAACAAAAACAAAAACATTCACCGGGATAGTCGCCGGAACTTCAATTGAAGATTATAAAAATAACATCATAAAAAAACACGAAGACACACTGCAATACCGCGTGGAACTCTTCAAAGATTATTTGCACCAAACCGAATTTAACACCGAACCGGTTTTAATTACGTATCCCGATAATAGCGCCATAAATACATGGATTGATCAAATAAAACAAACTCCTTCACTATACAATTACGCCACAACCAATAAAGAAAAACACCAGTTATGGCGTATCGATGACGATCAAGAAATAAGCTGGCTTGTTGCACAGTTTGAAAACATCCCTGAACTTTATATAGCCGATGGGCACCATCGTTCCGCCTCGGCCGAACTATTATACGATCAGGATAAAGAATTGTGTAATCCGAATTTAGATTATTTTATGAGTTTTCTAATTGCCGAAAGTAATGTGAAAATTTATGAGTTTAACCGAATTATACGCGATTTGAATGGGTTAACCAAAGATGATTTTCTTGCAAAATTGGCTACACATTTTATTTTGGTACCAAAAGAACAGGAACTATGGAAACCTCAAGGTAAATTTGAATTCGGTATGTATTTAGACGGTAAGTTTTATGCTCTTTTTTATAAAGTCAATGACAAATTCAATGGCAATGACAAATTCAATGGCAATGACAAATTCAATGACAATAGCAATAGCAAAATCAATGGCAATGGCAATGGCAATGGTAATGACAATGGCAATGGTAATGGCAATGGTAATGGCAAAAATAAAAACGCAATACTGGCTAACTTAGATGCCCAAATTCTTTATGACAAAGTATTACAACCTTTATTAGGGATTGAAGACTTACGCAACGATGAACGCATCGAGTATATTCCGGGAAAACAATCCATATTAACCATTAAAGAACTGGTGGACGAAGGCGAATTTGAAGTCGGATTTATGCTCTACCCCAGCGATATCTCTGAAATAAAAGCCTTGGCCGATAATAATTTAATTATGCCGCCAAAATCGACCTATATTGAACCCAAGTTTCGTAGTGGATTGTTGGTCTATGAGTTGTAAGTTGCGGGTTGTAGAAGTTGTGGGTGTAAATTTACCTCAATACTAGTACCCTTCCGAACAAGTGGGGCTTCATCATACCAAAAAAATAAATTCAGCATGAATAAATAAAATGGCAATAGCTAAAAACATAAAAACTATCAAAGCCCAACTTCCAAGTCACGTAACATTAGTAGCGGTGTCTAAAACCAAACCGACTTCCGATTTGATGGAAGCCTATCAGGCAGGACAACGCATCTTTGGTGAAAACTATGTTCAGGAATTAGTCGAAAAACACGAGGTGCTTCCCAAAGACATCGAATGGCATTTTATTGGGCATTTGCAATCACGAAAAGTTAAACTCATAGCGCCTTTTGTTTCTTTAATTCATGGGGTTGACAGCTTAAAATTATTGGAAGAAATCAACAAACAAGCTTCTAAAAACAATCGCATTATCAACTGTTTACTTCAAATTCATATCGCTGATGAAGAAACTAAATTTGGTTTAGATGAAACCGAATTGAAGGAATTACTTCAATTCATTCTGGATGAAAAAAACAAAATGAATCATATAAAAATGGTGGGCTTAATGGGAATGGCAACCTTTACAGATAATCAAGAACAAATAAAAAAAGAATTTCTTCATCTAAAGTCAATTTACGATAAAGTTGTCTCCCTGAGCGCTGTCGAAGGGCAACTGAAAACCCAAAACCTACAACCTGCAATCTTATCAATGGGAATGTCCGGCGATTACCAACTGGCTATTGCCTGTGGCAGTACAATGGTTCGGATTGGAAGTAGTATCTTTGGGAACAGAAAATGACGAATTAAATGGCAATGACAAATTCAATGACAATGAAAAATTCAATGGCAATGACAAATTCAATGGCAATGACAAATTCAATGGCAATGACAAATTCAATGGCAATGGCAAATTCAATGGCAATGACAAATTCAATGACAATGACAAATTAAATGACAATGAAAAATTCAATGGCAATGACAATGGCAATGACAAAGTCAATGACAGATTCAATGGCAATGTAAATTTAATGATGATATAATGGAAAAAGTAACTCCAATCGGAATTTCAAAAATCAAAAACAATAAATAAGTTAATGAAGGAGAATACAATTTTTGATGAAAAAATATTCAATTTTGAAGATAGATTAGTCAGATTTGCTGGAGAATGTATTTTCTTTTCAAGGAATTTAAATAAATCTTTTGAAAATGAATACTACAAAAATCAATTAATAAGATCTTCCGGAAGTTCATCCTTAAATTTTGGTGAAGCACAAGGAACAATTAGCGACAAAGATTTTGTTTTTAAAGTAGGTTTAGCAGTTAAAGAATTAAAAGAATCTCGAAACTCTTTAAAAATATTAAACTATATAAAAGAAGGTGATGAAACTGTTAGGCTTTTACTTTTAAAGGAAGTGGAAGAGTTAATAGCAATAGCCTCTAAAATGATACTTAATAAAAAGTAATTCAAATTCAATATCAATGACAATTGCAAAATTCAATGTCAAAACTTGTAATTGCTATTGACATTAACATTGACATTGACATTGACATTGACATTGATATTGATATTGATATTGATATTGATATTGATATTGATATTGATATTGATATTGATATTGACATTGATATTGATATTGACATTTAAAATGTACGCAATCCTCGACATAGAAACCACCGGTGGTCAATTCAACGAAGAAGGAATTACCGAAATAGCCATCTACAAATTTGATGGCCACGAGGTCGTGGACCAATTTATTAGTTTGGTAAATCCCGAAATACCCATTCAGCCGTTTGTGGTTAAACTCACCGGCATCAACAATGCAATGTTGCGAAGTGCTCCCAAATTTTATGAAGTGGCCAAACGCATTATCGAAATTACCGAAGGCTGTATCGTCGTAGCGCATAACGCCTCATTTGATTATCGTATTCTGCGCACCGAATTCAGACGACTGGGCTATGATTTTGTCAAACCCACTCTTTGTACAGTCGAATTGGCTCAAAAACTAATTCCGGGCATGCAATCCTACAGCTTAGGGAAGTTAGTTCGCGCCTTAGGCATTCCTATGGCCGATAGGCACCGCGCCAGTGGTGATGCCATGGCTACCGTAAAATTGTTTAAAATGTTGTTGGCCAAAGATTCCGAAAAGGCCATCCTGATTAGTTCCATCAAAGCCGAAATAAAAGAAGGATTGTCGCCTAAATTACTCGACATTGTAGAAAGCCTGCCCAACAAAACCGGTATTTACTACATCCACAACGAAAAAGGAGATTTAATCTACATCGGCAAAAGTAAAAATATCAAAAAACGTGTTAACCAACATTTTACCGGAAAAACGTCAAAAAGTAAAAAAATCCAACGCGATGTTTTTGCCGTAACTTTCGAAGAAACCGGTAGCGAACTCGTGGCACTGCTCAAAGAAAGCGAAGAAATAAAAATCAATAAACCCATTTACAACCGAGCGCAACGACGTTCCATTTTTCAATGGGCGCTCTACGAAGTGCTCAACGACAAAGGTTACCTGAGCCTGCAATTGCAAAAAGCAGATGGGCGCAAAAAAGAGATTACCTCCTTTGCCACACTCCAAGAAGGTAAAAGTTATTTGTACAAAATGACCGAAAAATACCGACTCTGTCAAAAAATAAATGGTTTATACGAAACCAAAAATGCCTGCTTCCAACATAAAATTAAAGAATGTGAAGGAGCATGCATCGGCAAAGAATCGCCCGATAATTACAACCAGCGTGTGGAAGAATTTCTTCGCGAAAACACCTTCGAGAACAACAATATGGTCATCATCGATCGCGGTCGAAAAGTGGATGAACGCAGCGCCATTCTAATCGAAAACGGAATCTACAAAGGGTATTGTTTCTACGATTTGAATTACCAAATCAATAACATCGAAATCCTCAAAAACATCATCATCCCCATGCAAAATAACCGTGACACTCGCTCTATTATTCAGGGTTATTTGCGAAAACACAAAGTCCATAAAATCATTCATTTTTAGTTTTTGGGCAGCTTCCGTTAGCCCTTGGGCCTACCGGAATCCGGCTTTCGCCTTTATTCCGCCCTGCGGGCTTCGATACCGGCTCAATCCGTGCTGCGAATTTCCGCTACAATACCTTCATCCCCTAAAAATAGCTATCTTTGCGGTATGGCAAAAAACCACACGCTTATTACCATTATTGGCCCCACAGCTATAGGAAAAACGGCTTTGGCAATTCAGTTGGCTCAGCATTTTGGCTGCGAAATACTGTCGTGCGACAGCCGCCAATTTTTTAAAGAAATGGAAATTGGTACAGCAGTGCCTACTCCCGAAGAACGCAATGCAGTTCCTCATCATTTTATCCAAACAAAATCAATCTTTGAGGCCTATTCGGTGGGCGATTATGAGCAAGAGGCACTCGCGTTGCTCGAAGCTCTTTTTGCCAAAAACGCCATCCAGATTATGGTGGGCGGTTCAGGCTTGTATGTTGATGCCGTGCTCAAAGGCTTTGACGATTTTCCGGAAATCGACCCGGAGGTTCGCAACGCAATTAACAAAGCCTACAACGACTATGGATTGCCGTGGCTACAAGAAAAACTACGCCAATCAGACCCCTCCTATTATGCCAAAATAAACACCGAAAACCCACAAACACTTCAAAATCCACAACGCATGAAACGTTTTGTTGAGGTGTGCATCGGAACCGGAAAACCGTATTCGTCTTTTATCGGAAAAAAACAAAACGAACGCCCGTTTAATTCCGTTATCATTGGTTTAGAAGCCAATCGCGAGGTGTTGTACAATCGCATAAACGAACGTGTTGATCACATGATGCAACAGGGTTTATTGGAGGAAGTGCAAACACTGTATCCGCATCAATCACTCAATGCATTGCAAACGGTTGGGTACCGTGAATTATTTGACTATATAGACCAAAAAGTTACCCTAGAGGAAGCCGTTGAAAACATTAAAATGAATACACGCCGATTTGCCAAAAGACAACTCACCTGGTTCAAACGAACCGAAAAGGTACATTGGTTCGATTATGCGGAAAAACCGGAAACTATCCTAAAACAACTTTTACCATTACTACCCCAATAATTTTATGCCAATAGCAAACGATTTTACCTCAATTTTAGAACTGGAATGGGACATCAACTTTATCCAATGCTACCCCAATCAGGAACTTAAAATAACCGAATTGTGTAATTTACTTCAACTAACAGCCGGTAAACACGCCGAACTGGGAGGCATTAGTTATTTGGACTTACAAGAATATCATCAGGCCTGGGTTTTGGGAAAAATGCGCGTTGAGGTTGATAAAATGCCAAAATGGAGGGATAAAGTAACCATCAAAACGTGGATTAATTCGTTGGAAAATTCAAGATCCGTGCGTTGCTTGGAAGTGTACCAAAACGGTGAAAAAATTATTGGATGTGAAACCTTTTGGGCCATCATCAACACCCAAACGCGTAAACCGGAAGCCTTGGCTTTGCCACACGAACACTTTGAAAAATTTCCCAAAAAAGCTACCCTACAATCATTTTCACGATTGGACATTACGGGTGATTTTTGTCCGATTGAACAGCGTGTTGTACGCTTATCCGATTTGGATATAGTAAATCATGCGAACAATGTAAAATATGTCGAGTGGTGTTTGGATACCATGGAGCCCAAAAAGGTAACGAAAGGCCGTTTAAAAGCGTTTGAGATGAATTTTATGAAGGAAGTTGGTTGGGGTGATACAATTCATATCAGTCAAAAAACAGCCGAAAAAGAAGTGCTTTTCACGGTCAGTTGCAGTGACAAGAATTGTTTTGCGCTTTCGTTGTCTTTCTAACACTGGGTTGCCATAAAAGGCTAGCGCCCTAAAGCGAAAATAAAAATCTATTTCCATAAAAAAACCACGCTTACGCTGTAACGCAAACGTGGCTTATACGGTTGAAAAAGTTGGTTTTATTTGTGTACAACCAAACGGAAACCTTCACCATGAATGTTAAGAATTTCCACCTTTTCGTCTTCTTTGAGGTATTTTCGCAATTTGGCAATGTATACGTCCATACTTCGTGAGGTGAAGTAATTGTCATCACGCCAAATTTTGGTTAGCGCCAATTCACGTGGCATCAAATCATCTTCGTAAAGCGCCAACATTTTAAGCAATTCGTTTTCTTTAGGCGATAATTTGATAGGTTCTTTACCCGGAAAGGTCAAAAAGCGCAATTTTGAATTGAGGTGAAACTGTCCGATTTGGAATTCAAATTTCACATTTTCCGGTTTCGTTTCGGTAGCCTTACGTTGGATGATAGCTTTGATTTTCATCAATAAAACTTCCGAATCAAATGGCTTATTCAGATAATCATCAGCACCCACTTTGTATCCTTTAAGCACATCTTCCTTCATGGTTTTGGCCGTGAGAAAAATAAGCGGAATATCTTTATTCTTTTCACGAATCTCTTTCGCGAGCGTGAATCCGTCTTTGTAAGGCATCATGACATCCAAAATACAAAGATCGTAGGTGTCTTTTTTAAATTTTTCAAAACCTTCCATTCCGTTTTTTGCTAAGGTAACATCAAAGTCATTTAGCAAAAGGTAATCTTTTAGGATAGCACCAAAATTTTGGTCGTCTTCCACAAGTAGGATTTTTTTGTTTTCTTTTTCCATAATCGTTTAATTTATCAACGGCAGTTTGAGGGTAAACGTGCTTCCTTTGCCTCGTTCACTTTCCACAAAAACCTCGCCATTGTGGTCTGTAACTATTCTTTTTACATAAGCCAGCCCAAGACCGTGACCTTTTACATTGTGAATATCACCTGTATGTTCCCGGTAGAACTTCTCAAATATTTTCTTTTGGGCGCTTTTACTCATACCAACACCCTGGTCTTTAATTTTAATAAGGATAAAATCCTTAATGTTTTCGGTTGTTATATCAATAACGGGAGAATTTAACGAATATTTTATCGCATTATCTAAAATATTAACAAGTACATTCGTAAAATGCACATCATTTAACAGAACAGTTGTTCTACTTGCCTGTAAATGAGTATGTATCGTTCCTTCACGGTCTTCCACAATTAAATGAACGTGATCAACGGCATCACTAATAATCGAATTGATGTCGTAGGGTTCTTTTGTAATTTCAAGCTCTTTTTTCTCCAATTTCGAGATACGCAATACGTTTTCTACTTGTGCATGCATGCGTTTATTCTCATCTTGAATCATCTGCAGGTATCTGAATATTTTTTCTTTATCATCAATTACTTTAGGATTACGAATCGCATCCAAAGCCAAGTTAATAGTAGCAATGGGCGTTTTAAACTCGTGTGTCATGTTGTTTATGAAATCGGTTTTAATTTCAGAAATCTGACGTTGTCGAATTAACTGATTCAGCGCATTGGTATAGGCAATGATAATAATGAGCGTAAAAATTACCGAAAGCAATGAAATTCCGATAATTTTACGGAACAAAAACTTATTTTTCTGAGGAAATGTGAGCAACAATTGGTATTTGGATTTGTTTTCACTATCCTGAAAAATCGGAATTGTATACGTTGCATTTTTATCAAATCTAAAATTTTCCGATTTAATTTTAGTCGCTAACGCATTGCTGTAAACACAAAATTCATAAGGTGTGCTAACACCGTACTCTTTTAATTCGGCTTTTAAAAGCTTTTCCAATTCTTCCTTTTTCACCCGGCTATCAATGGGCATAACGGCTGAGATATCCTTGTACGCAATTTCAAATTGGGCCTGTTTTAAAATTTCGGTATCACCCAATTTGGCAATAACCATATCCGGTGTCATTTCCTCTTTTTGTAGTCCAATTGATTTATCACCTATGTCAGAACCGTTATATACTTCGGTTTTCCGATTTGCTTTAAATTCGACCACCCCTTTAGGAGCCGTTTTTTTCTCAAAGAACCTGGAGGATACACCAAAGTCTTCTGCTAAAATACTACTGGTGTAAATGATGGTTTCGTTTGTGCGTGAATTGCGTTGGTAATAACCGTATTGCAGCAATTCGTTTGTTTTTGGCTCCTTACCAATGCTGTCTTTTAGATGACGGTAATTACCGTAGAACTCATACTCTTCGCGTTTCTGCAATTTTTGGGCAACATTTCCCAAAACCTGCTTTACATGAAAACCAAATTGTTCCTGACTGTTTTGCAGCGAAGTATTGAACCAATAGACTTGTATCCCTATGATTCCAATCAACGAGAGGCTCATAAGCACAACCAACAGCCTAAACACAAACTTATTCATCAGTAACAAAATTACTATTTTAACATTTAGTCAATAATTGTATTAACCAAACATTAACATTGGTGAAAAAGTTTATGAATTTTTCAATAAATTAAGAATTTTACTAACTTGTTGTTTTGCAGATTCAAAATCTTCATTTTGAATAACATAATCGCTTTTTGCAATACGTTCTTCGTCTGAGATTTGATTTTTAATACGTTGAAGTACTTTTTCTCTTGTGGTATTATCACGCTTAATTACACGGTCAATTCGGGTTTCAAGTGGGCAAACTACCGAAATAACGGCATCACAATCTTTGTAACTTCCGCTTTCAAACAATATGGCTGCCTCTTTTACGATTATCGGATGTTGCTGATGCGACTTTACCCAATCTTCAAAATGTTTTTTGACAGCCGGATGCACTATGGCATTAAGTTGCTTTAACTTGTCTGGCTGGTTAAAAACTAAATTGGCAAGTTTTTGACGGTCCAATTGATTACCTGTCATGATATTTTCGGAAAATGCATCTGTAATTTGGGTAATAATTTCGGGAGTTTCCATTACCTTTTTGGCCTCAGAATCGGCTATATAAACCGGAATACCTAAATTGGCCAAATAAGTCGCTATCGTAGTTTTCCCGCTTCCAATTCCACCGGTTAATCCAATTACTTTAGTTTGGACAGGTTTTGGTGGTTTAGCGGTAACTTCAGTAGGGACAACTGCAGCTTCTACCGTTGGATTAACAACCGATTTAATTTCTTTAACCGAATTCGTTGAGGATTCGGTAATCGTAAAAAAAAGTTCCGGAAAAGCTTTTTTCGGCTCCATTTTTTTAATATGTACTTTATAATAGGACTCTAAAAATCCGAGTCCGTACCCCATAAATTGTTTCCAAACAGCCAACAATGAATAAGCACCAATAATCGGATTTTTGGTTTGAATGGTTGAAACAAGAAAAATGAGTATGAAGTAAACGAAATAAATCTTTAGCGGCCAATCGAATAAGAAAATTAAAGCTAAAAAAGAAGCAATAAGTCCCAATACAAATAACGATGGAAACCAAAAGGTTAATTTACTGTATTCCGGGTACCATTTATTTAATATAGGGCGTGCTTTACCAAACTTGCTCACCTGAATACTAAATTTGTGCCAATCGATACGGCGTTTATGGTACACAAAAGCTTCTTTAAACAATCGGGTTTTAAATCCCATTTTCCAGAGTCGAATGGATAAATCCGGATCTTCTCCAGGGTGAATAGAACCGAAACCTTTAGAGGTTTCAAATGCTTTCTTGGAAATACCCATATTGAAACTTCGTGGTTGAAATTTTCCAACCGCTTCAGACCCGCCTCTTACACCACCGGTAGTAAGAAAAGAGGTCATGGCAAAGTTGATTGCTTTTTGAATACGCGTAAAATTTGGCAAAGCTTTATCGGGACCCCCAAAACAATCCACATAGTTATTGGAGAGTTCTTTTTCAACTTCGCTAAGATAATTGGGCGGAATAATACAATCCGAATCAAAGATGATAAAATAGTCACCTTTTGCCTTTTTCATCCCAAAGTTACGAGAATCACCGGGACCCGAATTTTCTTTATAGTAATACGATATGGAAAGTTTGTTTGTAAACTTTTGGACTTCCTCTTCTGCTGAAATTGAAGAACCATCCTCAACGATTACAACTTCAAACGGTTTTTTATAATCCAAATGAACCAAACTGTCCAACAATTCTCTTATCTCATCAGGACGGTTATAAACCGGTATAATTACAGAAAAAAACATACCCTTATTTTGCTACAAATATACAGTTAAAAAAAAATGCCACTCGAAAACGAGTGGCACTTTTTAAAAATTTTATCAAAAATTATTCTTTAACAACTTTGATTGTTTTTACTTGATTGTCTGCAGTTACTTTAACCAAATAAGTACCTGTTGGCAAGTTGGACATATCCACCTGACCTTGAGCGGCATTTAATGATTTTACAAGCACTTCCTGACCAACTAAATTGATTACTTGAACAGAATCAATGTTTTTAGTATAAGAAAGGTTTAATAGGTTCGTAACCGGATTTGGATAATACGCAAATGAGGCATTATCAAAAGTATCTGTAGCCAAATTAGGATCTGTAAGACGGATATCAAACGTTCCTTGCTCAGAACTGTTACTCCACACCTGTACAAAATAAGTATCGCCCGGTGTTAAACCTGTAAGGTTTTCGGTAGTAGCTGCAGTAAGGTTACTGTTACATGTATTGCCAACAGCAACTAAAGCAGAACAAGGACCAGAGTATACGTTGAAGTTTGCAGAGGTCATTGAACCCGGAGTAATAAGTACATCAACTGTTCCGGAAGCAGGGGCTACAAATGCGAACCATACATCCTGAATAGCACCGAATAAATCACAAGCAGGTTGTGTAGCATTTACAGTACCATATGAGTTATCTGAATTCACATCTACACCATCAACCGCTACGTCAAGTGCAACGTCACAGTTTTGGTTAGGAACAGCAGGTGGGTTAACATTTTCACAACTCACAGCCATAGTAAAGTTACCAAAGCTGGTAGCATTATAACCTTCTACAGTAATATAATAGGTTGTTACACCATCAGAATTAAAGATTACTTTAGAGTTAAGTGCGTTAGAAACACAAGTATTATCATCATCATTAGCGGCCACTAATGTTAAACTTCCTGAAGTACCGGTGTAAACCAATACAGAAGTATCATAAGCAGAACCACATAAGTTAACCGTAACTGTTTGAGCAGTACCAGAACCTGTGAAAGAATACCACAAGTTACGTGCATCTAAATCAGCACCAAATCCGTCAGGAGCATTGTCTTCGTCCAAAGTAGCAGCTGTTGTGCTTCCTGTATAAGTGTTTCCACAAGAAACAGCAATCGGAGTAGCAAGGTTGTCATTAGAAGGAGGACAAGTATAGGTAAACGATCCTAAAGGAAGGTTACACAATGAATCACCACCATGAAGTAGTGTAAGTGTAGCTGTTGAAGCACTGGCAAAAGGTCCTACTTGTACAGTACCTGTAGCAGTTACCGGCCATGAAGTTATACCATCAGTAATGGAAGGAGTACCATTACCCAAAGCAGTTACATTTACATCTACAAAGAACTGATTAGCAACACAAGTACTTACTAACGTAGCTGTTCCTGCAGGAGGTACACAACTTGCTGTGGTCACATTTACAGTAAAATCAAGAGTTACACCCCAAGTTCCAGAGTAACATGGATTTGGTGGAACTTGACCTACATCCGCTGTACCAATTCGCATTCTGTGCATTCCAAGTGGAGCAGTTGCAGGCATTACGAAAGAAGCATCCAATGTTGTAGGATTTGTAGCAGTAGAAGCCACACCTGTTTTTACAAGCTCTCCGGCGTCAGTGAAATCAAAATCATCATTTAAATCAATCCAAATATTGGTATCGTACGAATAACCTGTAGCAAAAGTAATCATTGCTGGTGCAGTTACACCTTGAGCCAAATCTACCGCAGTGGCTGTATGGTCAAAATACGTTACATCTCCGTTAGGGAAGTTTGCTGTTCCTAACATTACATTGGTAATACCTGAACCATCATTTGAAGTAGGAACAGAAGTACAGTAACAACCCGCAGCATTAGTAGTATAGGAGTTTTCAGTACATCCTGTTGCAGGTCCCACATTGTTGAACGGAGTAACAGTCCAATAATAGGTAGTTCCCGGTGTTTGTGTAGTTAATGCATAAGTAGTTGCAGTTACCGTAGCATTATTAACAACATTTGTACCTCCAGGAGTGGTTCCAACATTTAAATAATACCCGGTAGCAGAAGCAACTGCATCCCAAGAAATATTTGATGTGAAATTACCGCACGAAGCATCCGGAGTTGAAACCGGGTTAGCAGCACATGGCGGAACAGTTAATGGTGGAGTATCGTTCACCACATCATCTACAGAGATTCTCCACATATCAGTTGTTGTAGAATACATCCCAATATAAATAGTTTGTCCTACAAAGGCAGACAAATCAAAACTATAATCGGTGGCCGTAGTTAAATTGCTATCCGGAGCGATTGTAGCTAAGGTTGTAGTAAAAGCTCCGGCAGTAGGAGTAGTTGTAGAAACTACCAAATCAAATTCTTCCGGATAAAGAGGGTCAAAACTTCTCGCTTTAAAACTAAAACGGTCATTTACACCGGCGGTTACAGTAATTGCCGGAGTAATTAAATAATCATCATGAGCAGTAGCTGAATACGTAATCACAGCAGAACCTGTCCCCGATATTACAAATACTGTTGGTGTTGTAAAGTGAACCCATGTATTGGCATCACCTCCGTTAATTACAGTCCAGGTTGCAGGAATACCCGACTCAAACCCTTCTGTAAACTGACTATATCCTTGACTGCAAAAAGCCAAAAACAAGCCGAAAATTAAAGTAATTTTTTTCATATTATAATTGTTTATTTATTGCCCGATAAAAGTAAAAAAAAAAATCGCCAATTGGCGATTTTTTAACATCTATTCTTGGATACTTTTTATCGGAACAACCTCGTTGGTTTCTTTCAAGTAGTCAACTCCCTCAAAACCAAAGCCAAACAAATTCAGAAAGTCCTGTTTATATCCGGCTAAGTCACCTATATCGGTTAAATTTTCAGTCGTTGCTACCTCCCAAAGACGGGCAACTTCTTGTTGAACATCGTCACGCATCTCCCAATCATCTATACGAATACGACCTTTCTCATCAACCGGAACATCAGCATTAGTATATAATCGTTCCGCAAATAAACGCTGGATTTGTTCAATACAACCTTCGTGAATTCCTTCCGCTTTCATGATTTTATACAACAATGAAATATAAAGAGGAATTACCGGTATTGCGGAACTTGCTTGTGTTACTAACGCTTTATTCACTGAAACATAAGCCTTCCCTCCTATCGATTTTAAAGCATCGGTAATTTCAAATGCTGTAGCTTCGAGGTGATCTTTTGCACGACCTATGGTACCGTTTCTGTAAACGGCTTTGGTTACTTCAGGACCAATGTAAGAGTATGCCACAGTGGTGGCGCCTTCTGCCAATACTCCCGCATTATTGAGTTGTTCCATCCACATAGCCCAATCTTCACCTCCCATAACTACCACCGTATTTGCAATATCATCTTCTGTAGCAGGCTCGATGGAAACCTGAGAAACATTTCCGGTATGAAAATCGACAGTTTTGTTGGTAAAAACCGAACCGATTGGCTTTAAAACCGAACGATGTAAAACACCTGTAACCGGATGCTGACGCACCGGTGATGCCAAACTGTAGATTACCAAATCAACTTGTCCTAAATCAGACTTGATTGTATCAATTGTTTGTTGTTTTATTTCAGTAGAAAAAGCATCGCCATTAATACTTTTGGCATACAAACCAGCTTGAGCAGCTTCAGTTTCAAAAGCGGCCGAATTATACCATCCCGGTGTTCCAGTTTTACCTTCTGTGCCCGGTTTTTCAAAAAATACCCCAATTGTTGAGGCACCACAACCAAAGGCACTCGTAATACGAGAAGCCAATCCGAATCCTGTTGAAGCTCCTATGACTAAAACTCGTTTTGGTCCGTTAGTGTTTCCTTTTGACTTTACATAATCTATTTGCTTTTTAACATTGGCGGCACAACCATCCGGATGTGCTGTAAGGCAAATAAATCCTCTCATTCTGGGTTCGATAATCATAACGATAACTTTTTAGGGTATTAATTTATAAGATACAAAGATACATGTTTCAATTTAATAATTCTTTTGCATGATTAAGCGCAGCATTGGTTATTTCTGCACCCGACAACATTTGCGCTAACTCGGTAATGCGTTCTTCATCTGTTAATTTGATGAGTTGCGTGCTGGTTGAATCGTTAGTAATGGTTTTAAAAACTTTGAAATGTTCTGTTCCTTTTGCTGCAATTTGAGGCAAATGAGTAATGGCAAATAACTGCATATGCTGACTCATATTTTTCATAATTTCGCCCATTTTATAGGCAATTTCGCCCGATACTCCGGTATCAATCTCATCTAAAATTAAAGTAGGCAATACATATCCTTTTTTGCCAAAACGCGCCAAAATCGATTTTACAGCCAGCATAATTCGCGACATTTCACCTCCCGAAGCCGTTTTAGCTAACACACCAAAATTACCGCCTTTATTGGCTGTAAACATAAAGCTGAGTTTATCTTTTCCGTTTGGTAAAAAGTGTTCGGAGGGTGACAAATCAATTTTAAAGTCGGCATTGGGCATTCCCAACAACGACAAAATTTGTTTTAACTCATTTATTAAATCAGGGATTGCTCGCTTTCTGTTTTCAGAAATAGCAGATGCGATTTTATCTAATTCTGCTGCCTTATCCGCTATTTGGGAGCGCAATGTATTAATTTCGTTTTCCAACGAATTCAGTGCAAAAACTTTTGTTTCTAATTGTTCTTTAAGCAACAATAACTCTTGAATAGTAGTGACTTGATGCTTTTTGAAAAGGGAATAAATCTGTTGCAACTTATCATTGATTTTTTGAAGTTGTAACGGGTCCGAAATCAATTTTTCAGCCTCAGCAACAACTTCTTTTTCGATGTCGTCGAATTCGATTACAAGCGATTGTATGCGGTCATATAAGTGCTCATATTCTTTAGAAAATCCGGAAATTTTGTGTAATGCGTTTTTAATTTCTTTAAGCTGAACCAATACACCCAATTGTTCATCTCCGGCTCTTGCCAAGATTGTCTTGAACTGATCTTCTATGGCTTCCACGTTGCTTAGCCTATTCGCTTCGTCTTCGATATCTGCCAAAACAACATAATCTAATTGAGCCGCTTCTAACTCTTCGAATAAAAATAAAGTATAATCCTGTTCTTTAACCAACAAGGCAAGCTCATTTTCCTTTTCTCTACAAACAGACTGATGCGTTTTATAGGCTTTTAAGGAAGAAGCATACTGAGAAAGAAGCGAAAAATTAGCTGCGACGGAATCGATCACCATAAGTTGAAAATCTTCCTCAGACAATTCACGGGTTTGGTGTTGCGAGTGAATGTCTATAAGGAAAGTACCTAACTCTTGTAATTCGGTTAAGTTTACCGGGGTATCATTGATGAAAGCGCGCGATTTACCGGAGGGCAAAATTTCGCGTCGAATGATGGTTTCATCTTCATAATCCAAATCATATTGATTGAAGAATGACTCTAATTGGTAATCCTTAATTCGGAATACTGCTTCAATTATACACTTTTCATTTTCATTTTTGAGTGAAGATAAATCTGCTCTTTTTCCCAGAACCAGACCAATAGCACCCAAAAGAATAGATTTCCCGGCGCCGGTTTCACCGGTAATAGTAGAAAAGCCACCGTTAAAACGTATAGCTAATTTTTCAATCAGGGCATAATTTTCAATGGAAAGTGAGACTAACATTGAATAGTATAAAAGAAATTGGAAAGTGTAAAGATACTACTTTAACGTGAGTTCGACATAATAATAAAGTCAGAATTCTTAAAAGTGCTTGGCTATAAGGCAAATTTTCGAGAGATAACCGGTTATCTTGAGGAAATTTAACGAAATAGACGAGTGCTTTTTAGGATAGCTTTGTATAAGTTACACTTTAGAGAAGCAATCTACTTCGCCTTACATCATTGAAATAGCCCGCTATTACTGCCTATGTAAGGCTCGTATCTCACTCCTCTAAAGCGTTCTGACAAAATTCTTATGTCGAACTCACGTTACTTTATTTTTGACCATTTACTGCTATTGGTTGGCGAAACTTTATTCAAGGTATTTACTAAAGCATCTATATCAATAGCTGGTCCACCCGAAAAAATTGAAACTATTTCATCTGATTTTGCATCAAAAAAAGTACGTGTTAAATACGCATTTGGGCGCACACTATTAATTTCATTCATTTTCAAAATAGCCCCTTTAATAATCTCTTTACCCTTAGTTAAATCGGCTTCCATTTTGTCAATTCCTTCAAAATGATAGGTATACATTGCCTCTCGGTACGGTATAAAAGTAGTTGACATCAAATCGTTCATCAAATAATAACGGCTTTGTCTTTTGTCGCCTTGTGTCCATCCTTTTATATTTGAGGGAGCGGCCAAGGTTACAATATCTTGTGCCATTTGATAATACGCATCACCACCCTGAGGACTCATCGAATCGGCATCAGCACCAATGATATAATAAACATAAAAAGCGATAACCGACATTAAATTTGAGTCGAATGAATTTGGGTTATACGTCAGGTTTTCAAACTCCACATAGGAAAAGCTGAAATCTTTATCATTGATATTAACTAAAGGTGTGGCATAGGTTGAATTGTAAGCCGTTCTGTTCGACTGAACCTGTATTGTGGCATCAAAATTATTACCTTCATAAGATAGTACATTTATGTACATTGAGCAGTTAATTTTTTCGTTGGAACGCACCTCTAAATCAGTCCATTTATTTTTATTCACAAAATCGTTAAGCGCCTGTTGGAGCGTTTTAAAAATTTGTGTATTGGCATTAGGAACCTGGCTATGATCGACCGTTACCACACAATTGAGTTCTTGTCCTTGAACGGATGAAAAAAATAAAGCAGATAGAAGAAATAGTATTTTACGCATGAATATCATGAATTATTCGGTTAATTATATCAAGTGCCACTTCTTCTTTGGTTTTGAGTTCCATAGGAGTTATGGCGTAGTTGGAATCGATTAATGTTACTTTGTTCGTGGGTTTTCCAAAACCGGCACCGGCATCATTCATCGAATTTAAAACAATCAAATCTAAGTTTTTTTTCTGAATTTTCAATTTTGCATGTTCAATTTCATTTTGGGTTTCCAAAGCAAAACCAACCAGATACTGCTGTTTTTTTACTTGTCCCAACGAAAATAAAATATCTTTTGTTTTTTCGAGTTCCAATATAAACGTTGCATCCTCTTTTTTTATTTTCTGAGTTGCTACATTTTTTGGCTTATAATCTGCCACTGCAGCGGCACAAATTGCCACATCTACCGTACTAAAATACTCGTGACAGGCTGTGTACATATCTTCCGCAGAAACTACCCGAACCAGTTTAACGGAATCTTTTTTAGGCAGCAACGAAGTGGGTCCGGAAATAAGGATAACTTCTGCTCCCAATCCTGCGGCGCAATCTGCAATATCAAAACCCATTTTACCCGTGGAGTGATTTCCGATAAAACGCACCGGATCAATGGCTTCATAAGTAGGACCTGCCGTAACAAGAACACTTTTTCCGCGCATTGGAAGAGTTGAAACGATATCTGCTTCGATAAACGAAACGATTGATTCCGGTTCAGCCATCCTACCCTCGCCATGTAATCCACTGGCTAATTCACCTGCTTCGGCCGGAATCATTTTGTTGCCAAACTGCTTTAAAAGCGCAAACGAACGCAGGGTAGATTCGTGTTTATACATATCCAAATCCATAGCCGGCGCAAAATAAACCGGGCATTTAGCCGATAAATAAGTTGCAATCAAAAGATTATCGCAATTTCCATTTGCCATTTTAGACAAAGTATTGGCAGTAGCCGGAGCAATTACCATGAAATCAGCCCAAAGTGCCAACTCCACATGATTATTCCAAACGCCTTCGGCAGAAGCATCTTGATTATTTTCGGCTGTAAAAGTAGAATAAACCGGATTTTTAGATAGGGTGGCTAAGGTAAGTGGGGTAACAAAATCTTTAGAAGCAGGTGTCATGACCACCCGGACCTGAGCACCTGCTTTAATAAAAAGTCGAACCAATGTCGCTGTTTTATAAGCGGCTATTCCACCGGAAACACCGAGGAGAATTTTTTTACCGCTTAGCACCGACATGGCTATTATTTTTCAGTGTTTTTGTGGTAAATCTTACCTTCTGTCCATTCTTGAACAGCCAATGCATGTGATTTTGGAAGTTTTTCATAAAATTTAGAAACTTCGATTTGCTCTTTATTTTCAAAAACTTCTTCAAGACTGTCATTGTAAGTAGCAAATTCTTCCAATTTGTCAATCAATTCTTTTTTGATTTCAGCATTGATTTGATTGGCACGCTTGGCAATAATAGTAATGGCTTCATACACATTTCCGGTTGGTTCTTCGATTTGCGCTTTGTTATACGTAATCGTATTTACCGGTGCATTGGTTTTCTTTAAATCCATAGACATTTTATTTTGAATATTGTTGTAAATCTTTATCTATTCTGGCCAACATCTCGTCGGCTTCTTTTTTGTATTTTGAAGAAGCATTAAACTTTACTAAGCTGTTGTAAGCAGACTTTGCATTGTGCAAACGTTCTTCCATTTTTTGAGGGACACTGTTGATGGCTAATTTGTAACACGAATCCAACTTGTAGAACAAAGCATCTTCTTTGTAAACCGTACCCGGATAATCCGATAAGAAATTATCAAATGCATTGATAGCCGCTTTATAATCGGTTACCGTGTTGTATTGCTTCGCAATTTCATAGGCTTTTTTCTCCAACTTAATTTTCAAGTCAGCTACAATGGAGTTCGCTTCTGGCAAATATTTTGAATCCGGATAGGTATCAATAAAACGTTGCAGTTTGTCTAACGCTTTGTTAGTATCAACTTGGTCTAAACCGTAGTTTGGTGATAATTTAGAATAGCATTTTGCCGACATAAAAGCCGCTTCTTCGCGTTTTTCGCTTCGGGGATAACCCGAAACAAAACTCTCAAACTGATAAGCTGCCAAATAATATTGTTTGGTTTCGTAATAGGAATTCGAAAACATATAAAACAATTTTTCGGCTTGAGGTTTGCCTTTATAAGCCGGAGCAATTTGTTCAAGCAAACGAATGGCTTTCATATACTTACCGGCATCATACTGTTTTGTCGCCTGAGCATACTTAAGTTCAACATCATCGGAGTTCAATGCTTTTTGGTATTCATTACAAGATGAAAATAAAAAAACAACTCCCAATATGTAAATAATTTTCTTCATTCTTTAGTTCTAAGTGCCTGTTTTCAAAGCTTTGTGCCAGTAAAAAAGCAACTGCAAAATTAGTTATTTAATAAATACAATACAATATTTTTTTATGCATTATTTCGGGTAAAATCTTCCAATCGTTTTGCCAAATCGGTATTCACATTAACCAAAGGCAAACGAACCGTATTTTCAGACAGGCCTAATGCTTTAAAAACCTCTTTAATTCCGCCCGGATTACCTTGCTCAAAAATCATATCGATAGCGGGTGCAAGTTGGTAGTGAAGTGCATAAGCCTCGTCAACCTGACGTTTAAGTCCGAGGCGAACCATATCTGAAAATGCCCGAGGAAATCCTTCACCAATAACCGAAATTACGCCACTTCCTCCGGCCAAAACCATAGGCAAAGTTATCATATCATCGCCCGAAATAACCATAAAATCGTTTGGTGTGTTTTTGATTAAATTCATTGCCTGTACAATATCGCCGGCGGCTTCTTTAATCCCGATTATGTTTTTAAAATCATTGGCTAACCGAACAACCGTTGCAACTGCCATATTACTTGAGGTTCTTCCGGGTACGTTGTAAAGAATCACCGGAATCGGAGACGCTTCTGCAACGGCTTTAAAATGTTGGTAAATACCTTCTTGGGTTGGTTTGTTGTAATAAGGCGATACCGATAAAATGGCTGTAAAAGGAGAAAGATCTGTCGTTTTCAATTCTTCGGTAACTTCATAAGTATTGTTGCCTCCCACTCCCAAAACCAAGGGCAAGCGGCCTTTGTTGGCCTTGATAACGGTATCAATAACCAATTTTTTCTCTTCTTTGCTTAGTGTTGCACTTTCACCGGTTGTACCCAACACAACTAAGTATTCAACGCCTCCTTCGGTTACAAAGTCTACGATTCGGGTTAGTGCCTCCGTATCAACTGTAAAATCTTTTTTGAACGGTGTAACCAAAGCTACACCGGTTCCTATTAATGCTTGCATTACTTTATTTTATTAAGTATTTTTAAATATTTGAATAATTCGTCTGTAAACACGGTTGTATTTTGTTCATCGGTTTCAATCATCAATTGGTTTAACAAGGCATTGGCACCTGAAAAACCCACCCTGAAATCAGATTTTGTCAGTACTGAAATCCAACGCAGGGCCGGAATATCATCGGTAAAAGCATTAATCAGCACGTCGTAGTTTCGACTTAAAAACTGATTCGCGGCAGCTGATTTTACGGAGGAATCCCAACCGATATCTTTCATACTGAAAATTGGAAATGGATAAACTTCCTCTTTTCGAATTGATTTTTTATACACCAAAACATGAACATTCGATGAATTAAACCCTCTTTTTAGCACATCCTGAATGATTTTTTCACGGGATTGAATCAAGGATTCGTTCAACAAAATCCCAATTACCGAAATAGTTTTATTAGTAACTTCCTGTTTGCCAAAATCTAATCTTTTTTTAACACTATTTTTTAAAAGAAAATCCTTGACTTTAGTTAAAAACATACTACTTTTACTTGGTTGACAAACTTACGGAAATAAATCGCTTCTTACAGATGGTAAAGCTAAAAAACTACGCGCTTGTTTTAAAATCTTTTGGTTTATTATTAACATTTCTGTTGCTTTTTTCATGTGGCAGCAAAAACTTTAAGGTTACGCGAATTGAGGGAAAAAAAATCGGAATTGATCAAAATCTCACAGAAGACCCTGAAATAGTAAATTATATAGCACCTTACAGGGAACGAATCGATGCCGACCTAAATCAGGTTTTGGCTTACAATCCCGAAAATTTGGACAAATCAAAAGGAGAATGGCAAAGCAATATTGGTAACTTTTTAGCCGATATTACGTTGAATAAATGCAATTCTGTTTTTCAAAAAAGAGAAAATAAATCCATTGATATTTGCTTGTTAAATCACGGCGGAATTCGAACCATTTTACCTAAAGGCCCTGTGACAGCAAGAAATGCCTATGAAGTTATGCCTTTTGAAAATACCGCCATTGTAGTGGCTTTGAAAGGCGAACAACTCATCGAAATGGCGCAACACATCATTAATGAGAAAAAACCACATCCGCTAAAAGGCATGCGTTTTACAATACGCTACGGAAAACCCGAATCCATACAAGTGAATGGTATTCCGTTGGATCCTGTAAAAGAATACTATGTAGTAACATCGGATTATCTTTCGAATGGCGGCGATAACATGGTCTTTTTTAAAAAAGCAACTGCGCGCTATGATGTTGATTACAAACTACGAAATATCATGATTGATTATTTCAAAGAAACCGATACCATCCGATTTGATAACACTACCCGCATTTTAACCGAATAAGCCATGAAAAGACGTGATTTCTTAAAAAACTCTGTTGCCTCATCTGCCCTTTTGGGTTTAGGAGGTTTGTCGTTGAGCAGTTTTGACACGGATGATGTAAAAAAAATAACGATTCTGCATACCAATGATGTGCATAGCTATATTGATCCTTTTCCTAAAGACCATCCACGAAATCCGAATATGGGTGGAGTTGCCCGAAGAGCTGCTTTGATTGAGTCGATTCGCAAGGAAAGTAAAAACGTACTCCTACTTGATGCCGGTGATATTTTTCAGGGTACACCCTATTTTAATTATTATGGCGGTGAATTGGAATTTAAGCTCATGAGTATGATGAAGTACGATTTAGCGACCATTGGTAATCACGATTTTGACAACGGTATTGATGGATTATATGCCCAAATGCCCAATGCAAAATTTGAATTTGTTTCGGCTAATTATGATTTTCGTAATACCGTTTTAGACGGCATCGTTAAGCCTTACAAAATTTTTACGGTGGATGGGGTTAAAATAGGTGTTTTTGGTTTGGGCGTGGAACTTGACGGATTAGTGGATAAGAAAAACTATAAAGAAACGGTATACCATAACCCTATTGAGATAGCCACCGATATGGTGCAAAAACTCAAGAAACAAGAAAAATGCGACCTGGTTATTTGCCTTTCTCACATTGGTTTTAAATACAAAGAAGAACCTGAAAAAGTGTGTGACCTTATTTTGGCCAAAAGTACACGCGATATCGATTTGATCATTGGTGGGCATACCCATACGTTTCTGGACAAACCTGTAATTGAAAAGAATTTAGACGGACAAGAGGTTTTGATTAATCAAGTAGGTTGCTATGGATTAAACCTAGGTCGAATAGATTTTTACCTTTCGGCAGACAAAAAAATAGCCGGAGGAAAAGCAATTGTTATTTAACATGAGTTTGCTATAAGAATTTTGTCAGAACGATTTAACTAACCGCTTTAATCCTTTTTCGCGCACCAAAAAATAGTTAACCATAAAATAATAACTCAAGAGTTGCAGGAAAAAATTAATAAACACAATGGCAGGGTAGCGTACAAAATATTCATTCATCAGGTAAAATATGTCGGTAAGCAAAAACGAAGCAACACATAAAAAGTACAAAAAATCGGTTGCATAATTTCTGAATGTCAAATTGTAAGCTGCCAGTACCACATTTAGGCCCAAAACGATTCCATATATCGAAAGCAATACGCGATACTCTGCCAATTCAATCATCGCCAAATCCAATACACTGAAATACAATATCCCTACAAATAGGATTACAAAACTAATAGAGAAAATATTGAGGACTGTTGGTTTAAATTTCTTCAAATTTTGAATCCCTTCTACCAAAAATAATAAATAGACAAAAAGTCCTATTATCAGTAGCCAAGAAAAGCTTTTTAAGTACGTAAAACTGATCACATCACTCGCAAAACTCAATAAAAGGATAAGAATAAGTCGTAGGTTCTTTTTTTGAGATTTACTAAAATAATACACCGCTAAGAGTGGAATTACAGCCAACCGAAAGGGTAAAACGATATCCATTCTACCAAGAGAATTAGCTATAGTTGCAATTAATCCCACCAAAAAAGTCAGTCCGAGTAAAACGTTTAGCTTTTTCATGCGAGCATCGTTCTAAAATCAGATTCGGACAGAATTGTAATCCCTAATTGTGTAGCCTTTTCCAGTTTTGCGGGCCCCATATTAGCACCGGCAACAACAAAATTCGTCTTCGACGAGATTGAACTTCCAATTTTACCTCCATTATCTTCTATTAACTGCTTCAATTCATCGCGGGAAAATGTTTCAAAAACACCTGAAACCACAAATATTTTTCCTCCCAATTTATCAGTTGCATTCGGATTTATTCGTTCCACAATTTCCAATTGCACACCAAAGGTTTTGAGGCGGTTAATGATGCGAATATTGTTTTGGTTTTGAAAAAATTCGATAACACTTTGCGCAATTTTTTCACCAATTTCATCCACCAATACCAAATCCATGAGCGTTGCTTGGGAAAGATTATCGATACTTTTATAATGCTTGGCCAGCTTTTTAGCCACTGTTTCGCCTACATAACGGATGCCGAGTGCATACAAAACACGTTCAAAGGGAATATTTTTAGAGTTTTCGATTCCGTTTACCAAATTTTCGGCACTCTTTTGCGCCATCCGTTCCAGCGGAATTATATCTTCAATCTTAAGTTCATACAAATCGGAATAATCCTCGACCAATTTATTATGGTAGAGTAAAGCTACCGTTTCGCCACCCAAACCTTCAATATCCATAGCCTTACGGGTAATATAATGTTGAATTCTACCTATAATTTGTGGAGGACATCCGTAAAAATTCGGACAATAGTGTTGGGCCTCACCTTCTTTGCGCACCAATTCTGTTTCACACTCCGGACAATGGGTAATGTAGGCTGTAGGTTGTGGTTGATTTCCACGTTCGGCAACGCCCATTATTTTGGGAATAATTTCACCTCCTTTTTCCACAAAAACAACATCTCCAAGGCGAATATCTAATTTTTCAATTTGATCGGCATTGTGCAAAGAAGCCCTTTTAACAATAGTTCCTGCCAATTGTACCGGTTCTAAATTGGCTACCGGAGTAATTGCACCGGTTCGCCCCACCTGATAGGAAATAGAGTTCAATCGGGTGGTGACTTGCTCTGCTTTAAATTTAAAGGCAATGGCCCAACGAGGTGATTTGGCGGTATAACCCAACTCTTCCTGTTGGTAAAAATCATTCACTTTAATCACAACCCCGTCGGTTTCGTAGGGTAAGTCATGCCGGTGTACATCCCAATAATCAATAAAATCAAAAACCTCTTGAAGATTATTGGCCAATTTGGATTGTGAAGGCACTTTAAAACCCCATTCTCTGGCTTTAGAAAGTCCTTCAAATTGGGTTGAAAAAGGTAAATTTTGACCTGTGATAAAATACAACAAACATTCCAAAGGTCGTTTTGCCACTTCAGCACTGTCTTGCAATTTCAAACTGCCTGAAGCCGTATTTCGAGGATTGGAATAAGGTTCTTCTCCTATTTCAATCAATTCTTGGTTCATTTTTTCAAAACCGTCTAAGGGCAATATTATTTCTCCACGAATATCAAATTTTGGCGGAAAATTTCCTTTAAGCTGAAGCGGAATCGATTTTATGGTTTTGATATTCGTTGTTACATCATCGCCCTGAAAGCCATCACCACGTGTGACAGCACGTTTTAATTTACCGTTTTCGTAAGTGATACTTATTGAAGCACCATCGTATTTAAGTTCGCACGTATACTGCAAAGGCACATTACCCAGAACTTTTTGGATACGGTTTTCCCAATCAGACAAATCCTCTCGGGAGTAGGAATTATCCAACGAATACATTCGGTTTTCATGCACTACGGTTTGAAAATTTTTGGTTACCGCTCCTCCTACTCGTTGCGTAGGTGAATTTTCATCAAAAAATTCGGGATGCTGTTGTTCAAGTTCTTGTAACGCTTTCAGTTTTTGATCAAACTCAAAATCGGATATCGTGGGTTTATCCAATACATAATAATTGTAATTATGTGTCGTAAGTTCTTCTCTTAACTCTTGAATTCGAAGTTGTATGTCCATAGTATTGGGTTTACAGCAATAAAAATAACCAATAATTCGAATTACAAAAAATTATCTGTTGAGAATACTGTTTAAGTGGATATAAAGTTGGCCATCGCTTAAAATAGCCCCTTGCATAATCAGATTAAATAATTCTTGGTTTCGATCCGCACCAAATTCTTTTCGCCCGGTGTGAATTTCTACTTCAGAGGTAAACACGTGATCACCCAACCATTGCAATCCTTCCTTTTGCATAAAATCGATTTTTGGATTTAATGCTTTAATTACCAGACTTTGCATGTGCTTTTCCTGGCAATGAAAAAGAAAAATATGGTGGTTTGAAAAATGTTCCAAAAAGCGCGCATTGGTCAGTACGCCTTCCCAAACTAAATCTGAAAAAACATCCAATTCCTGTTCGGCCACATGAGGTCGTTTTGCTTTTATATCGTCCCACTCGGTTTTATCAATAGATTGTGTGGCTAAAAAAGTAGCGAATTCCGATTGAAGTGACTCAAATTGTTCTTTGGTTAATCGTTTGTATTTCATTTATACTGAACTTGTTTCAGTATCGTATTGATACTTATTTGCAATTAAACGAATCTGAAACCAGTTCAGATAGAAAGAATCTGAAACGAGTTCAGATTAAGAGAATCTGAAACCAGTTCAGATTAAAAAAAAATCCCGCCATAAGGACGGGATTTAAATGCATTTATTTTAAATTATTGCTCAGCAACAATTTCGTAAGGCAATTCAACGACTACTTCTCTGTGTAAACGGATGGTAGCGGTGTATTTTCCGGTACGTTTTACAGTTCCGCTTGTAATATATTTTCTTTCAATTGGTTGCCCTGCAGCTTCCAACGCTTCTGAAATATTGATATTAGTTACTGAACCGAAAAGTTTATCACCACCTGCTTTGGCAGCAATTTTTATTTCCAATGCTTTAAGCGCTTCAGCCAATTTTTTAGCATCGTCAACTAATTTAGCTTCTTTGTGCGCTTTTTGTTTTAAGTTTTCAGCCAACACTTTTTTGGCAGACGGGGTAGCCAATACAGCAAACCCTTGTGGAATAAGAAAATTACGACCATATCCCGGTTTTACTTTCACCACATCGTCTTTAAAACCTAAGTTTTGTACGTCTTGTTTTAATATAAGTTCCATAATCAAGTCTTCTTATTATTTTAATAAATCCGCCACATAAGGCATTAAGGCTAAGTGACGTGCTCTTTTAACAGCAACAGACACTTTTCTTTGGTATTTCAATGAAGTTCCGGTTAAACGACGCGGTAACAATTTACCTTGTTCATTTACAAACTTTAATAAGAAGTCAGGATCTTTATAATCGATGTATTTGATACCTGATTTTTTGAAACGACAATATTTTTTAGTTTTGTTAGTTTCAATATTTAGTGGAGTTAAATAACGAATATCTCCGTCTTTTTTTCCTTTTGCTGATTGTTCTATAGATGACATGTTACTTACGCTTTAGATTTTAGTTTTTCTCTTCTTCTTTCTGCCCATGCCACTGCGTGTTTGTCCAGTTTCACGGTTAAAAAACGCATAACTCTTTCGTCACGTCTAAATTCAGTTTCAAGAGTCAACAATACTTCAGGAGTAACCTGATACTCAAAAAGGTGGTAAAAACCACTTTTTTTGTGTTGGATTTCGTAGGCCAATTTTTTAAGACCCCAATCCTCTTTTGATACCATCTTGGCTCCTTTGGAAGTAAGAAAATCTTCGAATTTGCTTACTGTTTCCTTTACCTGAACATCAGATAAAACGGGATTTAAGATGAAAACAGTTTCGTAATGGTTCATAATAATTATTTTTAGATTTAATAAAATTGGGTGCAAAAGTAATGAATCTATTCAATTATCCAACCATGAAAAGCAAAAAAATCGCCTAAATGCAAAAAATCACTGTTAAAATGCAAAAAAAATCGATAAAAGTTAGGTTTTATAATTTATTGTAATATCTTTACCGCACCAAATCTAAAAAATTAAACATTTATGAAGTTAAATTGTGTCGTTGTTGATGACAGTTCGCTACAGCGGATGGTAATCACAAAGTTAGTAAATAATCATCCAAACTTGCATTTGGTTGGTGATTTTTCGAACGCAATTGAAGCTAAAAACTGCATGACCGTACACACCGTGGATTTGATTTTCCTTGATGTGGAGATGCCGGTTATCAGTGGTTTTGATTTTATTGACGGCTTACAACAAAAGCCTCAAATTATTTTCATTACCTCCAAAGCCGATTATGCGCTCAAAGCGTTTGATTATGATGCCACCGATTATTTACAAAAGCCGATTGTTTTGGAGCGTTTTAATGCTTCAGTGAAAAGAGCATTAGACCTACACATGCTCCGTCAGGACAATCATGAGGCCGAGGGCGACCACATCTTTATTAAAAGTAACCTTAAAAAACTTAAGGTTTACACCAATAAGATTAAGTGGATTGAAGCGTACGGTGACTATGTTAAAGTAGTAACCGAAGAAGACACGAATCTGGTTTTATCAACCATGAAATCGTTTGAAAAAGATTTATCTAAAGACAAATTCATCAGGGTTCACAAATCGTATATTATTAACATCGATAAAGTGGAACGTTTCAACAGTAAGTTTGCCGAAATCGGTGTAACAAAAATTCCGTTGAGTCGTAACAAAAAAGAGGACCTTATGAAAGCTTTGGCTATTGCATAAGTAGTAGCTTGTCTTTCGCTAAAACGTATAAAAACTACCCGAACCCCGGGTAGTTTTTTTATTTTACAATAAATGCGCTGGTTTCATCTTATGATAAAAGTCATAGGATATTTGGGTAATGATGTGTAGCTTTCTTAGGGTAAAAACGAAAGAATATAATGAAATCTTTCTTTTTGCCGGGTTTAAAACTTAGAACAATGAAACTTAATTGCCTGGTTATCGAAGATGATGCAATACAATGCGAAATTATTTCAAAAATTGCTAAAAATCATCCTGACTTACATTGGGTTGGTTCCTTTTGGAATCCTATAGAGGCGCATAATTGTATGTTGACCGAAAAAATTGATTTAGTTTTTTTGGATATTGAATTACCGGTAATGAATGCCTTTGATTTTTTGGATCGCATAAAAGAAAAACCCCAAATAATATTTGTATCCGCCAAAGAAGAATATGCCGCTAAAGCATTCCAATACAAGGCAACCGATTATATTAAAAAACCCGTAAGTCTCGAACGATTTAATTTAGCTGTAAAGCGAGCGTTGAGTTTACACACCCTTATAGAGCATTCGCACGAAATTAGTGAAGATGTTCACGGTGAGTATATCATCATTAAATGCAACTTAAAAAAACAAAAATTATATACAGCTTCCATCAATTGGATTGAGGCTTATGGCGATTATGTTAAAATCATCACCGAAAAAGGGAACAGCGTTGTATTATCAACGTTAAAAGGGTTTGAAAAGCTTCTCTCCAAAAATACTTTTTTACGGGTACACAAATCGTACATCATCAATCTTCATAAAATAAAAAAAATCAATAGCAAATTTGTAGAAATCGGGTTTAAAAAAATCCCTTTAGCTCGCCATATAAAAGAAAAAATTGAAAAAACGCTTGCGGAGAATCAGTAAAAATCCACATTTACCGTCACTTTTACAGCGCGGTATTGCGGAATCATTTCAAAGCTGTCCAATACCTTTCGGATTGTTTTTTTAATGCCCGATATTGATTTTTCCTGTGGTATCTTTATCAGTATGGTTCGATGGTATTCATTGCGGATTTTGGCAATAGCAGGTTCTTCCGGACCTAAAACCGGTATATCCAACTGTTGTGAAAGGACTTGGTACAACCATTGTGCGCTATCTCGAAGTTTCTCATAATCGCGCTGACGCAAGGTGAGTTTAATTAATTTATAAAAAGGTGGGTATTTATAAATGCTACGCTCGTACATTTGCTCTTTATACATCCCTTCATAATCTGAATTGGTCACTTGTTGTATAATCGCATGGTAGGGATTATACGTTTGAATAATTACTTTCCCTTGCTTTTCGGAACGTCCTGCCCTACCCGATACCTGTGTCATAATTTGATAACTTCGCTCAAAGGCTCTAAAATCAGGATGGTAGAGCATGTTATCCGCATTCAAGATTCCGACCAAAGAAACGTTGTCAAAATCGAGCCCTTTGGCCAACATTTGGGTACCGACTAAAATATCAATTTCTCGATTTCTGAAAGCATCAATCAAACGTTCAAAACTGTATTTTCCCCGCGTGGTGTCTTGATCCATTCGCTTTATGTTTCGTGTAGGAAACAACTCTGCCAGTTCCAATTCTATTTGTTCGGTACCAAAACCCTTGGTATTTAAATCGATTCCCGAACAACTATGACAACTCACCGGTTTTGCAATCGCATGTCCGCAGTAATGGCAACGCAATTGGTTTTTAAACTTATGATAAGTCAAACTTACATCGCAATTGGGACAATGCGGCACATGCCCACAAGTCATACACTCCAAAATAGGCGAATAACCGCGACGGTTTTGAAACAGAATAATTTGTTCACCATTAGAAAGTGCCTCTTGAATAGCATCAACCAAAGTGAGGCTAAAATGCCCTTTCATTTTTTTCCGGAAATAGGAATCTTTCAAATCAACTAATTCCACTTGGGGCAAGCGTGTTTTACCGAAGCGTTCTTTTAGTTCTACCAAACCATATTTTCCGGAAGTGGCATTATAATACGATTCCAAACTTGGGGTTGCAGAACCCAACAAAACCTTAGCTTTATGGTATGTTGCCAATACTATCGCGGCATCGCGGGCATGGTAACGCGGTGCAGGATCATGTTGCTTGAAGGTTTGTTCATGCTCTTCGTCAATAATAATCAGTCCCAAATTGGTAAAAGGCAAAAACAAAGCCGATCGAGCGCCTATGACAATTAAAGGTTCTTCTGCATTATTAACACGATTCCATACTTCTACACGCTCATTATTAGAATAACGCGAATGAAAAACGGCAACTTTGTTGCCAAAATAGGCGGTTAAACGAGAAACTAATTGAGTAGTTAATGCAATTTCAGGCAAAAGATATAACACCTGTTTACCGGATGCCAATGCCGATTCAATCATTTGAACATACACTTCTGTTTTTCCGGAACCGGTAACCCCGTGAAGAAGACAAACCTCTTTAGATTGAAATACCGTATTGATGGCATCATAGGCAAGCTGTTGCGCATCGCTTAGGCGTAAATCATGATCTGTTTTATTTCGGTCGAAGTTTACTCGATCTTCATGAACCAAATACACTTCAAAAATCCCTTTATCCAAGAGTGAATTTAAAGAAGCTTGTGACACATTAGCTGCGGTGAGCAATTCTTTTACAGAAATGGGGCGTTTGTTCCCTGAAAGCAACTGAAAATACATCAAAATCAGGTTCTTCTGTTTAGCTCCCTTTAAACCATCTAACAAAGCAATTAAATTACTTTCTGCTTCATAAAATTCGGCGAGTCGCACATAGCGAATTAGTTTGGGCTTGTATTCCTCAACAAGTTCTTCGTGCAGTGTAAGCACATTTTTGGCAAACAACCGCTGAATTAAGGGGAAGACATTTTTTTTATTAAGAATAGCACTTACATCGTCAACCTTAAGAGAAGACTGGTATTGTAAGGCTTCATAAATAAGAAATTCCTCATCCGAAAGTTCATTCGCATCTACCTCAATTTCCTTGCGTTGCGTAAGTATGGTTTCACTTTCTAATAACAAAGCACTGGGCAATGCACTTCGGTAAATATCGCCCGGAAAACACATATAATAATCCGATATCCAAAACCAATGTTTAAGTTGCAAAGGTGTAACCATCGGTTTTTCATCCAAAATTTGATGAATTTCCTTAGGTTCATACGTGATGGGTTTGTTATGGTGTTTTTCAACAGCCAAAGCCGTGTAAATTTTATTTTTTCCAAAAGGAACTGCAACGCGCATGCCCGGTAAAATAAAGTCAAATTCGGTCTCCGTTACACTGTAGGTAAATGTTTTGTTGAGTGCCAAAGGCAATATGACTTCAATAAAATACACCACTTATAATTCTAATTTGGTTTGTTCATTTTTCCCTTTTATTTTGAGGGAATGGATAATGGCATTGAGTTCAAAACCGAGGAGCAAAATCATGGAATTAATCCAGATGTAGAACATCACAATCAATAGCGTTCCGATGGAACCGTAGAGCTGATTGTATTTCGAAAAATGTATTACCCAAAGTCCGAAGAAATAGGACGTAATAGCAATAAGAATCGTTGTAAAAACCGAACCTATTGATATGAAAGACCGCTCACGGTAGTTTTTTATTCCGAATTTAAACAAAAACGAATTTCCGAATAAGATCATCAATATCAAGAATATATAACGCGATGTTTCTATAATTGAAATTTCTTCCGAAAGCACATCCTGCAGTTTCGTTTTTTGAATAAAAACTTCAAAAACAACAATTGTTGCAACAGTTATTAAGAGTAAAAACGCTAAAATAATTGAAAGACCGAGAGACACAAAATACTGTCTAAAATACCCTCGTTTATGCAAAACATGAGCTGAATTTTCAAAGCCGCCTAAAATTGCATTTACCCCATTGGTCATCAAAAAAACAGACATCACAAAACCCGTTGAAAGCAAGCTGTTGTAACTGTTGTGCAAAATATCATAAATTATTTTTGAGATAGCCTCATAGGTATTGGGTGGTACCGCTTCGCTGAGGAACTCCATAAAATCATTCTGAAAACCTTTGAGAGGAATATAAGGTATGAGGTTTAAGATAAAAAGCGCAAACGGAAATAACGCCATGAAGAAACTGAATGCAATGGCTGCAGCTCGCGTGGTAAGGGCTCCTTCAATAATACCGGTTATGTATAATTCCAAAAGTTCGTATAGTGACAAACCGTGTAACCAAGGCAGTTTTATGCTTTTGCCCAGGTTTACAAGTTGTTTAACAACCGGAAAATTCTCGATGCGATTTTTTAAAGTCAAATTAAAAACAATGTTTGTTACTCAATAGCTTTTAAACTTAAATCCATGTTGTAAACCGAATGCGTCAAGGCACCCGATGAAATATAATTCACACCACATTCAGCATAGTGACGAATGGTTTTTTCATTAATATTACCTGAAGACTCGGTAAGGCATTTGGAACCAATCATTGCAACCGCTTTTCGGGTCGTATCGTAATCAAAATTATCAAGCAAGATCCGGTAAACACCTTCACTTTTCAAAATTTCAGTTACTTCGCCTAAATTTCGAGCTTCAACAATTATTTTCAGGTCTTTGTTGTTGGCCTTAAGGTAATCTTGGGTTTTTTGAATGGCCTGTGTGATTCCGCCGGCAAAATCAATGTGATTATCTTTAAGCATAATCATATCATACAACGCAAAGCGATGGTTTTCTCCGCCGCCAATTTTAACAGCCCATTTTTCACAAGCCCTGAAGCCGGGAGTGGTTTTTCGTGTATCTAAGATTTTGGTTGTTGTTCCATCCAGTAAATCTACATACATTTTAGTTTTTGTCGCAATTGCGCTCATGCGTTGCATGGCATTTAACACCAAGCGTTCGGCTTTTAAAATCGACTGCGACCTTCCGGTTACATGAAATACCACATCGCCATAGTGGACCGTAGCGCCGTCTTCCAGAAATGTTTCAACACGCATTTCGGAATCTACATAGTTAAAAACCATTTTTGCAAAAGCCACGCCAGCAATTATTCCGTTATCTTTAACCAACAATTTAGCCTTTCCCATAGCATTTGAGGGAATACAGGCTAATGAACTATGATCGCCGTCACCAACATCTTCGCGCAGTGCATTTTCAATACAAAGGTGTAGTTCATTTTGGAACTGTTCTTCTGAAATCATATACTTAGTTTGTGGCTAAGGTACGCAAAAAAATCCTTACAGAAAACTAAGCCGAGAGGTATCCCAATCCCTATCTAAACGGTAAAGTAACTTTCCGTTTTCAACCACCAAAGGCGATTCAAAATTATTGGTATAAAGTGCTCCGGTACCCAATCCTTGAGGCATTGTATTGTGCTTGGAATAGGTAAATTGAGCAATAGCATTGAGTCCGATGTTGCTTTCCAAAGCTGAGGTAATCCACCAACCTATCTTATGTTTTTCAGCCAACTCAATCCATTCGCTTGTTCCTTGAAATCCGCCAACTAAACTTGGTTTTAATATGATATAGTGAGGTTGGATTTGTTCCAAAAGGCTTTGCTTTTCAGCAAAAGAAAAAACGCCGATCAATTCTTCGTCTAAAGCGATGGGAAGTGGCGACATGGCACATAAATCAGCCATGGCTTGAACTTGTCCTTTTTGAATAGGCTGTTCGATACTGTGCAAATTATAGTCCGATAGTTGTTGTAATTTAAGTAACGCTTCATTTGCAGAAAATGCGCCATTGGCATCTACCCGAATTTCGATTGTTTTTTCGTCGTATTGACTTCGTATATAATGCAACAATTCCAATTCCTTTTCAAAATCTATAGCCCCTATTTTTAATTTGATACACGTAAAACCCAGTTGGAGTTTTTCCTCAATTTGGCTTTTCATAAATGATGCTTCGCCCATCCAAACCAAACCATTAATGGGAATACTATCAATACCTTGTGTAAAAGGCGAAGTAAACAACTCAAAAGCGTTAGGTGATTGCAAAGAAAGAAAAGCCGTTTCGAGTCCGAATTGGATAGAGGGAAATTCGGTTAATTGCTCGAGCAAGGTGGCCAAACCCAAATGAATGTTTTGGCAAACCCAAATTAATTTCTCGTGATAATCCGGACGATCATCACAACTTAAAGAACGCAAAATTCCACATTCGCCAATACCTTTTTTCCCATTTTCTTCGAGTACAATAAACCATGTTTCCTTTTGGGTCATGATACCACGCGAAGTGCCGGAAGGGCGCTTAAAATCAAGAAAATAAGGGTAACAGGCAGCAGTAATCATTTGGAAAACAACTTCAAAATTTTATCGAAATTTTTAGACGTAATTCCGTTTTTTTCAAATTCCTTAAAATCATCTTTGGTTTGTTGCACCCAAGTTTGTGCCGCTGAAACATTCTGATTCATGTAAATTTTATGGATTTTTTTGGCTTCCGAAACGTTCCCTTTAATTGTGTTAAGATGCGCCAACTGCAATTGAAGTTGAAGTTCTGAAGCATCTTTTTTAAGTCCGCTCAAAATAGTACTTTCGGCTTTATCCCATTGATTGGTGAAAAGAAAAAACTTAGCCAATAGTGCAAAGTCCAAACCGGTAACAGTAGGTTTGTTAATCAACTCTTTTTCAATAAGATCAATTGCTTCTTGTTTTTTACCGGAATCGAAAAGGGTTTTGGCTTTGGTGCGATAAAGCTCTGATAAGGCTTTTGATTCGCCTGTTTTGATAAGGCATTTTTCGGTTAACACTTCAATAAGTTGCATTTTTTCGGCCGGAAGCAGACTTAAAAATTCATTGTAAGTAAATTTTTCTGTCATCATTTCGATGAAATACCCCGTAAAAGCATCTTTTTTAACCAACAATTTGGCTACAGGAAGTCGTTCACAAATATCAACCAATTTCCATTTGGCTTCGGTAGTCCAACCCCTGCTCAAGTTTTTATTCACCCAAGGCACTATTTCCAATTCCACTTTCTGACTTAAAAGCCAGTTATCACTTTCAACAGCGAAATACAAATTCTTTTGTCCTTCAATACAGTTGAGAGAAGCCGGCAGCAGTCGGGCATCCTTATTCACCGGTTCTTTTTGCAGCCAACAGGCTTTATCTGGTTTTCCAGTTTTTACAAACGCATCCGCTTCTTTCGGGTTGGCAAAAACCGCAAACTTACATTTGTCTTTTCCGGCAATTTTGGAGGCCAAAAATACTGCTCCTGCGGTACCTTGACTTATACCGGTAGGATCGGGAATAGATTTAAGCACCGAAACCAAACTGGAGGAGGTTTGTTGGTTCTCGTCGAGTACGGTAATTCGGTAAACCACTTCGGTAGTTCCGGCAGGTAGTTCAGCAGATTTTATAACTTTTTTCTCTCCGGCTTTCAAGGTAACCGACTCCCGAGTTGCGCGCATAGTGTCCCAATACCCTTCTTTGGATTGGGCTGCAGCAAAATGGAGTGCCACAAAAACAGGAATGATAAAAATGATTTTTTTCATAGTTTAGGATAAATTCTATAGCTATTTTTTGCCTTTGATAGTCAGTAAACACAAACCCACACAGCAAAAGCCATACCATCACAAAAATAAATCGGAAAATTACAATTCGATACTTTCCCCTATTTCAAGGAGCATCAGGTCTTTTCCGGCATCGTAGAATTTTTTTCGGGCTTCGTCATGGTTAATTACGATGTAACCAAACGTATCAAAGTGATACCCTAATACTTTTTCACAATCCAGAAAATCGGAGGCAATGATAGCATCATCTACATCCATAGTGAAATTGCTACCTACAGGCAATATCGCTAAATCGAGTGGCGTACGCATGGGAATAAGTTTCATGTCCATTGTTAGCGCAGTATCTCCGGCAATGTAAATATTTTTATGTTCACCTTCAATTACAAAACCTCCGGGTTGGCCGCCATAGCTTCCATCGGGGAAAGAACTTGTATGAAGCGCTGTTACATATTTTACTTTTCCAAAGTCGAATGTCCAACTCCCGCCATGATTCATCGGATGGTAGTTGAGCCCCATAGCACCATAATGAGAAGCGATTTCGTAGTTAGACACAATTACGGCACCGGTACGACGAGCAATAGATTCAGTATCTAAGATATGATCCTGATGCGCATGTGTCAATAAAATATAATCTGCTTTAAGGGTTTGGATGTCGATATGCGACGCTTTGGGATTACCCGAAATAAACGGATCCACCAGAATCGTTTTTCCACTAACTTCTATGCTAATGCAGGCATGGCCTAAAAAAGTAATTTTCATTTGATTTTTTTTATGGATATGAATTGAGCTTAAAATTATCAGCTTACCAGAGAAAGTTACTTGTTACGAACTAAACTTTGAAAACAATTCGGAGGTATAGTATATCAGTAAATCTGATACCAAAAATATCAATGCCAAAGAAAGTAATACCGATAATAAAAAAGTACTAATGGCTAATTTTTTTAGTTCCGGATCCAACAAGCGCGGGTGTTTGTTACGATAAACCGTAATCAGATGGCGCAACATCGGGAAATAAGCCACTACAAACAGGTATTGGTCAAAGTTAAAATCTTTTAACCACGCAAAAATCAATACCAAAAGCATGGCCGAAATCACCAAAAAGAAATGATAACGACGCGCCCACGTATTTCCGAACTGCACTACAAGTGTATTTTTCCCTGCTCTTTTATCCGAATCCTGATCGCGCATGTTGTTCAAATTCAAAACACCTACGCTGAGAAAACCAATAGCCGTTGCAGGGAGCAAAAGCAACCAGTCTATTGTTTTACTAAACATAAAGTAGATGCCGAAAGTACTTACCATACCAAAGAACAAGAATACAAAAACATCGCCGTAGCCTCGGTATCCGTAGGGGTTTTTACCTACAGTATAGCGAATAGCGGAGGTTATTGCCATAATTCCCAACACTAAAAAGATAAGTGAGTACAGGAGGTATTTCCCTTTAAAAGAGACATAAATCAACAACATTGCAGAACAAAGTGTTATAAACGTCATGAAAAACATGGCCACTTTCATGGCTTGTGGCGAAATTGTACCGCTTTGAATAGCGCGTTTGGGTCCGACGCGTTCATCGTTATCCGTTCCTTTTACCCCGTCCCCATAATCATTTGCAAAATTTGAAAGTATTTGCAATCCAAGTGTTGTTGAAAGAGCAAAAATCACAATTTTCCAGTTAAAATAACCTTGTGAGATAGCATAAAAACTACCCACGAGTATTCCTGATACTGAGAGAGGAAGTGTGCGTACTCTGGCGGCTTCAATCCAATGTTTCATGTGCTGTCTATTAATTTACATCCAATTACTGTTGGAAGTTTCCAGTTCATACAACCACCGATTGGCTAAATCGTTAATCGTATCAAAATTACCCAAATCGAACACAATTTTTCCACCCGAAGTGAATAACGTTAACGTTCCAATATTGAGATTTTTATGCCAAAACAACTGGGAAGTTGCAATAGCTTGAATTTTTTTTATTTCAATAATTTCATTTGCCACATCCCAAGCACCACTTTGCTTAATAATGTGATTTTCATTAATAAATAACCTATAGTTACGAAATGCAAGTAAGGTTATTAGTGTCATAACTATGGCGTAAAACCAAACGAAATGTTCAACTTGATCAAGATTACCTTTTGAAATAGATAATAACCAATAATACAAGCCAACAGGCAAGGCGACTTTTAAAAAAAGACCAAATACCAAGCGTCTGAAATTGGGTTTCATCATGACTCCCTTTTTAGGAATCTGTTTGAAAATCAATTTTAAAATTTCATCTTTTTCAGCGGTATTACACCCCGGAACTTCAACAACAGACTGATTTTGTTTAGCTGTATCCGTCGTTGTTTGTTTGATTTTAATTTCAAGAACGTTGAGCTTTTTTTGAAAAAAATTGCGTGACACTGAAACAATTTGAACCTTCTCCGGTTTTAAAATCGTGCTTTTGGTATTGATAAGTCCGTACGACAAAAGCAATGAACCTTTTTGAAGTGCGACCGTGTAACCAAAATATTTAATCAGTGTGCGCGAAATATTAATCACAAAAACCACTGTAAACATAAATAAGATAAAGACCAAAACCGAATAAATCAGCGGATAATTATCAACAATAGAGGTGATTTTATCTTCATTTATTAGCTCATCCCTACCAATGTTCCGCAGGTTTTCCTGAAGGGTAAAAAAGAAAGTAAGAATCAAACCAATACTGCGAAGGTAATTCGAGGTAATTCCCACTTTGAACAAGCTGCTTAAATTGATTTTTAAAAAGGGTTGTTGCGCCAAATCAGGGGTTTGTGCTGTGTTTACTACAGTTTCTTCAGAACTTTCAGTTAGCACTTTTCCGGTATTTTCCAATAATCGGGCTTTGAGCGCTAAAGCCAATTCGTGCGAAACGGCTTTAATTTTTCCTTCTTTTTTTTCACTTCCGGCTGAATCAATATCCAAACCATAAACCCCAATAATGCGTTGGATTAAAGATTGCGAAATAGTAACCTGTTGAATTTTTGAAAGACTTACAGTGGTTTGGCTTTTATTGAAAACGCCTTCGTTTATGATGAATTCTTCTGCTTCATCATCTACAAAAAAAGTAAAATTGATAAACCTAAGATAGGCTATTACGGCGGTAACCACAAAAAGCAACAACAAAGCCAATAGTAACCAATATTTGTTGGTGCTTCCATTTTTGACAATAAATACCAATATAAGCGGAAAAAATGCCCTGCCAAACTTCTGCAATGAGTCGGCAAACATGATTAAAACCCCGATTGTAGATTGCCGCTGTGGGCTGTCAAAACGATTGTTCTCCATTAAAGTGGTTTGTGTATTTTGCCCATTAACAATTGTTTGATATTTTCAGCTTCAGATTTTTCAATTCCGGGAATTTCTATATCCCCCGAATTACCGCCGGCTGTAAAAATTTCGACTTTAGCCAAGCCAAAAAAACGAGAAATAAAACCTTCGTGAACCGCTACATGTTGAACTCTATTGTAGGGAATTATCATGGTATTGGTAGCAATAATTCCGTGTCGAAAAAGCACATCGTGCTCACGAAATGCGTAGCCCTTTTTCCGAAATGAAACGCGGGATAAGCCTACTGCAAGTACTGTAAGTAAAACAAAAAGCGAAACAACATAGAAAAAATTGGGTTTATCTTCATCAATAGTAAACCATAGAATCGCAAATCCGACAAAAAACAGCAAAGCAAACAATCCTATTGTAATAAGAACAACATTCCAATAGCGTTTCTCTAAAGAAGTCATTTCAACCGATTCGTAACGCGGTAGATTTTTGGTATCAATTACCGCATTTGTAAAATGTGGCACTTGTTGTTCCATTGGTTCATTGGCAGTATCCATAATTATTACGGTATATATTTTTTTTCAAAATTGGGTTTGCGCTTTTCCAAAAAAGCATTTCTGCCTTCAACCGCTTCATCTGTCATATACGCTAAACGAGTTGCTTCTCCTGCAAAAACCTGTTGCCCAACCATTCCGTCATCCGTGAGATTCATAGCAAATTTGAGCATTTTGATGGAAGTAGGTGATTTCGCCAAAATTTCCTGAGCCCATTGGTAAGCCATGTTTTCCAATTCATCATGAGGTATAACCGCATTTACCATTCCCATTTCATATGCTTCCTGAGCCGAATAATTACGACCAAGGAAGAAAATTTCCCTGGCTTTTTTTTGTCCTACCATTTTAGCCAAATACGCCGAGCCGTAGCCGCCGTCAAAACTGGTTACATCGGCATCGGTTTGTTTAAAAATGGCGTTTTCTTTACTGGCGAGGGTTAAATCGCAAACCACATGAAGACTATGACCTCCGCCCACAGCCCATCCCGGCACAACAGCTATGACAGCTTTAGGCATAAAACGAATCATTCGCTGCACTTCAAGAATGTTTAAGCGATGATAGCCATCCTCCCCTACATACCCTTGGTGACCCCGTGCGCGCTGATCGCCTCCACTACAAAACGACCAAATTCCGTCTTTGGAAGAAGGTCCTTCAGCCGATAACAGCACAACTCCTATAGATGTATCCTCATGTGCATCACGAAACGCTTCTAATAATTCGGATGTGGTTTTGGGTCGAAAGGCATTACGCACTTCAGGGCGATTAAAAGCTATTCGAGCCACACCATCACATTTTTTATAGGTAATATCTTCAAATTGGCATACTGTTTGCCAGTTTATTGCATTCATATCGTTGTGATTTAATTTTTGCTTAAAAATTCGAATTGAACGGTAAAAATACTATATTTAACCCCAATAATTAAACTTTTTTTTAAATGAAAAAACACCTAATTCTGATTGCGTTCCTGTTAGCGAATACAATCACATTTGCTCAGGAAACAGTAAAATATTCAAAATCAGGATTTGAAGCAGCGTTTCCCTCTAAACCTTCGTTAGAAAAAGACAGTGTTGAAGCTTCAGGCTTTAAAATTCCACTAAATATGTATATGACGGAATTGGATGAAACACTGGGTATGATACTTGTTTCGGAAAGCATGCTTCCAAAAGAATTAAAAGAAATTGTGCTTAGCGGCGATGCCGATGCTTTTCTAAAAGCTACTAAAGACGGGGCTTTTAACAGTATGTCGGCTCAAATGGGAAGTGAGTATGAAGAAGTTTCTGAAGAATCATTAACATTTCAAAATTACCCTGCGCTTAAAGTAGTAGGCAGTATATCAGGTATGAACGTTTACGGCTTTTTTATTAATCGTGAAGGTCAGGTATATCAAATTTTGGTTATGGGCAGTGAAACTTCCGATACGTTTGATAATTTTATGAAATCATTTAAGTTTATTTAAAATGAAAAAAACAATTCTGATTGGTTTATTGTTATGTGGATTTTATGGTTTGTCGCAAACCTACGAATTCAAAACCGTTAAAGACATATCGTGTTTACCTGTGATTTCTCAAGACAAAACAGGTACATGTTGGAGTTTTTCTACTACTTCATTTTTGGAGGCCGAAATACTCCGGAAAACAGGCAAACCTGTAAACCTTTCAGAAATGTTTACGGTCCGAATGACCTATCTTGACAAAGCTTTAAACTTCATTATGCGTCAGGGCAAAGCCAATTTTGGTGAAGGCGGATTAAGTCACGATGTTATCAATAGTGCCAAACGCTATGGTTTAATGCCGGCTTCTGCTTACACCGGTAAAACGAATTCCAACGAAATTTTTGACCATGCTAAAATGGTTGCCGAATTGGAAGAGTACGTTAAAAAAGCAGCGGCAGAGCCAACAAAATATGCCACTGTATGGCGAAATGATTGTAATGCAATTATGGATAAGTACATGGGAACACTTACGCCCGAATTTTCATTCAACGATGTTCCGTACACCCCTTCTACTTTTGCTAAATCAACCGGTTTACAATGGGACGATTACGTTACGATTACGTCATTCAGCCATGAACCTTTTTACGGAAAGTTTATTTTAAATATTCCGGATAATTTTTCTAACGGCAGCTTTTACAATTTGCCATTGGATGAATTTGTTTCGGCTATTGATTATGCGCTTTCAAATGGCTATACGCTTGCCTTGGATGCCGATGTAAGTGAAAAAACTTTTTCAGGAAAAACCGGTTTGGCTGTTATTCCTCAAAATCCTAATGACATTGATATTCTTCGTGAAATCAGACCTGAAATGACTATCAGTCAGGAATACAGACAAGAAGAATTTGAAAAACAAAATACAACCGACGATCACTTAATGCATATTGTAGGAAAACTAACCGATCAAAAAGGAAATGTTTACTACAAAGTAAAAAATTCTTGGGGTGCTGATTCAGGTCACAACGGATTTGTTTACATAAGTGTTGCCTATATTCGCTTAAAGGCCATATCGGTGATGGTACACAAAGATGGTTTAAGTAAAGAAATTAAGTCAAAACTCAGCCTATAAGTGAAACGTAATTATTTTTCTTCCAAAAATAGTTTTACACTACTGATTCTATGGGGAATCGTAATCACGATGACCGGACTATTGATAAATCGTTATCTAAATCATGATTTACCGGTTGTACCCATGATTATACTGCTTGCTGTTATTGGCTTTGTTGTTTGGGTTTTATTAGATACACGCTATGTCATTTTTGAAAAAACATTGCTCTATCGATCCGGGCCGCTTAGAGGTCGAATTAAAATTGATACCATTAAAAAAATAAAAAAGCACTCCGGTTTATTTGTTCCCGTTACCATGAAACCGGCTTTGGACACCAAGGGATTTATCATAACTTACAACCATTATGACGAAGTTTTTGTGTCGCCTGAAAAACCGGGTGAATTTTTATCAGATTTACAAAAAATAAATCCCTCTATCGAAATTAACCCGCAATAAGCGAGGTCATTGTTAATGAACCTGCCACTGCTTTATCATTAAAAAACGAAAGAGAATCCTCTTTTTGCAACAAACCTAAAATATACAATAACGGATAGTAGTGATCCGGTGTTGGTATGGCCAACATGGCCGCTTTGTTTAGGTTTTGGTAATCGATAAGTGCTTTATGATCAAATTGCTGTATTTTATCTTTAATGATTTGATTCATTTCCAGAGCCCAATCAAAACCGAAATTGTCAACATTCATTTTATCCCAGGCCAAGCGACTTAGATTGTGCACTATATTTCCGCTTCCAATAATTAAAACCCCTTTTTTTCGTAGTGCAAAAAGTTCTTGAGCTAACGAGTAATGGAACGTGGCTGGCTGTGAATAATCGATACTCAATTGCAAAACCGGAATTGCAGCATCCGGATACATATGACGCAAGATTGTCCAGGTTCCATGATCCAATCCCCATTCATAATCTTCTTGAACAGGAACAGATGTGATTAGTTTTTGAGTTTCTTTTGCTAATTCCGGGTTTCCCGGTGCAGGATACTGCACATCGTACAATGCTTTTGGAAAACCTCCAAAATCATGTATGGTGTTGGGATGTTCCATCGCCGTTACCCAAGTTCCTTTTGTAAGCCAATGAGCGGATATAACTATAATCGCTTTGGGGTTGGGTAACTCCTTCCCTATTTTTTTCCAATTCTCAGAAAACTCATTTTGTTCAATTCCGTTCATAGGTGAGCCATGTCCTAAAAAAAGTACAGGCATCAACTGATCGCTTGTTTTCAAGCTCTTAGATAATTGATATAGCGGTTCTAACGTGGATATTGTCATGGCTCCCAATAGTAATTTTATAAATTGATCCCTTTTCACAACTAAACATTTGTATATACAAATATACAACAATAATTTAGAAACACACTGAAAAACAATTTATTTAAGAAGGGCAATGCCGTCTGTTCTGATTTCAATAAGACGGTCTTTGTAGAGTGAACCAATGGCTTTTTTGAATGTTTTTTTACTCATTCCTAAAAGCTCTTTTATATCTTCCGGAGAACTGTCATCCGTCAAACGAATAAAACCTCTGCCTTCTTGCAATTCGTTTAAAATTACTGCGGCTGCATCAGCTATTGCATCGACACCGGTTTGCTGGAAAGAAACATCAATTTTACCATCGTGTCGAATGGTTTTGATAAATGCTTTGGTTTTTTGTCCGGGTTTTATATTCGAATAAACTTCGTCATTGTAAGCCAAACCTTTATGTTTACCATTGATAATGACATTAATCCCTAAATCTGTGATATGTGAAACCAAAACCTCAACCGCATCACCCACTTTTAAATCCAGGTTATCATTGCTCAAGAATTTACTTATTTTAGTAGAAGCAACGAGTCGGTTGGTTTTTTCATCCAAATACAAATAGGCCATATAGCGTTTTCCTTGTTCCATGGGGCGTGCCTGTTCGGCAAAAGGAACAAAAAGATCTTTTTCAAGTCCCCAATCAAGAAAAGCACCAAATTTATTCACATAATTCACCCGAAGCCATGCAAATTCATTCAATGTTATATAGGGTTCAAGTGTAGTTGCTACAGGTCGTTCTTCTTGATCCAGATACACAAAAACTTCAATCTCCTCTCCTATTGAAAAATGATTTGGGACATATTTGGTGGGCAATAAAACATCTGTTTTACCATCCGTTAAAAACAAACCGACACGGGTTTCACGATCGATAATTAAGTTGTTGTATTTACCTATTTCCATGGTGCAAAAGTACATCTTAATTTTCACCCAAAAAGGTAAAATAATCTAAAAGATAGCGATCATTTAGTTTGGTTGGTGTAAAGACCTCTAAAATTGCTTTGTTGTTCGCTTCTATTAGTTGGTCAAAACCAGTTTGTAATGTATTTTCATCGGAAGCAAAAAAATAGGTAAATCCATACATTGCGGCTAAATGTTGTGCGGTAAGGCAATGTGACGTTTCAAAAAAAGTAGTAAACGTTTCATTTTCCTGATGACCCGGTAAAATGCGAAAAATACCGCCTCCGCCATTGTTGATGAGTACAATTTTAAAATCGTTTGGAATATAATTGTTCCATAACCCATTACTATCGTAAAAAAAACCGATATCACCTGTGATAAGCAGGGTTGGCTTATCCGAAGCTACAGCAGCGCCAACAGCCGTTGAGGTACTCCCATCGATTCCGCTTGTTCCTCGGTTGCAAAATACCTCAATCTTGGGGTTGATGGAAATCAATTGGGCATAGCGTATTGGAGAACTATTGCTTATTTGTAAGGCGTAGTGCGGCGGAATTTGAGGCAAAATCATGTCAAAAACCGCTAAATCACAAAAAGGAATTTGGTCAAGGTATTGCGCATGTCGTAAAGCTCGCGCATGCTTTACTTTTAAAAAATCATCTTGATAACTTGATTGAACCGGTTTAATTAGGGGCATGAGCGCATCAAAAAAAGGATTGACATCCATTTGTATGTGCGCACTTAAACACCCAAAAGTATCGTAAGCCCGTAAGGTATCAATATGCCAATGCTGATTCGGTTTAAAAGTCCGCAAAAACGATTTTATTCGTTTCGACACAATCATTCCGCCAAAGGTAACCAACAAATCCGGTTTGAACGTTTCAAAATCTGAGGTCGAAAAGCTGGTAATGATGGTATCTATATTGGTAATAAAATTTGGGTTATGAATATTAGAGGTCACTTCGGTCATCACCATCGCATTTTCCTGATTGCCTAAAAAATCAACAACCTGTTTTTTTATCAGTCTCGGATGCATACCACCCACCAAAACTAATATTTTACGTGAGGCGTTCCATTGAGCGGCAAGGGTTTCCATATCGAAAGTTGCAACAACTTGACTGATAGAATTGGTAACTTGAGGTGAAACCGACAACTGGTTTACGGTTTCATAAAGAGGTTCTTCAAAAGGAACATTAATATGCACCGGTCCTTTTTGAGAAATAGCTTGGCTAAGCGCTTCATTAATTAAAAAATCATTTTCGGCAGAAAGCGCTTCTGTCAAATTAGCATTGTACAGACTATGATTACCAAAAACATCTTCCTGACGTATCGTTTGACCGTCGCCAATATCAATTTTGTCATGTGGTCGATCCGCAGAAACAACAACCAAGGGGATTTGATTGTAGAACGCTTCGGCAAAAGCCGGATAATAATTCAAAACCGCAGATCCCGATGTGCAAACCACTGCAACCGGTTTTTGGGTTTGTTGGGCAATGCCCAAAGCAAAAAAGGCAGCCGACCTTTCATCTGCTATACTGTAGCAAGTAAAATCGTGGTGTGAAGAAAAACCTATCGTCAACGGAGCATTTCGAGAACCCGGAGAAATCACTATGGTACGAACGCCGCGAAGCCTAAAAATTTCGATTACAGTTTGTGCCAGAGGTATTTTGGGGTATATCATATATTGAAGGCTGCGCCTATATTAATTCGAAGCGCAAAGTTACAAACTTGGAATGAATTTCATGAATTAGTCCATAATTATTACTTTTGAAATATGGAATTTACACTACGCCATTATCGAGTTGAAGACACTGAAGGTATTTTGAAAATAATCAACTTCAACATCCTTCACTCAACCGCTTTATATGATTACCAAACCAGAACTATTGAGCAACAACTTGCTATCTTGAACGAAAAAACAGAAAAAGGTTTCCCAATTATGGTGGCAGAAAGTGGGGATACCATAGTTGGTTTTGGCTATTACAGTGAATTTCGATTTAGAGAAGCTTACCAATATACCGCTGAACATTCGGTATATGTTGCCGATGATTGTAAAGGAAAAGGAATTGGTAAAGCGCTTCTCATAGCATTGATGAAACAAGCCAAAGAGCAAGGATTACACACTTTAATAGGCGTTATCGACTCGGAAAACAAAGAAAGTATTGTCTTTCATGAAAAACACGGCTTTAAAGTTGTGGGTGTTTTACAAGAAACCGGTTTTAAATTTGACCGGTGGTTGCATACTGTTTTCGTTCAAAAAATACTATAAAAAAAACCGGCGAACCGGTTTATTTTTTTTCAATCCAATCAATAATTTCTTGGTCTAAAGGCTTTACTTGCGGGTCAAGCACTTTAACTAATTCGCCTTTTTCGTTGATTAGGTATTTTTGGAAATTCCATTTTACCTCACCAGAGGCAAAACCGTTCAATTCTTTTTGGGTAAGGAATTTATAGAGTTCGCAAATATCTTTACCGGCAACAGATACTTTACTCATCACCGGAAAAGTTACGCCATAATTTTTTTTACAAAACACGGCTATTTGTTCATTTGTACCCGGTTCCTGTCCGTTAAAGTTATTGGCCGGAAAAGCAATAATAACAAAGTTTTTGCTTTTGTAGGTTTCATACAATTTTTCCAATTCTTCATACTGAGGCGTTAACCCACACTCTGAAGCCGTATTTACAATCATAATTTTTCTTCCCTCAAGTTTTCGAAACGAAAAGGAATTTCCTTCAATATCCTGGACTGTAAACTGGTAAATATTCATTTGCTTTTCATTTTTGACGTTTTTATCACTGGTAAGTGTTTGTTGCGCTTGGAGTACAAAACCACATAAAACGAATAGTAAAATTGCTATTTTTTTCATTTTTTTTTTGTTTTTAAGAAAGGTAAATGTAATTACTTTTTATAAAATTTCCTATAGGCCGGATAAGCTATGGCACCAATTATACCAAAAAGGGCTATTGTAAGATACAACCAACTCAACGATTTGGGCTCTCCACTGGCATAGGAATGCAAACCAACCAAATGAAAATTAACCCCATAATACGTAAATAGAATGGAGACAAAAGCCAGCATGCTCATTAAATTGTAAGCCCAAATACCGCGAAGAGCCGGAACAAAACGCGCATGAATTACAAAAGCATATACCATAATACTAATGAGTGCCCATGTTTCTTTTGGATCCCATCCCCAGTAGCGTCCCCAACTCTCGTTAGCCCATTGCCCACCTAAAAAATTCCCAATAGTAAGCATTACCAACCCAATGGTTAAAGCCATTTCATTGATATAGGTAATCTCTTTGAGATTAAGCTCCATTCGCTCTTTATTTTTACGATTCGTAGCAATCATTAAAATCATTGCCTGAACCCCTAAAATCATTCCCAAAGCAAACGGACCGTAGCTCGCTACAATTACTGCCACATGGATCATTAGCCAATAAGAGTTTAAAACCGGCTGTAGATTACCAATCGCCGGATCAATCCAATTCGCATAGGCCGCAGTAAGAATCATGGCTGTAACAAAAGCGGCAGCTGAAACGGTTAACTTAGAACGAAGACTTACAGCTAACCCAAAAAACATGGTAGCCCATGCCACATAAATAATACTCTCATAGGCATCGCTCCAAGGCGCATGACCGGATATGTACCATCGCATAATTAGAGCTAGGGTATGCAATAAAAACAGTAGACCTACAAGCACATGCAAAACATTTGTGGTTACTGTCACCCATCTCTTTTGGTTAAAAATTTTAATAATAGTAAACAACATCATTAAAATCGATACCAACAAATAAGCATAGGGAAGACGCTGCAAAAGATTCAATTTGTTGTACAGTATTTCCGCATTAATTTTATCTTCGGAAGGTAAAACAGCCGCGCCGTATTTTTTTTGGTAATCTGAAATCCCGGATAAATAGGTATTGGCACTTGTAAAATTCTTTGATTCCGCTGCTGTGGTTAACTCCCTAAAGTACATGGGTAAAGCCAGCTTGATTGTATCTAAAGAAGTGCCAGTTGGTTGACTTAAATCCAGGTACGAAACCCATTTGTTTTGCTTATCACCGGGCACAGGGAAGATGCGTAATATCTTGCCGGTTAAAGCATCATTAAGTAAGTTTATTTTTTTATCGGCATCTACAAAATCTTTTTCAAAATTATTGGGATTGGCCGCTTTATAGGCTTCATCCAAATAAGGCATTAGTTTGTAGTTTCCTTTATCGTCAAAAAAACGACGAAACGAAACGAAGCTTTCCTCTTTTTTTACTCCTAATATCTTTCGTATACTGTCATTTCCGCGTTTTAGGCTGATAATCGGAATTTCATACCAAGCCATTGGAAACTGGGTCATTGATAAAAAAACCTGATCCGAGTTCATGCCTTTGTAGGTATCGCTTTTACTTACCTTGCGCAACAATTCGGAAGAAAAGGTATTTATAGGTTTCATGCGTCCGCCGGCATCCTGAATAACCAATCGACCAAAGGCTTCGGCTTGTTTTTCGGGTACCGTATATTTTTGAATAAGCGAATCCAATTGCTTTTGAGTCGGTGCCACGCGATGCGCATGGTTTTGTGACCAAACCGACGGAAAAGCGAATAACAGAAGGATCGTCAGGAGTTTCTTTTTTTGTTCAATGGCTTTCATTTTTTTCTTCAAATCAGCAAATCTGGAATTTTTGGTAAACAAAATCGCCATCAATCCAAAATACAATAAAAAATAACCGATGTAAGTTATAGTTGTTCCCCAAAAGTCATGATTTACGGATAACACCGTCCCTTTTTCATCATTATCAAACGAAGCCTGAAAAAAGCGGTATCCCCTGTAGTCCAAAATATGATTCATATAAATGCGTGCATCTTCTTTTTTGGTCCCGTCAATTACAGTCACTTTACTTTCAAATCCGGAATAACTTTTATCGGTTCCCGGGTATTTATCGGCGATAAAGTCATTTAATTTTATTGAAAAAGGAAGTTGATACACTTTACTGCCAAAACTAAATGTAAAATCCAACTCCCCTATTTTTACACTAAACGGTTCGCCTTGCTTTCCTTTGGAGCCTCTTAGATCAATTAGCTGTTCTTTTCCTTGAGATGATACTCGAAGAGTTAGCATGTCTTCGCCTTTTTTAGCTTTCAAATCGCCGGTTTTGTATTGCTTGGTTCCGGTTATGGGTTGCTCCGGAAAAACAAACTGCGCTGAACCTACATTGTACAAGGAACGAAACATTAACTCCTGAACAGAATCTTTTACCACTTTGCCTTGCAGTTTGTCTGCCATTCGCATAAACTGTCCGTCAAATGGCGTTTTTATAGTCGTTTTGTCCCCATTAATTGTGATGTTTACAGCACCCGGAGTTTCTTTATTAAGAGCAAACAGAATGTTATGAATATTCATCACCTCGCCCTCCGGAAGGTAATGCTCATGACGCATGCCGCCACCGGATTCAACCATCTTAAAATACAATTTCCCTTTTGGATTTGGTTCAATTGTTTCTTTTACATCGGCTTTAAAACCCACATAAGCAACTTGGAAAGGTATCTCGGCAAACTTTGAACGTATCGCAAAATTATTCTCGGCCACAGGCGATAACAACAACGACTTTTCAAAAACACGTCGTTTCATTTTTCCTTCATACATCCCATCAACATATACCATAAGATTGTATTTGTCGGAATAAAGCATGTTTGCTGTTTCACCCTCGCGAATGGGCATCACACCTTCATAACTGATGTAACGTGTAATAAAAGCACCTACAATAATAAATAGGAAAGCCAAATGCAAAAGTAAAGTAGCCCATTTTTCTTTTTTATACAATTGGTAACGCTTAATATTACCGAAGAAATTAATTACAAAAAAAACATGAATGGCTTCAAACCACCATGCATTGTAAATCCAAATTCGGGCTGTTTCAGTATTGTATTTACTTTCAATAAACGTTCCCACTCCCATGGCCACTGCATAAGTTAAAAACAAAATGGCCATCATTCGGGTAGAAAAAAGTATAGATTTTAGTTTCTCCATGAGAAAATAACAATTTTTTAAGCGACACAAAAGTACGTTAATTTGTTTCTTATTACCTAATGCAAATTGTATTTAAGTCTTTTTTAAGAGTTGGTTTTTATTGTTTTGTTGAAATCCGAATAAAATCATACATTTACTCCAAAGTAATTGATTTTGAAAATAATCATCAGGCTGTTATATAGTATTGTGGTAACCCTATTTTCCACTCTCGTTACCGCTCAAAATACAATTCCTCCTCTGAATTACCTAACCACCGAAAACGGATTAAGTCAGGCCCTCAATTATGACATCTTTCAAGATAGCCGTGGTTATATGTGGTTTACCAGTTATGATGGTCTCAACCGATTTGACAGTCATGAGGTTAAAAAATTCACTTATGACTACAACAATCCCGATTCGTTTTCAGGGACAATTTCGTTAGGTATTGTTGAAGATACGTTTGGCAATATATGGTCCGGAAGTAACGTTTGTTTAAATGTATTTGAAGTAAACAAAAACAGATTCAAACACATACAACGGAAAGAGAACCCTACGGCATTTTATAATCCGCTTTTTGCACATGGCACTACTGTCGTTTTTCAAAAAGGAAATCTATTTTTTGGTTGCGACAGCAAAACCTATAAAACATTTCCGCTGTTTACAGATACTTCTGAAGCCTATTCCAACTTCACCGTCAGTTGTTTTGAAACACAAACCTTTTTTTATGCCTTTATTACGGATAAATCACTTACTCAAAATCGGTTTAAACTCTATGAATTCGACAAAAGTGACCTCACAAAAATTCGGGTTACATCGTTTAATACCCCTCAATACAAAGTCAATTGTTTTTGGAAATTAAATGATTTAGAATTTATAGGTGGTACAAACAAAGGTTTGTGTATTTTAAACTACCGCACAAAAAAAATTAAACCGCTTTCTATTCTAAAGAATGAGTCTGTTTTATCAATCAATAGTTTGGGTACAACTAGCGTATTAATTGCTACTACCGGCGGAAAATTAGTTAGTACTGACTTTCATTTTACACAAATAACACCCCTTACTTTTACAAGCGAAAAAGACCGAGCAGCATGCCAAAAGTTTGATATTCGAAAAATTACAACCGATAAAAATGAAAATCTATTTTTCTCACTTTGGGGAAAAGGAATTGCGTATTGCAATGTAAACAATTCGTTATTTCGTTATTATTTCACACCTGCTGATATTGCCACCGGCAAAATTAAAGACCAATATATTGCCGCACTTTTAGCCTTAAAGGATAATTCTATTCTGGTTGCGACAAGGTCAGATGGTTTGTATCAAATCAATACAGACGGGAAAATACTAAATCGAATTCCGTATCCCAAGGGCCAATCCTCCGGTGAAATTTTTCTACAAGAAGGTTTAGAAGGGCAATTACTTATGACCGGTTTTGGAGGAGTTTATCGCATTGCTATTGAAAACAGGCAAATAATCCCGTTGGCTAAACATCCGTTGCTGGAAGAAAACGACATTTATCACATTACACCTTTTGAAAATAATTCGTATTTGCTGTCTACGCGAAAAGGAATACTCTCAAGTTCGGCAGATTTTAAGTTATGCCATTTTGTAGAAGGACTTCCCAAAAACGAATTGTGTTTGCGTTCGTATTGGATTGACCAAAAATACCTTGTGATTTGCAAGCCTTTCAAAGGTTTTGCTGTTTACCAAAAGAAAGGTGCCGCTTTTAGTAGTGAACATACTTTCACTATCAACGCTACCATAAAGGATATGTATCTGAAAAACAACACCGAAGTTTGGTTTGCCTCCACTGTTGGTTTGATCAAATACAATCTAAAACAAAAAAAAGCGCAACTTGATAATGATCGCAACCGTTGGATAAACACTTATTTTTATGCGGTTACACCGGATGATAACCAAAACCTTTGGATTAGCCACAATAGTGGTATAACCCGCTACAGTATTCCAACCGGCAAAACGGTACATTTCGGGTTAAACCATGGCTTGCAAGGCTATGAATTCAATACAAATGCTTTTGCAAAAACACCTTCAGGTTATCTTTTTTTTGGAGGAACAAATGGCTTAAACGCGATTTATCCGGATAAAAAGGTGCTGAAAAAAAACCTCACTCAATTCAGATTAGAAGAGTTTAAAATTAGTGATCAACCAAGGGAAAGCAATTTTTTTCTGGAATCACAGGAAAAGGTTTCACTATCCTACAATAAAAATTCATTTAGTTTTACTCCCGTTTTAATAAACTACGGAAACAACCTTTTAGCAAATGAGTTTTTATATCGATTAAATGGTGTTGATGCCTATTGGTTAAAAGGAAAAAGCGGACAACTTATTCGCTATAGCAATTTACCTGCGGGTGATTTTAAATTGGAACTTAAAACCCTCGACGGCACAGAACAGTTTAGCGCCGGATTTCATGTGGGATTGGCTTTTTGGAAAAGTGTATGGTTTTGGATACTTGTATCACTCGTATTAACTGCTATGGTGTGGTTTGTTCAGCGTGGTTATTACTTGGCACGAGTAAAAGAAAAAGAAGTTCAGATTCAAAAAATGAAAGCCATACAGTTGGAACGCGAACGCATTGCGCATGATATGCATGACGATTTGGGCAGCGGACTAACGGCTATTTCGTATCTTAGTCAGGATCGTAAAGAAGAAACTTTTGGAAAAATTCAGGAAAAATCAAGAGAACTCATTAAAAACATGAGTGAAATTATATGGTCTATGAAAGCCGAAAACGACACGGTTTTTGAGCTTATCTCTTATATCAAACGGTATGCCTTCAACTATGGTGAAGAAAACGGACTTGACATCAAGTTTACCATTTCTGTAACCAATGAAAATCAGGAAATTAGTGGTGACATTCGAAAAAATATTTACCTGATTGTTAAAGAGGCACTCCACAATACCGTTAAACACGCAAAAGCAAGTCGTGTCAATGTGACCATTCAATGTGATACAACACTGTATATTGCTGTTCAAGATGACGGAATCGGGTTCATTATTGACCCTACAAATTACGGAAACGGAATCAAAAATATTCGTAAGCGTGCTGAACGAATAAACGGAACTGTTCTTTTCGAAACCCAAAAGGGAACCAAAATCATGGTAAAAGTGCCTTTGTAAGTATCACCCAAAAGTATCATATACATCTGTTATAATCTGTGTATATTTGACTAAAATTTCATGTCATGATTACACTTTGCCTCATCGAAGACATACCCGAAATTAACGAGGGACTTGTAGCTGTCATCAAATCTGATAATCGTTTTAAACTCATTGGCAATTTTTTAAATGCTGAAGATGCGATGAAATCAATTCCTGAGCTCAATCCGGAGATCGTTATTTCAGATATAAATCTCCCCGGAAAAAGCGGCATTGAATCCATGGCATATATCCGACATAAATGTCCGAACATTCAATTTATTATGTTCACGATTTACGAAGAAAACGAACAAGTTTTTGATGCGTTAAAAGCTGGCGCAACAGGATATATATTAAAGAATACACCTACCGTTCAATTGCTCAATGCAGTTGTTGAACTTCATGAAGGTGGTAGTCCAATGACACCTTCTATTGCCCGAAAAGTTATTTCTTCCTTCAACGCTCATCCCGAAAGTAAAGTTGAACAAATACTTTCTCCTCGTGAATATGAAGTAATTATGTTGCTCAGCAAAGGATTTCTTTACAAAGAGATAGCCGACCAACTTTTTATTTCAGCCAGCACTGTTAAACGCCACATCAATCATATTTATCAAAAGCTTCAGGTGCAAAATAAAACAGAAGCGGTGAACATGCTCTACGGAAAATGATACAAAAGGGTCATTGACACTCTTGCCTATGCGATGTATTTTTACCTTAAAATCATTTCCATGAAAAAGGTAACGCTACTAACGCTTTTCTTTTTAGTATGTATCACTACAAATGCTCAGGTAGGAATTGGAACCACAACCCCAAATACCTCCTCTGCCCTTGATATAGATTCCGGTAATTCGGGTCTTTTAATTCCCAGAGTTAGTTTAGCAGATGTTTTTGACAGCTCCTCTCCCGTTACTACTCCGGCAACCAGTTTAATGGTATACAATACCAATCCGTTGGTTTCCGGAGGCAGCGGGGTGGGTTATTACTATTGGAACGGAACCAAATGGACCAAATTAACAACAACAGATGACGACAAATGGTCGCGAAATTTTAATTCTATTTTTCCGGCTCTTTTGACCGATCGTGTTGGAATCGGAACAAATACTCCATTATCCATTTTTCATGTAAAAGCCAACTATTCCAATATTGCCATTTTTGATGGCGATGCGGGTATGTATATTACTTTGGCCGAAAACGGTGTAAACAGAGGCTTTATTGGTAGTTATAATGGAAATCCGGAAGATGTGGAGTTGGCTGTTTACCCTGGTCTTCCGGGCTCTGTGCATTTAAGCACCCAAAACTTTCCGAGATTAACAGCAACCTCAGCAGGTAATGTTGGTGTTGGAACAACAAACCCACTTGAGCGTTTTCATGTTGTAGGAAATATTCGTTCCTCTTCACTGGCCGGTGTTGGATTACGCACTGTGGTTGCCGACGCAAACGGAACGCTTTCGTATACTTTCCCCGGCAGTCATGGTCAAGTCCTTACGCTTATCAGTGGAGTGCCCACCTGGCAAACACCCTCAGCAACAAATTATTGGGCGCGCAATACCGCTACTGGTCAAGTTTATCCGCTCACTTTAACAGATAATGTGGGTATCGGAACTGCCAATCCTGCTGCACGATTTGAAGTAAACAATACCGGTACAACCGAATTAAGAATTAGTTCCAACTCGGGTTTTGGGGCTACCCGACTTTCTATGTTCAGCGACAAAGGATTGGCGAGTGAATGGCGTCCGGGATATATTGAAAGTGCTGATAATGGCGGTTTTACCGGTCGATTGGATTTCTATACAAACGGAACAGGAGCTCCCAATGTATTGGGTTCCGTAAGGGCATTATCATTGGTAAACGGATTGGCTGGAATTGGAACCACAACACCCGTACAAAAATTAGATGTTCAGGGTGGTAATGCACGAATAAATAATGTTTTTGTAGGCGATGTGGGACATGGAGCGGTTTGGGCCGGGTTATCACACTACAATCAGGCAAACACAACGGGTTATGGCTTTTTACAATCCACAGATGGAGTGTTTACCCTCTTCAACAAACAAAACACCGGTAGTGGTTATATAGGTTTTCGAGTAGGAAATGTAGATCAGGCTGTAATAACTAATGCAGGAAATATGGGGGTTGGAAATACAAATCCGGCACAACGACTCGATGTTTCCGGTAAAATTCGAATGAATGACGGTACACAAGCAGCTAATAAAGTACTCACATCTGATGCCGGTGGTTCGGGTTCTTGGCAAAATGTGGGCAATATTATACAAATGTGGCAAACAGCCAACCCGGACGGAGTAACCTATGCCCCTGTTGACGTAGGTACCACATTTGCAGAAATTAGCAGCATAACAACCATGGTAACCGTTTCGTCAAGAACGCGTTTAATGATAAGCGCTGTAGTTAATATGTATGCATGGCAATTTGCATCGGCTATTGGAGGGTGGGGCGAAATCAGAATTGAACTCAACGGAACGCCACTCTCTGGTGCCAGTTTACGATTATATAACCTAAATGATGCCTACAGCACCGGTACTTTCTCAAATTATCAGGTGGATGTTAATCCAGGCACTTATACAATTCGTGTCGTAGGTAGAAGTATAGGAACGGGAATTGCAGTCGATTTTAACGGACGATACATGAGTATTATGGGTTTGCCAATAAACTGATTTCATAACTAACATGATTTCGATATAAGAATTCTGACGGTATTATTATATCGAACTTACGTTAACTATCTTTTTTTGTATTTTAGCCACATGATTTCAATTTGTATCATTGGCTCCGGAAATGTAGCGCAACATCTTATCAAAGCGATTGAAAAGTCGGATCAATTGGAACTGATTCAGGTTTTTGCTCGTCATCCTGAAAGCATTTCACATTTGATTGATTCGGATAAAATTACATCTGAAATTACTACTTTAAAAGAGGCTCATTTGTACATTATTTCAGTTTCTGATGATGCGATTCAAAGTATTTCTAACTCACTTATTTTCAAAGACAAACTCGTAGCTCATACTTCGGGAAGTGTTACTATAGATGACTTGAGCGATTCAAATCGAAAAGCTGTTTTGTATCCGTTACAAACGTTATCCAAAAAGAAAGAAATCGATTTTACAACAGTTCCGCTTTGCATCGAAGCACAAAATGAAGCTGATATACATCTTTTGGGAGAAGTTGCCGATCAACTTTCGAATCATGTTTACAATGTAAATTCTGAACAACGAAAATCGCTTCATGTTGCTGCTGTTTTTGTGAGTAATTTTACGAATCATTTATACAAAATAGGTAATGATATTTGTACTGAACATCAAGTGCCGTTTGAAATCTTAAAACCGTTAATTACTGAAACGGCTAAAAAGATTCAAACACTCGCTCCTGCTGATGCGCAAACGGGTCCAGCCAAAAGAAATGACACTTCTACAATCAACAAACATTTAGCTATTTTAACTGATGAAAATCAGAAAGAAATTTACAAACTCCTAACCAAATCCATTATTGATCATGCCCAAAAATTATAAAGAACTAATGAATGATATAACTACATTTGTTTTGGATGTAGATGGTGTGTTAACCGACGGAACCGTGCACATTACTCCCACCGGAGAAATGCTCCGGGAAATGCATATCCGTGATGGTTTTGCCATGAAGGCAGCTCTCGAAAGTGGTTATCATGTTTGTATCATTTCCGGTGGAAATAATGAAGGGGTTCGCATCCGGCTTCGCAATTTAGGCATCACTGATATTTACTTGGGCGTTCCTGACAAAGTAGAAACTTTTAACGAGTACTGTGACATTTATGGAATTAAACCCGATCAGGTGTTGTATATGGGTGATGATATTCCGGATTATCATGTAATGCAACGTGTTGGACTCCCCACTTGTCCGCAAGATGCCAGTCCAGAAATTAAATCAATTGCCAGCTATATTTCGCACAAAAACGGAGGAAAAGGCGCTGTTCGTGATGTGATTGAACAAGTAATGAAAACGCAAGGTAAATGGCATACCTATTACAACGGAAAATTTGATTAACTCTAATGACAGCTGTATTTCGACTTATTCGCATTCAGAATTTAGCTATGATTGCCTTAATGATGCTGATTTTTCATTTTGGCTTTCTGCGCAAACAACTCATTTTATTAGCGCTTTCTGATTTACATTTTGTTATTTTAACCCTTGCTGTGGTAGCTATTGCTGCCGGTGGTTATGTTATTAACGACATTTTTGATCAGGAAATCGATTGGGTAAACAAACCCAAAAAAGTTATTATCGGAAATCAAATCACCGAAAATAATGCCTACTATATGTATGTGGGATTAACCCTTACAGGAGTTGGTCTCGGATTTTACATATCAAATGTTGTGGGTAAACCCGGATTTGTAACATTATTTATTTTTTCGGCTGCCTTGCTGTATTATTATGCTTCAACGCTAAAACAAATTCCTGTCATAGGAAACTTAGCTGTAGCCGGATTAGCTTCATTAAGTGTATTAACTATTGGGTTTTTCGATTTGTTTCCGGTTACCTATGAAGCAAATTTTAGTGAAATGTCTAACCTGTTTCGTATCCTAAAAGACTTTGCTATTTATGCTTTTATACTCCACTTTATACGTGAATTAGTTAAAGATGCCGAAGATACAAAAGGCGATATGTCGCAGGGAATAATCACTTTTCCGGCAAAATTTGGTCTAAAAACAACCAATATTGTTATAGCTTCACTCTGTGTTGTGGCCACAGGCATTATGTTAGCATATATCAATTTAAATTTGATGGATTCTTCACTTTATCTTTCCGTAATTTATGCGCTTATTTTTATAGTTGCACCATTATTGTATTGCACTATTAAAGTATGGAATGCCAATCATTCAAAAGACTATAATCATATCAGCCTTGTGCTTAAACTCATACTTTTAATGGGTATTATTTCCATTCTTATAATTGACTATAATATCAAAAACAATGTCGCTTAGTTTGACTTCAAAAAAAATAATATTAGCCTCTGGCTCACCGCGAAGACAAGACTTTTTCAAAGAATTTGGCTTTGATTTCGAAATTCGTTTGCGTCCTGTGGAGGAAGTTTATCCGGATACTTTGCAGGGTGTGGAAATTACCGATTATCTCGCCAAACTCAAAGCAGTTGCTTTTGACGACTTAAAAACCGATGAAATCCTTGTAACCAGTGACACCATTGTATGGTTTGAAGGAAAAGCATTGGGCAAACCAAAAGATTATGACGATGCTCTTTACATGTTGCAATCGATGTGTGGTCATACCCACGAAGTTATCACCTCGGTTTGCTTCAAAACAACAGAGCGCGTAGTGGTTTTAAACGACACTACAAAAGTTACTTTTGCAAAACTTTCTGAAGAAGAATTGCGTTTCTATCTCGATAAATACAAACCTTTTGACAAAGCCGGAGCCTACGGAATACAAGATTGGATTGGATTGGTAGGGATTTCTAAAATCGAAGGATCCTATACCAATGTGGTGGGATTGCCAACTGAAAAAGTTTATCATTTTTTAACAACATTATAAACTGAATTTTCTGTAATTTAGTAGGATAATTTTAAACTCCACGTGTTTATGGAAACAGAACAGGAGATAAACGCCAAAATTTTAAAAGTAACTATGGTTATCCGAGATAATTACCCCGAGTTACATAAATACCTGAACGAAATGCCTGTAACCATTCCGGTTGACAGTAGCCCTGAGGTTAATGTTCAAAATCTGAAAAAATACTACGAATCAATTGTTGCCATTTTCAGAAATTATGTGGCAGAACACCAACTGAATTATATCAACCAACATAAAGACAAAAGACACCTTTAGTCCATGACTATCGTTTCCAATTTTACGCTTGAAATTATTGTAACGGTTGTCGTTTTGATAACCGTATTTGTTTTACGGTTCATTGTAGCCAAATTAGTAAAACGATTTGCACGAACAAGTCATATTATTGAAAATCGCACAAATCTGGTTATCAAATATATAGACTTACTTATTAATATCGTTGCTTTTATTGTACTCATCATTATATGGGGGGTGAACAAACGCGATATTTGGGTGGCTGTGTCGTCTGTTGCTACGGTAATTGGTGTGGCTATGTTTGCCCAATGGTCAATTTTGAGTAACATTACTTCGGGAATAATCTTATTTTTCTTTTTCCCTTTTAAAATTGGCGATATTATTAAAATTCACGACAAAGATTTTCCGGTACAAGGCGAAATCGAAGACATTAATGCGTTCCATGTAAACCTTAAAACCAGTGATGGTGAACGCATCACCTACCCCAATAATCTATTGCTTCAAAAAGGAATTTCGATTATCAATAACCATTCAGACCCACACGATTTTACCGATTAAGGTTGTTAAAGAAAATAAAAATTACCGGACTTCGGCATAATATTTTCTATTTTTGGAGTTTAGGGAAAAACTTATCCGATGATTCGAAAATTGCTTTCCATATTGGCTTCTATAGTTGTATTTGCTGCTTGGAGCCAACAACCGCAAAAACCTTCTTCTGTTGAAATTTTTCAGCAAATACAAAAATTGAACTTTTTGGGAACGGTGCTTTATGTTGCAGCACATCCCGATGATGAAAATACCAGACTCATTTCTTACTTTGCAAACGAGAAAAAAGCCCGAACCGCCTATTTGTCGCTTACACGCGGGGATGGTGGTCAAAATTTAATTGGTCCTGAATTGCGTGAACTTCTGGGTGTTATCCGAACGCAAGAATTAATTGAAGCCCGAAAAATTGATGGCGGTGAGCAGTTTTTTACCCGAGCCAATGATTTTGGATATTCGAAAACTCCCACAGAAACCTTGGCTATTTGGGATAAAGATAAGGTGTTGTCTGATATAGTTCGCATCATCCGATTATACCATCCCGATGTAATCATTAACCGTTTTGACCACCGCACTCCGGGTACAACCCACGGACACCATACCGCTTCGGCTGTACTTTCGTTGGAAGCTTTTGATAAGGCTTCAGATCGAAACAGTTTTCCGGATCAATTGGTAAAACTGGGCATTTGGCAACCCAAGCGAATCTATTTTAATACCAATTGGTGGTTCTATGGAAGCAGGGAAAATTTTGAAAAAGCCGATAAATCGAATCTTACAAAACTCAGTACCGGTGTATTTTACCGCATGTTTGGCAAATCCAATCAGGAAATCGCAGCACTTAGTCGCAGTAGGCACCAATCGCAAGGCTTTGGAAGTACCGGTGCGCGTGGCGAAGAATTTGAATACCTCGAACTTTTAAAAGGAGATAAAACGGTAAGTTCTAATTTGTTTGAAGGGATAGATACCTCTTGGAATCGCATTGAAGGCGGAAAAAAGATTGGTGACATTGCTTCAAATTTGGAAAAAAATTTCAATTTCAATAATCCGTCAGCCAGCTTACCCGATTTGATTCGGATCTACCAGCACCTTTTGGAACTTCCGGATAGCGAATATTGGAAAGCCATCAAAATCAAAGAAGTAAAGCAACTTATCACGGCCTGTTCCGGTTTGTATTTGGAGGCTGTTTCACAAAGCCCGCAATCCAATCCGGGTGCTACGGTAAAACTAAAATTAGAGGCCATCAACCGCTCGGATCCTCCAATCGAATTACTTTCCGTTTCCTTACCAAACTCAAAAAACACACCTTTTAACACCCCACTGACAAATAATAAAGCCTCCCTTTTTGATGTAGAAATTACCCTTCCGGAAAATACGGCCTATACTACCCCTTATTGGTTGACGTCGCAAGGAACTGAGGGAATGTATACGGTTCAAAATGAAGATAATATAGGCAAACCGGATAGTGAGCGAGAACTCAATGCTGTATTCAACCTCAAAATAATGGGAACCGAAATCCCGTATGAACGCACTATTGTTTACAAGTACAATGATGATGTTTTAGGCGAAGTATACAAACCCTTTGCCATAGTACCCTCAGTAACCAGTTCATTTACAGACAATGTTATCGTTTTTACATCCGATGTCGCTAAAAACGTGGCAGTAAAAATTAAAGCCGGTAGTGATGCCGTTAAAGGTAAGGTTGCCTTAGAAGCACCTTCAAATTGGCAAATACAACCCAAAGAAATCTCTTTTACTATCGCCAAAAACGGTGAAGAATTCACCGCACAATTTACCGTAACACCGCCTAAAGATAATCAAGTAGGAGAGCTAAAAAGCATAGTCAGTGTTTTTGGTACTACTGTTGATACCAAATTGGTTGAAATAAAATACCCTCACATTGCGCAACAAACGGTATTACTTTCGGCGAAAGCCAAAATTATTCGTAGTGATATCAAGATTAAGCATACTAAAATTGCCTACATTATGGGTGCAGGCGATGAGGTTCCTCACGGTCTTGAACAACTGGGTTGCCAAGTAACGCTACTAAAACCGGAAGAAATTTCATTGGCTAAACTGAACGAATTTGAAGTTGTAATAACCGGAGTTAGAGCGTACAATGTGGCTTCCGGACTTGCACTCAAGCAACAAATTTTATTGGACTGGGTAAAAAACGGAAACACCATGATTGTGCAGTACAATACAACGGATGATTTGGTAACCACTCAAATAGCTCCTTACCCGTTAAAAATATCGCGTGATCGTGTTACAGAAGAAAAGGCACAAGTACGATTTTTAAACCCACAACACCCTATTTTAACTACACCTAATGCCATTTCGGAGGCTGATTTTACCGGCTGGAAACAGGAACAAGGACTTTATTATCCAAGCGAATGGGATCCTGCCTTTACTCCTTTAATTTCCTCCAACGATAGCGGCGAAAAACCAAAAGATGGAGCTATACTTGCAGCCCAATACGGAAAGGGCTATTATATATATACCGGATTGAGTTTCTTTAGAGAATTACCCGAAGGAGTTACCGGAGCCTATCGACTAATTGCAAACATGATCAGTTATGGAAAATAATACCCGCCAAAAAAACAGTTGGGATAGCAGTTATAGTTGGATGCTGGTTTGGAATGCCCTTTTTATCATTATATTTTTTGTCCTGATGCAAATTTTCTCGTAATATGCAACAACTTGATTGGATTATTTTATCGATAACCCTCCTATTCATTGTAGTCTATGGTGTTTACAAAACCCGAGGCAGCAAGAATGTTGAAGAATATATCTTAGGCAATAAAGAAACCAATTGGTGGACCGTCGGATTATCTGTAATGGCAACTCAGGCAAGTGCAATTACATTCTTATCCACACCAGGACAGGCCTATCATGACGGTATGGGATTTGTGCAATTTTATTTTGGCCTCCCCATAGCCATGGTGGTGATTTGTTACACCTTTATTCCGATTTTTCATCGTCTCAAAGTTTTTACCGCATACGAATACTTAGAACAACGTTTTGATTTAAAAACGCGATCGTTAGCCTCGATTATCTTTTTAATTCAACGGGGTTTAGGAACAGGTTTAACGATTTATGCACCAGCCATCATTTTATCAACCATTTTAGGATGGAATCTTAACCTGCTCATCATCATTATAGGTATACTGGTAATTATTTATACAACAACCGGCGGAACAAAAGCGGTAAATGTTACTCAAAAACAACAAATGTTTGTGATTATGAGCGGGATGTTTATCACCTTCTTTTTGATACTGCATTACCTTCCCAACGAAATGTCGCTGTCTAATGCCTTGCACATAGCCGGAGCTAATGAAAAAATGAAAATTTTGGATTTTACGCTCAACTATGAAACACGATATACTTTTTGGAGTGGAATTACCGGTGGCTTTTTTCTGAGTTTGGCCTATTTTGGTACCGATCAATCACAGGTAGGTCGTTATCTTTCCGGAAAATCTGATAAAGAGAGTCAAATGGGATTGATTATGAACGGATTCTTAAAGGTTCCTATGCAGTTTTTTATCCTATTGACCGGAGTTATGGTTTTTGTTTTTTTTCAATTTAATCCGGTTCCGCTACACTTTAACCCGAATAACAAAGCCATGGTGGAAAATTCTGCCTATGCCGCTGAATATCACGATTTGGAAAAGCAAATGGCAACTTTAGACGAAGAAAAGAAAACCTTCAATCTCTTATACATAGAACACCTTGATCAAAATTTTGACAATCCTATTTTAAGAGACCAATTAATTGCTATTGCCGGAAAAGAAAAAGACCTGCGCGATCAAGCGAAAGACATTATAGAAAAAGTGAATCCGCAAGCAGAAACTAACGATAAGGACTATGTTTTTATCCATTTTATTTTGAATTTTTTACCACACGGTTTAGTAGGATTACTACTAGCTGTTATTATATCTGCAGCCATGTCGTCGTCTGCATCCGGATTAACAGCCTTAGCTTCTACTACTTCTATCGATATTTACCGTCGAAATTTAAGAGAAGAAAAAAGCGAAAAACACTATGTAAATGCGACACAATATTTCACCATCATGTGGGGAATAATTGCCATTCTATTCGCTTGTTTTAGTGCCCTTTTTGAAAACCTGATTCAGTTAGTAAACATCATCGGTTCGGTATTTTACGGCACGGTTTTGGGTATCTTTTTGGTTGGATTTTACATACGTTATGTTAAAGCTAATGCGATGTTTTGGAGCGCATTAATTACGCAAACAATAATAATTTTCATCTATTATTTTGCCATTCACATCTATCCAAACGGTCAGGAGAAATTAGGCTATTTATGGCTTAATTTTATCGGAGCCATGCTAACTATCGTTTTATCAGTACTTTTTCAGTTTGCATCGCCCAAAAAAGAAACTCAAATATAAAAAATAAGCCCTGCCAATTGGCAGGGCTATTTTGTACAAAATAAAAGAGGTCTTATTTTTTACTCCATTCTTTAATGCTGTCATTATTCATCTTAACATAGTCAAGATTTTTCTCTTTCTCGGCGCCGGCCAATGATAACTTAGCTGTTTCAATAGCTCCTTTTTTATCGCCTAATTTCGCCTGAATTAACGATTTTAAACGCAAATGCCAATACGGAACATCCTCGCCGGGTTGCACCATTGAAATGGCTTTATTAACGTATTCTAAAGCTTTATTGGCATCTAAATTCGCCTGATTGTAATATTGAGCAGCCGAAAAATAATCACCGGCTGAAGGGCCTGCTAACACTTTATTGATACTGGCCAAAGCTGCTTTTTGTGTAGGCACTTCAAACTTAACCGAAACCATAGTACGTTCCCAAGAGATGTCCATAGTCGCACTTTCGTTGGTAATATTATTAATTCCCATTGTAAACGTCTCAATGGTGTTGCCCAAAGCCACTGGTGTAACATTTACACGTGCAGCAACTTTATTTTCATCCCAATTTTCAGGAGTACCCCAATTATCTGTGGTAGTGTAAAAAACAACTTCCCAAGAATCGGTATTTGGTGTAGTGAAAACCGCATATTTTCCTTTTTTAAGGGTGGTACCATTAATCACTACATCATCCGAGAATGCTATGGTAGAATTGGCATTTGCACCGGTTCGCCACACTCGACCGTAAGGCACTAAATCACCAAAAATAACTCGCCCTTTGGCTCCCGGACGAGAATAATCCAATGTAACCTCAGTAAGTCCAACCGTTTGTGTAAGCACCGATTTTGGACTGGGTTGAGGTGTTTTAACTTGCGCTTCAATGGTAAAATTTGCCACTATAAAAGCGATAATCATAATCCACTTTTTCATTTCATTTTTAGGTTTAAGTTGTACAATAGTATAATGACCAAAAATAAGCATATTATGTCCCTGGGGATGTTAAGATAAACTTAAAAATACAGTTTTGTTTAACTTTTATTGCGAAAACATAAACAATTTTATATTTTTACAACATGAAAATCTATCGTTTACATACTACGCAAAAGCTTCCCATAAGTATTGATAAAGCATGGGACTTTTTTTCCGACCCAAAGAATTTGAAAATCATAACCCCGGACTACATGGGTTTCAATACCCTTTCGGGCGATGACAGAAAAATGTTTCCCGGTCAAATTATACAATACATTGTCAAGCCGGTAATGGGTATTCCTGTGAAATGGGTAACCGAAATTACTCATGTTCAAGACAAGTATTATTTTGTTGATGAGCAACGATTCGGTCCCTATTCGCTTTGGCATCATAAGCACTTTTTTAAAGAAATTGAGGGAGGAATTGAGATGGAAGACATTGTAGATTACAAACTTCCTTTTGGGATTTTGGGTCAATTGCTACACCCCTTCTTAGTCAAACCTAAACTACAACAGATTTTTGATTACCGAAGCGAAAAATTAAAATCACTTTTTGGAATATTGGATTAATTCGAATTTGAGATGAAAAATATACTACTTATAGGAGGTTCATATGGCATTGGAAAAGCTTTATCTACTTCATTACAATACGAGTGCAATGTGTATGTAGCATCACGCACCAATGATGAAATTGCCGAAATGCACATCACCCACCTTCCTTTTGATGCCCTTCAGGACGACATTGATACGACAAAACTTCCCGAAACCTTAGACGGATTTGTTTTTTTGCCGGGAAGTATCAATTTGCGCCCTTTCAAAGGAATTAAACCGGAACAATTTGAAACCGATATGCAAATTAATTTCATTGCCATGGTCAAAGCACTTCAATCGGTTTTGCCGCAACTTTTAGCCGCACAAAACCCTTCTGTAGTTTTATTTAGCTCGGTAGCCGCTACGGTAGGCATGCCTTTTCACACGAGCATTGCGGCTGCAAAAGGAGCTGTAGAGGGTTTCGCAAAAGCTTTAGCCGCCGAATATGCGCCAAAAATGCGAGTTAATGTAATTGCGCCTTCCCTAACCGATACCCCGCTTGCTGATAAATTTTTAAATTCGGAAACCAAACGCGATAAGTCGGCTGAACGACATCCGTTAAAACGATTTGGAACTCCTGAGGATATTGCGGAGATTGCTTCATTTTTACTGAGCGAAAAAAGCAGTTGGATTACAGGACAGGTCTTCCATGTAGATGGCGGCATGTCAACTTTGCAGGTAGCGGGATAATTCCTATTTTTACAACTATGACAATTTTTTGGTTTAGAAGAGATTTACGACTGGATGACAATGCAGGATTATACCATGCCCTAAAAAATCATGAGGCCGTTTTGCCAATCTTCATTTTTGATTCTGTTATACTTGATCAACTTGAAAAGCAAGATGCGCGGGTTACCTTCATACATTCGCTTTTATCGGATATTCAAACCCAACTAAACAAATTAGGGAAATCCTTGGCCGTTTTTCACGGAAAACCACTGGAGGTATTCCAAAAACTTGTACAAGAACATTCCATTTCGACGGTATATACCAACCACGATTATGAGCCTTATGCCCGAAAAAGGGACTTGGAATTGAATGGCTTTTTTAAGTCGCATCACATCGAATTTAAAACGTCAAAAGATCAGGTTATTTTTGAAAAAAGCGAAATTGTCAAAGATGACGGAACGCCTTATGTTGTGTATACACCTTACTCCCGAAAGTGGAAAGAAAAATTGCAACAGGAAAAACTTCAACCTTATCCATCCGATAGCTTTTTACATCATATTGAAAACCATAACTATCCGTTTCTTTCATTGGAAGCAATCGGATTTGAAACTGCCACAATTGCTGTGCGCCCCTTTGATATATCAGATAATTTACTGTCGAATTACGAAGCCACACGCAATTTCCCTTCGCTAAACAAAACATCGTTTTTGGGACCTTATTTGCGCTTCGGCGCTGTTTCAGTCAGAAAAATGGTTGCAAATGCCTTACAACAACCCAATCCTACCTTTTTAAATGAATTGATTTGGCGGGAATTTTTCATGCAAATACTCTGGCATTTTCCAACCACAGTTCACCAAAGTTTTAAAGAGCGCTACGATGCTATTCGTTGGGAGAATGATGAAACTAAATTTCGAGCTTGGTGTGAAGGAAAAACCGGCTATCCGATTGTTGATGCCGGAATGCGAGAACTCAATGCAACCGGACACATGCATAACCGTGTTCGGATGATAACCGCCAGTTTTTTATGCAAACACCTTTTAATAGATTGGCGATGGGGTGAAGCCTATTTTGCTACTAAATTATTGGATTATGATCAATCCAGTAATGTCGGGAACTGGCAATGGGCAGCCGGAAGCGGCGTAGACGCAGCGCCTTATTTCAGAATTTTTAACCCAACCGAGCAGGTCAAAAAATTTGATAAAGATCTTAAGTACATAAGGAAGTGGGTGCCGGAACTCGATTCGCCTCTTTATCCAAATCCGATAGTAGACCACAAAGAAGCCCGCGAAAAATGTTTATCAACTTACAAAGCGGCTTTGGGTTAACAAGCCTGAATTACTATCAACGAATTTCACGTACCTGATTTTGCAATTTGTCTTGTTTACCTATTTGTTCCTTTAGCAGCTTGATTTCTTCATGAAGTGCATCCAACTCAGCGCGATTTCCTTTTCCGGCTTCTACAGTTTGGTATACCTTAACCTGCGCCTCATCCAGTTTAAATTTATGTTTTAAATGGGCTATTTGATTGGGGAGTTTGGGATCGTATTTATCCACTAAAACATCAACCTCAATCGTTTTTGCTTCGGGAGAAATTTTAAATTGCAAAACATGGTATTTTTTTTCAACACCGGCATTGATAAAGTTTGTCACTTTGGCGGAAAAAATATTTCCCTTTGCCAAATCGTAGGCTAAGTACAAGGCAGGAGCAACTGTAATGACGGTGAGTAAAGTGAACCATACACCAATGTTTTTCACTTCGGTGGCGGATCGTTTACGAAATTTTAGGTACCGCACTACAAAATAGGCACCCAAACCAATAAAGAGCGCATTAATCAGGTAGGTATATAAACCGCCGATAAAATAATTCAGTTGCCATGTAGCAATACCAAAACCTGCCGTACAAAGGGGTGGAATACAAGCTGTGGCAACCGCAACACCAATCAATACCTGTGTCCCGTTATGGCGCGAGATAGCAATCATCCCGGCTACACCACCTGCAAAAGCCAAAACTACATCAAAAAATGTTGGTTTAGAAAATGACAACAATTCATCCGTAGCGATTGTATAAGGGTTTAAAAAATAATACAAGGATGAAAAAGAGATACTTATACTTACTATACGAAGAATATTTTTAAAACTGAGTTTAAGCAAGTCGATATCAGAAGTGGCCAACGCAAATCCAATTCCAAAAACAGGACCCATAAGAGGCGAAATAATCATAGCACCAATAACAGCACCTTTTGAATTGATATTTAGCCCGACACAAGAAATAATCATAGCCAAGGCCAGTATCCAAAGGTTTGTTCCTTTAAAAATAACCCCAGCTTTTATTTCTTCATAGGTTATCGTTTCGTCTTCTTGCGTAGCTTTTAAATCAAAAAGATGCCTAAGGTAGCGTTTGAAAATAGTTAAACGGCTTATCATTACTATTGGTTTTTAGCTAAGATAAGCCGTTTTTAATAAATTCAAAATTAAAACTCAAAACTGACCCCAGAAGTGATACAGAAATTTGAGTTTTTATTATCCGTTGCAACTATATTTTCGGAGGCACTGTACCATTTGGCTTCTGTTCGCAACTTGAATTTAGCATTAGGCAAAAAATCAAGATTTAGTGAATTGCCAAATGTTTCAAAAGGAAGCGGACCAACAACTATGGCATTATCTATATCGCTATAATATTCACTGCGAATTCCGATTTGCCATTGCTTATTCAGCGTGTATTGAGCAATAAGCACCGGACTCATCCATGTTTTTGATTCATAGGATGCATTTGGCTTTTGTTGGTAACCACAATCAAAACCAAGAATAGTTCGCCATTTATCATTCCATTTTTGATCCCAATACAAATTAGAAAAATAGCGCATGGAAAATTGATCTGCATAGGTTTCTTTGCCTAAAAAAGTACTCCAATTAATTGTTGTTTTCGCAGTAGGTGTCAGCACTAACTGTGTTCCGAAAGAAGGCGAAATCGTGGGTTGTGCTTTTTGAATTCGTTGCCATCCGTTGGTAACCAAAAAAGAAAAAGTAACTTTATCATTAAAGTGATGACCATATTTTGCGCCTGTCATAAAATAAGGAGAATTATCGGCTAAGATCGATCGGGTTAACGTTAAATTGGAATGCGATACAGCCGTTTCAAAACCGATATAGCTGGGTAAAATTCCTATTTCCAACACATCCTTTTTGGAGGAATTAAGGTAAATACCGAGGAAAGCTTCGTTGATATATTTTACTTTTTCAGAAGCGTAATTATCTTCTACATACGAACCGGAGTGAAAAGATAAGGTTCCGTAAACATTCTCGTAGCTCGCTTTGATCCGCGCTAAGGCAATATTTAAGGCAAATTCATTATGCCGGTTATGACTGTACAAAAAAGGAAGTCGCTGTTCGGTTTCCGGTTTAGAAAAATCATAGGCATAGTAAATATCCATATAACCGGAAAAATCAATAGTTACATTTTTATTTTCCTGAGCTGTTAAAAATAAAGACAGAAATAAAGCCCAAATACTATATTTTTTCATGTTTATAACATTAAATTTTGTTTCCTCTGACCAATTCAATTTTAGTTGCCGGTGCGTAAATCATAGGTACTTCCTCAGTTACAACATCCGATTTGTCCAATCCAAAAGCTTTTTCATCGGAAACGGATAATCGTTTCAGCCAAAAATAAGAAGTTAGTAACCATCCTTCTGACACTGCAAATTCATTTTCTACAGAAAGGTATTTTTCAATAATAACAAATTTAAAATCCGGTTCGTTATTGTACTTGGAAGAACCATCGGGACGAATATGTAAATTTAATTCTTTATTTAAAACCAAATCCTGAATTATTTTTTTAAAATAGAGTTCCACGCGAGGTTGAATTCGGAAGCCCACATTCAAAACAACTTTAATGACTTTATCATCTAAAAGTTCAATAACATCATAGTTCAGCGTAAAAGGTTCGTTGGTACGATGGATATGCAAAAACCAATACACGTCGGCTCGTTTTGGCTTTTTAGAAAAAATTGATTTGATAATTTTCTCTTCAATTTCATAACTTCTGTCTGCTTTAGAAAGGTAAATCAAATGAGTGGCATATTTAGGAATATGTTCGTCTTGGCTTAATTCTGACAACTTTTGCGTTTGTTCAATCAGGTTGACAAATTTTAGAAATCGGTTATTAATTTTACGTGCATAAAACCAAACATACATTACCGAAAAAATAAACAATTCAAAAAACAAAAACATCCATCGCTCTTTAATTTTAACCACATTGGTCAAGAAAAATGAAATTTCGATAAGTGCAAAAACGGCGAGTACAATTGCAACCCAAAAAGAGCTTTTCTTTTTTATGTAAATGAGATAATAACCCAAAAGTAAAGAAGTCATCATCATGGCAATGGTTATGGAAAATCCATAAGCCGCTTCCATGTGCGCCGAATTTTTGAAATACAAAATCATCATCACACATCCTATCCAAAGAATTGTATTTACAGACGGAATATAAATCTGCCCTTTAAGATTCGTTGGGTTTTTTAAAGTAACACGAGGCCAGAAATTCAAGGAAATCGCTTCGTTTATTAATGTAAACGAACCGCTTATCAATGCTTGAGAGGCTATGATAGCTGCAAGTGTAGCTATAATTATTCCGGGGATTAAAAACCAACTTGGCATGATTTCATAAAATGGGTTTCTCCCTTCCAGCAAACCGGATTTTTGTTGCATTAACCAAGCTCCTTGTCCCAGATAATTCAACAAAAGCGCTATTTTAACAAAAATCCAAGTGATGCGTATGTTTTGTTTTCCGCAATGCCCTAAATCCGAGTAGAGCGCTTCGGCTCCGGTAGTACACAAAAACACAGCGCCCAGTAACCAAAAACCTTTCGGATACATGGTTAATAATTCGATGGCATAAACAGGATTTAATGCTTTAAGAATACCCGGATGAGCTGCAATTTGTACACTTCCCAAAACCAAGAGCATCGTAAACCAAACAATCATAGCGGGACCAAAAAAATACCCTACCTTTTGTGTTCCAAAGCGTTGGAACAAAAATAATCCAGATAAAATTCCGATAACGATTGGAATGGTGGGCAAATTGGGAATTACGGCTTCCAAACCTTCTACTGCCGAGGCAACAGAAATTGGCGGAGTTATTATCCCGTCGGCCAATAATGTCGTGGCTCCCAATATAGTAGGAATTACCAAGCGACCTTTACCAAAGCGTTTGACCAACGCGTATAAAGAGAATACGCCGCCTTCACCATGATTATCGGCTGAAAGTGTCAGGAAAACATACTTAAAAGTGGTTTGAAAAGTAAGTGTCCAAAACACACACGATATTCCTCCATATACCAAAAGTTCTGATATTTCTCTATCGGCAACAATCGATTTCATCACATAGAGGGGACTGGTTCCAATATCACCATATATAATACCGAGGGCTACCAAAAGTGTGGCAAATGTTACTTTTTGTTTGATTTCGTGTTTCATCTGAAAAAAATAGTTAAATTAAAAAGTTGAATACCCGTTTTATCCATTGATGCTTTCTATGCAATTTTTGGTAATGGGCGATTAGATTAGACAATATGATTCCAGCCCTCTCAAAAAAGGGGCTACAAATTAAAACGATACTGGTATTACATTTTAAGAAGAGTTAAACCTGTACCCTACACCGGATTCTGTTACTATATAGTTGGGATTATTGGGGTTTATTTCTATTTTTTTACGCAATTGTGCAATGAAAACCCGCAAATATTGAGTTTGTTCAACATACGAATTTCCCCAAATTTCCTTTAAGATAAACTGATGTGTTAGTACTCTACCCTCGTTTTTTGTCAGCAGGGTTAGTAAATTATATTCTGTGGCTGTGAGTTTAATTAAAGTGCCATTCAACTTAATGACCCTCGCTACATAATCGATTGTTAATCCACCAAACTCTTGAATTGATTCATTAGTATTGGAATAACTCAGTCGTAATGCGGTTCGCATGCGCGCTAATAACTCCTGCGTTCTGAATGGTTTTGTCAGGTAATCGTTGGCACCCTTATCAAGAGCGCGTACAATTTCATCTTCAGCACTTTTTACAGATAAAATTATTATTGGGCGTGTATACCATTCCCGCAATTGTTGCAACACTATTTGACCATCTATATCCGGCAATCCTAAATCCAAAAGGACCATATCCGGCAAGTGTGACGCACAGGCAGTTATACCATCCTTTCCGTTAACCGCAAAGAGTACTTTGTAACCATTGGCTTCAAGGCTAATTTCGAGAAGCTTACGTATTTGAGCCTCATCATCAATCACCAAAACAGAATACAAATTAGTCATTTGAAATCGCTTTTACAGATAGACATTCCGTAGGGATTATAATTTCAAAAAGTGCTCCTCCTTCGGCATTATTCCGCAAGGTAATCGTACCATTCATTGACTGAACAAACCCTTTAACTATTGAAAGACCCAATCCTGTTCCACCGGTTTTAGAGGTTTTACTTCTAAAGAACTTGTCAAATGCTTTATCCCTTTCGTTTTCGGGAAATCCGTAGCCATTGTCACTAATTTTAATGATGCATTTTTGAATTAGATTGAGGTGCGAATCATAATCGGTATCTACATCATATTGAGCCGAAATACGAATAACACTGCCTTTGGGAGTATGTTGGGCAGCATTACAAAGTAAATTGTAAACAATTTGTTCCGTAAGTCCTATGTCTAAACGAAAAAGAGGCAAATTATCTTCTGGTTGAAATTCAATTTTATGAAAATACAACTCATCTGATAGTCGGTTAATTACACGATGCAAAACCTCATTTACATCACACCAGTCAGGTTTTGGTTGAATATAACCCGATTCCAGTCTTGACATATTTAAAAGATTCTCTACTTGGTAATTAAGTTTAACTGAAGCTTTCTCAATTTCGTTGTATAAATTTTGTTTTGTAGCATCCGATAATGTTACATTCTCTTGCTTGAGTATGTCAATTGAACCAATCACAGCGGCAATAGGAGTACGCAATTCGTGCGAAAGCGAATCCAACAAGGTGTTGTACAATTTGAGTGTATTGGCCTTGGTTTCTTTTATTTGAATAATACGTTGCATCACTTTAAACCGATGCGTTAATACAGCATTAATTAAAGCTATAATGAAAAACATGAGCAACAACAACGCATCTTGAGCACTATCAATATGAAGTGTATAATAGGGTTTGATAAACAAAAAATTTAAAAGAAGTGCGCTTAAAACAGCACCTAACAAAACGGGCTTTATTTCACAAAAAATAGCCAAAACAGAAACTACAACTAAATAGGCAAAACCTACCACCCTGTAGTCAATAAAGTCGCGAAAAAGCAAGAAAAAAATCGAAACCGTAGATACTAACAGTAAACTGAAAGTATATTGTCTTTTACTATTTCCGGTAAAAAATACCATACTTAATTTTTTGACAAATTTACGGCAACAATTGCAAGTAAATAATCATAAATCGCTAGTGGAGTATAAAGATTTTATAAAAATTTCTCCCTTGTATCAATTACATGCACAATCTTCCAAGAAACGCCATCATTGTAAAGCGTGAATACATTAACACCTTTGTGGGATTTTTTTCCGTTAAAATAAAATTCATAAGGGGTTCGTACCAAAGCCATCGCACCGTAAGTCGAAATTTCATAGCCTAACAACCGCTCTTCAAAAACCAGCTCTTTAGCGATTGAGGCTATTTCTTTATAGAATTCTTCAGTAGTTTCGGTTTCTATTCTTACACCTTTGCTCCCCGAGATTACCGATTGCAATTGCAATTTTTCACTACAAACAGATTGAATAGTAAGTGTGTCGCGTTGGTGAAATCCTTCAAAAAAAGTGCTTATTGTTTCCTTAAGCTCCTTTTCTTGGGCGAATAAAATGTGAGGAAAAATAAAGCTTACTATTCCACAAACGATTGAAAGTTTTATATTTTTTTCCATAATTCAAAGCGGTATGAGTACAAAACTAACGGATTTTATTACTTTTACATGCACTAAACTTTCAAAAATGTCGGTTGCCAAAAAAGATTATAAAAAAATAACCACCAAGTCGCTTTTTGATATGAAGGCCAATGGTGAAAAAATATCCATGCTCACTGCCTACGATTTTACAATGGCAAAAATTGTAGATTCTGCCGGAGTTGACGTAATTTTAGTAGGTGATTCTGCCAGTAATGTCATGGCCGGACACGAAACTACACTTCCTATCACATTGGATCAGATGATTTACCATGCCTCCTCGGTGGTGCGTGCGGTTGACAGAGCCTTGGTTGTAGTTGATTTGCCGTTTGGTTCGTACCAATCCGACTCAAAAGAAGCCTTACGCTCTGCAATTCGGATTATGAAAGAAAGTGGTGGTCATGCCGTTAAATTGGAAGGCGGAAGCGAAATAAAAGATTCTATCAAAAAGATTTTGTATGCCGGAATACCCGTTATGGGGCATTTAGGGCTTACGCCACAATCCATTTATAAATTTGGAACTTACACGGTTCGAGCTAAAGAAGAAGCCGAAGCCGAAAAATTACTTGAAGATGCAAAAATGTTGGAGCGAATTGGTTGCTTTGCTATTGTTTTGGAAAAAATTCCGGCTGCCTTAGCGCAAAAAGTAGCCTCAAGCATTTCGATTCCGGTCATAGGAATTGGCGCCGGAAGCGGTGTTGACGGACAGGTGCTGGTTTTACATGATATGATTGGTATGACCCATGAATTTAGCCCGCGTTTTTTACGTCGTTATATGAATTTATATGAAGATATGACCAAAGCCATTGGGCAATATGTGAGCGATGTAAAAGCGGTAGATTTTCCAAATTCTAATGAGCAATATTAGTTTTTAAATTTGAAAATGTAACCATTTGAAAATTTGAAAATGAAAATAGTAAGTACAAAAAATAATCTCCAAATCCTTCACGAAGACAACCATCTACTTGTAATCAACAAACGGGTTGGCGATATTGTACAAGGTGATAAAACCGGTGATAAACCTTTATCGGATGTTATCAAAGAATACCTGAAAGAAAAATACAACAAACCCGGAGAGGTGTTTTTAGGGGTTGTTCATCGTCTGGACCGACCCACGACCGGTATTGTTGTTTTTGCCCGAACTTCGAAAGCACTGAGTCGGATGAATGAATTATTTAGCAGTCGGGAAACCCAAAAAACGTATTGGGCCGTTGTAAAAAACAAACCGCCTAAGCAGCAGGACACCCTGACTCATTATTTAAAGCGAAACCCACAAAACAACACGTCCAAAGCCTACGACAAAGAAATACCCGACAGCAAGAAAGCAATTTTGGAATACAGCGTCATTCGCGAATTAAATCACTATTATGCCTTAGAAATCAAACTTTTTACCGGGCGTCATCATCAAATACGAGCGCAATTGGCGGCTATTGGTTGTTCCATAAAAGGCGATTTAAAATATGGGGCGGATCGCAGTAATCCTGATGGTGGTATTCACTTACACGCGCGACAACTCGAATTTATTCATCCGGTTTCTAAAGAAAAACTACTACTCACAGCACCCGTTCCGGATGATACTGTTTGGAATTTGGTCTGAAATGACTATTTTTACTGCACTTATACAGCGTATACTTGGCTGTATACCAATGTAACCCAAATCTAAATTGCTTGTAATATGAAAAAAATTATATTCGTAACCGTCTTTGGACTCAGTACCTTCGCATTGGCTCAGGAACATTTAGCAGGTTTGACGCTTTCGAACAGAACCGGAATTTTATCGACCGAAATCAATCCGGCTGAACTGGCTACCCTATCCAATAAATTCGAAATCAATGTATTTGGTACTTCATTTAATGTAGCCAACAATAAAATTGGTTTTAGCGATTTGACCTCTGACAAAGACCTTGAAGATATGCTATTTACCGGCTCCGATCCTGTAAACATGCGTATAAATGCGGAAGTATATGGCCCCGGACTTGCGGTCAAATACCATAATTGGGCTTTTGGCTTTGGTAGTAAAGCCAATGCACGTTTGGATATTGTAGATGTGGATGTAAAACTGGGGGATGCCATAAAAAACTCCGATTTAGCCGGTATTTTAACCTCAACAACCATAAGCAACAACTACAACCAGCGCATCAATGCTACCGTGTGGGGTGAATTCAACCTTTTTGTGGCTCGAAAATTACTTGAAAAAAAGAATCACTCGCTTCAAGCCGGAGCTACCGTAAAACTTTTATTCCCGGGCTCTTATGCCAATATGGGCGCCGACCGATTTAACGGAACCATTGTTCAGGCAGCCGGTCAAGGTTATTTGACCAATACAAATGCATCGGTAAATTTTTCCTATTCGGGAGGTTTGGCATCTAGTTACAGCTCGTTTGAGGATTATGCCGATAAGGTATATGGTGGCTTAAACGGCATCGGACTTGATTTGGGTATAAGTTACCAACTCAAAGATGATAAAGCGTTAAATGATGCTATTACTAATGATAAATCCAACAAAAACAAGTATAAATTAAATGCCGGTATCGCGTTGCGAAATTTAGGGAGCATGACGTTTGATGACAGTAACAATGAGTCCCGAAATTACACGCTAACTATTGAAGGAGCTGAAAGTTTAAATCTGAATCAATTTGAAAATGTAGAAAGTCTGCAGGAAGTAGAAACAATTCTGCTCAACAGTGGTTATTTAACCCAAACTTCCGAAAAAAAGGATTTCAAAGTCAACCTCCCTACAACCTTAACGGTATATGCCGATGTTAAACTAATGCCCGGCATTTTTGTATCAGGGCTTTTACAGCAACGCATAAACGAAAACAATCTGAACGATCAAATTACGGCTCAAAATATTTTTACGGTAACACCGCGCTTAAACCTTGGCTTTTTTGAAACCTATATTCCGTTTACAAACAGTGATGTTTCGGGTTTTAATACCGGAATCGGATTTCGATTAGGCGGATTTTATATTGGCTCCGGTTCTGTAATTACTGCCTTATTAAACGACTCAAAACAAGCTGATATTTACACCGGATTCCGTTGGGCTTTTATGTAAAATGGCATTGAAACACAACATAGCATACCGCAAAGCATTACTCAAAAATTTGCTACAGGTTCTCCAAAAAAGAGAAAATGAGGTAATTGAAGCCTTATACAAAGACTTTAAAAAGCCTGCTTTTGAAGCCATTGCTACGGAAACAGCCTATGTGATAAGCGATTTAAAATACACCATTCGTCACCTGAGTCGATGGGCCAAACCCAAACGCGTGTGGCCTTCGTTGCTTAATTTCCCGTCAACTGATAAAATTGTGATGGAACCTTATGGTAACGTACTCATTATTGCCCCCTGGAATTATCCCTTCCAACTCACCTTATGCCCATTAATTGCTGCTGTAGCGGCAGGAAATAAGGTGGTAGTAAAACCTTCAGAGCATACACCGGCCACCACAAAAGTAATCGAGTCGATACTTCAGGAATGTTTCGATGCCGAACAGGTTAGCGTTGAAATTGGTGGCGTTGAAAAAGCAACCCAATTATTGCAACAGCGGTGGGATTATATTTTCTTTACCGGTAGTGTGGCTGTGGGTAAAATTGTAGCAAAAGCTGCAGCGCTTCATCTCACGCCGGTGACATTAGAATTAGGCGGAAAAAACCCTTGTATCGTAACCGAAAAGGCTAACTGCGCTTTAGCCGCAAAACGCATCGCTTGGGGAAAATTTTTAAATGCCGGTCAAACGTGTATTGCCCCGGATTATCTTTTGGTACATCAAAGTAGAAAAACAGAATTGATTAAGGAACTTATCCGATGCATTGAATTGTTTTATGGTAAAAACCCACAATTATCTCCGGATTATCCGCGAATTATTAATGCGCAAAATTTTAAGCGATTAACCGAATGTATTTCGGAAAAAAATCTTTTGTGGGGCGGCGTTACCGATAAATCCGATTTGTACATCGCTCCTACGCTGCTGGACATTGACGACCTTTCGCTTCCGGTAATGCACGATGAAATTTTTGGTCCGATACTTCCGATTATTACCTATCAAAATGACAGCGAATTGGATGCTGTTATTCATAAATACGAAAAACCGCTTTCGCTTTATGTTTTTTCGAATAGTACCAAAGAAGCCACTGCAATAATTCAAAAATATGCGTTTGGCGGCGGATGTATTAATGATACCGTTGTGCATTTTTCAAACAAAAGACTGCCTTTTGGAGGTGTTGGTTACAGCGGTATGGGAGCATATCACGGAAAATTAGGATTTGAAACTTTTTCCCATAAAAAAGGGATTGTGCATAAATCGAATCTTTTGGATATTCCGCTCCGTTATGCACCTTACCAGAATAAGTTAAAATTCATAAAAAAATTACTAAATTGGCTCTAAAATAAACACCAGTCTTTATGAAAACAAAAAAAGAAATTTTAGTGGATGAACGCATCCAAAATGGTTATAGCCTCGACTTTGGTTCCATCATTAATTCGTCTATTGAGCTATTTAAAATTATTTGGGGACCCGCCGGTTTGGCCGTTTTAATTTTAGGGCTCATCATGTCTGTTTTAGGTTTGGGAGTTTTTGGTGTTTTTTATGGGTTCAGTGACTTGACAGAAGAATTAACCAATTTCAACCCAAAATCGTTTTCAATTTTTGAATCTTTAGTTTTTGCATTAGTTACCTCACTCACGAGCGGCTTTTCGTATTTATTTACTGCCGGAATTATTGAAATGGCACACCGCGCTGACGTGGGATTGGATTTTAGTCTTGAAACCGCATTTCACCATTTTAAAAGTCGTTTTACTAAAGATTTATTTGTTGCCGGTTTGGTAATTGGTTTGGTTTCTGGACTCATTTCGCTGGTTATAAATTTTATGCATATCCCTTTTGTTGATAGCATTTTAAGCATATTGATTGGTGTACTTACTATTTTTGTAATTCCGCTAATTGTGTATTCTGAACTTCCTTTTGAAAAAGCAATCAGCAGCAGTATTCAATTGGCTTCCAAAAATATACCGCTTATCTTCGCGCTTATAGTAGTGGCAACCATATTGGCTATGTTAGGATTTATTGCCTTATGTATCGGGGTGTTATTCACCATCTCATTTGTATATATTGTGAATTATGCTATCTATAATTCCATTCTTCCGACAAACAAAGAAAATGACATCCTTGATGAAATAGGCAACTCCAACGAATAAAATTTAATGGTTTACCTCATTACATATATAACCCGACTACCGGAGTTGATTCACTCTGCTTGGTTGGGTTTGTCTGTATTGAAGGTATTCCAAAGTTCAAATGCGCATTTGAGTGAATGGTTTGCTTCCTTCCTATTGCTGATAGTTACGCTTCTGGCATTAGCTTTTTTATCAGACAAAACGAAGCGAAAATTCGAATCGGGTCTCAAATACTCCAGTTTCGAGCCGGTTGAAAAACAATACAAACTCTTGCTGCTTTTTATTGGAATTGTACTCCCTATCATGGAAATCATTTATGAGGTATTCCATGTAAGAAGTTATAGTTTATTAAAAGTTAACATAATTGTTGGACTGGTTTTGTGTACGCTCTATTTTTTATCGCTACGTACACGTTTTATTAGCAATAACATCAACACGGTATTTATAATTTGCTTTATTGGCTATTATAATTTTATTCTGTCCAATTTAATCGTGAAACCGTTTGAAATGGTTTCATTTGTGAGTTTAATTATCGCCTACTTTTTGTCGTATTTCATCTTCAGAAACATCATTCATTATGCAACGTTTGCCCTATTTGCCTTTACCAATATCGGATTGTTCTTTTTTCATAATGATTTGCCTGATAATTACGCCATTATTCTTTTCAATTCCTATTTAGTTACCACCGCTATTCACCTGGCTCGTCATTTTTCTTTTATGGAAAACCGCGATAAATTTTCGTTTGCAAATCAAATTGTAAACAAAGGAAATTCGCTTTCCATCGCCACCAACCGAAAAGGAGAAGTCTCATTTTGCAGCGAACAAATCACCGAAATATTAGGTTATAGCGTAAACGATGTATTGGGAATGGGATTTTGGAAATTAACCGAAGACCCTGAATTTATTGGCGAAAAATACCACGACAACTACATTGATAACCGTACCTATGTACGAAAATTAAAATGTTCCGACGGAACTTACAAATACATTCAATGGAAAGATCGAAAATTTTCGGATGATCTTGTAATCGGAATGGGACAAGATATTACTGAACAATACATTCTCCAAAATCAATATAAAAACCTTATCGAATCGGCAAACGATATTATTTATGAAACCGATGCCCACGGAAATTATACTTTCATCAATAAACACTCCGAAAAAATAACCGGCTACACCCTTGATGAAATGTACAAAATGCGTTTCATGGATTTTATTCGTGAAGATTACCGTGAAAGAGTGTATAGTTTCTACAGTTCTAACGATGCCAATCTGAAAGAATTCAAAACATTAGTCTTTCCCATCCTGACCAAAAGTGGTGAAACAGTTTGGCTGTCGCAAAATGTTACCGTAAATCGAATAAATTCTAAAATAACCGGTTACTCTGCCATTGCGCGTGATATTACATTGGTTCGAAAACTCGAAAACGAATCCCGCAAAAGAGACAAGAAAAAAAGCCGTTACGGGGAAACCCTCAAAAATGTAATCGCCGGAAATCGACTCAACGAAATGTCGTTTTCAGAATTTACGAATGAAATTCTCCAAATTATTTCCAAGGCTGTCGATGTAAACCGTGTTAGCATTTGGCTCTACAAAAAAGATCATATTATTTGCCAAAAAATGTATGTGAGAAATCAGGATGCTTATTTTTCGGATCAAATACTTTACAAAGCTGATTTTCCTAATTACTTCAGAGCGATAGAAAATGAAAATCAAATAGTGGCTGAAAATGTTTACATTTCCCCTGATACTGTTGAGTTTTGCTCAAATTATTTCCCGGAAAACGATATCCGTTCCATGCTCGATACTCCGGTATATTACAACGGACAATTAGAAGGCATTATTTGTTTGGAATCGGATACCAAAGTGAAAGAATGGGATACCGAAGACATCAACTTTATGCGTTCTATTGCCGATTTTATTGCAATTACAACCGAAACCAATCAACGCTTGGAAGCAGAACGCAATTTGGAATACAAAAGTAAACTTCTGGCCGCACTATCTAATATTACAAATAACTTCCTGGTTAACAGTCAAATCGACTTCACACTCGACGAAACACTTTCCATTATCGGAAAAGCAGCGCATGTAGATCGGGTGCATTTTTTTATCAGCGATCCAAAAGCGAAAACAATCTCACTTCAATCGGAATGGGTTAATGAAGGAATACAATCGCAACTAAACAATGCTTCGCTTTTTGGTTATGCACAAGCCGATTTTAAAGAACTTTTCGATATTCTATTACAAAACAAAGAATATGCATTTGTGGTTGAATTATTAGAAGATTCAAAAGCGAAAACCAGTTTGATGGAAAGAGGTATCAAATCGGTTTTGCGAATTCCGGTGTTTGTAAAAAATGAATTGTATGGCTTTTTAGGGTTTGATGATTGCAAAACGGAACGCATTTGGAATAATGATGAAATAACCATTCTCAAAACATTAGCCGGTAATATCGCCACCCTTATTGAAAAGAAAATAAACGAGCAGTTGATTTATGATACTGAAGAAAAATTCCGATTAATCGCCAAGAACATTCCGGGTACAGTTTACCTGTCGCTTTATGATGACGATTCGACCAAAGTGTATATTAATGATGAAATTGAAAAATTAACAGGCTATCCTAAAGAAGTGTTTCTGAATAATGAAATGTCGTTCCTTTCACTTATTCATCCCGAAGATTTAGAAAATGTTCTTCAAGAACAAATCAAACACCTTGATGCCAAAAAAGGCTTTCATTCAACCTATCGAATTCAACGAAAAGACGGCACTTATATCTGGATTGAAGAATATGGTGATGTTATCCTAAAAGAAGATAAAATTGAGTTCATCGGTGGCGTTTATTTTGATATTACCGAAAAGAAAGAAGCCGAAATAGCAGTTAAAGCAAAAGAATTGGCCGAAGCCGCCAACAAAGCAAAATCGGAATTTTTAGCCAACATGAGTCACGAAATACGAACGCCGCTCAACGGTATCGTAGGCTTTACCGATTTACTCATCAACAACACCGAACTTCAGGATATCCAAAAAACCTACATGAATACGATCAGCCAATCGGCCAAATCGCTCATGGAAATTGTAAACGATATACTCGATTTTTCAAAAATTGAATCCGGTAAATTCGAACTTGAAATTCGGCAAACTAACCTCTCCGAACTCACCCAGGAAATATTTGATTTATTTACTTACAGCGCCTCCCAAAAAAGTATCGAACTGGAGTTAGCTATTTGTGCCAATGCACCACAATGGATTTGGGTGGATCCGCTTCGCTTAAAACAGGTAATCATCAACCTGATGAGCAATGCCGTCAAATTCACCGATTCAGGAACGGTTACCCTAAAAATAGAGTGTCTCGAAACGCATAAAAATGTCCACAAATTGTTGTTTTCGGTTAAAGATACCGGTTTGGGAATCGATAAAAAACATCAAAAAATCATTTTCGACGCATTCAGTCAGGGTGATTCATCAACTACGCGTAAATATGGCGGTACCGGACTCGGACTTACCATAACCAACAGTATACTCAACTTGGCGAAAAGCAAACTTCAACTGCGCAGTGATCTCGGTAAAGGAAGTGAATTCTTTTTCGAAATTAAGGTTAAAGGAAAAGATGTATACGGAACCGCAACAACTGTCAAGAGTAAATCAAAAAAACAAACCAAACCTAAGGAGACGGAACAAATACTACCACAATTAGACAGCCTCAAAAATTATAAAATTTTGGTTGTAGAAGACAATAAAATTAATATGCTTTTAGCCAAAACACTACTCAAACAAATTATACCCAATGTTTCGGTTTTTGAAGCTGAAAACGGAAAAATTGCAGTAGAACAGTTTGATGCCATTCAACCGGATATTATACTCATGGATGTGCAAATGCCGGTAAAAAACGGATACGAAGCCTCTCGCGAAATCCGAAATAAACCCAAGGGTGCCCATGTCCCTATAATCGCACTCACAGCCGGTATTGTATCGGGTGAGAAAGAAAAATGTTTGGAAGCCGGGATGAACGATTATGTTTCAAAACCCATCATAAAAGAAATTCTACAAACAATTCTTTTAAAGTGGATTAATCATATCTAAAAAAATTACGTTAATTTGTAACCTAATCTAAACTTATAGTTTTATGAAATGGGAAGGTAGAAGACAAAGTGACAATGTGGAAGACCGTAGAGGTATGTCTACAGGTGGCAAAGTTGCTCTTGGTGGTGGCGGATTGGCCATCGTTTTCTTTATTTTAAAAATGTTTATGGGAGGTGATAATGCCCAACTTTTAGACCAAATCGAAAGTCAGGTGCAACAAAATCAAACACAAACCACAACGGCTCCGACTGAACTTACCGAAGAACAAAAGGAAATGGGTGAATTCGTAAAAACCGTTTTTGCCGATACCGAAGACGTATGGACCACCATTTTTCAAGAAAACGGTTTGCAATACGAAATGCCAAAAATGGTTCTCTTCACCGGACAAGTTGAAACCGCTTGCGGTAGCGCCACTTCCTCCTCGGGTCCTTTCTATTGCCCAGGCGATCAAAAGGTGTATATGGACCTCGATTTCTTTGAAGAGTTACGCACACGCTTTGGCGCCAAAGGCGGCGATTTTGCCATTGCCTATGTAATTGCTCACGAAGTAGGTCATCATGTGCAAACCCTGTTAGGCACTTCGAATAAAGTACGTAAATTACAATCGCAAACCGATCAAACCGGTGCTAACCGCCTCTCGGTAGCGATGGAATTGCAAGCCGATTTTTATGCGGGTTTATGGGCAAAATACAACCAAAAATACCTCGATGTTGACGATATAGACGAAGCACTCAGCGCCGCACAAGCCGTTGGTGACGATGCCATTCAAAGCAAAATGCAAGGGCATGTGGTGCCGGAATCGTTTACGCATGGTACCTCTGAACAACGCAAATATTGGTTCATGCGCGGCTTTAAATCGGGCGATATCCAACAAGGTGATACATTTTCCGAAGTGTTAAATTAGGAGCTTTTTCCGGCCATACACTGCGCCGCAATGGGTTTCAGTTTGTAACACCTAACAATAAAAAGGAGCTTCCGTTTGGTCGCTCTTTTTTTTTTGTGTTACTGTAACTGCAACCTGCTTGCGGCTTCGTTGCTGTCCGGGCTAACCCAACCAGCCGTCGCGATCCAAACTGCGGTACTGTATAGCTTCTGCAATATGCGCCGGTACAATGCCTTCCGACGATTCTAAATCGGCAATAGTTCGTGCAACTTTTAAAATACGATCATAAGCCCTTGCCGATAAATTTAAACGCTCCATAGCCGATTTCAATAAGGCCAACGATACATCGTCTAACCTACAAAACTCTCGAATCAGTTTTGACCCCATTTGGGCGTTATAATGGATTGAAGTATACGAACTAAACCGCGCCGATTGTAGTTCTCGTGCACGAATAACCCGCTCTCGAATCGCAATACTACTTTCGGCTTTTTGCATATCGGTTAATTTTTCAAAAGGCACCGGTGTGACTTCAATATGAATATCAATCCGATCCAATAATGGCCCCGAAATTTTATTGAGATACCGTTGCATCTCCGCCTGTGACGTGGTTACCGGAGCATCCGGATCGTTAAAATAACCACCCGGACTCGGATTCATACTGGCTACCAACATAAAGGATGACGGATACGTTATGGTAAACTTGGCCCGCGAAATGGTTACTTCCCTATCCTCTAACGGCTGTCGCATAACCTCAAGCACCTCCCGCTTAAATTCGGGTAATTCGTCCAAAAACAAAACACCATTGTGCGCCAACGAAATTTCGCCGGGTTGCGGATAACTCCCTCCTCCAACCAACGAAACCGATGAGGCCGTGTGATGCGGACTCCTAAATGGCCGCTGACTCATGAGTCCGGCGTCTTTAATCTTTCCGGCAACCGAATGTATTTTGGTCGTTTCTAACGCTTCTTGCAAGGTCATTGGCGGCAAAATACTGGGCAAACGTTTGGCCAACATCGTTTTTCCGGCACCGGGAGGACCAATCAATATAATATTATGCCCACCGGCTGCGGCAATTTCCATACAGCGCTTAATGGACTCCTGCCCTTTCACATCGGCAAAATCAAACTCCGGAAAATCAAGATTCCGACCAAACTCAATTTTGGTATCCAAAACAGTTGGTTGCAAATCACCTGTTCCACCAAAAAAGTCAATAATTTGGGTAACATTTTCAATGCCATATACATCCAACCCTTCCACAATAGCAGCTTCTTTCACATTTTGAATCGGAAGAAAAAAACCTTTAAAACCCTCTTCTTTGGCTTTGATTGCAATGGATAAAGCTCCTTTAATGGGTTGCAAACCGCCATCAAGAGACAATTCGCCCATTATAACATACCGATCGGCCTCCTCGGCAGTGATTTGTCCGGTCGCAATAAGTATGCCCGTGGCAATGGTAAGGTCGTAGGCCGAACCCTCCTTACGCAAATCGGCCGGCGCCATGTTGATGGTGATTTTTTTTACAGGTAGTTCATATCCGTTGTTCTTAAGTGCAGCCGCAATGCGATAGCTACTCTCCTTGATGGCATTATCCGGTAAACCAACTAAATGGTACCCTACGCCTTTGTCAATATTAACTTCAACGGTAATGGTGGTGGCTTCAACGCCAAAAACGGCGCTTCCAAATACTTTTACTAACATGGCTTATACAATTTTTAAGGCTTATACAATTACGAAAGTATAAAAAATGGCTTCTCAGTGCAAAACAATTTTTGTAAAACAAGTATTGTTTTTTTTAAAAGTAAAGTTTATTTTACTTTTTGTAAATTTTATTTGTCTATATATAAAATATACTTTACATTTGACCCATTGAATTTCCCAGTAAAGAAATTCATGCTTAAAAAACGATTGTATTACTTTAAAACCTTTTGCTTATGAAAACAACATTTTTATTCCCCCATCGCTTTAAAAAAATCGGATGGCTTCTTTTTGTTCCCGGTATTCTTATTGTTATTGCCCTTTCCTTTACCGATACTGCCGCAGATGAGTATTTACAAACGAATGTTTTTGCGCTGTATTCGGATGGCTTTTTAGATGACGCTGCTTGGTTTAAAATTATTAAAAACAGTATTTCCGATGAAATCTTAACGTTTGCAGTCATCATCGGGGGCATTTTAGTGGGCTTCTCGAAAGTAAAATCCGAAGACGAAATGATTTCAAAGATGCGTTACGAGAGTTTGGTTTGGGCAACGTATCTAAATTATGGCCTTATTTTATTTTTTACTCTTTTTGTATATGGCATAGCTTATATGAATGTTTTACTGCATAATTTGTTTACTTTGTTGCTGTTTTTTATCATACGCTTTCACTATATGATTTATAAAATCAATAAAACGACTCAAGATGAAGAATAATCTGCGTGTATTACGTGCGATTAAAAATATATCGCAGGAAGAGTTGGCCAAACAAATTGATGTGAGCCGTCAAACCATAAACGCTATGGAAAAAGGCAAGTATGTGCCCTCAACGCTATTGGCCTTAAAACTGGCTCGCTTTTTTGAAAAACCGGTTGAAGACTTATTTGAATTGGAGGAAAATGAGTAAAAAAAATCCCAATCGCATGATTGGGATTTTTTTTATTTTTTATAATTTGAAAGACCCGACTTTAACCACTGTAAATACTCAGGAATATCCGGTGTATAACTTACAGGTTGGTTGAGTATTTGCATCGTTTTAGGGTCCAATAAAACATAATACGGTTGCGAATTGGTTTGGAAATATTTGGTTTGGAAATGAGCCCATTTATGTCCGTGATTTTCTAATACACGTGTGCTTCCATTGGCGCGTTGTACTTCAATTTGTTCTTCTTTATCCAAGGCATTTTTATTATCTACATACAAGGAAATTAACACCAAATCATTTTTAAGTACTTTATCCACCTCAGCATCCGACCAAACATTTTCTTCCATTTTACGACAATTTACACAGGCATAGCCGGTAAAATCAATCATTACCGGTTTGTTTTGCGATTTTGCATAATCGAGTCCCGCTTTTAAATCTTTAAAGCAGTTAATGTTGTTGGGACAATCATTTGGTAAAATATAACTATAGCCCACAGGAGGTGCTAATCCGCTCAGCAAACTCAATGAAGTAAAGGTGTTGGTTTGCTTGTTCACACGGAAACCGGAAACCAAGTAAATTGTAAATGAAGCGACCAAAATAGCGGTGGCTATTCTGAAAAAGGACAACTTCAACAACGGACTGTCGTGCGGGAACTTAATTTTACCGAAAAGGTAAATCGCTAAACCGGCAAAAATAACAATCCATAACACCATGAACGTTTCATATTTTAAAATACCCCAATGTTTCACCAAGTCGGCATTGGATAAAAATTTAAATGCTAAAGCCAACTCTAAAAATCCTAATACCACTTTGGTGGTATTTAACCAGCCACCCGATTTTGGTAATGAACTCATCATATTGGGAAAAAGCGCAAAAAGTGTAAACGGAAGTCCTAAGGCTAAACCAAATCCTCCCATGCCCGCAGTAAGTTGCCAAGCGCCTCCATTCGAGGACAAAGAGCCTGCCAATAAAGAACCTAAGATGGGACCGGTACATGAAAATGAAACCAAGGCCAAGGTTAGTGCCATAAAGAAAATACCAAAAATTCCACCAATACTTTCGCCTTGGGTGGTTTTATTCATCCAACTTGAAGGCAAGGTAATTTCATAAAATCCAAAAAAGGAAAATGCGAAGAAAATGAAGATAACAAAAAAGAAAATATTCAGCCAAACATTGGTAGAAATGTCGTTTAATATATCCGGATTTACACTATCTAATAAATGAAACGGCACACTCAATAACAAATAAACGCCTAAGATAAAGGCGCCGTACAATACCGCTTTTTTAATACCATCGGATTTATTTTTACCGCTGTTTTTGGTAAAATAACTCACCGTTAAGGGGATTAACGGGAAAACACAAGGCGTAAGTAAAGCCAACAAACCACCAATAAAACCCAAACCAAAAATACCGAAAAGGGATTTTGACTTCGCTTCTTCATGAACTGTGGCTGCATCCCCGGTATATTGTTTTAAATCTGTGGGTTTAAATCCATACAATTTGAGGTCGGCATCACTAACCGGTACACTGGCAGTTGAAGTGGTATCTTTTGGTGTTTCAATTGCAGTCGCAGTAGTGTCGGAACCGGTTACTTCGGCAGTAGTTGCTGATACCGGGAGCTCAAATACAAAATCTTTACTATCGCTGATACATTGTTCTTTACAAGCCTGGTATTCGATGGCCGCTTTTATTTTCGCCAGTTTTGGATTGGTTAGTTTTACACGTTGGGTCAAGGTAAAAGCTTTTTCAAAATAAAACTCTTCTACTTCAAAAATGTCGTTAAAGTGCTTTTTATAAGGACTTTCTTTGGTTTTGCCTACCAACTGGTAATTTCCCTTTTGTTCTTTAAAAGTCATTACAATCGGAAGCGCACCTCCATCAGGAGTAAATTGAGAATAAACATGCCACTCGGGCTCAATAACCGCTTTCATCACCAGATCAAATTCGGTATCCGAAATTTTCTCAACAGAAGTTGTCCATTTTACAGGGTCTTTCATTTGCCCCAGTACATTAAAAGCACTCAATAAGGACAGAAGTAAAATCAGCAATCGTTTCATTCGTGTAGTTGTATTTGAAGTATTTTTGTTGTTTGTTTTTTTGTCTTAAAGCGGTCGTCCATTCGCATGCCAATCAGCCATACAATCTGACCTTCTGAGCATAACACCCATAATTTTTGTTTCTCCGTTACCGGTATTTTTTCATCCTTAAGGTACTTACTTACCTTCTTTTTACCCTTCATCCCAAAAGGATAAAAATAATCTCCTTCTTGGTACCTGCGTATTTTTAGAGGAAACTGCAAAACATCGGCATCGACAAATATACAATTTGGCTTTGGATTCGAAATGTTACTTACGTTACTAAATCGCAGTTTTAAGGGAATATTAACTTCTGCCTGAAACGAGGCTATGGTGTATACGGTCGTATCCAGTTCGGTTACCGCCTCTAAAATCAAATGTTCCCTATCCTTAAGCAAAATATGGCCGGGGGCCAAAACCTGCTTTCCGGATTGGGCTTCGGGTAAATTATAAATATCCTCCCAAGCCGAAAAACCATAGTCTTTTAACCAAGCATACAAACAAGCATTACGCAACGGTTTTGATGGTATAGCCTGAATAGCAAAACGAGTAGCCGCTTTATCCTTAATCAGAGCACCGGCCAATAAACGGGATACACCTTCTTGTGCTGTTAATTGGGTTTGCTTTAAATGGGTCAGGGTTTGCTGAAAGGAATCGGTAAACGACGGATTGAGTTCTTTTAGAATTGGAACCACGCGATGGCGCAACGCATTACGCAGGTATTTATCCTCCGAATTACTGCTGTCTTCGCGCCAAGCAATCAGGTTCTCGGCTGCATACGCTTCTATATTCCTTCTTGTAAAAGCCAACAACGGGCGTACTATTTTTCCTGAAAATTCGGGAATTCCTGCGAGTCCGTCTATACCGGTGCCACGCGTAAAATTGATTAAAAAGGTTTCAATTGCATCATCTAAATGATGCGCCGTAAGTACAAAATCCCTGTTTTCAGATTGCAATAATGAGGCAAACCATTCGTAACGCAAGTCACGAGCAACCATTTGAACCGAAGATTTTTCCTGTGCCACAACGGCCAAGGTATCAAAGCGTTTGATATACACAGGCAACCGGTTTCCTTGGGCATACTCCCTTACAAAGTTTTCATCCTCATAACTATCCTCACCTCGCAATTGGAAATTACAATGCGCCAGCGCAATATCATAGCCCGATGCCTTGAGCAAATCGACCAAAACCATACTGTCGATACCGCCGCTAACTGCCACCAGCAATTTGCTGTGAAGCAGAAAAGGAAAATGATTATGTAGGTGTTGTTGAAATTCGCTCAGCATGTCCAAAAATACACATTTATTTGGATTGCAATACGTCGAACATGGCTTTTGCTTTTAATAAACATTCTTCGTATTCCTGCTCCGGATTCGCCTGTGCCGTAAGCGCACTGCCCACCGAAAACGAAAGGTATTGGTTGGAACGGTTGTACAAAATACTTCGGATGACCACATTAAAATCAAAATCACCTGTGGGAGTGAAATAACCCACGGCTCCACTGTATAAGCCGCGTTGCGTTTTTTCATATTTTTCGATGAGTTGCATGGCCGAAATTTTGGGAGCCCCCGTCATACTCCCCATAGGAAATGTAGTTTTGATAATCTCAACCGGCGAAACAGACGAGTCTACTTCTGAAACGATTGTTGAGATGAGTTGGTGTACCTGCCGGAAGGCATAACTACCGCACAATTCAGCTACCTGAACCGATCCTTTGGACGCTGTACGCGACAAGTCGTTGCGCACTAAATCGACAATCATGATATTTTCTGAACGCTCTTTGGGATTTTTTGCCAGCGCAGTCTTGAGTTCCAAATCGGTTTCGGTATCAAAACTTCGGGGTGCTGTTCCTTTTATGGGCTGCGAAATAACCGTATTTCCTTGTTTGCGCAAGTAACGTTCGGGCGAAGCCGACACCAAAAAATGGTGGTTATTTTTAAGAAAACAAGCAAAAGGTGGTGTTGAAATGGTGTTGAGTTTGTGGTAGAGCGAAACCGGATCAACCTTTGTATGTTCCGCATAAAACTCCATGCAGAAATTAGCCTCATAAATATCGCCACGGTGAATGTGTTCCAAAAAAAAACTCGCTTTTTCCTTATACGCCTCACGACTAATCCGTTGCTTGATTACCACTTCGTGAGACGTTTCCTGTTGCTCTACTTCCCACTTTACAATCGCCTCAAAATCCTCCTCTATTTCATCGGCACACAGACTTAGGTATTCAAACACCAACGTATTTCCCTTCAGTGAGATAATTTTCTTCGGTTGAAAGAAAAATAAATCCGCAAAATGCAGGCCGTCAAAGTTATTGGATTGCAAATCCTCCGTATCATTTTTTAAATCATACGAAAGATAACCAAAAAGCCAGTCACGGGTTTGTTCGCGGTACTGGTGCAAATCCTCAAAAGCATTGTGCCAATCGGTTTGCACTAACGTAAACGCATCAACAGCCACCACAAAATCAAAGGTTGTGTACTGTTGTTCATAAGCATTTGAATCCAATACAACCGCTTCCCGAAATTGAGCAGCCCAACCAATCAATTGGGCTTTCAGGGTAATGGAATCGTGTACCGATTTATAAATGGTTTGGCGCAAGGCATTCGAATTTGGTCAAAAATACAACATAAACCCAAATTGCGTAAAAATACTACTGTTTTTGTGTCATGAAATGAAACAAAAAATAAATCAAGAACGTTTTTGATTCCATTTTTCTTTTTCTCGAGTCATCGCTATAAATCGGGTCGACGAAAAGTAGCCTCAAAACGCTTTTTTTTTGGCATGATTTTTAGAGCGTTTGTTTTGTAAACCAATTTCATCCTAAAACGCAAGTTATGAAACAATACTACGCATCAAAATTGTATTAATTTTTTTATTGAATAATAACTTTAAAACCGTTTTAGTATGAAAACAAACCTAAAAACTGTAGTGACCCTCATGGCGATGGGTCTCTTTTTCTCCTGCAAACAGGCACAAGATGAAAATGCTGAAGCAGCAAACGCCTCCAACTCCGAATCGGTTGAAGCTGTTACAGACAGCGCAGCTACTTCCCCATCGGATACAAAAACAATTCTTTCTTCTCAGGCCGCCAAAGAACCCAAGAACAACCCTAAAAAATTTGTGCGCACAGCTACAGCCCGTTTTAAGGTAAAAGATGTAGTGCAATCCACCTATTCCATTGAAAATGCAGTCGCGACGCATGGCGGTTATGTTACCCATACCCATCTGGAAAGTCGGATAACCGATCAAGACGAAACCAAGATATCGTCCGACAGTACGCTGATTACCACCCGCTACGAAATGACAAACGACATTACGCTACGTATACCCAATACCCAATTGGATCCGGTGCTCACAGAAATTGCCAAGGAAATGGACTTTATCAATGAGCGCACCATCGATGCCGACGATGTAACCTTACAGCTTTTAGCAAACAAAATGGCACAAAAACGCAGCAGCGAAACCGAAAAACGAATGGCTACGGGAATCGACAGCAAAGGCAGAAAGCTCGACCAAGTAATGCAAGCCGAAGAAACATTGGCCCAAAAGAAAGAAGAAAACAACCAACATCAATTGGCAAACTTAGACTTGCAAGACAAAGTAAGTTACAGTACCCTTACGCTGCATATTTACCAAAACGAAGCCTTGCGACGTGAAAAAATTGGCAACCTGATCAATCGCGCTACCGATGGGCCTCATTTGGGCACACAAGTATGGCAAAATTTTACGAGCGGCTGGTACTTTGTGGAAAACGTAATTGCCTTTTTGGTCCTGCTTTGGCCTTTGCTTTTAGGCGCATCATTGGGATGGTTTGGGTACCGAAAATGGGTTCGCAAATAACAAACTGCAGAAATAAGAATCCGGTTTCGTTCAAAAAACTGTTGATAAGCCAAAACAGGCAGCGGTTAACGTACCTTAATTTTATGTATTTTTGGTTGATAACCAATAAAACTAAATTGATATGAGAATTGCTGCAATTATTGTTCGAGTGCTATTAGGTGCACTTATGGGCTGGGCCTCCATCGCCTTTTTCTTTAACTTAATGGGCGACCAACCCAAACCATCGGAAACTATGGGTACGGTCATGGCCGGATTTATGGCTACAAAGTACATCTTCCCGGTAGCAAAAGTCATTGAACTTTTGGCGGCCATTTCGTTGTTAAGCGGCAAGTTTATGCGCTTAATGCTGTTGGTTTTGTTGCCCATTTCGGTCAATATTTTCCTGTTGCACACTGTTACCGAAGTACACGAAGTAGCCATAGGTATATTTGTATTGGCAGCCAATTTGTTCTTAATTTACGCCAACTGGGGCAGTTACAAACACTTGGTGACTCCTTAATTTTTTTTTGGGGCATCACCCCGATTACCTCGGGGTCGGGCCTTACGCACTATCTGCCCAAAAGGTCAGGATAGTTTGCTCCAGTCCCTGATGCAAAAAACGCCGTCCTCATAAAGGATGGCGTTTTTTTTACTGCGTTGCAAATGGTCGTTTCTACTTGCAACTACACTTGGCATTGTTCTTGTGAGCGTAAAAACCGTTAAACAACGGAAAAAAAATACAACAAATACACTATATTTGACCTTACACACTTAAATAACACCTTATTATAGCAACCAAAAAGCGAATCAAAATAACAGTACTATGAAAAAAATTATTTTATGTTTATTCCTTTTGTATGGATTGACGATGATGTCACAAACAACAAAAACAACTTCAAGCAAAGGAAAACCGGCAAAACAAGTAACTGTAAACACCTTACCCACCGCCACCAAAACCGAGCAGTATACACCTCCTGTAAAAGGTGTGGGCGTAGTGATTAAGAAAAATCCCGGAAGTGGAGCCAGTAAAATTAGTGGGATTACCAATGCCCAAGGCGAAACCACTATAGAAATTACGGAAAAAGGGAATTATAGCTTTACGGTAAAATCACAAACCGATTTGGTTAACGTGAATAATCAAGTTAAAACTAAAGGTGGACCAGTTAAAGGTGTAAAAGTTGCATTGGGTAAAAACCCATCGGGTAATATAATAGCAGTTGCCCCAACCAACGACAAAGGGGAGATTGAATTTGAAGACCTGGAACCCGGCAGTTACAAAGTGGTTGTATTAACTGACGGTATTAACTGTCCTCCGGGGTTTGTGATGAACAACGGCGTTTGTGAGCCCCAACCCAAACGAGCCACAGACCAACCCGTTAAAGCGGCCACCAACCCAAGACCCGACTTGGCGCACAACACCACCCCTACACCGGCCGCATTGACTGAAGGTCTCGTTGCCAACACCTGTAAATCGAATGTGAGACAACATAATATTCGTGTGACTCCCCTTGATAAAGACGGTTATGTAACCCTTGAGGTGAGCGAAGCCGGCGATTATATGCTCTTTTTGTCGCGCAAAGAAGACGGTGGCAAACCCGAGGCGAAATCGTTGCCGGTAAAAAGACCCGTGTATTGTAAAAACCCGCCTTGTCCTACAACCGCTTTGCAAGAAGCTACCGTTAATGAAAAAGGAGAGATTTTGTTTAAAAATCTTGAACCGGGTACCTACAGCATTCGATTTACTGTTGATCCAAAAGACGCAGCCGCTTTTTTGGAGCAAGGTGCGAAAAATTAAAACTGACAAGGCTGATAAACTTCCATAGGTTGCACAGCTTATGTCATTGAGGACGGATTCGCATTAGGGACCTGCCGCAGGCAGGCTTGTTGAAGCGGCAGCTCCCGATTCATCGGGACTATAGCGGAAAGCCCGGCCCCGATTAGCAAAAACAAGTTTGTAAAACGTAGTTTTTGCTAATCGGGGAATGCCCAAGTAAAAAAAATTATTGCTATATTTGACTTTGTAAACGCCAAAAAATGAAATATCTATGCCATACCGAATTATTCCTATGGAGCACCGCGGGCAGCCGGTGTTGTTTTTTGAGATTCATAAAGCGCCGGAGTTTGTGTTGTATATTCGTTCGTTAGTGGGACGAAAATGGAGCAGTACCAAGAAAATGTGGTATTTGCCGGACAATGCAACCTATCGTAAATTATTTAACTTAGAGCCCCGAGATCGTATGGGGGTTCGGATTTTGAAGCGCTTGAATGCTTCGCACCGGACGAGTTTGGAATTGTTGATTGCCCATATAAAACTGAAAGGTTATAGTGTGAATACGTTGCGGACGTATATGGTTGACTTTGCTCAATTTTTGTATTTTTTGCAATCGAAACCGGCTGATGAGGCCACTACCGATGACATTAAGCGTTATCTTTTGTATTGCATTAACGACTTGTGTTTGACGGAGAACACTTTGCACAGCAGGATAAACGGGATTAAGTTTTATTATGATTTTGTGGCCCGAAAGCGTTTGGATTTTGGGGAAGTGCCCCGTCCCAAAAAGCACAAAAAACTACCCAAAGCACTGCATAGTAGTGAGGTTAGGGATTTGTTGTTGCTCACCGAAAATTTGAAACACAATACGCTGTTGAAAATGATATATGGGATGGGATTGCGGGTTTCGGAAGTGGTTAACTTAAAAATTGAGCATATTGACAAAAAGAATATGCGTGTTTTGGTGGAGCGCTCGAAGGGTAAAAAGGATCGTTATGTAAACTTACCCGATAGTTTATTGGAGCAGTTGCGCCGGTATTACAAGGCCTATTTGCCTAAGGATTATTTGTTTGAGGGGCAATATGGCGGCATGTATAGTGTACGATCGGTTCAGGCGGTATTTCGGGAAGCCTGTTTACGGGCGGGAATACGCAAGAAGGTGGGTGTTCATGCGCTGCGTCACAGTTATGCGACCCATTTGTTAGAGAATGGAACCGATATCCGTTTTATTCAGGAATTATTGGGTCATAATAACATTAAAACCACTTTGATTTATACGGATGTAAGTGATTTGACGTTACGAAAAATTAAGAGTCCGTTGGATGATTTGTAGTAGAAATGAATTTTGTATATTTGATACGTTGCGAGAAAAAAAATAGTATAAAAAGCGCAATGCGCTTTTTATACTATTTTTCAGGTAATTTATTTATTATCAAAACAATGGAAAACCGCCTTCGCATAATATAGAGTTAACAGCAATTTTTGCAAATCAGAAACAAACACTAAAGACAATAGAATTATTTATATGAAAAAATCTCAACAAAAAAAATGCTTTATAATTTCACCTTTAGGCAACGAAGATTCTGAAACGAGAAGAAAAGCAGATGGACTAATAAATTCAGTTATAAAACCCGTTCTAAATAATTTAGAATTTCTTGTAATAGCTCCACATGAAATTGACACTCCAGGATCGATTACAATGCAGGTAATCCAACACTTACTTGAAGTAGATTTAGTTGTTGCAAACTTAAGTGAATTAAATCCTAATGTAATGTATGAACTTGCTGTCCGCCATGCAAAAAGGCTTCCTGTTATTTGTCTAGTTGAAAAGGGAACAAAACTTCCTTTTGACATAGCGACGGAACGTACAATATTTTATGATGACGATATGGCAGGAGTGGAAATTCTAAAACCTAAATTAGAAAAGGCAGTTAATGAAGCTCTTTTAGAGAATGAACCAGATAATCCTATTTACAGAGCAATAAGTGATAACATAATGCGTCAAGTTGCAATAAAGGATGATTCTCAATCATATATTCTCACAAAATTAGATGAATTAACATCACAAATTAATCGTCTAAATTCGAGCAATACAAATCAAACATATATTAGATCAAATAATTACAGTTTAAAGTTAATCGTTTCAGCTAAAGGGGAAGAAATTTTTCGTTCAGATGAGATATATAATACAATTAAAAAAAATATTCCATTTATCAGATCTTATTCTTTCAACTACCTTAATAACAACAGAGGAGATTTTGAATTTACTGGCGTTGACAAACAACATGCTGAATTAATTTTGAAACTGATTAAAGAATTAGGATATAAAATTGAAAGTTCAACTTTAAAATAAAACTGCTGTTAACCGTGGTTTGCACCAATTGCTGGGCTTGCGCTTGCTATTTTCGTCTTCGTGGAAAATAATCTGGTTGCTACAACTTTATCTTTCTTAGAAATTTTGTAGATTTGTTTTGGTCAGTGATTGCAGCAGCAACTGGTGCAAGCCACATACGTTATCGGTAATTGTAGCAAAAATGCACAATATGAAACAAAATTTTAATTCTCAAGAACTAATTAGATATTTAAAAAAAGGGGAACTAATTCGAAAAAAGTTAGAGAAAGATGATATTGTCTTTGACATTGAAGAATTAGAAGAAAAAATCCTTGATGAAACTTTTGAATTTGATATAAAGTTTAATGATGAATTTTACTTTATTGAAGATATTTCACAGAAACTTCTTCTAAGGAAGTTGAATGATAATATTAAACGAATTTATAAGGACGAACAAGCAAATCGTAAATTTATTATACATCAAATAAAGACTTTATTAAATGAAAATGCTCCATTTTGGATAATTAAAACTGATATTAAATCATTTTATGAAAGTATAGATAGAAATAGAGTTTTTCAAAAATTAAAGAATGATGCAATGCTTTCTTACTATTCCATTTTTTTAATAAAAAAAATTTTTGAACATCCAAGTATTATTTCTGAATCAGGTCTTCCTAGAGGTTTAAATATTAGCGCATCCCTTTCTGAAATTTATATGCGAAACTTCGATAAATCAATACAAAGACATAAGGATGTTTATTATTATGCAAGATTCGTTGATGATATTATAATTTTTTTAAATAACAAGGAAAGCGCCAATACTTTACTAGATTCTCTAAAAGAAATTATTTCAAATGAGAAACTTAATCTAGAAATTAATAATACTAAAACTGAGTTATTCGATGGCTTAAACTTTAAAATTTTAAGAAAAGGCTATAACAAGAGGCCAATTCACAACAACATTGAATATTTAGGTTATAAATTTTACCTAGATGAAAACATTACTAAAAGAGAAAATAAATTAAAAATAAGTATTGCTGATAAAAAGATAAAGAAGATTAAAACTCGTATAATAAAATCTTACGTTGACTATATCAATAATAACGATTTCAATTTGCTTAAAAGAAGAATACAATTTTTAACTGGAAATTATGGCATTAGTAAAACGAACGATGGTAGCATACTAAAAGCTGGCATATATTTTAACTACACACATATCAATGATTTAAGTGTCTTGAAAGAACTAAATATTTTCCATAAAAAATTAATTTACAGTAAAAATGGCTCCATAGGAACTAAATTAAATGCCAAATTATCTACCATAGAGAGAAATATACTAAAAAAACATTGCTTTATTGCTGGCTTCAAAAACAAAACATATAACTCATTTAGCTATGCCGAAATGGGGAAAATAATAAAATGTTGGTAAAATGGGAAAAGTTAAAATAAATAAAGAAGATAAATCTAGAGTAATTCTTACTGAACTTTTACCTTATGAAGTTTTAATGCTGTTTTCAAATGAAGGTTTTTATAATATTATTAAAAATGGACAATTGGAATACTTTGAAAATAAAATTAGAGAAAATAAATATAAAGATTGGAATGACCAATTTACTTTACCCTTTAATTATGAAATAAAAAAAAATATAGTTGGAGAAACGCGTACTTTAAGCATAATTCACCCCTTTACACAAAAAAGATTTATAAATCTATTCGAAGACTACGATTCATTGATGTTACATCTTTGTTCAAAAAGTCCATTTTCGTTGAGAAAAATAAATAAAATCGCCAAGTTCTATTTCTCACCAAATTTTGTGTTTGAAGAAGAAAATATAATTAATCCTGACAAGGAAGTTGAACCTGATGTTTTAGATTCTGAATCGCAATACATCAAGTCTTATTACACATATAAACCTATAGATTTAATCTACAAATTTTACGATAGAAACGAATTTCAACGCTTGGAACAGAGATATAATTTCTTAATGGAATTTGACATAAGTAAATGCTTTTATCACATTTACACACATTCCATTACTTGGGCAGTAAAAGATAAAGAATCAGCAAAAATAAATAGTTCCAAAAGTACATTTGAGAATATTTTCGATAAGTTGATGCAACATTCAAATTATAATGAAACAAATGGTATTGTTGTAGGTCCAGAAATTTCAAGAATTTTTGCTGAAATAATTTTACAACAAATAGACTTAAATGTTTTAGCAAAATTGAATGAATCAAAATTTGTATTTGGAATTGATTATGATGTAAGAAGATATGTAGATGACTATTTTGTATTTTCAAACAATTCAGAAATTTTAGACGCCGTAAAAAAAACATTTCAAAAGGAATTACAGTTTTATAAACTCTACTTAAATCCTAGCAAAGGAGACATAAAAGTATCTCCATTTTTATCAAATATAGCAGTTGGTAAACTTGAAATTAAAGAATACTTGATTGATTTTTATAATAATCTTTTTGAAGAAAAAATAGTTGATGATGATTCAATTAAGCAAATAAAACAAATAAATAAACCATATGTTTTATCTCAATCATTTATCAAAAAATTTCAGACAATAGTAAAAAGAAACAATCTAACATATGATTCTTTAAGTAAAGATGTTGTGAGGTTTTTTAAGTCAAAACTTGTTGAATTGTTAAAAGATGACGCTAAGTTTCACAGCGTAGAAAGAAGTGAAAACTTTCTATTAATGATTTTAGATATTATTTTATATTGCTACTCAGTTAACATAAATTCAAACACAACTTTCAGAGTAGCTCAAGTGATTGTTTTACTTGTTAAATACTTAGAGAGCAAAAGTAAGGCAGATATTAAGCATTCTATATACTCTAAAATTTATAGAGATTGCGAATTTATTTTGACTAATTTTCACAGAAAACAGGTTAAAAATGAAACTAGTATTGAAACAATTAATCTTTTGATAGCAATAAAAAAAATTGGTAATGAATATCAATTTAGTCCAAAAAAAATATCTGATTACTTTAATTTACACGATGAAAAATTATCCAACTTAAATTATTTTCATTTTGTAACTCTTATATATTATTTCAATAACGATCAAATCTATGCCGAAATAAAAGAAAAAATAATTAGTGAAATTATAACGCGATTCGATCAAGAAAACGTATTTTTGAAATCAGAATTGACAATGCTATTTTTTGACATTATTAATTGTCCATATATTGCTGAAGAGTATAAAATAAAAATCATAAAAAAATCAAAATATGTACCACTTCAAACTGGAAATACGCAAATAAAATCTGAGATTGAAAAAATTATCGCGCAAAAAAAATGGTTTATGAATTGGGAAATTGATATTGATTTAGAAAGAGTTTTAAAGAAAAAGGAATGGACTTCTAGTTATTAGAAGTTTATTCTGGTTATTGTTGAACAAGGGCGAATTTACTTCATTTTATATTTAAAGTTTACTGAAATGGAGTATAAAAACACAAGAAAATTTTTGATTATTATTGCTATTTATAATCGCGAATAAAAAACAGTAATAGTGTCAAAAGTTGTATTGAAGGTTGTTTTTAAATTAATTTGAATTCAACCACACACGATAGCTTGGGATACTTTAACACGTTTAATGAAGATATTATTTGAGTAATCTTTACTTAAATTTTGTGTTCATGAAATGTTGGCTGGAAGTTTACTTTCAGCCTTTTTTATTTTAGAATAACAACTACCGATAACCCAAGTTTACCGCTATTGCTGGGCTTGCGCTTGCTATTTTCGTCTTCGTGGAAAATAATCTGGTGGCTACAACTCTATCTTCTTAGGAAATTTTGTAGTTTTGTTTTGGTTCGTGCTTGCAGCAGCAACAGACGGTAAGCTTGAGAACGTTATAGGCCATTTAAAAACTCGATTTCTAATAGATGCTTATGAAATTAATCATGTTCCTCTTTTTTCTCGCTTTTGCATCCGAACTTACTTATCAAGATAGTTTTGGAAATGAATTCGTAATAGAAAATTCTCATAATT
>JAYRXL010000037.1:0-61029 GCA_041917555.1 Flavobacterium sp. | reverse complement strand
CGGTTTAGGAGGTCAACCAATGGCAAAAATTTATATATTTGACCGCCATGGAAAGTTGATCAAGCAGTTGAGTTCACAGAGTGAGGGATGGGATGGTACATACAATGGAACGATGATGCCATCGACCGATTACTGGTTTAAAGTGGAATACGAAGAACAAAATACATCAAAAGAGTTTAAGGCGCATTTCTCCCTTAAACGTTAATCAAAAAAACGGCTGCCTTTTGGCAGCCGTTTTTTTGATGCCTCACTGATTGCAGCAAACTACCCTCCTGTTAGGGAGGTAGTGCGGAAAGCAGGGCCCCGATGCATCGGGGAGAGGCCATAAAAAAAAAGACTGCCTAAGAAGCAGTCTTTTATAATTAAAAAAGTATTTTTAGTTGTTGTACGTTTGGAGGGCTTCTTTGAGAATCTCTACGGAACGAATTAAATCCTCTTTTTTAAGGACGTAAGCAATGCGCACTTCGTCAAGTCCGACATTGGGCGTGGAATAAAATCCGGCGGCGGGTGCTACCATAACAGTTTCGCCATTCAAATCATAGGATTCCAATAACCATTGGGCAAAATCGTCGGCATTGGCAACGGGTAAACGAGCAATGCAGTAAAATGCCCCTTTAGGAGTAGCAACTTTTACGCCGGGAATTTTGGAGAGTTCGGCGATTAAAGTATCGCGACGTTCCTTGTATTCGGCAATCACTTCGTCAAAATAACTTTGTGGGGTATCGAGGGCAGCTTCGCTGGCGATTTGCTCATAAGTTGGTGGACTCAAACGGGCTTGAGCAAATTTCATAGCTGTTTGCATGACTTCTTTGTTTTTGGAGACGATGCAACCGATTCGAGCGCCACACATGCTATACCGTTTAGAAACCGAATCAATCATGATGGCATGTTGCTCAATACCGGGAACATTCATTACCGAAAAATGAGAGTCGTTTTTATCGTATACAAATTCGCGGTACACCTCGTCAGCGATAAGGAATAAGTCGTGTTTTTTTACAATTTCAGCGAGTTGTAAGATTTCTTCTTTTGAATATAAATAACCCGTAGGATTGCCGGGGTTACAGATAAGAATTGCTTTGGTTCGCTTGGTTATCAATTTTTCAAATGCAGCAATAGGAGGGAGCGCAAAACCTTCATCGATGGTTGACATTACCGGTACAACGGTAACGCCAGATGCGGTTGAAAACCCATTGTAATTGGCATAAAAAGGTTCCGGAATAATAATTTCGTCACCGGCATCCATGGTTGAGCCCATAGCAAAAAGAAGCGCTTCGGAACCACCGGTTGTGATAATAATTTCGGACGATTCAACAGGTAAACCATGCGTTTTATAATAGGCAGACAGTTTGTTTCGGTAGCTTTCAAATCCGGCAGAATGGCTGTATTCCAAAACACTAATAGTGGCGTTTTTAATTGCATTTAAAGCTACTTCCGGGGTTTTTATATCCGGTTGACCAATGTTAAGATGGTATACTTTTGTGCCCCTTTTTTTTGCAGTTTCTGCATAGGGTACTAATTTTCGTATGGGTGATTCGGGCATTAAGCGGCCTTTATCTGATATTACAGGCATATGTAAAGTTTTAGTGTTGCAAATTTGCAATTTTTATTTTAATCCTGATACAGATTTTATAATTTGTTAAAATGTGTTTAGAGATAACGGAATTTTGTAATTTTAGTGAAAAAATTAGTGTGAGGATTTTAACGGTTATCTTTCTGTTGCTTTTAAATTCTGTTTTTTCTCAAGACGGATTTTCGATTAAAGGAAATAAAAAGCGCATTGCTATTCCTTTTAAGACCATAAATAATTTAATAATTGTACCCGTAGAAGTTAATGGTTCACAACTGAATTTCTTGTTAGATACTGGGGTTGGAGAGACATTACTTTTTTCGTTAGACGAATCGGAACAGGTTAAATTTGAGAATATTGAAAAAGTGCAATTCATCGGATTGGGGAGTAAAGAACCGTTTGAAGGGTTTAAATCGTCTGGCAATCAACTCATTTTAAAAGACTTTGTTGATCCCAATCATACTATTTATATTGTTTTGGATCAAAATATAAATATTTCTTCACACATTGGTACGCCGGTAAACGGTATTTTGGGGTACCATTTTTTTAAAAATAATTTGATCGAAATTGATTATTCAGCTTCAAAAATATATGTTTACCAATCGCATGAAGCCATAACCAAAAAGCTAAAAAAGAAGTACACCCCATTTCCTATAACTTTAGAAGAGCAAAAACCCTATGTTTTAGCTAAGGTGTCTGAGTATTCGGGTAATTCGTATGATGCAAAACTATTAATTGATACCGGAAATTCGGATGCAGTTTGGTTGTTTCAGGAACAAGATAAAAAAATAACGTTGCCCAATCCACAATTTAGCGATTTTCTGGGAAAAGGCTTTAGTGGTAATGTGTATGGTGTTAGGGGGAGAATACGCGAATTTTCATTAGGTAAATTTTCTTTTGAGAATCCCTTAATTTCTTATCCTGATTCATCCAGTACCCAAAACCTGAAACTGGTTGAAAACCGCGTGGGATCTATAGGTTCTGAACTTATGAAGCGATTTGATGTTATTTATGATTATCCGAACAATAAACTCTATTTAAAAAAGAACAGTGATTTTGATACTCCTTTTAATTTTAATATGAGTGGAATCAATGTGCAGCACGAAGGTTTGCAATGGGTGAAAGAATCAACCTATAATGACAATGGCTCGTCCTCACGCATTAGTTTTGATGCTAACGGAAGTAAAGTGGAACGCACATTGAATTATCAGTTTGCTTTAAAACCTATTTATTCGGTTTTGAGTGTACGAAAAGAGTCTCCTGCCGATTTAGCCGGAATTAAAGAAGGAGATATGATATTAAAAATTAACGGCTCTTCAACGTATAATATGTCGCTGGAAGATATAAAAGAAATGCTTAAATCGGAAGACGGTAAATTAATTACCATGGAACTTGAACGAAAAGGTGTGGTTTTTAAAGTAAAATTTAATTTAAAAAGCGTAATATAAAAAAAGCCCCAATTTTGGGGCTTCTGTTTTATTGCATCGGACTGGTTTTCTTTTTTTCCAAAGGACTCACTTCTTGTTTTTCGACAACAGTTCCTTTGATTTTTAGTGTCACCCGACCATTCTCATAATTAGACGCATTACTTTCTACGGTAATGGATTTGCGTATTGGTCCGGGATTCATATTGTATTTTACTTCAATCTTACCTGTTTTACCAGGCATAATAGGTTCAGTCGGTTTGGACGGAACTGTACAACCACAGGTTGATTGCACATTCGTTATAATAAGCGGTGCATCGCCAGTATTGGTAAATTCAAATGCACGAACTCCGGAATCAGAATCTTTGCTGACCGTACCGTAGTCGATTGTGTTTTCCTTGTCTTTGAATTCGATTTTGGCTTGCGAAAAAACGATTCCGCTCATCAAAAACACCGAAAGTAGTATAAGTTTTTTCATCTTCGATTAATTTGGTTATGGTAAAAATAACCAGTTTGTTTTAATCAGCAAAAAATTAAATCTTAATTTTTTATAAAACGGGTTATTACTTACTTTTGCAGGATATTTACAAAAAACATACCAAAGTCATTTTTGTTGTTTTGTAAATGTAAAGTTGCAGTCAATCCCTAATAGTTAAAGTATTTTTAAAATGATTCCGTCTCACTACAATGCCAAAGATGTTGAAAAAAAATGGTACGATTACTGGATGAAAAATGATTATTTTTCGTCAAAACCAGATTCGCGTACTCCCTATACCATTGTTATTCCTCCACCAAATGTGACCGGAGTCCTGCACATGGGACACATGCTCAACAATACTATTCAGGATGTTTTAATACGCAGAGCCCGTTTAAAAGGTTTTAATGCGTGTTGGGTGCCCGGAACCGATCATGCTTCGATTGCTACCGAAGCAAAAGTTGTGGCTAAACTCAAGGCGGAAGGGATTTCTAAAAATGACCTAACCCGCGATGAATTCCTTAAGCATGCTTGGGATTGGACAAATAAATATGGAGGTACGATATTGGAACAACTTAAACAATTAGGTTGTTCTTGTGATTGGAATCGTACAAAGTTTACCATGGATGATGATATGTCTGCTTCGGTAATTCATTCGTTTGTAGACTTATACAACAAAGGCTATATCTACCGTGGTTATCGTATGGTTAACTGGGATCCTGAAGCAAAAACAACACTTTCCGATGAGGAGGTGAATTATGAAGAGCGTCAGGGGAAATTGTATTTCCTGCGATACCAAATTGAAGATTCTTCGGATTATGTGACGATAGCGACCACAAGACCTGAAACCATTTTAGGTGATACTGCCGTTTGTATCCATCCGGAAGATGAACGGTACCAACATCTAAAAGGTAAAAAGGCAATTGTACCTATTTGTAACCGCGTAATCCCAATAATTTTTGATGACTATGTGGATCAAGAATTTGGAACAGGTTGCCTTAAAGTTACACCGGCTCACGATGTTAATGATAAAGAATTGGGCGAAAAACACCAATTGGAAATTATAGATATCTTTAACGAAGATGGTAGTTTGAATAGCTTCGGACTCCATTACGAAGGGAAAGATCGTTTTGTTGTTCGGGAAGAAATTGCAAAAGAACTGGAATCGACAGGCGCTTTGGTAAAAACCGAAAACCATATCAATAAAGTTGGTACATCTGAACGCACCAAAGCCGTAATCGAACCTCGTCTTTCGGATCAGTGGTTTTTGCGCATGGACGAATTGGTTAAACCGGCTATCAAAGCGGTGTTGGAAACCGATGAAGTGAAATTGTATCCTTCGCGTTTCAATAATACCTACCGTCATTGGCTTGAAAACATTCGCGATTGGAATATATCACGTCAATTGTGGTGGGGACAACAAATTCCGGCCTACTATTATGGCGACGGGAAAGAAGATTTTGTAGTAGCCGAAACACCTGAAAAAGCACTCGATTTGGCTAAGGCGAAAACCGGAAAATCAGATATTACCTTGCGTCAGGATCCGGATGCCTTGGATACTTGGTTTTCTTCTTGGTTATGGCCTATGGCTGTTTTTGGCGGTATTTTAGACCCTCAAAATCCGGATTATAAGTATTATTACCCTACAAATGATTTGGTGACCGGTCCGGATATCTTATTTTTCTGGGTGGCACGTATGATTATTGCCGGCTATGAATATGCCAATGCCAAACCGTTTACCAATGTTTACCTTACCGGATTGGTTCGTGATAAACAAGGGCGTAAAATGTCAAAATCGCTTGGAAATTCTCCTGAACCACTTGAACTCATCGAAAAATTTGGTGCCGATGGGGTAAGGGTAGGGCTGTTGCTAAGTGGTTCGGCCGGAAACGATATCTTATTTGATGAAGAGTTATGTAACCAAGGTAAAGCATTTGCCAATAAGATTTGGAATGCCTTCCGACTCATAAAGGGTTGGGAAACTGCCGCTATCGAACAGCCGGAATCGGCCAAAACAGCAATCGCGTGGTATGAAGCCAAATTGCAACATACACTTCAGGAAATTGAATCTAATTTTGAGAAATACCGCATATCGGATGCCTTAATGGCTATCTATAAATTGGTTTGGGATGATTTCTGCTCTTGGTTTTTAGAAATGATTAAACCGGGTTATCAACAGCCTATTGATGCACTTACGTATGCCAAAGCGATTGAAATGTTGGAAGCGAATTTAAAATTGCTTCATCCGTTTATGCCTTTCCTTACCGAAGAAATTTGGCAACACATTGCTGAGCGCACCCCGGAAGAAGCTCTCATAGTAGCGCAATGGCCACAAATTAAAGCGTATGATGCTTCTATGGTAACGGGCTTTGAGTTTGCTGCTGAAGTTATTTCCGGCATCCGATCCATACGTAAAGACAAAAATATTTCGTTCAAAGATACTATCGACCTTAAGGTAATCAACCGCGAAAATGCAACCGTATTTTTTGATTCGGTTATTGCCAAACTCGGAAATGTAGCGTCTCTCGACTATGTTTCGGATAAAGTAGAGGGAGCGTTATCGTTCCGTGTGGAAACCAATGAGTATTTTATTCCGGTTTCCGGAACTATCGATGTAGGTGAAGAAATAGCCAAACTCAATGAGGAATTGAATTACCTTCAAGGATTTCTTAAATCGGTTCAGGCAAAATTGTCGAATGAAAAATTTGTCAGTGGTGCTCCTGAAAAAGTAATTGAGATGGAGCGCAAAAAAGAAGCCGATGCCAAAGCGAAAATCGCGACAATCGAAGAAAGTATAGCTACTTTACAATAAAAAAAATCCCGATGCGTCGGGATTTTTTATTAGACTACTTTATAAGTGTTTTATAAAAATTTCTAATAGCTACATTTAAAAATTTTACAGGTCGGTTTATGTACTATGTTGATGAAATAGTATTTTTGAAAAAAATATAGCAATGAAAATTGTCATCTCTCCGGCAAAATCGCTCAATTACGAGAAAATAATACCTACAACTCGCTTTACCGAGCCTGTTTTTCTAAAGCAAGCCACCACAATACAGCGCAGCCTAAAAAAGAAAAAGCCTAAAGCCCTTGCAGCGCTGATGGATATTTCAGATAAACTCGCAGAACTTAACTGGCAGCGCAATCAGGAATGGCATACGCCGTTTACTACAGAGAATGCCAGACAGGCAGTTTATGCTTTTGATGGCGATGTGTATCAAGGCTTAGATGTTTATTCGCTGCCGGAAGCTAAATTAGACGATTTGCAGCAAAAACTCCGAATTCTGTCGGGATTGTATGGAATTTTAAAACCACTTGATTTAATGCAGCCCTATCGCTTGGAAATGGGAACAAATTTTCCGGTGGGTAAAAATAAAAACTTGTATGAGTTTTGGAAGAGCACACTTACCAAATCGCTGAACAGTGAAATGGAGAAGGGGGAACTTTTTATAAACCTTGCCAGTAATGAGTATTTTAGTGTGCTGGATGTCAAAAAACTCAAAGTCCCTGTCATTACACCCGAATTTAAAGATTACAAAAAAGGAAAACTTTCTATGATTAGCTTTTTTGCCAAAAAAGCGAGAGGCATGATGGTGCGCTACATATTGGACACCAATGCCCAAACGATAGAAGATTTAAAAGGTTTTAATTACGAAGGTTATGCTTTCGATGCCAATCTTAGCAAAGGGAATGTGTTAGTCTTTACCCGTTAAGTATATAAATAACGTGAGTTCGATATAAGAATTCTGACTGTATTATTATATCGAACTCACGTTAAATATTCTTCATATTCCCGAATAGTTTCGCGTGTGGCTTTGCGCTGGTCGCGGGCAATTTCTTTCATGGCTTCTACGCCTTTTTTAGCACATCGTTTCATTTGGGCCAGCTTAACCGTAAAATCCAAAAGGAGGGAGGCTTCTTCCGGACTTAATTTGGTTTTGATTTGATGGGCAAAATCATTGAAATCATGTACCACTTTGCGGTTGGTATCGTATTCGGATTTTAGTTCTTCTAAAAGTTCATCAATTTCAGATGAAATTTCGTTGCTGATGTTTTCACTTTTTTCACGTAATTCTGCGATTACTCGTTTCTCTGTAGTGTTAAAAAGTCCCATAACGTTATGATTTTCAGTGTGGTTGTTTTAGAAAACTAAAATTAATAATGTTTTTTCATTAATAACATAAACTGTTGATAATTAGCCTGTTTGGTTAATAAGTTAAAAATAGAAAAAATCTATAATAAAAATTTAAACTATTTGTAATCAGAAGTTTGAAATGTTTATTGTAAAGATTTACTTTATATTAAGCCAATTTGCCAAGAGTTGTTTTCCATAAGGAGTCATGATGCTTTCCGGATGGTATTGTACCCCAAAGAGTTTGAAGGTTTTGTGTCGGAATGACATGATAGCGCCGTTATTATCGCGTGCAGTGATTATAAAATCGGGATGCATGGTTGCCGGATTTACCACCCAGGAATGGTAGCGACCCACTTCCATTTCGTTAGGTAAGAGATGGTATAACGGGCAGTTTTTATCTTCAACCTTTATAATAGATGAAATACCGTGTTGTACTGATTCTAAGTTTGTTAAGCTGCCTCCAAAAACTTCGATTATAGCTTGATGCCCCAAACAAACACCTAAGATTATTTTGTGAGCAGCATATTTTTTTAAGATAGGCATAAGCTCGCCTGCTTCTTGGGGTAAACCCGGGCCGGGCGAAACAACGATATACTCAAAAGGTTCTACATCTTCTGCTTCAATTTCATCATTCCGAATCACGGTAACCTTGCAATCCAGGTCTTCTAAATAGTGAACCAGATTATAGGTAAAACTGTCGTAGTTGTCAATTACCAATACTTTTTTCATTGTTTACTACTATTGCCCAATTTACTATTCGATTACCATTTCTTTGAGTTTTTCACGATAGGCCTCCAGCACACTAATTTTATCCAAAATTCCAAAGAATTTTCCCGATTTGGTGATGATAATAGAATTGCGATTGGAGTCGTCAAAATAGTGCATTACAACTTCCATGCCGGCATCAAGTGGTAAAAGTGTAGGCTCTTGTTGGATTTCTTTAACCGACGTAAATTTTACCCGATAGGGGTTTAGAAGTAAATTTCGAATGGCTGTCACATCAATGCTGGCGATTACCTTGTTTTTTTCATCAACAACCGGTATTAACTCTTGCCCGGTTTCAGCATAAACAGCCATCACCTCTTCTAACGTATTGAGCTCATTTATGGTTTTGGCATCCGTGGTAATCAGTTTTAAGAGATCAATACTTTGAAGTATATTTTTGTCTTTATCTGAGGTAAAAACCTCGCCTTTATCGGCCAATGTTTTTACATCCATCGAGTGTTTTTCAAACTGTCGGGAAACGGCAAAACTAATAGACGATACAATCATCAAGGGCACCATTAAATCATAACCGCCGGTTATTTCGCCAATGAGGAAAATGGCAGTCAATGGCGCATGAAAAAGACCACTCAAGATTCCTGCCATTCCAACCAACGTAAAATTAGTTACCGGAATAGTTGGATTGAGTCCTAACACCTGAATTGTTTTGGCTACAAAAAATCCGAGGTAAGAACCCACAAAAAGGGAAGGCGCAAAATTACCTCCGTTACCGCCAGAACCAAGAGTAATGCCGGTTGCAAAAGATTTTAAAAATACAGTGGCTCCAATAAACAGTAATAGGATGACGTCATTCGACTTATGATTGTGCAAAAGCGTGTTTTCAAGTAGTTTTTCCGGATTATGCGATAGCGCTTTGATGCTCTCATACCCTTCACCAAAAAGCGTTGGAAATAAAAAAATTAAAGTAGCCAGCACTAACGACCCAAGTATTGCTTTTTTGTAGGGATTCCCGGAAATTCTGTTAAAAAAGTGCTCGGTCTTCCTGAAATTACGTGCATGAAGTACCGATATAAATCCGGCGGCTAAGCCTAACAAGATATAATACGGGGTATTATGAAAGTTAAATGCCGATACATCTTTAAACCGAAGCAAAACATCACTACTCAACAACATGGTTGAAACCAAAGCGCCGGTAGCGGCCGAAATCATAATAGGAATAAAGGCTGAAATTGTGACATCGGTTAAAACAACTTCAATGGCAAATAGAACGCCGGCAATAGGAGCATTAAATGCCGCACCTATACCGGCAGCTACACCACAGGCAAGCAACAGTATGCGGTCTTTTTGTGATAAACGGTATTTTTGAGCGAAATTCGAGCCAAATGCGGCTCCGGTAATGGTAATCGGACTCTCAAGTCCTGCGGAACCTCCTAAGCCAACGGTTAATGAACTGGTAATGATTTGGGCATACATTTGGCGTCGGGGCATAATGCCTCCTTTTTTTGCCACAGCATATAAAATCCGTGAACTGCCTTTTTCAATGGTGCCGTCCAAAAATTTTCGCACCACAATTACGGTGAGTAAAATTCCGGCAATCGGGAAAAGACTGTTGGCATAAGGAAGTTTCAAATAATGGTTAACGTATTCCGCCAATCGAAAAACATAATAAGCAAAGTTTTTTAAGGCAATAACAGCTAAAGCACAAGAAACCGCTACGGCTACACTGGAAAGGTAGATGAAATTACGCTCCGAAAGTACACGCTTTGCCATAAAAAAAACAGACTCAACCCTACGGATAAGTCGGCGTATCGACAAAAAAAACAATATGGAATTCGACTTGGTCATACCTGAATGGTTGCAAATGTACTTATTTTTTTATGCTTTACCCTGATTTTTAAGTTGTAAATATTTGGATTTAGGTCTTGTAAATGACATTGATTTCCGTTTTGAAAATTACAAAGCAGCGCGTTTGCAACGCTACTTTTGGGTGAATGCTACGACAGGATTGCATATCCTTTTTGATTTCCGTTTTGAAAATTACAAAGCCGCGCGTTTGCAACGCTGTTTTTGGGTGAATGCTACGACAGGATTACATATCCTTTTGATTTCCGTTTTGAAAATTACAAAGCAGCGCGTTTGCAACGCTGTTTTTGGGTGAATGCTACGACAGGATTACATATCCTTTTGATTTCCGTTTTGAAAACTACAAAGCCGCGCGTTTGCAACGCTACTTTTGGGTAATTGCTACGACAGGATTGCATATCCTTTTGATTTCCGTTTTGAAAATTACAAAGCAGCGCGTTTGCAACGCTGTTTTTTGGTGAATGTTACGACAGGATTACATATCCTTTTGATTTCCGTTTTGAAAATTACAAAGCCACGCGTTTGCAACGCTACTTTTTTTGTTTTTCTCGCTTATGAAAATAAATTTTCAACGCTTGAAAAACAAAAAAAGCCAGCAGTTTTACTGCTGGCTTTTTATTTATCCGTGACCTCGACAGGATTCAAACCTGTAACCTTCTGAGCCGTAATCAGATGCGCTATTCAGTTGCGCCACGAGGCCGATTTTTTTACAGCATTGCCTTCTGAGCCGTAATCAGATGCGCTATTCTCCCGATACTTCGGGGGCGCCACGAGGCCGATTTTGTGGGTGCAAATATACGCATAAATGTGTAACTTGCAAGCCTAAATTCATATAAAATTAAAATTATGCCACTGGAAAAATACATTCGTGAAATTCCCGACTTTCCCAAACCGGGTATTCGATTTAAGGATATTACGCCTTTACTCCTTGACCCTGAGGGACGTAAAGCCTGTATGAAATTGCTTATGGCCAACCTGAAGGATGTTAAAATTGATAAAGTAATAGGAGTGGAGAGCCGCGGATTTTTTTTCGGAATTTTGTTGGCCGAAGCCTTGCAGGCTGGTTTTATTCCGGTGCGGAAACCTAAAAAACTGCCTTTTACCACCTTGTCGGCTTCGTATGAATTAGAATATGGAACTGATTCACTCGAAATTCACACCGACGCCATCAAACCCGGTGACAAGGTATTAATTCATGATGATGTACTCGCTACCGGTGGAACTGCTAAAGCGGTTTGCGAATTGGTAGAACAATTAGGCGGTGAAATTGTTCAGGTGAATTTCCTGATGGAGCTTAGTTTTCTCAATGGCCGTGAAAAATTAGGTAATCTTCCGATAACCGCAGTAATGGTTTACTGATTAACAGCACGTGTGGTCACATAGTAACGCCACGCAAGTAGTGCTTTTTGCCAGGGTTTGGCTTTGGATAAATCGAGTTCTTTTTTGGTAAAACTCGGTAAAATCGCTTTGTTAAGGCGTGCTAAAAGTCTAAACATAGCGCAAAAATAATATAAAAAGGGCTGCCATTTGGCAGCCCTTTGGTTTAAATTTTTTGAACTTTCAACGAGTTTTTGGCTTTTTCTAAATCTTTTTTAGCCTTTTCCATTTCTTCTTTTGCTTTAAGCATTTCTTCTTTTGCCTTGAGCATTTCTTCTTTGGTTTTGGCTAATTCGTCTTCATCCGACATTTGACGATTTGTATCCCCATTAGAATACATTTTCTGCATATCTTCCTGCATGCGTTTCATCTCGGCTTTCATTTCATCCAAACTCTTAAACTGATCGGAATCCCTGTTAAATTGGAAATTTTGCCCGCCATTTCCAAATGATTCAACACGATGACTTTTTTTAATTTCTTCAATTTCTTCCGGCGAATATTCATCGGCGCCTTCAACCACTTCGCCATCTTCGATAACCAAAGGCTTACGGTTGTCTTTTTTTATCATGATACGCGATTTTGATTTGCTGAATCCTTCACCTCCCTCAGGCATGCTAAACCCAAATTGTTGGATAGTAGGGTTGTCAAAATCAAAATTAAATTGTTTCATAAAGTTATCGCCTCCCGAAAAGTTTCCAAACATATCATTATTTGCCCACATCATTTCGTTTCCTTGGGGTTCCCCAAAACCAATTTCATCACCGCTTTTAAAGAATTTTATCGGGCTGATGGGTTTTTCGCCTTCCAATTCTAACTTTCCTTTATTTCCTTTGCGATCTGAAAACTCCATGCGAAGTGCCGTAATTTCCCCTTTGGCATTCCGCTTTACATTAGAATATTTAATGGTAATGCCGTAACCGGCTAGCGCTTTGACATCGTCGTTCATTTCGCTTTCCGGCGTGGTTTTATTCCAGGTCATGACCACATTGTCTTTAGTTGTATTTTCCTGAAGAAGTTTTAAATCGTTGTCTTGCGCTTGAAGCGTAGACGAACCTAACAATGCCACAAACGGCACTACAAAAAACATTTTTCGGATGTGTGATTTCATGGTGTTAATCTTAATTATTGTTCAACATAGTTGCATTTACAAAACAAACTTAAACGATATTTTAATTGGTGGAAAACAGATTTACAATTCTTTAACTATCAAATTCACGTTATTTACCCAATTTCGCTTTTTCTTTTTCCATTTCAGCGCGCATTTTATCCATTTCGGCTTTGGCTTTGAGCATTTCTTCGCGGGCTTTTTCCATTTCGCGACGGGCTTCTTCCATACTTTCACGCTGTAGTTGTTGCATTTTTTCAAGTGACTCCATGCGATCACGACTCATTTCCTCGCGTTGGCGTTGCATATCGGCACGTGCGGCTTCCATTTCTTTTCGAGCTTCAATCATCACTTTCGGACGAATTTCTTTGATTTCACGGCGCGCCTCTTCAATGGCTTTTCGCTTGATTTGGCGTATTTCTTTTCCATCAATACTAATGATTGAAGTTTCGCCAACTTCTGGACTTTCTATAATAATTTCGCCTACACCGTCTAATACACGTAACTTTTCCATAAGCTCCGCAGGATTAATTTCATCCGAAATTATTTTTCCGTTAATCATTACAAAGGGTTTTCCGCCATTCCCTTTTAACAGCACTTTCGGGCCTGTATTTTCAAAGGCAATAATATCGTCAGCAGTACCATTAAAGTCAAAGTTGAAATCGAAGTTCATATCTCTGTCTGCAAGCGAAATCAAAGTATCCGCCTCGATAGGGATTGTAATTCCGTTATCAGTAACGACCATGGAACTGTTAGCGCTGATGATTTTTTGCCCTTTTGGTTTACCAAAGCCAACACTTTCGGCTGTTTTATAGAAAAATATCGGATGAATCGGTTCACTGCTGTCGATGTGATTTACGCCTTTATTACCTTTATCATCTTTGAATTCTACTTTGATTCCGGTAATTTCTCCTTCGCTGTTGCGTTTCACTTTAGAGAATTTTAGCGTCACTCCCTCAGCTTTCATTGATGCTGCTTTTTCTTTGAGTTCACTATCGGAGGTGTTTTTGTCAATAACTACCTTGGCAGCATCGCCTTGGCTATTAATAACAATTGTTTTTGTTTCCTGAGCAACTGTTTTTACCTGAAAAAACAGCATAAACAGGACCAGTAACGGAAGGATAGTAGCATACTTCCATACATTTTGTTTACGGGATTGGTTTGTGTTAAGCATAACGATTCGTTTTTTGATTAATGATTTGCCTTCCGGCAGACCTGATTGATAAAAAGTATTGGTAAGCGGAAAATTTTCTTGACGTGTACCTACTTTAAGCATTGCCAATTGGTATTGTTTTGGGTCTTGTAAACCGGCTATCGCCTCTCGGTCAGCAATAAATTCCAGATTTTGAGCTATGGCTTTTTTGTAGGCATAGGCTACCGGATTAAACCAAAATACCAGCGTATAAAGGGTTGAAAGTACACTATCGAAAGAATGTTTTCCGTTGCTGTGAATTTTCTCATGTGTGAGTATGCTGTTGAGCTCACCTTCGGTATACAAACTCGAATTGTAAACGATATAACCGAAAAACGAAAACGGTGCTACATTTTCGGGTGTGTCAATAAGCGTATAATGTTTGTTCGGATTCCGTTTGCCTTGCTTTAAAATACGAAACAAGGACGCGCTGTTGAGCATTAGGCGGATGGTAAGTAACAGGGAAACAGTTGCATATACCCCAAACAAAACCACAAACCAATTTATCGCTGTTGGCTCCGATGCCTCTGAAAGTGCTATGGCGCTACTTGGTGTACTAAGCACAGGCACAATAGGGCTGGGCGCTACATAGATAATTCGGGTTAAGGTTAAAAATGGTAAAACTGTTGAAATAACTAACCCGGACAACAAAAACCAACGGTTGGTGCAGAAAAAAGTCTCTTTGCGCAGCAATACCGTGTAAACGGCATAAAATGCGACATTGAGTAAACTTGCTTTCAAAAGGTATAGGAAAACCGTTTCCATGCTATTACTTTTTTGAGTTCTCGATAAGCGCCAAAATTTCGCGCAACTCAGAAGCTGATATTTTCTCCTCTTCCGCAAAATAGGATACCAGATTTTTATACGAATTATCAAAATAATTCTCAATCGCACTCTTCATGTACGTTTTGCGGTAATCTTCGATGCTCACAATCGGATAGTACTGATGTGTGTTGCCATAGGCCTGATGTGCTACATAGCCTTTTTCTTCTAAATTTCGAATAATCGTTGAAAGGGTGTTGTAATGCGGCTGGTCGTAGGTTATCTCTGCCAAAACATCTTTGACAAAGGCTTTTTTCAACCGCCACAAAATGTGCATAATCTCTTCTTCTTTATTGGTAAGTCGTTGCATAGAAATTTAATTTACAAATCAAATATAACTATTTTTTTAGTTGGTAAACTATTTTTTTAGTTATTTAACTATTTTTTAAGTTTTAAGAGTGGTAATTTCCTAAATAGAATTGTATTAGCGATGAATAGTTGTTCTGCAATACTTTATTCACCATGAAATGTTACCTTTGTAAGATGAATAAAACGTTTGGGCCGACCAATTTTCACAAACATACTTTTTGCATTTTCGCAGAAGCTGATTTTTCGGAGGTGCAGGGATTGCGACCGAATTACAGCAGCAAAACCGGGAGTAAGTATTATTTTACCGAAAAAGGCGTTTACCGCTATGCCAATCATTGGAGTAGGGTAGCCCAATGCCGTTGGCGTTTGGCGGGAAAATCGGGGCAGAGGGGATTCCGATTGGGCTATGCCGACTGGGATTCGTTTTATCCCGATAGTGAAACCGGATCCATTTATTTTATTGACAGAGCAGCAGGAAATGGCTTTCAGTATTTTCACCGTAATTGTGATAACTATAATGGGCAAACGTTGCGAACGGCGTCGGAAACGGCCAAAGTACTCACCGAAATTCAAAAGTTGTTTTTACCCGATTCGTGGCTGGCTTATGTTCCCGGCGACAGGAATCAGATTCGTGAGCAGGTGTTGCACGAACTTCTATTTTCAAACAAGAGTAGGCTGACGCTAAAAAAGGAATTACTGGGAGCGGGTTCCTAAACCGGCTGTTCTGCTTTTACTTTTTGAATAACCCAATAGCCAAGTAACACCCCTATAATGCCCAAAGTTCCCATAGAAAGCCAGTTGGTTTGGTAGCCGTAATAATGTACCAATTCCAATCCGGTTTTGGAGCTGAGGATGTGAGCGATACTATAACTCATGGTAAAGATGGCCATATAGCGTCCTTCGTGGCCTTTCGGTGCCCGACTCATGGCAAACGAATTGGAGAACGGGAATGCCAACATTTCGGCAAACGACATCAATACCATCATTACAATCAATATACCTGCCCAAAAATTAATCAGTAGCAAAAAAATACTGGTTGCCATAAGCAAACAGCCTAAGGTTACAATTTTGACTTTATCCAAGCCTTTTCGTTCAACATAACTAACGATAGGCATTTCGAAAATAAATACCAAAACGCCATTTAACGTAAGTAGCAAGCCGGTTTGCAATTCGCTCAAACCAAACTGCACCCGATGGTACAACGGTATGGTGGTAAACAATTGGAAAAACAATACGCCGGTAATCAAACAACAGGCGAGGAATATCCAAAACGGACCGTCTTTGAACACCGATTCGCGTTCGGCATCCACTAGTTTTTTTTCTTCTTTGGAAAGTGTATTTTTTTTCTCTTTCACCTTCAGCCAAAAAATTAAAATGGCGATGATACACGTCGCTCCGTCTACCCAAAACAAACCGCCATACCCCATATGCATAATAATCAATCCGCCCAAAGCCGGACCGGCTGCAAAACCCAAATTAATAGCCAAACGAACCAAGGTAAGGGCACGGGTACGGTTTTCGGGTTTGGCATACACCCCAATCGATACAAACATGGCCGGACGAAACATATCTGCAACCACCATGATCAGAAAAATCGAAGCACAAAGCCAATTGAAATCGGTTACATATTGCAAACCAAAAAACAAAAAGCCACTGGTAAGCAGACTAAAAATCATGATGCGGTAAAAACCAATCTTGTCTGAAAGTTTACCGCCGAGCCATGAACCGGTCACCGAACCAAAACCAAACCACAAGAGTATTGTTCCCACCTGCGAATAAGAAAAATGCAGGTCTTCTTTGAGGTATTTGGACAAAAAAGGCAGCACCATCGTACCGGCACGGTTGATGAAAGTTATCAACGTGAGTATCCAGATTTCGCGTGAGAAACCTTTAAAGTTGGCAAAATAATTTCGAATTCCTCTTTTTAACATACTCAGGCGCAAAAGTACGGTATCGGAAACAGACTCGTAAGGGGTTTTCAATTATTTTTGTAAAAATTATAAACATGAAACGCATTTTTATTCTGTGGCTGCTGTTGGGTGCTGTTAGTTGTTTTGCCCAAAACCAAAAGGATAGGGAAGGTGCATTGCAGGCGCAAAAAGAGCTTAATGAAAGTTTTGCCGATTCAGCGCAAAGTCCGTTAACGGAAGAGGATTTAAAGCACTTTAAAGGTTTGGATTTTTTTCCGATAAATGAAAAATTTATTCTTACAGCGCGCTTTGTTCGTACCAAAGGGCAGAAAAAGTTTGGCATGAAAACCACCACATCTCGTTTGCCGCTTTATAAAAAATACGGGGAACTTCATTTTGAAATTGACGGGAGAACCTTTCGCCTGAATGTGTACCAAAATCTCGATTTAAAAAAGAAACCGGGTTATGCGGATTACCTCTTTTTGCCGTTTAGTGATTTGACCAACGGAAAAGAAAGTTATATTGGCGGACGTTATCTCGATTTCCGGATTCCGGATGGCGACACGGTTGTGCTTGATTTTAACCGTTGTTATAATCCGTATTGCGCTTATAATTACAAATATTCCTGTCCGATAGTACCTATGGAAAACGATTTGGATATTGCCATAGAAGCCGGCGTAAAAAAAATCCACGATTGATGCATTATTTCAACCTACATACCCACATAGACCCACAAAATCCCGATATCACAGCCTTGGTTAATCAATACCCGTGGGAACCACAAGGCGATTTTACCAGCTATTCTATTGGCATCCACCCTTGGTATATCGATTTGAATCGTTTTGAAACCGACTTTGCCGTGATGCGTAAAGCCGTTTCTGATCCGCGTTGCTGGGCGATTGGCGAGTGTGGTTTAGACAAACGAATTACCATTCCGCTCGATGTACAACAGACTGTTTTTAAAGCGCAGGCAGCTTTGGCCGAAGAAGTCCAAAAGCCATTGGTATTGCATGTAGTGGCAGCGTATCAGGAAATGATAGCGCTCAAAAACGAGTTGCGTATTCAGGTTCCGATGATTGTACACGGTTTTTCGAAAAATGCCCAAACAGCCCGGCAGTTGTTGGAAAACGGTTTTTACCTTTCCTTTGGAAAATACTTACTTCGAAATCCGGAACTCGGCCACGTATTTGCTGAGATCCCTAACGATCGTTTTTTTCTTGAAACCGACACAATAGAAGAAGGCATAGAAGCCGTTTACCAAAAAGCTGCTGAAAGCAAAGGACTTACCGTAGCCGAAATCCAAGCTCAGGTTGCGCAGAATTTGCAAACGGTTTTTAAGGTGAGATTATAGCGATAAAATGAAGCTTACCTGCGAGCGGCAGTGTGAAAGACAGTTACCGCCCGTCACTTAGAGTGCCCTGATGCAATCAGGGTGTAACGAGTCGTCACTTCGAGTGGCCTGATGTAATCAGGGTGTAGCGAGAAGGTTTTTGTTTTGGAATGATAAACATTGTAATAAAATTAAAAAAAAGAGTAAACTTGTTTATATTTGGAAAGGATTGTATTTAGTTAACTATCAATTCATTCGAAATGTTATTCTAAAATCACTTGAATGACCAATAAAAAAATCACATTAACCATTGGTGAAGCTATTCGTCAGGGTAAATACCTCAATATTACCTATAAGAATGTAAATGGTGAATTAACCGTTTTTTGGATTGCTATTTTGGACATCAGGAATGATGGTAAAATAGTTGTAAATATGTTTAATGTCAACAAAGATAGACCACTATTTAATACACCAATTTCAATCTCGGGGATTCAATCAGCAGAGTTATTACGGTTTTCACACTACGATGTTCCGAGCCAATTAATTGATAAAATAAACGAAGATGAACTTTTGCAAGTTTATGAATTTGATCGTTTCAACAATAATATTCTGAACTATTATTTGGAGTGCTACAAGACCAACAACGATCCTTTTCTACATAAAGCACATCTGATACCAAAAATCGACTTAAATGAACTCATAAAACAAAATCCTTATCCATTATCCAACGAACAACAAAAGCACATCATCGAGCAGATCTACAAGAGTGATTACAGTAAGTTTCATGAGTACAAACTTGCACTATGCGATTTTTCTATTGACATCGACTCCAAAGGAAAGTTTGTTGTTGCCTACCGCGAATTAACTTATGATCCCGTAAAAATGACATTACAACTCAGTAATGCACTTCATTTTAATCCCAATTTTTATATCAATGATGTAAAATATTCTTTGTCGTATTATACCGATTTAAGTGTCTCTGATTTTGAAGAGCTTTATTGCACTAATAAGGCTGAGGTTATAGAATTACTTCGAGGCAATTTCAAACAAGGCGAATTGCCAAACACACGACCTGAAGTAATAATTATGGGGTATTCTAAAATAGATATTGCTCCCATTTATGACCGAATTAGTGCCGAACACGACAGTAAAGAAATGCAAATCCCATTAAAAGCCTTCTTTAAAAATTCGTCGCTCTTAGACAGAAAAAACAGAAAAGAGCCTCATATCGTTCTTTATGATAACAATGTAAACATTGATCAGTTACGAACCATTTACAATTCGTTAAAATACCCTATAACCTATGTACAAGGCCCGCCGGGAACAGGCAAAACGCAAACCATATTAAATATTGTAGTCAACTGTCTGACAAACAATAAGACAGTGCTAATTACCTCCAATAACAATGTTCCTATTGACGGGATTAAAGAGAAATTGAATATTGGGAAATACCGAGACAAAGACATCCTACTACCATTCATACGTCTCGGTAATAAAGAATGTATCATGGAAGCTCTGCAAACCATCAAAAAACTATACAAATTTGAAACCTCTGATGTGCCAAAAGAAGCATTGTTGCACAACCTAAAGGAAAATTCGAAAGAGAAAAACCAACGTTTACTGACCAAATTGCAAGAATACGAAGAGCGTGCTGATTTAAATCAGAACCTGGAGTTCATAAATGGTTTACTTTCTAAAGGAAGCTATTGGTTATTGGAGCAGGAAAAGGAAAAATTGGTAAATAAGATTAATTCCATTCCTGAAACCAAAGATGAAGATGTAAAAGGAATATTCGAAGTCATTCTGGGCAATCACAAGTTACTTCAATTTTTTTACTACGAATCGTTAAAATACATCAAACGATTGAAAGGAAAAGATTATATTGAATTGGTTGAAATATTGCACATTCAAGAGGAAAGCGAACAGATTAAAGAGTTCAATAACTGGTTAAGCGACGATCGGAATCTGGAAAAGTTAACCAAAGTATTCCCTATTATTTTAACCACCAATATTTCAAGTCGCAGGTTAGGGCAGCATTTCAAATTTGATTTACTGGCCATGGATGAAGCTGGTCAATGCGATATACCTACCAGTTTAATCCCTATCTCTAAATGTAAAAATATGGTACTCATTGGAGATACCAACCAATTAAAGCCTATTATCATTTTTGAAGAAAGCAAAAACGATAAATTGATGAAGCAATTTAATATCGACGAGGAATATAATTACTACAATAATTCGACACTTTCGGTCTTTAAAAATATCGATTCGATTTCGCGAGAAATATTGCTGAGTTACCACTATCGCTGCGGTCAAAAGATAATTGATTATTCTAACAAACGTTTTTATGATAAACGCCTAAATTTATCAGCAGTTAAAAATATTGGTGATGTAAAATTGGTTGAAGTCAGCAATACTAATCAGTACAACAAAAACGGACAATTGGAAGAAGCCTCGGAAATAATTGAGTACATCAAAAGTAACAAGTTATCTGATGTTTTCATCCTCACGCCATTTCGAAATCAAGAAGAAGTAATTAATAGTTATTTAAAATCCGAAAAAGATAAAGATAGTATAGCAGCTTCGGTAAGTTGTGGAACAATCCACAAAGTACAAGGACAAGAAAATAAAACCATTATTATATCAACAGCAGTGTCAACTAAGACCACCCCAAAAACCTACGATTGGATTAAAAACAACAGCCAATTGATTAACGTGGGTGTAACACGAGCTAAAGAAAATCTTATTGTGGTAACAGATTTAAATGCCATAGATTTATTATCGCGTAAAGACGATGATTTATATGCGCTAATTGAATATGTAAAAAGTAATGGAACTTCTCAAATAGCGCAAAGTACTGTAAACCGTTTCAGCATAGGTTTTTCTAACAACTCAAAGTTTGAAGACGAATTTTATAAAACCATGATGCATTACTGTTCGTTGAAAGATACACGATTCAGAAGAAATGTTAAAATCATTGAATTATATCCGGAAGAAAAAAACAATCCTTTAGTCAATAAAAAAGAGTTTGATGGTGTACTTTTTGAAAATAATCAGCCTAAAGTGGTATTTGAATTAAATGGAGCAGAACACTTCACAAACAAAAAAACCATCAAATCCGATACACTCAAAATGGAATTACTCCGCAGTAAAAATCTGCAACTGATGTTTGTGCCCAACCAATATGTCAAACACTATGAGTTCATTCGTGAACTTATCAACAAATTTAAAGGTGATGTGTACCAGGCAACGTTGTTTGATTATGATGCAGGTGTAAAATAAAATCTCTTTCTAAAAATAGGGTGTAACGCGTCGTCACTTCGAGTGCCCTGATGTAATCAGGGTGTGATTAGTCGTCACTTCGAGTGGCCTGATGGAATCAGGGTGTAACGAGCCGTCACTTCGAGTGGCCTGATGCAATCAGGGTGTAAAAATGTTAAAAACATCAGAAAAACCACAAAAAAATAGGTTGCCTCAGTTTTCTGTTTATCTTTGAGTCTACCTCTAAATAATACACCATGAAAAAACTACTTTTTATCACAGCCTGTTTGATTGCTTTTTTGGGATCGGCACAAACCAACTGGGAAGTAAAATCCGATTTTTGGTCGGGGAAAGGCTTATACGAAAACGGTTCCAAAATTAGCGTGAGTCAGGCCATTGAAAAGGCCAAAGGTCAGGAAAATATCCTTAAAAACTTAAAAGCGGCCCGAACCAACAGAACGCTGGGTGTGATTATGTCGTATCCGGGAGCTTTTGCTTTTGGGTATGTATTGGGGCAGTCGTTGAACTCGAACGGACCAAAACCCAATTGGGGAGTAGGAGGTGCCGGCGCCGGACTCATGATTGGCGGGATGCTTTTAGAAGGTTCCGGAAACCGAAAACTGCGCCAAGCTGCCGAGGAACACAATAATTTAAATAAATCGGCGTACAATTTCCAACCTGAACTAAACTTGTATTGTTCCGAAAACGGACTGGGGTTTCGGATGGTGTTTTAAATAATCAACTTCCCAATCAACCCCAATTTTTCAATCAAATCAATCATGCGCTTGGTTTTGGCTTTTGTGAATTTATCTGCTTTGGTGGAAAAACCATTTTGTTCTATTTTCCATTCTTTCATTCCATCATAAACAACTTCTATATCAGTGGATTGTTTGTCTAAAATTACTTTTAAAACCGTATTAAGTAATTCGATATTTTCGGTTTCTTTATTGATTAAAGGAGTTTGGTATATTTTTATGATTTCATTTATGGCATCAACAAACGCTTTGTTTTCAGGGTTTGATAGTGCTTCTAAAACTTCATTTTCTTTTGAACTTGAGACTACAAATACTTCTCCGCTTCCTTTTTTAGTTTTTAATAAATAAGGATTTTTTACCAAATCATCTTTTAATTGGTAGGAATAGGTTCCATAATTGGAATTGATAAACGGATAATCTAATTTTTGATTAGTAAAAGTATTTAAGTGAAAAACTGTTTTTTGTGTGGCTACTTCACCATAATTGAGTTGTATTTTCTTTTCCATTTGTTTAAGCATCATGGCTAAATACAAATCATTACTCAATTTTTTGGTTGTTGTTTTTTCTTTTTCCCCCCAAACCTTACCAATTCTATCTTTTATCTTTTGCTCATAAATAGCAATCAACTCCTTATTCGCATTAACCAACTTTTGCTCGTTTTCTATTTGGGAAACGATTTGTTGTTGGGTTTCTTTTGATGGTTTTGGAATTTTTATTGATTTAACATAATCTCTACTGACACCTTTTACAGTTACTCCATTACCATCTTGTTCAATTTTATTTGAAATTGACAATAAAAAATAATAAGCAAAAAACTTATTTACATTTTCATCTGTAAAGGCTATTGCTGTTAAATCTTGATTTATTGCAGTTGGTTTTTTTGTGAATGCAATCTTACCAAGCGAAACTCTCGTTACTAAAACCAACGTTTCTTCTTCTATTAAATTTGATGAAGAATTTTTTAGACCGCTTTCTGTTATTTTTCTAATTGAATCAGGTAAATAAATTGAATTACTTGTAAAGTCTGAGCAAGAAATCCAGTCTATGTCCCCATTCTCCCAGTACTCTTCTATTTGTTTAGAAGGAGTTCCACCACCAATAAGTTTTGCAATCTCTCCCAACTCCACCATTTCCCAACTTGGGTCAATCTCAATTCTGGGTTTGTAATTATCCACTACCATTTTAGCACCATCAATTAGTTGCTGATAGCTTTCTATTTCAGCTACAATTTCTTCTTGCACTGAAAGTGGAGGAAGTGGGATTTTTATTTTTTCGAGATTTTTTCGACTTATTCTACTTCTACTTGAACCAGTAAGATATGGTTTAATATTATCGTAATATTTATCAAGTTTAGTGTAATAAACGAACAGTTTAGGTATAATTTTTTTTGTATCAAATCTGATTATTGAACAATCAACAGAAGTAATTAATTTTACATTTAAATTAGGTATCAGGCATGCTCGTCCAACTGGGTCAGGAAGGCGTGAAATCAAAACGTCATTCGGAAAAATTTCTGTACAATTAAGCCTTTTAAAAGTTTCATCTGAAATAAATCTTGCTTTATCACTTTTGTCTTTGTATTCGCCAATTCCTACATTTCCGGTTTGTACAAGTCGTATGCCAAATTCAGATTGATCTTTACTCTCAATCCAGTCTCCATCTTTGATTAATTGGGATATTTCGCCAATTTCTTTCCATTCATAAATATTGTTAATTTCTTTTTTTATTTTATACCTCTCACCGCTCAAATTATAATCCCCACTTTTTCCGATTTCGGTTTTGGGTACAAGGTGGGCAATGGGGTTGGTTTTATCACGTAGAGACGCCATGGATGTTGGGGACGCCACGGGTGATAGAGACGCCGTTGATGATTGAGATGCCACGGGTGATAGAGACGCCGTTGATGATTGAGATGCCACGGGTGATAGAGACGCCATGCATGGCGTCTCTACGGTGGAATGTGATTTTACAAATTCATGTATCAATTGCACGGCATCTTCTAATTGTCCGCCTTTTATTGGGTTGCGTTGTGCACCTAGGTTGTAACCATCATTATCAATTTTTATAAATAAAATATCGTTGGTTCTTTTTGCAATGGTTTTATCCATCAACAAAATTGAGGTTTTTACACCGCTGTAGGGGTTAAAAACACCAGCAGGCAAACTTACCACAGCATACAAATAATTATCCACCAACATTTTACGCAGGTCTTTGTAAGCAGTTCCACTTTGAAAAATTATGCCTTCGGGTACAATAATTCCGGCTTTTCCTTTTGGGTTTAAATGTTCGGCAATATAATCTACAAACAATACTTCGCTGCGGTTGCTGCTAATAGAAAACTTTTTGTGAGGTCTAATTCCTCCTTTCGGACTCATAAAGGGTGGATTCGCCAATATCACATCAAAACTTTCATCCCAACGTTCTTCGCTACTCAAGGTATCGTATTCGTAAATATGCGGTTCGGGAAAACCATGTAAATATAGATTTACTAAACTCATGCGGACCATATCGGGCGATATGTCGTAACCTACAAAATTCTTTACTAATTTTTTTCTTTCGTCGGGTGTAAAGACGCCATGCGTGGCGTCTCTACAGATGTGTTTGAATGCAGAAATCAAAAAACCTGCCGTACCACATGCCGGATCCATAATAGAATCGGTTTTACTTGGGTTTACTGCTGCCACCAAAAAATCAATAATGTGTCGAGGTGTTCTAAATTGCCCGGCATCACCTTGCGAACCCATCACCGACAATAAATATTCAAAGGCATCGCCTAATTTTTCGCTATGGGTATATTCAAACTCGGCTATCGTTTTCAAAAACATTTTTAAGGTTTCCGGGTCACGATAGGGTAGATAGGCATTTTTGAAAATATTACTAAACAGCTCAGGAATATTGGGGTTTTTCTCCATGCTTTCAATTGCTTCCGAATATAAGCGAAGCATTTCGGCAGCCGTAACTTTAGTGTCAAAAAGATTGTCCCAACTGTATTTTTCGTAATCACCGGAAAAGAATTTAGCAGAACCACCCAATTCTATGGCTTCTTTGTCCATGTCGTCCATGAATTTATAAATCAGGCCAATGGTAATTTGTTCTATTTGCGATTTTGGGTCGGGTAATTTTCCCACCAATATATCACGGCAATCGTCAATTCTTCTTTTGGTTATGTTGTCTAACATGGTTTATTTATTGTTTTGTTGTTGTTGTAGAGGCGCCATGCATGGCGTTTCCATTCATGGCGCCTCTACATGAAATCATGTATTATTTATTAAATTCATCATCAATCCATTTTTTTGGATTGTCAATTATGTATTGTGAAATGGTATCATATGCGTTTTGGTTTCTGATAATATGGTCATAAAACCGTGATTGCCAGCCAAAATCAGGATTTATCCTTTTTGCCCTAATGGTTACCGATGATTTGAATCCACGTATTATTGATGATAAATTTTTGGATTGTGGCCCAAATTCGTTTTTGTAAACATCATCCGTTTTATCCGTAGAGATGCGATGCATTTTAGAGACGCGATGCATGTTAGAGACGCTATGCATCGCGTCTCTAACAATTGGTTTGTTATTAAATTTGTTGTTTCCAATAAATATAATCCCATGAAAATGATTGGGCATTACCACAAATTCACCCAATTCTAAATTCATATCAGGTCTAATTTCGGGTGTTTTAATCCATTCTTGTTTTACGATTGTTCCAATTTCAGACAGATCAATTTCCTTATTTTCAATTTTACCAAAAAAATGGTCTCTATTTGCTGTACAAATTGTAATATAGTATACTCCTTTTTGGGCATAATCCCAATTTTTCAATCGGGTAGTTTCTATTCTATATTTATTATTGAATTTTGCCATTATGCAGCAAAATTGTCAAGGTTAATATAATCTTTAATATACACAGGAATTACTTCTCGGTACTTAGCATGAACCTCTTTAAACTGCGATATAGTTAAAGTTGGGTTGGTTTGTAATGCTTGAAAATCTTTGGTTTCAATTATTTTACGAATATCTTGGTCAACAATATACGCTTTGAAGAAATATTGTAAAGCTCTAATATTTACATCTTCTTCAGGTGGATAAATGGAAATGAATTTATCAAATTCTTCATCTAACAGTTCATCTTTAGATTTAAATTTAGGAATGATACCAAAGATTTTTTCTACTAATTCTCTAATGGAGACTTTTCGGTCAATTTTGGCTGCTTTACGTAACTTTTCAAGGTTAAAATATTCATCAGGTTTATCCAATATCTCGTGTTGAATGTGGCTAACAACTTGTTCCCAATTACCTAGTTCTACGTTCTTTTTGATGATGTCATCCATAACAATACGATCTTCAAACTTTTGGAATAGCATTCTATCAATTTTCATTCCTTCCAAACCGATTTCTTTTTCTTCCATAACATAAAGTACATCGGTTTTGTCACTATTGTATGTTGCAAGAGTTTTACTCTCTCCACCAGAATTATCCGGATCACCCTCTCTTGATTTTGGTAATTTTAGAACTTCATCGTAATCAAATTTTTCTTCAAAATATTCACAGTTGGCAAAGAAATCAAATAGCTTAAAGTTCTTTTTGTCGTGTTGAATTATTTCATCTTCATTCAGTTCATTTTTATGTTTGTATGTAAAAGTGTGTTTGCGTGTTCCTCGACCTTTAATTTGTACAAAGTCGGATGGACTAAACACAGGACGCATCAAACAAACATTTAATAAATCAGAGCAGTCATAACCAGTAGTCATCATTCCAACTGTTACACAAACTCGGGTCTTACTTGATTTATAACCTTCCAACCAGTTGGTTCTTCCGTTCAAGTTGTTATTAGAAAAATTAATGGTCATTTGTTGTGCATCTGTTATCTGTGAAGTTACCTGAACTGCAAAATCTGAATTGTATTTGTTTGGGAACTGTTTTTCGGCAATGTCATTCAAAATTTCAGTAATTTTTCGAGCATGATTTTGACTGACTGCAAAAATTATAGTTTTGCCCATTTCATTTGTAATTGGGTCGCGCAATGCCTTTTCAAAGAAAGTTTGACAGAATACAGTATTTGTTTTTTCTGAGAAAAACCTCTTTTCAAAATCTCGTGATATGAATGTTTCTGTTTCTTCGCCTTCTTCGGTTGAATTGACAACTGCATATCCTTCATCAGAAAGCAATTGCGTAGTGATTTCTGTGCGGGCATCAACCGTAATTGGGTTTCGCAAAAAATCATCTTTTACGCCATCCAATAGGGTATATCGGAAAGTAGGTTCTCCACTTTCACAACCAAAAGTTGTATAAGTATCGCGAAGCATTCTACGTTCAATTTCCCTCGGGTCACTTTCTTTTATTTTGTCAATATCAACACTTTTTAAATAATCTTTTGGAGTTGCCGTTAATCCTAATTTATAACCACTGAAATATTCAAATACTGCTCTTGAATTTCCAGAAACAGAACGATGGGATTCATCTGATATTAGCAAATCAAAATCATTTGGCGAGAAATATTCACGGTATTTATTATTAAATAATAAGGATTGAATGGTCGTAACAACAACATCAGCTTTTTTCCAGTCTGATTTATGCTTTTTATAAATAAATGTAGTGTAGTCTGGTTTTAAATAATTGTTGAAATCTTTGTCTGCTTGGTCTTCCAATTCCAAACGGTCAACCAAAAAAAGCACTCGTCTTGCATTTTTTGTTCTAAGAAATAACTTTATGACAGCTGCAGCTGTTAATGTTTTTCCGGTTCCAGTTGCCATTTCAAAAAGAAAACGATCTTTACCTTTTTTAACTGCTTGTTGTAAATGTTCGACAGCATTAAGTTGATAGTATCTTAAAAAACGGAGTCCGTTGGTCCAGATAAAGTCAGTACTATTTTCTATTGAACCTTTCCAACCCGGCCTTTCAGCATAATCAGGCATTTGAATAGTTGCGATGTAATCATTTGGAACTACTTCATTAGCTAATGATTCTCTATCTGGTTTCCACTCTTTAATAGCACCAATCTCATTTAAGGAAGGGAATTTATATATTGGTTTAGGATTTCCTTTTTTTAAATCCCATAAATAATGAACAATTCCATTTGAAAGTATAATATATTGTGCTCCAACACCAGTTGCATATTTTCTGGCTTGTTCTTTTGCAATTAAAGGATGTAAACTTTCTTTTTTTGCTTCTAATACACAAATAGGCTTATCATTATCATCAACTAACAAGAAATCCAAAGAACCACTTATTGTTTTTTCATAATCATTTCCCCAATCATCTATTTCCTTTTGAGTTATTTTGATATGATTTTCAAGAAGTATATTTGCTTTACCACTCTCATTATCAAAGAATCTCCAGCCAGCTTCTGTTAGAAGTTGGTTTATTTTAATTCTTGCATGAGCTTCGTTTTTCATTCTTGAATTTTTCTAATTCCAAACCTACCAAAAAATCCCCAAACCTGCAATTTTTGGCGTGGTGTATTTTGGGGTTGTGGGTTTTGTTTTAGCCCCTAAAAATAGGAAAGGAAAACGACTGTTTTTACGGGAAACCGTAATTTGAAGTCGAAAGTCGAAACCTGCCTGCTAACTTAGATTTTAATTTTAGCCATTAGCCACTAGCCATTAGCTTTTAGTGATTAGCTATTTACATTGCCATTGCTATTTACATTACCATTGCCCCTGCCTGCTGTTTATATTTTGTAGTTGTTATTAATAAACTTCATAAATCATAAATCGTAAATCGTATATCGTAAATCATACCGCCATTAGCCATTAGCCATTAGCTTTTAGTGATTAGCTATTTACATTGCTATTGTTATTGCTATTTACATTGCCATTACTCCTGCCTACGGCAGGCAAGCCTCAATGCCTGCGGCAGCATAGAACGAACTAAAACAAATCTCAAATTTCAAATCTCAAATCTCAAATAACGAATCGTTATTCCCTTTTATTCCGTGCTAATTTCCACTCTATTGTTAAAAATTATTCCGGGTGTTGTTTTAGGATTTCCGCCTTTGCCTTTGGCTGTAATTTTGTTTTGTGGAATTCCATTTTGCACAAGATACCTTGTGAAGTTGCTCGCCAAACGTTCAGAAAGCTTTAAGTTATAGGCTAATTTTCCGCCATCAGTATATTGTATAATATCTAAACTTAAATCGTCAATATAGTAGGCCATATAATAACCCTCTATAACTATGTTGGGTTGGTTAACCGATTTTTTCCAATCGGTGATAAACGTTTGTAATATTTTTTGGTGACTCGGGCTTATGCCGGATGTATCTAATTTTGGAAAAAGTATAAGTTCGCCTTTTTTTACTTCAAAGACAGGACTTGCACAATAGCTCATAAAACCCGGAAATGCACTGGTGACACGATCAAATTCGTTGCTCATTGCTTGGGCAGAAGTGAATTGCTTTGTATACATTTGATCCAATGATGCCACTTTTTCTGTTGCACTTTTTATTTGTTTTCCAAGTAATGCATTTTCTTTTTTTGCCGTAGAAATAGAAGTGGTTAATTTATCTCTTTCGCGTGTAAGCGCTTCTTTTTCTTTGATGATGAGTTTTGAACTGTCTTTTACTTTTTTGAGTTGTAATGAAGTACGCTGAATCGTTGCGTCTTGTTTACTAATTAAATGGGTGTTTTGTTTTAATTGTTGGGAAGCTTTAGTGTTTTTATAGGCTAGAAACACTGCAGCTATTAACATAATTGAGAGCACTGAAACGCCTATTTTTAATGATTGACTAATTCGTTGTGATTGTTTTTTAAAATGAATAGCATTTAAGATTCTGGTTTCAATAGCCTGACTAATTTTAACCTCAGTGAGATGTTCCAAATTTTCTTTCGAGAATTGTATGCCCTCAATGGAGCTAAACCAAACAGCATGTTCCAATTTGCCGAAATCTATGGGCAAAATAATCCCATTTCCTTTTTTAAATTCATCTATTTCCTTACCCACATTTTCAGATTCACAGGCGCCATTAGAGCCTACAACAACTAGTACTGATGCATTTCTTATAATTTTCAACAACGATAGCGGAAGTTCTTTGCCGGGCTGTGACCCCCATTGATCAATATAACAGGAAAAACCTTTTTTGGTCAACATATCGGCCAATTGCAAGGTGTACAAACTGCCATCAATTCGTGAATACGAAATAAAAAAATCGACACCTGTAAAATAGTGATAAATATTTTTTTTCATTTACAAAAAATCTCCTCTTTCAATGGTTAGTTCTGATTTGACCGATTTTAAAACATTTATTTGATTAGGATCTTTATAGATATAACGGTTGATGTTGTTAAAAGCCTCTTCAAGCGTATCTAATAACTCACTTTTATGAGTGGTTCCATAGGCTCTTGATGCAAGGTAAATGGCTACAGAAGCTTGGTAACCCACGAATGGTTTTTCGCCGTCACCCACATGATCTGCCAACCAACCAAGGTACTTGATTTTTGGGAATTTTTGCAAAAATGCAATAGCAACTAAACGTTCGCCAGCCGATTCGCTATGAATGAACTTTTCAAGAATTTCCTCTCTATCGGAAATACTATCTTTCATTCGATTCACAATTTCATTCATTTTTCGGGTACGAGCAGAACTACTGGTCATTATTTTTCTAACCTCTTCGTATTCCTTTGCCAAGGCAAACAAATCAATTGAGTCGGTATTTTGAACGGTTTTTAATTTCGGCCTTTTAGTGTTACTTTTTTGCAAAATTGAATTGGCAATCCCAACAGCCAGTTTTTCTACTTCTTGACCAAATTGCACTCTAAGTTTAGTACTTTTTGTGGTTTCAATGATATCAAAACTACTAAAATCTATAAATTGCTTTGTTTTATAAGCTTCTGGCAACTCATCAAGTTTTGATTGCAATGGGTTGTAAAGTAGGGGAAAAATTAGATTACTGTTGTTTTGGCTCTCTTTGTTTAAAAAGTAGTTGACTTCGGCCGACATAAAGGGTGAGGTGATGCTGATGGGTGAAACAACATGGATTAAAACCCGAGATTGACTTAAGGCAACTTCAATCGAGTTACTTTGCGTTACTTCCGGATTAAGTTGTTCTGCGTCAATATATATTTGTGGATTGTAGCCTAATTCGTCACTTAAATATTCACTCAACGCAGGTTTAAGTAATTCTTTTACCCATTGATACGATTCACGCGGATAGCTTATAAATACATCATAAACGTAGTTTGAATTGGATTCGCTTTTTGCTATTTCTCTGTTTCTTTCATACTCGGCTTTTTGTGTTTGGTAGTATTCATTTCCTACAAATGTAGCAATATCGGTAAAGTCGGAATCCAACAAGGCTGCAATTCGAGCATAAATGAATCCCATTCCTTCGGGATCATTAGTTCCTTGCTCATATACTGCAAGCTTTTCACCAAAGCTGAAATAATCAATTTGCGGGATTTTTACTTGCTCTAAAAAGTACTTGGGTTCAATCCATTTTGGAAGCCAATCACTAAAACAGTCTTTTAATATATCTGCAATGCGATCAAGCCACTCTTGTGATTCTTTAAATTCGATTCGAGTACCAAAGCGCGAAGGTATTGGGAGTATGGTTAATCCCATTCGGTCAATATCTAATTTTTGACGTGCGGTTTGAATGTGTTTTACTGTGTCTTTAATCCCAAACAAACTTTGGTAATTGGCTGTAAACATGGGAATCAAGATATCGGGCATCATGATGGTACAGATGCCACTTGAATCACTCAATCCGGTTCGACTGTCAATTAGCACCATATCAAAATCGGCAATCCATTTGTTACGAAGATTTTCAAGGTGCAAACCTCCTTGATTATCGGCAAAAAAGAGTCCCCAATCAAAATTTTCCAATTGGGCTGAGTATTTTGTTGAGTCGATATCTCGGCCACTATGAAGAAGTGCTATGTTTGTTTCAAAAGGAAGGTTAATTGTTGATAGGTATTCTTTGTAATTTGGATCATTGTTGTTTTGAAATTCAAGGAGTAGCTGCAATAATCCTGATGGAGAATTATCAATTTTAAAGGCACTGAAGTATTTTTCTAGCCCCGGCGCTTCTAAATCCCAATCAACAATGAGTATTTTTTTATTTCTTTTGGCTAATTCAAAAGCAATATTGGCCAGCGACATGCTTCTACCAACGCCACCTTTATACGAATAAAATGTGATAATGCTTCCCATTAGTTAGAAAATTTAGGTGCAAAGTTTTGTTTAGATTCTTCGGTAATGTAGTACTGCTGAACAAAGCTATTAACTGCTTTTATTTGCCAATCCTCCTGCCAATCTGGCGCTTTTTCAATAGCTTCTGATATTTCTTTTCCCAAAGGTTTTAATTTGTCATCTAAAATTTCAGCTTTAGGGCTATCAATTGACATTCGAACATTAAAGCAGTCTTGAATTTCAATCTTTTGAATTGTTGCCAATTGTACCGGAAATGTTTCACCATCATGAATAATAGTAGGAAATATGAGTCCGCCGGGTTTTTCAAAAGTGCGAAATCCTGTTTTTGTTTCTCGCTCCACCATATGCCCAATTTCACAAGTGCACCATACACTGTTTAGAAATGATTTTGTCCATAACGGAATTATTATTTTTGATGAACCAAGCGCTTTACCTAAGGCAATAGGCCAACTGGTTCCGCTTTCTAATTGGGTATCAATATAAATATTAGGTTCTCGACCTAATTCATTTTTGATATGAAGTTTGATTAGAGGCAAAAAATGAACTTGAATCCATTTTAGCGTTAATTCATCACGTCGGTAACTTATAAAAATATCGTATTGGTATCCCATTTTGATTCTATTTTTAATGGTTTTAAAAATGACTGGATAAAATTTCTTTTGCTGCAGCAAATTCACCAATTTGGTAAAGTAAATGGCGGTTTTTGGCATTACTCATTTCAATGAGGTCTTTAACATCTTCATCGGTAAAAAGCTTTCCTAACCCTAATCCATTGAGCGTATTTTCGGTGATTGGAAAATTATATCGCAGGTAGTTAATCAAGGGCTTTTCGCCCAACAAATCGCCGTTGAGATTTTCAATTTCGCCATCAATATGAATAGCTGTTTTAGAATTGGACAACCATTGCAATACAATTTGATTTTGCCAACTGGCATCTTGCATGAGCATATCGGGAACATTTTTGGCCCAATTGAGCATGGTACTTTCTTCAATATCACCCGTTTGTTTTTTGAACACGCTGTAACCCGTACCAACAGATACTATAGTAAGCTGATCTTCGCCCATTTTCCATTTAAAAGGAAATCCGCCTAACGTAGCCACCATAAGCAATGTGAGCGCAGGATTGTTGGCCATACTAACGCCACCATCTACAAAAGCCGCTCTTTCTCCGTTTCCTACATCGATCATTTGTGGCGCAAAGTAGGTAGGAGCGGCGCTACTGGCTCTTACGGCTTGCCAAACAGGAATGTTTTTGTTTGCCCCCTTTTCGCTTTCATAATACTTTCCTCCGGGATGATTAATAAATGGCCAAACACTGTTGGTATCAGCACGTTTGGCAACAATACAAAGTCCGGTTTTAATTTGGTCACTACCTAAAGTAATAGCACCAAAAAAATCTTTCAAACTATCTTCCAGAGCTTTGTGGTCGTAATTGGCTTTGAGGTAGTTATAGGTTTCCCAAGGTTTCCACCAGTCGAGTTTTTTGCCAAATATTTTCCCGCCCAGTGTCATGTATTTATTGGTAATGGTATCAACTTCCATTCCGATGGATAAAGCGGCAGCAATGATTGAGCCTGTAGAAGTACCGCCAATCAAATCAAAATAATCGGATAAGACCAAATTGGGATTATTTTGTTTTTCGCGCAATAAAGTTTCTATTCTTTTTAGATAACCAAGAGTTAAAGCACCACGAATTCCTCCGCCATCTAATGAAAGGATTTTTTTTGGTGTGGGGCTGTTGAATCGATCGAGTAGTGTTGTCATAGATGAATTGGATTGTAATTATTTAAATTTTAAAGGAACAAACAGACAGTGAGGTTGTTTATTTCATTTTCTTCAACTTTTCCATTTGCTCGTTGAAGGTAGCGCGATTAAACGGAACATCCATGTCTTCTAATTTAATTAATGTTTTTTTGTAATCCTCGGTTTTATCCAACATAAACTCGGCTTCGGCTTTGGTTTGCAAAATCCATTGCGTATCGCTTCGTTGGTACAATTGCCCCGATTGAATTATGGTATTGATGCTTTTCAATACATTCAAACGGGTATAATCGGCCAGTTGATTGTAAAAATCACCTTCTTGAGAATGTTTGGCGAGTACATTTTGCATAAAAGCAGCATTGATTCCGGTATAGTAATCATCGTTGATGATGAATCCTTTGTTGTACATTTTGTGCGCCAACTCGGCATGTTCGATATTGTTATTAATTTCAAATAGACGTTTTTGAATGGCTCCCGCCAAACCCAAAGTTTCAGTATTGTTTGATTTTTCAGGCTCCAGTTTTTTCAATTCCATCCATGCTTCCTGTAACGTATCCAAATCATTAGAATTGCTTTTGTACGTGCACAAAACAATGCGTTGCGTAATGTATTCGCTATCATTGTGTTGGTACACGTGCATCATTTCGCGAGCTTCTTTAAATTTTGCTAAAGCCTCTGGAAGTTTATTTTGGTTTTTTAGTGCTTCGGCTTCCTCCAATATGTCTTGCAAACTATTGCCATTGGCCAGATCTTCTTTGATGGCTTTGATTTCAAATTTTGAAAAACTATCAGTCAATTTCAAATTATCAAATACAGGACTGTCTTGTTCCTCTTTGTCTTTTAACTCTGTGATTAGTTTTTTCATTTTTTGCTGAAATTTGTCTTTTTCAGCGTCGCTAATTTCGGTGCCTAAATGTTCGTAGGGGATTACTACATAATGATTCAAATCAAAAGGCAATCGACTCGGAATACCTTTTGATTTATCACCAAACAGGGATGATTCGCCAATCATTATCGTTGTAAATGGCTTTAACGCGTGTCGAACACCTAATTCGTAAAGCGCATTCGGGTTTAAAGTAGATAAATCGGCTACTACAAAATCGGCCTTCAAGATGTATTCGTACATTTTACGCTCAATGCTACCCGAATAATTGAGTTCGATGGTTCGAAAGCACAAAAATCCTAAGGATTCAAAAACGGGTTTTATCAGTTCACTAAAACTAAGGTCAAGATTGAAGGTTTTTCCGGTTTCATAATCGGTTTTTAAACCAAATCCGGTAATCACAAAACAAATGGGTTGCTGTTCCATATCGCTTACTTTAGGATTAAATTACTCCGTTTTTGTACTTAGTTTTTCTTTACCAAAGCCAAAGTTTACGCCAAAGAGGGTAAATAGAGGCTTATCCGGACCAAAGTTTTGACCGTAAGTTCCCGTAAAATATAAATCATCCGAGATTTTATATTGTAAAATTCCTACTGTTCGTTTGGAGTCGATACTCTCGGCATCGCTGTAGGAACGCGAAATGTGTTCAACACCCAATGTAAGTTTTTGTAGCGCGTACTCAAGTTTGAATCCGAAATCAAATGCCGATTTCCGCTCAAAACTACCCGCCACCGCATCGGTGAGCACATTGTCCTGTAAGAGTCGCCCAGAAAAGAGTAGCGAAAAGCGGTCGTTTGTACTTTCATCCAAGCCTTTAAAATTTAAGGTACCCGTGAACCAAACACCACTGCGGTTGAACCGTCTGTTGGCATACGAGTTATCCGGATAGGCTTCGGAGTAGGCAAAAGCAGCATCCAATTGAAAGGCCGGTTTTTCCTCGGTTAGTTTGTAAAAAGCTTTTACATCAGGATCTTTATCAATGGCAGTTGCAAAGTCCTCAAAATTAGCACTGTGAAAGTCTTTGATACGGTTTTCGGTATCTTCCACTTTTTGAATGGCTTTTTTAAGTTCTTTTTCTTTGGTTTTTCTTTCGCTATCAGAGAGTGTGCCCAACTCTAAGGCTTTTTCTATAGTTCGTTTTTCTGTTAAATGTTGCACTAATTCGGTATTGAGTTTCGTATAAGCTTCCGATTCGGTTAAGAGCGTACCAACGGCACTGTTGTAATTTTCCAAGGCTTCGGCAAATCGATCCGATTGGGCTTTCGTGCGAAGCGTGATTAGGTTGGTACGTACACCAAATGCCATCATATTGGTTTCGCCCGGTAATCCGGTTTTTGTTGAATCCAATACGGCCGAGGTCAACGAAACAGATAATTTGCGCAGCACACCGGCAAATATATTGCGGTTATTGTCTTGGTGTAGGTTGTAATATTTATAGATACCGTCGTTTTTGTTTACAAACCAAAACGGACTGAATTCCATGGCAAAGTTCTTCGGAATGATACTCCCGTTTTCAGAAAGTTGTAAAGCAGTTACGGCAAATTCGGTTGGGTTATCCGGTCGCGTTACTGTAGAAGGAGCAATGTCCAAGATTTGAAATCCCGGTGAATCGGGTGTTTTTAAATCATTGAGACCTACTACGGGTTGACTTTCCTGAGCGCAATGCAGTAAAGGCAATAACAGAAGTGCTATGTATTTTTTCATGGTGCAAAGCGTTAGGTAGTTAAGAAGAAACGTTTTTCCATTTGGATTTTTTTACCGCCCTGCGCTTTTACTTTGATGTCGGTATCCAAATGTTTGTAGGTATTATTGCTTTTTCCGCCGCGCAGTTTGTAAGTAACTTCAGCATCGGCAAACACTTTAGGCCACAGGGACGAATCGATATTTTTTAAATCGAGTAGTGTGTTAATAACCACTAAAGCATTTTCACATTCGGAAGATTTTCCCAATTTGTATTTGCAAAGGATGTCGGTACTGCCGTCTATTTTTTGTTTCGATTTCACGCTATCAGCCACATACATTTTTACAGTTGTGGTGATAATAACCCCAAAGCGGGTATCGGTTTCCACGTCGAGGAGAATTTCGGCGGTACTACCGGCTTCTAAAATGTATTCAGTTGTTGTCATAAGTGAGTGAATTGGTTAGTGTTTTTAAAGATAGTTTAAAATATTGATTACTACAAAAATAAATCGGAACCCATGGATTCCGATTTTAAATAACGGGGTATTTTTACTGTTTTTTGTGGGGTGTTTTTCCTGTGTGCTACAAAAAAATAAAATGTAAATTAATTATTGCCCTTTCTCATCGGCTTTATTTTTACTTTCAGAAAAACTAACATTAAAACCTAAACCAAACCATCCGTTTCCGTTGTGTATCCAATCATATTGCGAGTTATCTTTATTTGATAAATAGTCAAAACCATAGAACATACCAAAATTAATTTTATCAGTTAGTTGTATAACAGCTCCAGTATTCACAGTAAAAGCATTTGATGAACTTGGTTTAGTGATTATACTATTGGATTCATCTAAATTAATTTTTGTCAATCCTATACCGATTAAAGGCTGAAATGAGAACCCATTTTCAACTCTTCTATTTTTTCGAATTTTACAGACTAAGTTAGCACCTACACTTATATCCGATTCAAAATTGAACGTTTTAAAGCGGAGTTTATAAGGGATTGTAAAAAAACCTACTTTAAATTCAAATCGATCATAGTATACCTGTGTCATTTTTAAAAAATCACTTTCTGACATTTCATATTGAAATTTAGAAGTTGTTCCGGTTGGATTATTGATATTGGATTGTAAATTAGTATCGCTAAAATGCCAATATTTAAACCTTACAATGCCATTTGATACCGATATGACTTTAACTACGTAATTATTACCGGCATTAAACAGATCAAAATTAAATGAATTGACCATAGCATTGTTTACAATATCGATTCGGCTGTGCTGTGCTGTTGGTGCGCCTAAAGCGGCGCCCTTGAACGAATAATTTCCATCCACTTCTATTCTGTTTTGAGCACTACACAAGATAGGAAATATAAAAAGTAGTGCGATAATGAGGTTATTTTTCATTGTTATTTGGTTTAAAATTTATTTTTAAATTTTTCGGGCATACCCCAACTAAATTTTTGTGAGATTTCACTAAAAATTGCGTTCCAATCATCATTCGTTACTGCTTTTCCCATATACCCAGAGAGAAGCTTTGAAATTTCATAGGCGTTATGGTACCCGGGATAACTACTTTCCAATTCATGGAATAAACGATGTGCATTTTGGATGTCTTTATTTGCTAATTTTTCAAAAGCTTCATTTTCTAATGCTTCAACATTGCTTACTTTTTTTATTTCGAGTACAGATTCGTTGTTTCGAGTCTTGGCTTCCATTAGTTTAGCGTCGGCCTCTATCTTCTCACTTTCTGCCTTTGTTTTATCCGCAACTGAAATATTTTCAGCAACTTCTAATATCTTTTTAAATAGTTCATAACTTATATCATCCATGGGAGCGTTATTGTGATTGACATTCATCTCATTTAATCTGAATAAGGCATCCCTGAGAATATTAACGGCTACTGTACGCTGCCCTAATTGAACAATTCCTTCGGTTAGTTTTAAGGATTGCTCAGTGTCTATTTTTCCTTCAATTTTAAGTTTATTGGTGATTTCAGTTAGTTGTGTTACAATTGCATCGGGAGGTGGTTCTGATAAAGTTATTGTTGAAGAACCATCATTTTTTGCAATAAAGTAGGCGTTACGACGTGAAGCATCGTTATTAGCAATTTTTGCAGTAAATTTTTCATTTTTCACAAGAGTTTTCAAGCGAAGTTGGTGGCTGCAACTGCTAAACAAAAGCAAACAGCTTAATAAGAGAAACGTATTTTTCATGGATAAGTTATTTAATAAGCCTACTCTATACCCTTTTCGGCATCCGGTATGGGCAAAGCTAAAGCAGCGCTTGGCGCAGAGAAATAGGCAAACCGCTAATTTTCAAAGTCTTTTGCCTATTTGTTAAAATAAATTGTATCTTAGCTTTTAGGTATGAGTTCGTTTTTTAGATAGTGAAACTATTGTTTAGAAATAGGGTTTTGCCTATTGAGTCAAACATAACTTACTCAGAAATTTGCGGTGTAACCTTAAACTTATATGTCATGAAAAAATTATTGCTAATCCTTACATTTCTTTTTTTTTATAGTTGTAAAGAAACTATTCATCACGAAAAGAGTAAAATTCAAGCTATAAATATAAATAGTTTTGAAACTTTAAAAAATAGAATTACATGTCCTATTACTAACAATTGTTCGAGTCAAATTTTAATTTTTCACAATAGCACTGAACAAATTAACTGGCTTAAAGAAAATTATCATAATATTTGTGAATGCGACTTGTATAATCAAGTATTTGCTGCTCATGAAATTACTGAAAAAAGATTTAAGGAACTGTTTTCACAAGGTAACTACGATAAAAGCGAAAATCTTGATAATGCTATTTATAATAATAAAAATTTTAAAGGAATTAATTGGGAAGATTTAAAAGCTTATACCGGAATTACAAATAAATATGATGCTTATTTATTTTTTAAAGTGATTAACGGGGACACAACAGATAATGATTTATCAAATGATTATGAGTTGAAACCTATTTTGCAATCAGATTTTTCAAGTCTAAGAACCTGCTATTCTTTACCCTTTTTATTGTCAATAGAATATGTTTTAAATTACCAAAAAGTAAAGCCGTTAGTTAAAGAAATGACAAAATTTTATTTTTATCTTGTTGATGATACTGTTGGAAGAGAAAAACTTATCTTTAAGGTAGAAGTGGGAAGTGTGACTTACTTTTTTGATATATCTGATGACCCTAAAAGAAAAAATAATAATGGTATTGAAGCACTTTAATATTGTTAAATTAATAGTTATTCTTACTTGGTTCTTTTCAGAAATATACCTCAAAAGGAAAAACAACCTCAATTTGGTTATTAAAACTATTTTGAGAATAAATGCTATCACAGAATTATTTGGTTTTATTTTTAAAATTTATTTTTTATCCACAAAATACTTGATTACAACAAATGTCGTAATGACATTTTTATTATGGTTTCAAATTCTGCAAGATGTATATAAAAAAAAGATAGTTCTATATAGTACTATCTTCTTTCTTTTTTTCTTCTTTTTCGACTTTATAATCTTAAACCATTGCAATAAATTTAGCTATTATAGTTTTGTTTTTGGATCTTTAATTTATGTTTGTTGTTACCTTTTTTTTAATTTTAGTTTCTTGAAAGAGGAAAAAATTGCTTTTTTTTTTCAAAATCAATTTATAATAGTTTCAGCTCCTATCTTTTTTTTCTTAGGGATGTCATTTTTATTTGCATTTGTAAGTCCAGAAATTTCTGGATATAAAATATATGAAGGAAAGACATTATATTCTTTTATAAATGATTTTGTGAATTTTGTACAATATATCTTAATTGCCTATTTTATTTATTTAGATGCTAATAAACATGAATAGTTCAAGAGTTGTATATGGTATTTTGATTGTTTTATTTTTAGTTGCTTTAATAATAGTATTCTGTATTTTACTTATCAAACTCTATATCAAAAAAATCAAAGAACACAACCAAAAAGAATTGGCTTTTCAAAAAGAACTTACGCACGCCATACAAGAAACCCAAGAACAGGTGCTTTCTTCCATCTCGCGCGACCTTCATGACGATGCCGGGCAACAACTCACAGCTATTAATTTTCAAATCGAAAACCTAAAACTTGATGCCCCGGAATGGGAACAAAAACTGCAACCGTTATCGCTATCGGTTCACAACCTCTCGCAATCTATCCGCGCCATTAGTCATGCACTCAACAGCAACCTGATTCTGAAACAAAACCTGATGAAAGCCATACAAACCGAAACCGAACGCTTGCAAACAACCACTTCTAAAACCACCATCCGGTTCGAATTACAACACCCTGTAAAAAAAGCGTTTACCGAAGCGGAACAAATCATTATTTACCGTACCTTTCAGGAAATTATCAATAACTGCCTCAAACACGCCAAAGCCACCGAACTGACCGTGAGCCTGAACGCCAACCCCAAATTTCAGTTGGAAATTCGCGACAATGGTATCGGGTTTAACCGTTCCGAAGTCACCTCCGGTTCGCTCGGCCTGCTAAATATGGAAAAACGTGCCGCGCAAATTAATTATGCACTCTCGGTCAATACAGCACCGGGTAACGGCACTTGTGTCACACTATCAGAACTATAACGCGTATGGATATTACTACCCTCTGCCTGATTGACGACCACGCCATCGTGCGCCAAGGTCTAAAAGAATTATTGCACAAAATGAACGGCTTTAAAGTCGTATACGAATTTGATAACGGCGAAGAGTTTTTGAATGCGCTGCCGCTTACACCGGCACCCGATATGTATATTCTGGATTATTCTATGACTGGAATGAACGGCATCGAAGTGTTACGCCAACTCGAAGATCGGGATGAGGAGCACAAAGTGCTGTTACTCACCCAACATTTTGATGAGGAAATAATCAACACAGCCTACCACCACAATGCCCGTGGGTTTTTGCATAAAAACTGTTCGGCAACCGACCTAAAGTTTGCCATCGATAATATTGTAAAAATAGGGTATACCAACGTGACCGAAATCCTGCGCCGCATGCGCCATTTTAACCTTAAAGAGGATAAATCGAACGATATTGTGCTTTCTCCGCGTGAAATGCACTTTCTCACCTTGGTTTGCGATGAACAGGAATACACCTACGAACAAATGGCCGATATCATGAATGTTTCGGTCAAGTCCATCGAAGCCTATCGCACAGCTCTCTTTGAACGGTATAACATCAAATCGAAAGTCGGACTCGTGCTTTTTTCCTTCAAACACAAACTGACACCTCCTTTTGTGTAATTTTAATTAAAAAATCTACATTTGCACCGTACAACCGAATAATTTTCATGTATGGATGCTATTGATAAAAAATTAATCTATCTCCTGCAACAGGATTCGCGACAAACCAATAAAGCCTTGGCGCACCAACTCAATTTGTCGGTTACCGCTGTTTACGAGCGCATTCGTAAATTGGAACGCGAGGGCATTATTCAAAAATATGTGGCATTGGTCAACCGCACTAAAATCAATAAATCGTTTATGGTGTTTTGCCACATCAAACTCATCCAACATGCCAAAGAACTGATTTCCTCCTTTGAGCGTGAAGTGGTTAAACTCCCCGAAGTATTAGAATGTTACCATGTGAGCGGGGATTACGATTACATTCTTAAAATCTGCATCAGCGATATGGAAGCCTATCGCGAATTTATGGTAACCAAACTAACAACCTTAAAACAAATCGGCAGCACACACAGCACATTTATGATTGGCGAAGTGAAAAATTCAACCGTATTTGCGTTGTAATTCGGATATACTAAATTACCAATTTCAACCCTAAAGTTTCCGAAAAAAGACGTACTTTTGTGTGCGTTAAATATATAAAGTTTACCAACACATGAGTCAATACGATGTTACCATTATAGGTTCGGGGCCGGGCGGTTATGTTGCCGCTATTCGTTGTGCCCAATTGGGTTTTAAAACCGCCATTATCGAAAAATATGCCACATTAGGCGGTACTTGCCTTAATGTGGGTTGTATTCCTTCCAAAGCGCTTTTAGCCTCTTCTCACCACTATGAAGAATTGCAACATTTTGCCGAGCACGGTATCGAAGTATCGGGCAAGGTAAAAGTGAATTTGGCCAAAATGATCGAACGCAAACAACAAGTGGTTGATCAAACCTGTGGCGGCGTTAAATTCCTCATGGATAAAAACAAAATAACCGTATACGAAGGCGTTGGATCGTTCGAAGACGCCACGCATATAAAAATCACCAAAACCGATGGCTCAGCAGAGGTTATCGAAACCAAATACGCCATCATTGCAACCGGTTCTAAACCTTCTACCTTGCCGTTTATAAGCTTGGATAAAGAACGCGTTATTACCTCTACTGAGGCCTTGAGCCTTACCGAAGTACCCAAACATTTGGTTATCATTGGCGGTGGCGTAATCGGGATCGAATTAGGGCAAGTGTACCTGCGTTTGGGTGCACAAGTTTCGGTTGTGGAGTTTATGGACCGTATCATTCCGGGTATGGACGGCGCTTTGTCGAAAGAATTGACCAAAGTGCTTAAAAAACAAGGCATGAAATTTTATACCTCGCACAAAGTAAAAGAAGTAACCCGAAAAGGAAAAGCCGTTACGGTGAAAGCTGACGATGCCAAAGGAAACGAAGTTGCACTCGAAGGCGATTACTGCTTAGTGGCTGTTGGGCGTCGTCCGTATACCGATGGATTGGCGGCCGAAAAAGCCGGAGTGAAACTTACCGAGCGCGGTCAGGTTGAGGTGAATACGCATTTGCAAACTAATGTCCCTACCATTTTTGCCATTGGCGATGTGGTAAAAGGCGCTATGTTGGCGCACAAAGCCGAAGAAGAAGGCGTGATGGTGGCCGAGTATTTGGCCGGACAAAAACCGCATATCGATTATAATTTAATTCCGGGAGTGGTTTATACCTGGCCCGAAGTTGCCGCGGTAGGAAAAACCGAAGAGCAACTCAAAGAAGCCGGTGTAGCTTATAAATCGGGTAGTTTCCCGTTCAAGGCCTTAGGGCGCGCTCGTGCCGGAGGTGATACCGACGGATTTGTAAAAATTTTAGCCGATGCCGCCACCGATGAGGTGTTAGGCATTCACATGATAGGAGCCCGTTGTGCCGACTTAATTGCGGAAGCCGTAACGGCGATGGAATTCCGTGCCTCTGCCGAAGATATTTCGCGCATGTCGCATGCCCATCCCACCTTTGCCGAAGCCGTAAAAGAAGCCGCATTAGCAGCTACCGACAACCGCGCGCTGCACGTCTAACAGCCGTAAAGGTAGTAGCCAAAGGTTACCAATTATACCGAAATAGGATAGGGCGTGTCCCCGCAAACGCGGGGTCAGGCTCTCCACACTACACACCGGCGCACCGGCGGGGTAGTTAGTTGCGATCCTTCACGCAAAACCCCGCCTTCCCATGGGAAGGCGGGGTTTTTTGAGGTTATAAGGGTTCGTTTTTTGAGGAATATTACACATTGTCAAAGCTCCAAGGTGCTAACTTTAAAAAGGCAATCAAAAAAGTGAATTTTATTTTGGAAGTTGTGTAGTAATCAATTGTGGTAAACTGTGGTTATAGCCAGTATTGATTTAATCTATTAAAATGCAAAGTCCATTTTCAATATCTTCCTCTACTTTTTTATATTTTGTTTCAATGATAAGTTTAGTTTCAAGATATTTAACTTTAACAATATCGTTTCTGCCTATTTTTTTTGTTTCTCTTGAATAAGGCTTGTTTATAAACTCTGTGATATTTATGCTGTATTTTTGATCATAAATTATTTTTTCAGAAATTTTCAAAAAATTTTCTTGTCCTAATTTTTTTAAAACATTTTTAATTAATGATTTGGTGTTAGATTCATCTTTTAGACTTCCAATTTCACGATAATAAGTTAAACCAGTATATAAATGTTTTAAAGCTAATTCATAATTTTCAGTTTCAAAATATAGTCCGCCAAAATTGTGATTTGAAGTACCAATGTTCTTTTTGTCATTAATTTCATTAGCTATCTTTAAAGCCTTATCTAATAAATCTTTTGCTTTAGCATATTCTTTTTCATTTATATAGCAAGCTGCGGTTGAGTTATAATTTGAAGAAATTAGAGATTGATTGCCAATTTCTTCATGAAGTTTTAGAGCAAATGAAATTGATTTTAGCGACTCTTTTGTTTTGCCTTGGTTTCTTAAAACGTTAGCAACATTTGAATGATATAATGCTAAATTTATTTTATCGCCAATTTTTTCTGCTATAGTAATACTTTTTTGATAAAATTCTAGTGCCTTATCATATTTTCTCAAATTCTGATAAATATTTCCTATATTATTTAAGGTAGAGGCAATTCCTTCTTGATCTTCAATTTTTTCACGGAGAATTAAAGCTTCCTCAAGTTTTACAGTCGCAATTTTTGGTTCTGAAAATTCTATATAAACAAGTCCAATATCATTTAAAGCATGAGCTTTTTCTTTGAGTAGATTATTTGAATTTGAAAAGATAAAAGCATTTTCAAAATGTATGAGTGATTCATTTAAATATCCCATTCTAAAATTAATCTCTCCGTTTTTTATCATACCGACGGCCTTAATTTTTTCATTTTTACTTTCTGATGCACTATTAAAATGTTCTAACGCATTTTCCCATTGACTTTTTATTTGGGCTAAATCACCTTTGTAAATGTCGAATACATCCAACCAAATATTCGCATTCTTCAACTTAGTTAGTATATCACTTAAAAAATTTAATTGACCTTGTTGTATGAAAGTTTTGCCATCCTCTTCAATGAATTTTGCAATTAAGTTCCACTCTTCAGCAATAGAAAGATGATAATATATTTTCTCCTCTAGTGAAGGAGAAAATATATTATTTCTCTCATTAATAAAATACAAAGCTGCTTTTTTATGAGTTTCTATTTTGTTATCAAGTTTCTCGTAGCTAAAAGAATTTATTAATGGATGTATTTCATAATAGCCATCCCTTACTTTTAATAAAAGTTTATCAATTAGACCATTAATTAAATGAAAGACCTCTTTATTATCATTTAAATATTTTATTTCATTTTCAGTTATATTACCACCAAAAACTGAACACTTTAGAAAACATTCTCTTTCTTCTTCACTAGTATTTGGATGATTAAAAATATCTAGAAATAGTCTTTTACTAAAATCTTCAACTTTTTTTATTGTAGATAGTTCGGGAAGATGCAAAATTAGATCATCAACATTTTTACCTCGACTTAATAGAGATAAAGAAAATTCAATTGCAAGCGGATGACCCTGGAAAGCAGTACATATTTTTTCAATGTCAATGTCAGAAATTGATTTATATTGGATATCCGAATCCTTTATTTTTTTTGCATATTCTACAGCATCTTTGTTTAAACCTTCTAGGCTAATAATTGGAATTATAGAAACTCTGTGTATTTCGGGTATCGTTTTAGTTATCAATATAATTCTTGATTTATCCAAATAATCATTTGCAAAGCTTAAAAAATTTGCGAAGGATTTGTCTTCATAATCATTGAAATTATCCCAAAAAATAATTTTTTCATCTCTTTCAATATGATCTTTAAGACTACTAAAGAGTATTAGATCCGTTTTTTCATCACCCTTCAAAATATTGCCATAACCTGAATTCTCAACAAAAACATCAAAACTTGATTGGGCAGACCCGTTTAGCCAAATCACTTTATCTTTGTTTTCAATAAATTCTTCAATACATTTTGCTACAAATTGCGTTTTACCTGTTCCACCTAAACCATCAACAGCGAAAATTTTAAAGTTTTTTAAGTTTTCAGCAAATTGTTTTTTTTCACTATCTCTACCTGTAAACAATAATGTTGGTTTTGGATAGTTGTTTAATTTATTGTTTTGGATTATTGATTGAGACTCTTGTTTAGCATAGAAATTAATAATTTCACTTTCATAATTAGAGTAGGAATTTTCGATTTCTTTAATTAGCCTTAAATGATAACGTTGAATATTTGGGTTTGGTATTAATTGCCCATTTTTTTCATTGAATTTTATAAGATCTGCATATGTAAAATCTCTTATTTCAGGTAGACCAAAATCAGCTCCTTTTGGTTTAAAAAAATGTAGTTTTGATAAATCATCCCAAGCCTCAAAATCACAAGGTGCAAAAATTATTGGGATTATTATTATCCCTTTCTCTTTATTTCTTTTAATAAATTCATTATATTCTTTTTCTTTTATATATCTCGATGACATAAATTCTACGCTCACGAGAAGTATTGCTACATCGCAATCTTTTACATTATTTTGAATTTCATCGTCCCAGAAACTACCCAAATGAACCATACTATCATTCCAGATTTTCCAATCATATTTTTGGGCATTCAAAATTACTTTTGAAAAACCTTTTTCAAAAACTTCGAAATAACTATAATTTTCATGTGAATATGAAATAAAAAGCTTCAATTTTTTTTTATCAGACATAGTTTGAAATTATTCACTTAAACTTATTGATTTTATTAAATCTTTACAAGTCAAATTAAAAACAAAATTTTATTACCAGAATAAATATTGGCTATAACGACCAGCAGCTTCCAATCAGAGGCAACGCCTGTGGAACGTTTACTTTAGGTTAAAGATAAAGCATTTAGCGTGAAAAACAAAAATCAGTTTTCATACTTTACAAGCCAATATAAGAAACCGGTATTCTACACTCATGTTAGTCAGAATTTGCCGTAATTTTAATTGACAAGCTTGCAATAAGAACTATGATTAGGAATAAGATAAAGTTTAGAGTTGGGAAATATGCCAAAAGAATCATTGGGTCTGATTCTTTTCGACCATCTTGGAGGCTCCAATTTATGTTGGGATTTAAAATTAGTGTAGGGATATAAATAGCAGTAAGAATTAAATTCGCAATGAAGTTCAGAACAATGGAATAAGTTAAGGCTGTGAATTTTTTTTGACTTTTATAGGTTTTAGAAATCCATATTGTGGCTACAACAATTGTTGAAATAAATATTAATTCACTGATAGGGAAAAAGAATTGACTTATCATATATCCGATAAGTAGTAAATTGTATAGTTTATTTTCAACTATTTTTTTAATCCAATTCATTAAAAATTTATGTTAGATTCTAAAGTCTGTGCAAGGTTTACAGTTAACAGTTCTGCATTGGCCTTCAGTTGCTGATGCCGGCATCGCCTAACACAAATCTACAAAATTTAATTTGGAATAGCATCGTAAACACATGAGTACGGCGAATGTCGATGGGATTGTGGCAAAAGGAGTTAACGGTGTATAAATTTAATCAATCCAGAATGTATCTGTTAAGTAAAAAACAGTGTCAATGAAGTATAAAACCTCATTTTGAGTTAAGACATTTTCATCATGTAAGTCTTCTAAAATAATTCCAAGTTCTTCGTTTATATAATCATTATTGCGATTATTGTGAAAACCATTTGCCGTTAAAAACGTTTTAACATGTTCTAAGTTAGTGCTTGTTGTTATAGAGACAAAATTTTGTTGAACAACCGCATACAAAGTAGTATTGTCTTTAGTAAACCCTTTTAATTCATAGGCTGTGTCGGAGAAAAAATAATTGTGGAGTAATAAATTATAAAAATAATCTTTCCATGAACTGTAATAGATTGAGTCATTAAGTTTTAAAACATGCTCGCTGTCTTTTAGATAGACTTTTTGTTCCGCACCTTCACTAACATATTGAGAAAAATCAATATCTTTAATCCAAAGTTTTTTCTCGGTGATATAATCTTCTAGGATCTTTGTTTCTTGTTTTTTGAGCGACTTTTCGTGTTCAATTGTTGCGCTTGTTTGCGCGCCATTGTTAAGGTAACAGGCAATTGCTTGGATAATTGCTCCAAACCTAACTTCGCTCTTTCCTGAAAGGACATGGTGTAATTCATTTTTTAAGTCACTTTGCATTTACAAATTTAATACTATTTCTTGTAAATAAAAATAGCCCAATTTTACTGAAATTTTCAAAATCAATCCCTATCGACCGACAGCTTCCTATCTGTGTCTACTCCGGTTGAACGTTTACTTTAGGTTAAAGATAAAGCATTTCGCGTGAAGGACAAGCAATAATTTCAAAAATTACCAGCCATTTTAATTACAATCTTGTTTTGTAGCTGAAGAAACGTACTCAAGTTTAAGTTTTTTTGGTATGTGTTTGTTTAATTCTGTAATTAATTCTGCAATTTTTGGATTATAAAAATGATGTAAGTGAATTTCTTTTTCATTTATTTTATCTTCAATATTTATGAAATATTCATTCCCACTAGTTGTTAAGATACATTTATTAAAATAATTATTTTCTAAATTATAAAGATTGATTTTTTTTAGCTTTTCAATTGACTTCTTATCTAGTTTTTTAAAAAGCAAAACGTCGTCTCTAAAACGAGATTCTTTAGTATTTGTGATGACCAAATGATCGTCAGTTACCATATAAATAAATGTTCCTTCATAAGCTTTTTGAGCATGATTAAAAGTTGTAATATTTAAAAAATAGCATTCTTTTTTTTGATAATTGTTATTTATTAAAAATAGTGACAAGAATGTTACAAGTATTATTTTCATAGGCCCTTTCAGTTTTTCGGCTCAAATTATTGGTTTCTCCATAAATCACTTATTCCCTGAATTTTCACCCAACTTTTTGTTACGAGTTTAAATATACAACTTTTTATGAAAAAACCAACCGTGTTGGGCTATGCGAATGGAGTGGGTTAGGTATTGACATTGACATTGACATTGACATTGATATTGACATTGAGGAAAACACGTTTAGCTACCGTCTTTTTGTTTTCGAAATTCTTTTATAATTCTTTTAATAGAACTGTCATTTGTGTAAATTATGATAGTGTTAGTTCCATCTGCATTATTTCCAAATACGGCAGACATTTTTGAGTCAAAATTTATAATCTTGTCAATATTTTGTTCATTTAAAAAGTCAAGAATTTTATTGCTGTTTGGATTAATCGTTTCGTCGAGCTGAATCATTTCTTTACCTTTTTTATAGAAAACATAATGCAATATTTTTTTGCCGCATTCCTTTCCGCTTTGAGTTTTCCATTGGTTGCAAAAATAAGTGTATTTGAATTCGTTGCCAGACATTTTACAAATTGATACACATGAGTCTGGGATAAAAATTTTGTCACGTAACAATTTTTCTTTAATCAAATTTATTTTAACGGAAACGTTTTTGGCCGAATCAAACTTTATAAGATATTCATTATTATCTTTTTGCAAATCAATTTCCTGACCAAATAATGGATTATAAATTAAAAGTAAAAATAATATGATTATAAAAGTGTTATTCATAAAATTACAAGATGTTTTTAATGTGTCTAACCGACGGCTTCTTATCTGTGTCTACGCCAACGGAACGTATATTTTCTGTTAAAGTTAAAACATTTAACATAATCCACAAAAGTCAATTTTAAAATAGCAAATCCTTGTTCGAAACCGTTGTTAGCGGCTGTGACTCTATTGTGTCTTTTTTTTGTTTAAAAGATTACGCTCGATATAAAACGTTTTATCTTTACATTTCAGGACTTCTTGATTGTTTTCTGTAGAAAAATATAATTTATCAAAAGCAAGTTTGTGGTTGTTTAAATAGTTCAATTTCAATGTATCGTTTGAAATCTCATAATTTCCAGAATAATAGCCAGAATTAAATATACCTAATACATTTGAATAAATTCTAAATGTTTTATTTTTTCGTAACAATAACTTATCAACGCCCATCTTCCATCCTGAAATTGCTACGATTTCTTTTTGCGAAAATCTATTAAGAAAGTCTTTTCTGCGCACCATTCGATCACTTTTTTCCATGGTACCACATGAAATAACAGTAACCAATAGTAGAGCAATCATTATGTATTTTGATACTTTCATTTTGTTTCTTTTTAGGAGTCGCATGCGGACTAGCTTGCTACAATGGGCCGTCGTATATACAATTTTCAGACAATAATTTTTATCGCTATTGGTATAGTTTTTCATTTTCTATTTTGACAAATTTGGACTTATCAGTTGGCTTGATATCTACGATTTCAAAAATACGTTTGTCCAATGAATTACAATTTACTTTACTTAAATAGTCTTCAACTACATTTTTGTCAATCATAATTTTACCACCGCCGGCCCAATGTCGATCTTTTCCATTTTTTTTGATACCCGAGATCCAATATTCTTCACCCGTTTCTATATCGTAATAATTTCCGGAAATTCCGCCAGCATTAGAGTTTTTAAAAGCTTTTCCGTTAAAATAAATAGTTCTTCCTGTTTTAGAAAATTCCGCTAAACCAATCCAAGCTGAGCCATTATCAGAAAATCCACTTTTTAATTCAATATACCTAAGTTCTGTTTTCATTGTTTTGAGTTAGTAGTTAGAACAACGTTTGTCGATTTCGTATCAATGGCAATGCCAACGGAGCGTTTACTTTAGGTTAAAGATAAAACATTTGCGTTAAGAACAAATGCTAATTTAGAAAATAATGAGTTATTGTGCGCGACCGATGCTACTATTTGGCTAAAATGCAATTAGTTGTAGGTGTATTTTTTCTTCAGTTTCCAAATCAGAGAACATTAAATTCACTTCTTGTTTTTCAGTATTAATATTTGCTATAAATGCTGTAGACTTTGTACCAGAAGTATGAACCGGTTTGTTAGGTTTTGCAGGTGATAAACTATAGTTGCCGATGTTAAAATGATAGGTCAACTTAGTATTTAAATCACACAAATAGAAAGATTTGCTATGACCAAACGGAGAAGCAAAATGATTTGGGATTGGAATTTCATATACCAGTAAATAGTTAGCTTCGTAAACTTCATATATAAAATGTTTACCTTTTTCGTTTGCTTTAAAAATGGTTTTACCTGACTGCTCAATTTTAAAGTTCTCGCCGGATTCATAAATTTTAGATAGATAGTATTTTTCGTTTATACATTCTTTTGCCTCTTTATTTGGGCAATCAAAAACTAAAACCTCAGAATTATTTAACCATTCAGGATATGAAATTAGTTCTCGGCTTTTACAACTCCAAAATAAGGTTAAAATTAAGGCATAATAAATTCTGATTTTCATTTTCACGTATATGTTGCTAAGACGATTTCAAGTTTCTATCGTTTAAATTTACCGTTTTATTTTAGAATACAATAGGGTCAATGTTAAAACAGAACAAAAGGATACTACTAAAATTACTTTAAATTTGTTATTGGTGTAGTTGAAATTAGTGATTCATATAATTTTATATAACTTTCCTTAAATTTTTCTTCTGCCATAATCGGGAAACGAAAACCATCAGGTCCCACATATATTTGAATTGTATTTGTATCATTATTTATTTTTCTAATTTGATGGTATTTTGAAAGCCAAACATCAAAATGTTCAATTATTTTAGATGCATCTTCAAGTAAGTCGGGTGGGATATGGTGCCCATTCTCCAGCAGTAATGTTCGCAGTTGTTGGTTCGATTTTAGAACAATTTCGTCCTCATAGTATTGATCGTACTGTTTTAGTTTTGAATACTTATTTTCATACGATTTTCGTGTTCTATTCAAATAAATGTAAACTTGCCCGAGTAGTTGAGCTGTTTGTTTTTTAGACTCAAAGTCGGTGTTTTGTCTTTGTGCAAGTATTTCAAATTCTCTTTTAATTAACGCATTAGTTCTTTCTGTTCTTTTGTGAAATAAATACGCAATTATACTTGTTAAAAATGTAGTTGTTAGTGTACTTCCTATGATTATTTGAAGAATTTCCGGCATATTTTTTCTTTTAAAATTGTAATTTTCTATTGAGTTTGGCTCTTTCAGTTTTTCGGCTCAAATTATTGGTTTCCCAATAAATCATTTTATTTCCCCGAATTATTACACCAAACTTTTTATTTGCGAGTTTAAATATACAACTTTTTATAAAAAACCAACCGTTTTGGGCTATGCGAATGGAGTGGGAGGGGGTATTGACATTGACATTGACATTGACATTGATATTGACATTGATATTGACATTGATATTGAGGGAACACAAGTAAACAATAGTTTTAAATTTTAGAAACCCATTTTTCCATTTCTTGAAATGTTCAGCAGCATAAAACAAAATAGAATATCTACTAAAAGAAATGAACTGATGATTATCTTTTTCTTTAAAGACATTTTATAGTTTATCACATATTCATACGAGATATTTCTAAACAGTAGTGTTGTCAGTAGAATCATTATTATTCCCAAACCCACATAATAATACGAGTTCAAATTACTGTAAAAGAACGAAATAATTTCAATATGTAATGTTAGTAGTAGTGCTATACTAATAGACGGAAAAATTGTCCAATTGTCATTTTTTTCTTGATAGAAATAGATATAAATTTTTGAAAAGAAGATGAAAATCAATTTTAAGTAGTTCATGTATGGGTATCTTTTTTTTAGCTTATTGTTACGTAGCAACTACCAAACGAATTCTGGGAAACCGGGCTATAGGTTGGTTTTAGTTTAGAATTGGGTTTTATCCCTCTCACAATACCAATTTGGTTGGCAGTCGGAAATAACGCAACCACCGTTATGGACTTTAGCTTCAGTTTTTGAGTTCTCTTTTTGGTCTTTCGGAACTATTGATACGCTTAATCCGTATACAATTGGAATTACTTTATCATCTTTTTTACAGACTGGACAATCAGTTTTTTCTTTTGAATTTTGATAAGGACAAATTGGTTTTAATGGAATGTCATGATTTAATTTTTCACCATCGTTTAGGTTAAATATGTAGTTGCGGTTTATTGGATAATTGCGAACGGAAAAACTCAAATAGTATTTTCCACTTCTTAAACTCTCAAACTTAAACTTAAAATTTTCATCAACTTGAATGCTGTCTTTATGATTTTCATGTTCTAAAATAGCATACACTTTGCTGGGTAAAGAATTGCGTTCTTCAAGGGTAGCGACTAAAAGTTTTCCTCCAATTTCTCCTGATTGACAAATTCCATTAAAAAATGATAATAGAAAGAGAAATATGTATATAAAATTAAATTTCATTTTTTTTACCAATTTCTTCAATTCCACTTTCAGTTACTTCAACTACTTTTTGTATAAATATAAACGGTAAAATTATTCCTAAAGCAATAAAAAAAGAGGAATAAATTTTAAAAGGTTCTACGCGCAAATTTTCAGGAATTAGCGGATTTTCTCCCGGGCTTCCAATTTCCGTTATCAAAATTAATAATCCAATGCTAAAGGTCAATGTGCAACTCAAGAGAATAATTACGTTCTGTTTTAGAATATCGGATAAACTTTTTCTTTTCATTTTTTCAGCAAGCATTAATCCGCAAATTGGAATAAGTGAAATTAAAAGATAGTCTAAAGTACTTGTGTCAACTCCAAAAAAGTAACCGGTTTTATGCTGTATGAATTCTGCTAATCCAAAAAGAGAAGTTGGGCCTAAAATAAAGTTCAGTAAAATGAATGTTGCAACTGAAATTGAGATTGATAGGTAAAGATTTCTTTTATTTAAGTTGACTAACATTGATTATTTATTTTCGATTTACATTGTATTTTCTGCGTTTTGCCCAATGTTCCCCTGTTTGCCATCAGTTACTGTTTCTGTCATTGATTAAAACAAAGCTACAAAATTTATCTTTGAAATAACATTGTATATCACGAGCAAAGTGACCGCTGCAGGAATTGCGTGAAACATCTCTTGCCGGTAATTGTATTGAAATTAATTGTGTATATTTGTTTCATATATAATTAGTTATGAGAGTGCAATTTTTTATTTTACTACTGTTTTTCAATTTTGCATCTTTTGGACAATGCGTTATCAATTTGAATCCAAGTTCTTGTACCGGAAACAGCGGACTTATTCAAATTACAAGTGGTGAAATATACGATGCCTATCAATGGTATTATAAGCCAATAAATTCTACAGCTGCATTTCAGCCAATTTTTAATGCAACTTCTCCTAGTTTCACGTTTGATTGGGCTACTTATGATCAAACAATTGTAAAAGTGTTCTGTATCTATAACTCAGGTACAGGTTTTAGTTATTTTTCTACTGAAGTAGTTTTAGATTTAGCCAACTGCAATCTTGGTACATTAGACCATGTTTCAGCTATTACTAATGTCAAGATTTTTCCAAATCCAGCTAAAGAATATATTGAATTAGTTAATTTGGAGAGTAATAATCAAATTGAAATTTTTAGTTCATTCGGGCAAAAAGTCCTTCATTTAAATAGCTTTCGAGATAGCAAAATAAATATATCGGAGTTATTGCCTGGAGTATATTTTTTGCAAATCAAAACAAAAGAGGAGTTATTAAATTTTAAGTTTATTAAGATATAATTCTACAATTGGCGGTTTCAATTTTCTAACGCAATTTTTGGGTTAATTAATTTACCGTTTTATTTCCCGGATTTTTAGCACAAAGATTCAATAAAATTACAAATGTTGAACTTTGAACAAATGTCTAATCGAAGCCTTTCAGCCCCTCTTTTGGCATTACCTTGTTAGCGGTTCGTTTTTTTATTTGGCATTTGATTTTTTCCAAGTCCAAGCCTGCCAAATAATTATTAGTGTAATGATGCTTTCAAGAATTGATAGAAAGACATAAAATAGCCTCCATTCGGAAATGGATGAAATTCCCACTAAAAAAGTGAAAATTGTAAAAAAAACGCCAATTCCGATATTGAGCCATTTTGTCAATTTGGGCGAAAGCATTAAAGATAGAAAAATCATCAAAGCGGGAACCGTCAATATAAAAGTTGCTATGAACAGCTTTATTGGTGTGTCTAACATATTTTGTCCGTTCAAAAGTCCTTGAACTTTCTCAGGAACATACAGTTCAAAATAGTCGCCATAGATGTAGCAAAACATTACAGATGTCCATAATGCAGAAAGTTTTATCCTTATGTTTATTGTGAAGTCTTCTAAATGTGTTGCCATTCTAATTCTTTATTTGTGATTGTTGTATGTTTTCTTTTGCTCCAAAAAATAATAACCATAAACAAATCCCTATTTCTCCGAGACTTGCTGGCAAACTTATGTATGAACCAATTCCAAGCTCAGAATAATTAACAATTAAAGTGTGTCCGAAGAAATTGAGTAAATATCCAAAACTGCCAAGCATCAAGAGTATTCCAAAAAATCTTGGAAGAAAGTTAGACTTGGAAACTAAATATCCAAAAGGAAATAACCAAAGTCCTGAAAAAATATGGATGAGCCGCATTCCGTCATCATATTGGTCAATGTAAAAAAGTACTTGCGATTGAATTTGTTCCTGACTGAAAACTTTGAGATAACTGGGTGTTTTAATCAATGAAAGTGCAGTATATTCATTTTGAACATTTATAAAATACATTGGTACACTTATGATGGCTAACAAGACCATCAGCTTTGCCATATTCTCATTGACCTGTCCTAATAACTTATATAGGGCGAGTGGTAAAAAGAGAAAAAAAGTATAACAGAGTAAGCCACTTGCAATTCCAAGTCTGAATAATGTTTCAGATGTCGTTAAATTTTGAAAAGTTAAAGAAGCATTGTCATAGTTTATTAGTTTAGAAGGGACATATATCAAACTAAAAATCCCTGTCAGAACCACCCCTAAATATATAAGACCTGCAATTCTTGATATTTTATTTTTCTCCGTCATAAACTAATTTGTTTATTAAGACGAGCGATGTCTCTTTTTGTTACAGGGTTTCGATTAAGTCTTTTGTAAGCTGTTTTTATAACACAATTTTAAGTCATTTTTTGTCTTAAAAATTGCGTTAGATTCTTTAGTCTGCGCTAAAATGACATGTAACAAATTATTTTGCGAAATCATGGTTAACGCTTCGGCATTATTTTTCTTTCCTTTTTTGTTAATAAACCGGTTCGTTAATTGATTTTGTAATTGCGGATTTAACTCTTCCGTTAGGTTCTTTGTTTTTTGATATAATACGCATAAGTGAGTAGTCTCCTTTGGGAAAAGGATTTAGCTATTGGTACTAATTCTTTTTTCTAAACGGATGATTTCAAGCTTTTTCGTTTCACTATTTTTCCTTCTTTAAGGGCTTTGAAATAAAAAAACAAACCAATTGACAGCAATAAAGTTACGGCTATAATTGAACCTTCAATTCCTACTGCACCACCCGTAAATAGTTCTGGACCTTCAAACTTTGATTTAATAATAGTTCCCAAATCATTTAATCCGGTTAGGTTTGAGCCATAAAAGGGTTGCGCAAAATTCCAACCAAGATGAAAAAAGAAGGGTAACCAAATTCTTTTGGTATAAACAAAAAGCATTGACAACGTAAACCCCCAACATAAATCAAAAAAAAGGCTGAATAAGTTGGCATTCGGGTTAAAAATGTGTGATGTTTCGATTAACATAATAACTACCAAGGCAATGTGAGTGCCAAGCCATTTTTCTAATTCACGTAAAATTAAACCCCTGTGAAACAGGTCTTCAATTAGTGCAGCAACTATTAGAGTGGTGAATAATCGTATAGGATAATGAGCGGTTGAAATTTCAATGAATTGATAATAGCCTAATAAATAGAGCGCAAAAACGGACAATGAAATGGTTAAAAACCCGACTCCAAATCCCCCAAACATTTCTTTTGCTAAATATTTAACAGAAAGTTCTTTGACTTCTCTTTTATCATAAAAACGGAATAGGAAATAATAGCTAAACAATAAAGTAAAAAACGAGATACAATGAATGAATGGATCAGCACTGTCTTTGTCTTGAATTAAGCTGTAAAATATTGGTTTTAAAATAAAATTTTGAACTCCAACAAAAATTGAAAAACAAATAACTATTCCCAAAATAATTTTTGTAATTGGGAAATACAAGATTTTTTTGATTGATTGATTCATGATTGATTGATGATTGATGATTGATTGAAGACATGACGAATGGGATGGGAAATTGTTACACAACTCCAATTTTAATTTCTTATTTTTCAAGCTAATTGCTAACGTTATATCGCTTTGTGAAGGAATTTTCAGTGCTAAACTTCAGTAGAAGCCCAAAACTTGAATTTAGCATAAAAAGCACAAAACCACTGCTTTTGCAAATCTATGTTACCTGCTGTTTCTTTTATTCGTTTATGGTTTGTTTTTTTTCATTTTCATTTAGCTCAACCGTTTGATTTTCAAAAACCCTTAGTACTACAGTTTTTGCAATCAAGTCATCAATTGTTCTGTATTTTTTGTTGGATAATACTTGAATTAGGTTAGCTAAAATCCAAATCACAATCAATGCAATTTGAAAGTATTTATAAGGCATCAATAGGGTTATAATCAAAAAGGCAATGTCTGAACTATTTCGCAATATTGCCTGCAAGAAACTTATTCTTTTGTTTTCACTACTATCCCAAATTTTCACATTGACGATCATTTTACCAATAGTTTGCCCGAAGAAATAATTGAAATAAACACAATACAAAATTAACAGTACAGATGATGTTATTTCGCCATAATTTGTCCAAAAATCCAATAAAGGATTTGGGTTTGGAGTTAATTCTTTTCCAAATTCGGGATTATTCATATCAAAATGAAACGTTCTTTCAGGAATAAAAAGTGTAAAGATTTTTATTAGAATTCCTATCAAAACGTAATCAGTGATTTTTGCAAAAATTCTTCGGTAAAATGTGTCGTATTTAATTTCGATCATTGTTTATAGCATTTTTTTGTTGTAATAGCAGCAAACGTTCGGTTTATTCGTATCAGCAGCAAACTTCTAAACAGATTACTTCCACTAAGATACTATTTCTTGCGAAATGTGAACGTGAATTTACTACATTTTATTCCATTACTTTAAAGCGCTGTTGGCAGAAGTTATTTTAATTACAATTATTTTTATATAATTCTTTTCCTTTAACTTGACCTAATTCGGAAATTTCATTCCATACTTTACAAGCATTTTCTTTATCTCCACTTTCAAAGTAAACGGCAGCTTTGTTATAAAGCGCATCTATATTCTTTGGGTCAATTTTGTATGATTCGCTAAAGTATTCTACGGCTTTAAGATATTTTTTCTTTTGATATGCATCAATTCCTTTTTCAAATAATTCAGAAGATTTTCTCATATCCTCTAATTTTCCACCATAAACAACTCCAAGTTCATTTAAGTCATTAGTAAAAAATATTACTTTAATTCCCCGAAATCTATCTGTAATTTCACTTTTTAAAATGAAAGGTAATTCAATTGATTCATATTCCTCAAAATTAGTTAAGTTCCATTTTCCGAAAGTGTTATCAATAACATCTTTAATAGTTTTTATTCTTGATGAATCTTTTTGTGTCGAAAAAGTAATTTTTGTTTTTATTCTTTTTTCATTTGGATAAATCTTAAGATTACCAATTAACTCAAAATTTGAATAGTTATTTTTGAAAGCTTTATTTAATTCTAATTCAATTGTCGAATTTGTTTTTGGTGTAAATAATTTTGATGCAATTATGTTTTTCTTATTTTTATTTACTTCCTTATATTTAGAAATTATAACTTGTTGTCTTATAAAATAAAATCTTTTAAGCTTATCATTCGTTAATCCGTCAATTTTCTCACTAATAATCAAAGAATCCTTTGTGTTTTTTTCTATTAAAAATCCTGAATATTGTGATGTTTTTATTTCGTTATTTGACATTGTATAATCTAGGCAAGTCTCATTTGTTTTATGCGTTGGATTTGAGTTTATACATAGTTTGTTTTTATTTATTGTGTACTCAATATAAGTTGAATCTTCTAAAAATCTATCAAAAAGCTTGCTTCCATCCTTCATTTCAACTTTATATTTTATCCAATTTCCATATATTTCCGAAAAATTATTTTGTCCATAATTTAAATTAAAAAAAAGAATTATTAAAAAGAGTAGTTTTTTCATTTTCTGCGATATAATTTCTGCCAACGGTTCTCGGCTTTCACTAGTTGCTGCAAGCATAATCCTAACAAATTTACGAAACTTCTTTTGAAAACTAAAACCTGTCTGCCGACAGGCAGGTAGTAAGTGCAAGCCATAAATTGTGACAAACGGCGGTTAGCACTAGTTTTTTAATTTAGATTTCAAATTTTCTATTTTCTGGCTTAAATCTTTTTTTTCGAAGCCGCTTAAATTTCTCGCTAATTTATATTTCTCGCAAAACTTGTCAAGATTGTTATTTAATTCAGACGTTTCTTTAACAGATTTTTCAATTAACAAAAGTCCGTTTTTTAGTTTTTCTGCATCGAATATTTTGTTTTGATTTGGTTCATTTAAGTGTTTTATAATTGGAAGAATAAAACTATCAAGTATTTTTTCAACTGTTTCCAAATATTTAATTGTACTTTCTTTAAGTTTTATTTCATTGTCAACTTCAACTAATTCATTCAAAAATTCATTTTGAGCTTTCAAAGTTTTTTTACAATTGTAATATTCGTTCATTGATAAGCTATCTATTTCTCCATCGTTTAAAAGAATATTTATTTTTTTTATTAATGGATTTATACTATTACTTACATTTTCTATCGAATATTCAACTGAATTTTTTAAATATAAATTTTCGCTATTCTTTTGTTGTGAACAACTTGTATTAGTTGTCAACGCAAATAAAATGAATAATATTATTGAACTTTTCATGTTTTTAAGTTGTTAAATTCTCCGTTCGCGCGTAAAATTAGTGCCAACGTGAGGCGGCTTGCTGAAGTGGCGACTTCGTAACCGCTAATTTTCTACTAAAATACAATTTCTTGCGAAAATTGAACGTGAACTTAAAGAAAAAATAGCCATTTTAGCAAACCGCTGTTAGCAGTAGTTCATTGGTAAATCGGTTTTCTATATCGAAGCCAAATTGCAAATATTCCAATTCCACTAAATTAGTAACAAAATAGAAAAGAGCATTATCTAATAATTCAGGCGATTTCAACTCATCCCAATTCGAATCATAACCATAAATTAATCCCAAAATATTGCCCACAAGCATTCCGCCTCCAATCAATACAAAACACGAAACAATCATTGAGTAAATGAATTTTTCTGTAAAGATTAATTTTTCTGTTGGAATTAAAAAAATCAACAGATTGATGAGCGTAATCAAAAAATAAAGGCCATATGATGGTTCTCCATAATAATCACCGTGATATGGAGATTCGAATCGAAATGTACATGCTATTAAAAATACTATTATAAATAGTATTCGGTATTTGATGAATTTCTCTATCATTTTTTGTCTTAAAAATTGCGTTAGATTCTTGAGTCTGCTGTCACGTCCTAAAATACGTTGACCTTTTTTTGGTTATTAATTGATTCAAATTTACTCAAATGTAATTGGAACATTGATAAGTTTTTTTAAAAAATTCCCTTCGGGTTTTAAAAAACTTGCCAACATTCCTACGCAGCTTT
>JAYRXL010000036.1:0-1187 GCA_041917555.1 Flavobacterium sp. | reverse complement strand
TGTAATTTGGTCAATGATGGAAAGTTTGAGATCAAAACCAATCTTTTGATACTCTTTTTTTGGACAGGGTTGTTTTTTTGTTAGTGTCATAAGTTGCTAAAAAGTGTTTAATTTTTTGTCAACCTATTTCAGGAATTGTCACGTCCTACCATTACTGCTAACGGTTCACGGCTTGGCGTTTGTGGCGGCATTTGAAAACCGTCAGCCCAAATTTAGCACAAAAGTTTAATAGTAGCACAACTGTTCAATTACTTCCGTCAGCCGCCATAACGCCAAACCGATGTTAGCAGCAGCCGTGTTCAGTCAGTCGTTTAAATGCGTCAATAAATTTCGTCAAGTCGTCTTTTGTTTTGTTGTCAATTATGTTGCCGTGTTCATCTATTTTTCCTTTCACGCCTTGAATGAGCAATGTTGTGTCAGTCGTGAATTTTGTCATTACTGTTTTCATTATCAACTGTAATTCTTCGTGTCCTTTTTCGCCATCTGCCGAAGCGGTGATAAGTCCTGTCGGCTTGTCTGAAAATACAGTTGTAGAAACGCACCATTCAATAGCGTTTTTCAGTCCGCTTGGAATACTAAAAACATATTCAGGTGTGCAAATTAAAATTCCGTCTGCTGTGTCAATGTTGTGTCTAAGGTCTAAAATTGCTTGTGGTGTCTTGTTGGTAGAAAGTTCTGGGTCAAAATGAGGAAGTGTTTTCAAGTCGTTGAAAACTGTCAAAGTGAAAAAGTCTTTTGTCAAGTCTGCAAAGTTGTCAATGAGTTTTTGATTTGAAGAATTGTCGCTTGCACTACCGTTTATTACAAATATTTTTTTCATTCTGTCTGTCTGAACTGTTAGTAGTCATCGTTTGAATTGTCGTCCTGCCGTTCACAAAGTCCGTAAGACAATGAATTACTGTCCCCCGAAACTGATGCAAAATAGAAGCACCAAAGTTAAAAAATTTGTACCGATGTCAAATTGAAAAACGTCAGTGGGGATAGTCATTCAGTGTCTAATTTTACTCTCGTCAATGGTTGCACTGTCGGTTCATACGGTTGCTGCTAACGGCCAGCGGCTTCGTGTCAGTGGCGACGCCAGCGGAACGTTTATTATCTGTTAAAGATAAAACATTTTGCGTGAAGACCAAACGTGACTTTAAAAATTTACCAGCCATTGCACGAAACCGTAGTTGTGCGACGTGGCA
>JAYRXL010000035.1:0-13529 GCA_041917555.1 Flavobacterium sp. | reverse complement strand
TTGCACCTGCATCTTGAGCATTTTTAGCTTTAACGGTAAAAGCACATGTTCCTCGTTGAATAAGGGCTATTTTTCCGGCAAAGAGACCTGGAGTAAAAGCGGCACAACCATTTGAAGGCGCATTGGCTAAAATACCGGTTAAAGGAGTAGTAAGCGGTACGCCAAAGGCCGCAGTATTCATGGCAAAGGTTGAAGAACCGGTTGAGACAGTTGGCGGTGCATTAGTTACATTGGCAGAAAGCACAGTGCTGGTTCCTTGACAAACTGGAAACGGATTAGCGGAGAAAGCCAGAGCAGGAGCAGGGTTTACTACAATAGTCATGGTAGTAGTAGTGGCGCATTGTCCGGCATCAGGAGTAAAGGTATAGGTTGTGGTAGCAGTTTCATCGATAGCCGGTGACCAAGTACCTGTAATTCCGTTATTGGATGTGGTTGGTAAAGCGGCAATAGTACCACTAAGACAAATTGGAGCTACTTGTGTGAAGCTTGGTGCAGTAGGAGCGTTAACTACTACATCAAAACTACACGTTGAAGTACATCCGTTTGCACCTGTAGCCAAATAGCTAACTGTTGTAGTTCCTATAGGAAAAACACTACCCGATGGTAAGCCTGCTGTTTGAGTTAGTGTTCCGTTAACTGTTACGTCAGCATCAAGAATAACATGCACTGTACCAAATCCAAGTGATGTAAGGCTAACGGGTTCAGGGAATCCACAATTTAGAGTTTTGATGTAAGTGAGTCCACTTTGTCCTAAATTATTACTTCCCGGTACAAATACAGAAGAAGTCGTTGAAGTTGTAGAAGGTACTTGATAGGATAAAACCAATTGTGATCCACCAGGAACGGTAATTCCACCCATGTTAGCAGTATAATTTGCTAAAGGGGCTGTGGTTACAGGAACTGTAACGCTTCCCAATAAAGTTAAATTGGCGTTTGACAATGCTCCGCTTAAAGTGTAAGCACTAACGGTAACATCACGATCAATTGCACTTTCCTCAACACCAAATTTAATTGAGTTTAAAATGATGTCGCTGGTATAGCCTAATGCACTCAAATCATATACTCTATAATAGGCATTATCACCACCGGGATTACAACCAATTCCGGTATTATCTATAAGTGTATTGCTGGTGTTTTGGGTTAATGTGACAGTGCCGGATGTATTAGCAGTAACCGTAAAGTTCACGGTATCACCCTCACATGCAGTTATATTTCCCGGACAAGACATAGTTGGCGCAGGTTTTACCACTATAGTTAGTGTAGTAGCTACTGCACATTGACCTGTATTAGGGGTAAAGGTATATAATGTTGTTGTTGTATTATCAATAGCAGGAGACCAAACACCGGTAATCCCATTATTAGAAGTGGTAGGTAATGCCGATAAGGCTTCTCCACTGCAAATAGATGCCACAGGTGTAAAAGTAGGAGTTATTGAAGGATTAATTGTAAAGGTAGCAGCAGTTCTACACGATTCACCCGGAAATTGAGCATAAAAAGTAGTTGTTCCGGGTATATTTGTATTCGCAATTCCACTACCTGAAACGCCAACCGGGTTGAAAGGAGATCCGGTTCCAATAGCTGTTCCGCCTGTTGGTGTGGTGTACCACTCAACACCTGCAGCAGGGCCCGGAGAAACCGAGGTAACTGTATAAGGTCCTACATCCGTATTTCCAAATCCTGAAACTACTAAAGTATATGAAGTACCGGCTACTAAATCGGCGGTAATGGTAGACTGAGCTCCGCAAACATCGTCACTGGATTCAATGAGTGTATTTCCGGCGCATAAGCCAGTTGGATTAAAAGGGCCTTGGTATAGGGCCAAAAATGTATCAAACGTTGCGCCGCTACAGGTGCTAAAACTGTAAGCTCCTGTTACCGGAGCAACAAAAGTATGGGCTACATATTGAACTGCTGTACCAACGCCCGAGTTAGTACATGTACCTCCTTGAGCCATAGCTGTTGGTCGGTTGTAAGTAGGACCCCCGGTGTTGTCTCCCGAAAAATTAGGGACTGGTAAAACACCTCCACCCAAATTTGATGTAAGACCACCTGAAACTGTTTGACCTTGACAAATAGCATAATTTCCGGTTACAGGTGGGGTTTGAACAGTTAAATTCAATGTGGCTCCTGCATCAGTAGCTAAAGCCAAATTCCGTATTGTAGGCCATTTAAACGGGGAAACTGTATTTGCACACGTTATGGTTACGCTTGTTATAGGTGTTGTTGACGTATATCCAAAAAATTCGCTGTCAGATGTTACGGTTCGGGTGTCAACATAACCCGTTGAATAAGTAACTGTAATATCACCGGTCGTTACAGCATCAGAAATGTTAGTCGCAAAAATATTTGCAGAAAAACCATAAACCCCCGGAGCCAATGTAATCGTCAAGGCATCATTCGCGAGATTGGTACCAACAAAAGTCGCTGTTGTATAAGTTCCTCCAGGTGCACCAATGCTAACAGACGTTGTGCCAACTGTCAGAGGAATCGGATTTGTTGCCGCAAGTCCGCCTAAACTGTTCGTGGCTACTGTTGATCCAAAGGTGTTTACCGAATTTGTCCAATTGGTTGAATTGTTAAAACCTTGTGTTATACCAGATGTGGTATAGGTGCCACTGGTATTATAGGTTTGTCCGGTTAAAGGCCAGGTATAAGGCCCACAAGAAGTTACGTCTACAGGTGGTATGACCATTGGAGACATAACACGTGCCGTATTTTTACCTTTAACTTGTCTTGCAATTTGAGTTGATTTATACCGACTCTGAGCAAAACTGATGCTTTGTACAATAAAAACAAGTAATAGCGAAAAGAGCCACAACTTGTTTAAGGTGTAATTTTTTTTCATAAGTTCTAAATTAATAAAAGTTTGGTTTAGGATTGAAGTATAAATGTAGTACAATTTTATAAATGAGATACTTAAAATGTACACACGGTTATGTTTTTTGTATAGTCGGATGACTATAGATTTTAAGTTGAGTGACTGTAATTATTAGGAAAATGAATTAAAAGTAATGTTGAAACAGTTGTTAAAAAAAAATACCTTGCACAAACTGCAAGGTATTTTTTTTAATGATTTGTAAGATAAGGCTTAAAAAAGCCCGTTTATTTCAGCGTCAATTCGATTAATAATGTTTCCTAAATCTTCTGGATTATTCACAAAATCAATATTATCCACATCAATAATCAGTAATTTACCTTTGTCATAGGTTTGTATCCAGGCTTCGTAACGCTCGTTAAGTCGGCTCAAATAATCAATTGAAATGGTGTTTTCGTAATCTCTTCCCCGCATGTGAATTTGTTTCACCAAATTGGGTATTGAACTGCGAAGGTAGATAAGCAAATCAGGTGCAGAAACCAAGCCTTCCATCAATTCAAACAGGGATTTGTAATTTTCAAAATCGCGATTAGTCATCAACCCCATGGCATGAAGGTTGGGTGCAAAAATATGGGCATCTTCATAAATGGTTCTGTCCTGAATTATTTTCTTCCCGCTTTGACGGATTTGTAACACTTGCCTGAATCGACTGTTCAAAAAGTAAATTTGAAGATTGAACGACCAACGTTCCATTTGGTGGTAAAAATCATCCAAATACGGATTATCAACCACGTCTTCAAAATGAGGTTCCCACTTAAAGTGTTTAGCGAGTGATCGTGTTAATGTGGTTTTTCCGGCACCAATATTTCCGGCAACTGCTATATGCATTATCGTAGTGTAATTTTATAATTTGTTAATCCTTGGTCGGTAAAAATAGACAAAATTTGGTCTTTATAATAAAAATTTGAGAAGCTTTTCTCAACAATACCCATCTCGAGAATCCGATTGATTTTGTATTCTTTAAAATAGAGCTTGTCTCCTTCTTTATATAAAATAGCATCAGTGCCCAAAAACTGAATTGTTTCGGTGTTGGGAATTGTACCATTGTTTACCACTCTTCCGAAAATTGTTGCACTATACCAATTGCCTTTGCTGTCTTTCCAAGTAAAATAATTAAAGTCGGTTTGGTAATGTACAATCGAATCTTGAATCGGGACTCCAATACTTTTGTAAATTCCTGTTGTTAGCTCATATAGGCCTAACTGACGTGAAACTACATCAAAAACCCATATTTTGTTTTGGCCACACATGCCCACGGCTCCGGCTGTAATAGGGATGGGTAATTTCGAAAAATCAATTTTCTGGATTTCGTTGAGTTGACTGTCAACCACAACCAATGCATTAAATTGTTCGTAGAAAATCAATACTTTCAACGGATTAATAATATCCACACGGCTGATGGGGCCATAGGCCAAATTTTGGTATTGTAATTCAGTATCTCCCAGTTTTTTGTACAATACATTTCCTTTGGTGTAAAAAACATTCCCAAAACCGTCTAATCCTATAAAACTATCGGCTTTTAAAGGTGTAAATTCACCTTTTTCCAAAGGCAATACGTATTGTGCGCCTGCGAAGCTGGTAAATAAAAACAACGTAAAAAGCAATACTTTTTTCATGTGCCCAAGATACAATTTTTGAATGAGATGATTTGTAAATTTTATAAGACAAAACAAAGCCTAATTAGAATGCATGCGTTTTCTGTAAGAATTTCGGATAACAACTTTACAATAAACCCCTGTTATTTAACAATTCTTTGGTAACAAAAACAAATAAGTATCGTCATATTTGCTTTAAACTATAAAATCATGATGAGAAATATTACGACCACTTTTTTTCTTCTGTTATGTGCCTTTATGGCTCATGCCCAAAAAGATTTTCAAGGAATGGCTGTTTATGAGTCGAAAACCAGTACGGCCGACTTCAAGGCTCGCATGGAAGGGAACAAAGATATAACACCCGAAATGCAAAAAATGATTGAGGAGCGTATGAAAAAAATGTTTGAAAAAACATTTATTCTCAATTTTGATAAGCAAGCTTCTGTCTACAAAGAAGAAGAAAAATTAGATACTCCCGGCCAAGGAAACGGTGGTTTCCGAATGATGACTTCGATGATGGGAGGCGGAGGAACGTACTACAAAAATGTTAAGGACAAAGCATACACCGTAGATAAAGAATTTATGGGTAAAGAGTTTTTAGTGAAGGATACTCTTCGCAACTTTAACTGGAAAATGGAAGCAGAATCGCGCGTTATCGGAGGATACACCTGCTACAAAGCAACCGCAGTTATACCCGCCAGTAAAACAGATTTTAGAAACTTCCGTATGAAAAAAGAGGAAGAAGCCAAAAAAGCTGAAGCAACTACCGATGGTGCTAAAAAAACGAGTTTTCTGAGCGAAATTGATTTGCCTTCCGAAATTACCATTACGGCTTGGTATACGCCGGAAATTCCTGTAAATCAGGGGCCAGAAGGCTATTGGGGGCTTCCCGGTTTGATTTTAGAAGTGAATGATGGAAAAACAACTATTCTTTGCTCAAAAGTTGTGCTGAATGTAAAAGAAAAAGTCGAAATAAAAGCACCGCAAAACGGAAAAGAAGTTTCTCAAAAAGAATACGATGAAACCGTTATTAAAAAAATGGATGAAATGATGGAAATGAACGGTGGTCCTGGCGGCAACCGTATGCAAATGCGAATGGGACGCTAATACTATTCACATGATAAAAAAGATAATTGCAACAGTTGTTTTGTGCTTGGGATGCTACTCGCAAGCACAAGAATTTTTAGGGAAAGCGGAGTATTTCTCGAAGGTGATAATCAATTCGGATGATACGGAATTGTCTTCAGAAGAGGCTGCTAAAAATATCGATCCTGAACTGATGAAAAAAATTCAGGATGCAGTTAAAAAAGCTTCTGAGAAATCGTATCTGCTTACCTTCAATAAATTTGAGTCACTTTATGAAGTGCAACAAGAATTGGAAAAACCTCAGGTGCAAGACGGATTTTCAATATCCATTTCTATGGCGGGCGAAGGAAAACGCTACATGAATGTGAAAGATAAAATCTACCTCGAAGAGGCCGAAATAGTTGGTAAAGAGTTTATTATTTCGGAAGAATTAAAACCCATTGCCTGGCAACTTTTTGAAGAAACCAAAAAAATCGGCGATTATACGTGTTACAAAGCGGAGGTTACCCTTCCGGTGCCTGAAAAAGTTCAAAAAGAATACGAGGAATTCTTGGAGCAGGAGAAGAAAAAACCACAGCTTTTCAAAATGAAAGAGCCCAAACCTACCAAGGTTACAGCATGGTATACGCCCGAAATCCCGGTGAGTTTGGGACCGCTTAATTATTGGGGTTTGCCGGGATTGATTTTGGAGGTGAATGAAAAAGACCGAATTATCTTGTGTTCTAAAGTAACACTCTCTAAAAATAAATCAACTACTATTAAAGCACCGTCTAAAGGGAAAAAAGTCTCTCAAAAAGAATTTGATGCTATTGAAAAAGCAAAAATGGACAGCATGAAAGACGAAGACGGAACTATCATTTTTCAAACTTCACGCGAGTAACGCTTATACCCAGTATGAAACATCTTTTACACTTTTTTATTTTTTTATTCGCCGGATCTGCTTTAGCTCAAAACATACGCATGGAGGGTACGGTTTCAGATGATACCAAGGCTCCACTGGAAATGGCAAACGTCATGGCCGTTAATCAATCTACTAAAGCTGTAGATGCCTATGCAATTACAAACGACAAAGGCAAGTTTGTGCTCAATTTAAAAGCCAATGCCACTTATACCATTAAGTTCACCTACCTCGGCATGCAAAACAAAGAGATAACAGTTGCAACGCAAACCGAAAATATCACGCAAAACGTGACCTTACAGTCGGGCGGAATCGAATTGGATAATGTGGAAATTGTGCGCGAAATGCCGGTTTCCATCAAAGGAGATACCATCGTATATAATGCCGATTCGTTTAAAACGGGAACCGAAAAAAAGCTTGAGGATGTACTTAAAAAACTCCCCGGTGTGGAAGTAAATGCTGATGGTGAAGTTGAAGTTGAAGGGAAAAAAGTGCAAAAGTTAATGGTTGAAGGAAAAGATTTTTTTGACGGCGACACCAAACTGGGGGTTAAAAACATACCGGCCGACGCCATAGACAAGGTACAGGTTATGCGCAATTTCAACGAAAATTCGATTCTGAAAGGCGTTGAAAACAACCAGGATAATTTGGCCATGAACATCAAACTGAAATCCGGGAAAAAGAATTTCTGGTTTGGTGATATTACAGCCGGAATTGGAGTGGCTCATAAAGAATCGCGCTACAACATCAATCCGAAATTGTTTTATTACAACCCCAAATACAGCCTTAACCTGATATCCAATTTTAATAATATCGGAGAATTACCGCTAACCATTCAGGATTATTTTAAAATGACCGGTGGTTTCCGAAACATGATGGCCAAAGGCGGAAGTTCGTTCAACCTTTCTTCTAACGATTTGGGTATTTCGCTACTTCGCAACAATAGAGCGAAAGATATTACAACGCGTTTCGGAGCGGCAAACTTTTCCTATAACCCCACCAAAACATGGACCTTGAGCGGATTCGGAATTTTTTCCGGCTCGGATACCGAAATTGAAACCCGCTCGCAAACTACCATTTTAGCAAATAACAACGTGCAAATTAACCAAGATTCGTCGCTCCAAAAAAGCGAATTCGGAATGGCTAAACTCAGTTCGAGTTATAAACCCAATGCCAATTTTCAATTTGATTACGATTTCTTGGGAAGAATTTCAGATCAAAATGAAAACGGTTCTTTATTCCGTCGCTCTATCAACGGAAGCACCATAATAGACGAATCGATTTTCAACCAAAAAGTACAGGAACCTACTTCGTTCAATCAAAATCTTTCGTTGTATTATACCTACAAAGAGAAACATATTTTTGCATTCGAAACGCAACATCTTTATCAAGACGAGGATCCGTTTTTTAATACCAACCTACAAACCCAACCGTTTGTACTCCTGGGGTATGTTTCAGGTCAAAACCGTAATAATTTGAACCAAAACCGATTTGTAAAAACCAATAAAATCGATTCTAAGTTGGATTATTATTATGTACTAACCCCAAAAAGTAACCTTAATATCACGCTTGGAAAAACCTATTCGCATCAAAATTTCAACACATTTTTGTACCAAATTTTAGATAATGGCGCGCAAAATAACCTTACCGCTTCCGAAAACACCAACCAGGTTGCCTATAATTTTAACGACAATTTTATAGGGTTGCACTATAAAGTACTTTTGGGTAAATTTACGTTCACACCGGGTGTGAGCCTGCATTATTTTGACATGAAAAATTCCCAAAACGGCACCGATTATAAAGATACTTTTACCCGTGTGTTACCCGATTTCTACGCACTTTATCAAATTAAAAAATCGGAATCGCTTACCTATAATTTTGCCTTAACCAATAATTTTACCGATGTAAATCGACTCGCCGAAGGCTATGTGTTGCAATCGGCTACCAGCTTGTTTCGTGGAAATCGCACCCTCGAAAATGCAACTGCAATGACGCATTCCCTCAATTATTTCAAATACAATATGTTTAATTTTGAAAATATTGCCGCCAATGCAACTTACTCCAGAACCATCGACGCCATAAAATCCAGAACCGTCTTTAACGGTATCAATCAATCGTCTACACCGTTTAATTTATCTGAGTTTGCCGATGAAAGTTTTTCGGCTTTTGGCTCCTATGGACGCTCATTTAAAAAATTCTACAAGGCTTCTTATAACCTTCGTTTTAGTTGGAATAAAAACTACAATATAGTAGGTGCTACCTTGAGCGCTGTTGAAAGTACTTCGCAAACCCACACATTCAGAGCATCGACCAATTACAAAAAATGGCCAAATTTGGAACTGGGCTATGCCTATACGGTCAACGATTTTAACGCGACTCGCTTTTTTACCGACAGGCCTTTTGCACGATTGGATTATTTGTTTTTAAAGCATTTTGCTTTGGTGTCTGAGTATGAGTTTTATCACTATTACAACAAAGACAAAACGGTGAACAACGAATACGATTTTCTCTCGGCCAGTTTGGTTTTCCAAAAAAAGGACAGTAAATGGGAATACAAAGTATCGGCAACCAATTTGCTCAATACTACCGCGCTCAACGATAATAGTTTTGACCAGTTTCGTATCTCAGATTCACAATATATCGTGCAACCTCGCTATATCATCTTCTCTTTAAAATACAATTTATAAGTGGGGCGTTTCCCGATGGCATCGGGACCGCGCTTTTTGCACTACCGGCCTTCGGCAGGGTAGTTTGCGTCAATCGCTAACGCAGCCCCGCCTGAGGGCGCAGGCGGAGCTCTCCCGATAAACGGGAAGCGGGAGCCGTAGACCGACCCAAGGTATAAAAACAGAGAAGTTTTTATACCTTGGGGCAGGCCCAAAATAAAAAACATACTTTTTTGGCAACTACACCGTTTAGTTATACATTAGCAGGAATTACTGTAATGCAAATTCAGTCTTGAACATCCGGTTTGAATTCCCTCTTTTGAAACGGATTAAAAGCAGATTATCAATTTTTTAACCCAATGCAAAATCAATGAAAAAACTACTCTATGTCACAACTTTTTTGATGTGCACAGCACTTTTTGCGCAAAACAACACAATTCCAAACGGGGTATATGTACCGGATGAACTGACAAACGAACGCGTAGAATTACATTTTAATGAAGGCAAATTTTATGTCACCATGATGGGCGGAATAATGGAACCCAAAAACGACTCCTTGTATTTTAGGAGTGAAGATGATTCCTCGTCGTTCAAATTGCAAGTCACACAATCGGATGCCAAAGCCAAAAAACTGACTTTGGTGTTTAAAAGAAACGGATTCAGTTATGGGTTGAATAAGTTTTATTTGGGTTTACAGAAAGCGGCCAACGCCGAAATTAAATACGTGCGCTTGGATGAAATTTTAGACGGAGAGGAAGGTTATCTAAGAATCAATGCATCGGTGGAAGAGCCTTCGGCAGAGGTTGAAAAAGCGGCTTTTGTGTATTTAGTGCACGAGGATTACCGCAAAAATGCGATTTTGGAAAAATTTTCAGTGCCTGCCGATGCCGCTGAAATTGAAATTGATTACCGGGAAGATGCATTTAAAAACCTCAAACTTCGAGGTCGTTATGATGCCGAAAAAAAGGCAATAATTATAAAAGAGCGAAGCAAAGAAATTCGATTTGTAGACAAAAGTACGTTACCTAAGATTGCGTACCTCACACCCGACTCGGTTTCCAATCCGAAAACATTTACCTATCCAGGAAAAGAGGAAGATACAGAAGAGGATATTTTTATGGGTGCAGTTGATTCGGTAGCTGTAGATACAGCTGTAGCCGCAGTCGATTATGATGGTGGTTATCCGCAATATCAATTTAAACATACTAAAGTTACTTCGCTGGAAGAGGGTTGTAAAAAGCTTAAAGTGAACCAGTATTTGGTAATGGTTTTTGATGAAAGTTCCCGCGCTCAACGCAATTTTGATAGTTTTATTAAACAGGATGAATTGCAAATGTCCTATCGAATGTATGATGGCTATGATCCGGATTACGATGTGTTTACCTATTATTTAGCAAGCAACAAAGACAAATCGTTGGTGAAAAAAAACAACCTGAGCGAGGAAACACGTATCCTGATTTTTGACAGAGAAGGTAATTTTTTGTATTCGATTCAGGGGAGTTTAGCCAAAAACGAAGATCTTTTCAGCGATAATTCCATGTTTAGGGATGCGCTACAAAAAGCACAAGCGAAGGCACGTGTTGACCAACTGACCGCTGCCAAAAAAATCGATTTGGCGCAAGTGAAATCGGCTTTGCAAACCATGCAGACTTCCTATAAATATGCAGGTCCTGCTTATATGGGAACGGTTATGGATTATCCGGGTGTAGCTGTAGACAGCACGTATGCTTATGATGAAGAATACGACGACGAAGAGCGAAGATTTACCAAAGGTACTTTTTATAAAATGAAAACGCCTTTGGATGTTATGAAAACCCATTGGGCTAAAATTCGCGAGGATGTTTTAGGCAAACCTGTCGATTCTGTAGCAGTAAGTTTGCTGAAAACCGATTTGGATGAAGGGGTTGTGGAATCACTTTATGACATGCCTAAATCGGTTTCCGATAGTGATTATAAAATTTTGGATTATATCGAAAAGAATTACACTAATATTTCGGAGTCCGAAAATTCAAGTCAAGCCGTATACACTATCGGGAGAGCCAATTTGATTTTGAATGTGGTACAGCGCTTTTTTATTAAAAATTATGCTTCAGAAACGCTTAAAGGGGGTGTTTCCGCTACGCGGGTAAATGCTTATTACCAAAAAATGTTGGGTTATACAAACTACGATTATAACGGTGTTGCTGTTTTGTTGGACGAATTAAAACAAAAAAACAAAGAACAGTTCTATCAGGTTTTTGAATCGTTTTATACCAAATTAACCGACGGGAATGTGTATGAAAACATGAATGCTATGTTTTCAGCAGGCCAAGAAGAGGAAGATTGGACGGACTATAAAATGGAAATTGCCAATTTATGTAACAATACCGCTTGGGCGGTTGTAGAAGACAACCTGGATAAACCGATGGTAGCAAAGGCAGTTAATTGGGCCGAATTAGCCCTAAAACTTAACCCTAACAGCAACTACACACTCGACACTTGTGCGCATTTGTACTACCGTAACGGGGATATTCAAAAAGCAATTCTAACCGAGCAAAAAGCGGTAGAACTTTCCCGAAAATATAATGATGAGGAAAACGTTGTTGAATACGGAAAAGTCTTAGAAAAAATGAAAAACGGAACCTACGGACGATAAGTAGGATTTTAGAAAAAAAATAGGCTGCCCTTGTGGCAGCCTATTTTTTTGAATTTATAACGGTATTTATAAATTAAATGCTTTTTTTACCTGATCAATATAATCCAAACGCTCCCAGGTAAATAAATCTACAGTAACGGTTTTGGATTGTCCGTCGGGCGATTTGAACGTTTTAGTTACCGTTTCCGGTGTTCTTCCCATGTGGCCATAAGCAGCGGTTTCACTGTAAATAGGGTTTCTCAATTTCAAGCGTTGCTCAATAAAATACGGACGCATATCAAAAATAGTTTCAACTACTTTGCTAATTTCGCCATCGGTCATGTTTACTTTAGCTGTTCCGTAAGTATTCACATTGATAGAGGTTGGTTTTGCTACGCCAATAGCATACGAAACCTGTACCAAAACTTCATCACACAAACCGGCAGCTACCAAGTTCTTTGCAATGTGACGCGTAGCATACGCAGCAGAACGGTCAACTTTACTTGGGTCTTTTCCTGAAAAAGCACCGCCACCATGAGCTCCTTTTCCACCATAGGTATCCACAATGATTTTACGACCGGTTAATCCGGTATCACCATGCGGCCCGCCAATGACAAACTTACCGGTAGGGTTAATGTGATAGGTAATATCATCGTTGAATAAATGAGCATATTGAGGGTATTTGGCTTTAACACGTGGTATCAATATCGAAATCAAATCCGATTTGATTTTTGCCAACATAGCCGCTTCTGTATCAAAATCGTCGTGTTGTGTAGAAATTACAATCGCATCAATGCGTTGCGGTTTGTTATCATCCGAATATTCCAAGGTTACTTGCGATTTTGCATCCGGGCGCAAATAGGTGATTTCACTATTTTCTCTACGAATGGCGGCTAATTCAATCAACAAAGCATGGGCTAAATCCAACGCCAACGGCATATAATTATCAGTTTCATTCGTAGCATAACCAAACATCATTCCTTGGTCACCGGCACCTTGTTCTTCTTTGCTGGCACGGTCTACCCCCTGATTAATATCAGCTGATTGCTCGTGAATGGCCGATAACACACCACACGAATTCGCTTCAAACATATACTCACTTTTGGTGTATCCTATTTTACGAATTACATCACGTGCAATGCTTTGTACATCCAAATAGGTGTTAGATTTTACTTCACCGGCCAAAATTACTTGTCCGGTCGTCACAAGCGTTTCACAAGCTACTTTGGATTCCGGATCGAAAGCCAAAAAGTTATCAATTAAAGCATCACTGATTTGGTCTGCTACTTTGTCCGGATGTCCTTCGCTTACCGACTCCGACGTAAATAAATAAGCCATAAAATTTCTTTTAAAAAAGTTAATTTTGAAGAAGAAAGGCAGGATTGCAGCTAAAGAAGTACTACTGCTTTAGCATTTTTTTTATTCTGAACTCGTTTCAGAATCCCTGAAAGATTCAAGTTCGAATAGAGGTTGCAATCAGAACAAATTTTTCCTCTTCAAATTCGGATGCAAAGTTAAAAAATGAAATTCAAATACAAACCAAAGTGAAAAACTTTTTTTAAAACGTTATCGTAATTAACGTGAGTTCGACATAATAATACAGTCAGAATTCTTAAAAGTGCTTGGCTATAAGGCAAATTTTCGAGGGATAACAGGTTATCTTGAGGAAATTTAACGAAATAGACGAGTGCTTTTTAGGATAGCTTTTTTAAAATTTACACTTTAGAGAAGCAATCTACTTCGCCTTACATCATTGAAATAGCCCGCTATTACTTCCTATGTAAGGCTCGTATCT
>JAYRXL010000034.1:0-1763 GCA_041917555.1 Flavobacterium sp. | reverse complement strand
AGTCCAAAATTTTGGTTTTACTTGTGTCTTGAATAGGAGAATTTGTCTTTCTATTTTCGCATGAAATTAAACATAAAATTGCCAAAAATAAGGTTGTCGCTTTATACATTGTTTCTATTTTGGTAAAATCACCGCTAACGTCCGCGCAGCTTTGCGTCTGTTGCTGCTGCCGACACTGACCAAAACAAATCTACAAAATTTCTAAGAAAGATAGAGTAGAAGTCACCAGCTTATTGTCCACGAAGAACAAAATAGCAAGCGCAAGCCCAGCAATAGCGCAAAACTGCTGTTGTGGGCTGGCTAATTTTTTCCGTTACTCCATTTGTCTTTTTCATTTTGTTCTTCTTTCTTTTGACTGGCACGATTCAATAGGTAAATACCTAATACAATGCATCCTATTCCAAAACCTATTTTACCACCAGCTTGGTCAGAATATTCAGTTGATAAAGCTCCAATGCCAATAATTAAATTCAATACACCAAAAATTAATGCAATAATTCCTCCTACTTTCATATTTATGTTATTTAAATTGTTAATTAATTTACTTGCTTAATCTTCTTTCTTCACGTCAACAAATTCTACGTCGTTTTTCTTTGAACAAAGTGTAATGATAAGTCCAATAATAGGAGATAAAAATAAGCTCAATGCAAAGCTCCAACCAAAACCAATTTTTCGATTTTTTCCTAATTGTCCTACTAATGCTGCAAGACCTACTGCTACTAATAAAATGAATACTTGTGCCATAATAAATAATTTAAAAGTTAATATTTAATTTTTGTTTTGCTTCTTCTTTTAATTCAATCAAGCGCTTTGCGTTATTCTGATTTTCGGTAATCTCTTGAAAGAGTTTATCAGCGATTAAGTTTTTTTCTTTATCTGTTGGAAACCGGTCAGGATGACACTTGACTTTTAACTCATCAAATAATTGTTTTGAGTTAAATGAACTATTTATGATATTATTAAAATCAATTTCTGCCTTCAATGACTCTTTTTTGAATTTTTGCTTAATTGTATCCTTTGGTTTTATTTTTTGTTTTATGACAAGAAATATTATTAACACAAACTCAATGATTGCAATCCATAACCACCAATTAATGTGTTCATTATTTTCTGACGGAATTGACTTTGTCATTGTTTCACTCACCACTTTAATAGTATCTTTAATTATAGTATCATTCATTTTCATTGAATTTAGGTAATGGAATATAATCTTTCAATTGCCATCTGCAACCATATTTTCCTGCATCGCCGTGTATTTCAAGTGTATCCCAACCGAGAACGATTAATCTACGAACTAAAACACTATCGTCTAGTATAACTTTACCAATACGCATTAACTCTTCTTTTGAAAGAGCTCTTCCTGTAAAAGCTTGTATTCTGAATCCTGAATTTAACCAATTAGAAAATTGATGTTTATATGAACTTTCACCTCTAGAAATACTTGCTTTTAAAAGTGTTGGTGCAACACCCGAAACAAAAGATTTTCTTGCAGATTCATTGAAACTACGAACTAGCCTTGCTCTCTCGCTTCTGTCTTCAAACCACTCAATAATATTATTCCATAAATTATCTAACATATTTTCGTTTTTTAATTTTTTGCGTCATTTTCCGCATAGCTTGCCCACAACGTGTGGCGGCTTGCTGAAGTGGCGACTTCGTAACCGCTAATTTTCTACTAAAATACAATTTCTTGCGAAAAGTGAATGTGAATTTAAAGAAAATTTCGCCATTTTAGCAAACCGCTGTTATAGGCAGGCAAAGCT
>JAYRXL010000033.1:0-1537 GCA_041917555.1 Flavobacterium sp. | reverse complement strand
TGCCACGTCGCACAACTACGGTTTCGTGCAATGGCTGGTAAATTTTTAAAGTCACGTTTGGTCTTCACGCAAAATGTTTTATCTTTAACAGATAATAAACGTTCCGCTGGCGTCGCCACTGACACGAAGCCGCTGGCCGTTGGCTGCAAGCATAACAGTACCCTACGACACAACAGACAATGAAAGAAATCATTGAACTTTCTGACAAGACAATTACTATCGAACGAAATGAATTTTTGAAAGTAAAAGGTAGTGTTGACAGAAACCTGTATTACGTAGAAAGTGGAAGTTTGCGAATTTTCGTGTTAGACAATTACGAAGAACAAATTATTAGATTTGGGTACAAAGAAAATTTAATTGCTTCGTTAGACAGTTTTTTGACAGGAAAACCATCTGAACTCTATATACAAGCAATCAAGAAATCGGTAATAAAAGTCATACCCAAAGAACAAATTGACAATTTTTTGAAAACTGAATCCAACCAAAATTTATGGACAAAAATTTTAGAGAATTTAGTCATTCAACAAATGGAAAGGGAAATTGACATACTCACAAACTCACCGAAAGAAAGATACGAACGAGTATTAAGAAGAAGTCCGCAACTTTTTCAAGAAATTCCACACAGACACATTGCAAACTATTTAAGAATGAGTGCCGAAACTTTATCCCGCCTGAAAAAGTCTTGACTTTAAGCAAGATTTATGAAATCAGTTTTTTTGACCTTTGCATAAAAATTTGAAAATATGCAATCAGAAAACTTGATACAATCACTCATCGAACAGACAAGAAAAGTGATTAATACCGTAGAAAAACTGAAAAATAACGATTTACAAACCTTGACTTGGAAACACGACCAAAATTCGTGGAGTATTTTAGAATGTCTGGAACATTTGAATTTATATGGCAACTTTTATTTGCCCGAAATTGAGAGTAAAATTAAAAACTCGACCACAAAAAGTGAGACAGAATTTAAGAGTGGATTTTTAGGCAATTACTTCGCAAAAAGTATGTTACCAAAAGAGAAATTAAACAAAATGAAGACCTTTAAGGACAAAAATCCTTTAAATGCCAACCTTGACAAAAGTGTCATAGACAAGTTTATCGAACAACAGGTGAAATTGTTAGATTTACTTTCTCAATCAAGAAATGTGAGTTTGAACAAAGTGAAAATTCAGACATCCATTTCAAGTTTAATAAAACTAAAATTGGGCGACACTTTTCAGTTTTTCATCAATCATATCATCAGACACTTGAAACAAATTGAAAGAATAGAAACCGAAATGAAAAATGCCTGACAGCCAACAAGGTATTGCCAAAAGCGGGGCTGAAGGAATTCTATTGAACTTTTTTGCTATATTTGAACTGTGGTATTTCTATTGAAGTTCGGTGCTAAAAATCCCCGCCTTCGGCAATACCCAAACCGTTATAGGCAAGCAACCCTAAACGGAACACAAATCATTGAATTCAAACAAATTAAGTTTTTCTTTTACAAATTGAATCTTGAAAAGTTTTGTGGAAAATTGGAATGAGAAAAACT
>JAYRXL010000032.1:0-1196 GCA_041917555.1 Flavobacterium sp. | reverse complement strand
GCGGAAATCGGTATGTTGGGAAACCTGAACATTCGGAATATATCCGGTAACTTGCGAAAGTTCGCGAATGCCTGTCTGTTCAATGTCTTTTGCGCCAACAACTGAAATTGCGATTGGCACGTCAGTCAATTTTTCACTACGTCTCGTCGCGGTTATTATTACTTCTTCTTGCGATTCCACTTTTTTAGCGTCTTCAGCAAGGGCAAAACTTGGTATTAAGAACAGACTTAAAGTCATCGTACTTGCGGATATTGAAAGCGCAGTCTTTAGCGCGCAATTCTTGGCATTTTTTCCTTTTATTGATTTCATTTCTTCCCTCCCGAAAAATTCATTGCTTTTGCAAAGTTAATTATGTTAACATTGTTAATCGCACAAACATGCATTTTGTCAAGCGAATTTAGAAAATCAAAACCAATTGGCAAAACAAATGCAAAACAAGGATTAAGAGGGCGGTTATTATGGACGCGCTGACGATTGAAAAAAGGCAAATCAAAAAAAAGGCCGCCTATCACCACGGCGATTTGGCGCAATCAATAATCAATTCGGTGGCAAAGCTGATTGAAAAATATCGCTCTGTAGATTTCCAACTCAAAGAAGTCGCGGCAATGGTAAACACATCGGTACCTGCGATTTACCGTCATTTTGAAAGTAAGCAGGCGCTTTTGGTGGAAACGGCAATTCAAGGATATCGTATTCAGAAAAAATATCGTGATTTTGCCATAAAAAAGAATAGTGCAACTTCGCTACACAAACTGATAGCCGTCGGTTTTGCCTATGTTGAATTTTCGCGTGAATTTCCGGGATTTTTTATGTTGATGAAGAACCTTGAAACCAAGGAAATTCTTTCGTCACGAACTTATATGAAACAGCGCGATGAAACTGTCGCTTTGGTAAACGGGCTCTATCAAAATACCGTAAGTGACGGCTATATTATTGATGGCGATATGGAAGTGACTTTGACATTTTTGCAGTCAGCTTCTTTGGGCCTCGCGACAATGTATTTAGTAAATTCTATCGAATTTTTCGCGCCAAGCCTTTTGAACAATGAGAATTTGGTGTCATCAGTATATCGCACCGCATTAAGCGGTATTTTGACCCAAAAAGGACGCTCAATAATTGCAGAGGCCACAATAAACCCTTTTACAAAAAATGGAGGCTAAGATGAATGCGAATAATGAAATTGGTCTCTTGGATGT
>JAYRXL010000031.1:0-29717 GCA_041917555.1 Flavobacterium sp. | reverse complement strand
GCCTTTCTTCCCTGCCTGCGGCAGGCAGGTTTATTCTTAGATTCCGATTGCATCGGAATAAGTGATTCGCTCAAAATCTTTTTACAAAGATTTTGGCTCTCTACTTACTTCACTTCTTCAAAGTCGACATCCTGAGTTTGATCGCCGTTGGCGTCAGGTTGTGGTTGCGCCTCGTGTGCTTGGCCTTCAGCCTGTGCTTTATACAATTCCTCAGACGCATTTTTCCAAGCTTCATTGATTTTATCCAAGGCCGGCTGAATAGTAGCGGCATCTTTGGTTTCATAGGCTTTTTTCAATTCTTCTAAAGCGGCATTGATCGTTTCTTTATTGCCTTCGGACAATTTATCACCAAACTCTTTTAATTGCTTTTCAGTTTGGAAAATCATACTGTCGGCCTCATTTAATTTATCTGCTTTTTCTTTAGCCATACGATCCGACTCCGCATTCATTTCGGCTTCTTTTTTCATACGATCAATTTCTTCCGGTGTCAAACCTGATGAAGCTTCGATACGAATATCGTGTGATTTTCCGGTGCCTTTATCGGTAGCCGAAACTTTGATGATACCATTGGCATCAATGTCAAAGGTTACTTCAATTTGTGGCACACCTCTTGGAGCCGGCGGAATGCCGTCTAAGTGGAAACGTCCGATGGTTTTGTTATCGGCTGCCATAGGGCGTTCACCTTGCAATACATGGATTTCAACACTAGGTTGGTTATCTGCTGCCGTAGAAAACACCTGAGATTTACGGGTAGGAATGGTTGTGTTGGCCTCAATTAATTTGGTCATTACATTACCCATTGTTTCAATACCCAATGAAAGCGGCGTTACATCAAGCAACAATACATCTTTCACATCGCCGGTTAAAACACCACCCTGAATAGCGGCACCAATGGCAACTACTTCATCCGGATTTACACCTTTAGATGGTTTTTTACCAAAGAATTTTTCAACTTGCTCTTGAATTACCGGAATACGTGTTGATCCCCCTACCAAAATTACTTCATCAATATCCGAAGTCGACAAACCGGCATCTTTTAATGCTTTGGCAACAGGTTCCATAGAGCGTTTTACCAAAGTGTCGGCCAATTGTTCGAATTTAGCACGCGTTAGTGTTTTAACAAGGTGTTTCGGACCCGAAGCTGTGGCCGTGATGTACGGCAAATTAATTTCGGTTTGAGTGGATGATGACAATTCTATTTTTGCTTTTTCGGCAGCTTCTTTCAAACGTTGTAAAGCCATAGGATCTTTACGTAAATCCACACCTTCTTCAGTATTGAATTCGCCTGCCATCCAATCGATAATTACCTGATCAAAGTCGTCACCTCCCAAGTGGGTATCCCCGTTAGTAGAAAGTACTTCAAACACACCATCCCCTAATTCCAGGATGGAAATATCAAAAGTACCACCCCCTAAGTCGTATACGGCAATTTTTTGGTCTTTACCGGATTTGTCCAAGCCATAAGCCAAAGCAGCTGCAGTAGGCTCATTAATAATACGCATTACTTTTAAACCGGCAATTTCACCGGCTTCTTTAGTAGCCTGACGTTGTGCATCATTGAAATACGCCGGAACCGTGATTACCGCTTCGGAAACTGTAGTTCCCAAATAATCTTCGGCTGTTTTTTTCATTTTTTGCAAGGTCATGGCTGACAATTCTTGTGGTGTGTACAAACGACCATCAATATCTACACGCGGTGTATCGTTGTCGCCTTTTACCACTTTGTAAGCCACATTAGATGCTTCTTTAGCGCTTTCGGAAAATTTATTTCCCATGAAGCGTTTAATAGAAGCAATTGTTTTGGTTGGATTGGTAACCGCCTGACGTTTGGCCGGGTCACCTACCTTAATTTCGCCTCCTTCTACAAAAGCGATTACCGAAGGTGTTGTTCGTTTACCTTCCGCATTGGCAATTACCACAGGCTCACCGCCTTCCATAACGGCCACACATGAATTGGTTGTACCTAAATCGATACCAATAATTTTACTCATAATCTTTATCTCCTTTATGTTTTTTTCTTAAATGACTCCTCTACGAGTGAGTCGGAATTGAATCCTAACTTTTGCAGTCAAGGATTGTGCCAAGCCCAATTTTGTTTTAAAATGGCAGAATTCACTTCAAAAACATGACAACATGACATTTTTTACCCTTGTTTTGGTTGGCAAACAGTGCTTTGCGCAAGGGATTGACGCGGATAGCCCGCAGCCTGAAGGGCGAGGACTATGAGCAAAAAGCCCGACCCAAGTCATTGGGTTGCGCCCAAAATAAAAAAAATAGTATATTCGCAATGGTTATAGCTATCAGCTAAAGAAGCACATACAATTATATACAATTTGGCGAAACGATATTAATTATGGAAGAGTGTATTTCGGTTTTTGACATGTTAAAAATTGGTGTTGGTCCGTCGAGTTCCCACACCTTAGGTCCTTGGCGTGCTGCTGAGCGCTTTTTAAATGAGCTACGCGAAAACCAAAAATTAGATTTAACGCAACGGATTGTAGTTGATTTGTACGGTTCACTTTCGTTGACCGGAAAAGGGCATGCAACCGATTTAGCGGTAATGTTAGGGTTGAGCGGGCAAGACCCCGAATACATTCCGGTTCAGGAGATTACCACCCTAATTGAATCGATTAACACCAACCACACGATGCGTTTAGCTAATGAGCGAGACATTGATTTTGTGCCGGAAACAGACATCGTTTTTAACCGGAACTTTTTGCCTTTTCATGCGAACGGACTAAAATTTTCGGCTTTTTCGGAAGGTGATTTGCTTTATGAGGCGACCTTTTATTCGATTGGCGGTGGATTTGTGGTGAAGGAAGAGCGCACCAATGCCAAAAAGAAAAGCGCCCTTAAATGTGCTTTCCCCTACCCGATTCAAACAGCGAATGAATTGTTAGCCTATTGTGAATCCTTACAGAAATCGGTTTCGGAAGTGGTGTATGAGAATGAAAAAGCCATGCGTTCAGAAGCGGAAATTCATCAGGAATTACTGCGCATTTGGCATACGATGTTGGAATGTATGTATATAGGTTGTCATACCGAAGGCACCTTACCCGGTGGACTCAATGTGCGGCGCCGGGCTTTTGACATGCACCAAAACCTGATTGGCGACTTGCCTTATAATTCGCCGCAAGAGTGGCTGGAAGTGATTCGGAAAACGGAAGTGAAATTCCGTCAAATTCTGAAATGGGTTTCGTGTTTTGCTTTGGCAGTAAACGAAGTAAACGCCGCTTTAGGCAGAGTGGTTACAGCGCCTACAAACGGGAGTGCCGGTGTGATTCCGGCCGTGTTAATGTATTATTTGGTGATAGAAAACCACCAAGCCGGAGAAAAAGAAATCAAGCAATTTTTGATGGTTGCCGGCGAGATTGGTTCTTTATTTAAAAAAGGTTCGACCATATCGGCTGCGATGGGAGGTTGTCAGGCCGAGATTGGCGTATCGTCGGCGATGGCTGCCGGTGCGTTGTGCGAGCTAATGGGTGGTACGCCTCAACAAGTACAAATGGCAGCCGAAATAGCCATGGAGCATCATTTGGGCTTGACCTGCGATCCGATTGGAGGCTTGGTACAAATTCCGTGTATTGAGCGCAACACGATGGGCGCTATCAAAGCAATCAATGCTGCTGAATTAGCATTGGAAACCGATGCTAAAAACGCCAAAGTTCCGTTAGACAAAGTAATTAATACGATGTGGGAAACGGCCAAAGACATGCACCACAAATACAAAGAAACTTCGGAAGGCGGATTAGCCGTTGCGGTGAATATTGCGGATTGTTAGGGTGTGGGGGGGAGTTAGTTGTTTTGCCACTCAAAATCTTCATCATCTTGAGATAATTTACTTCTTACGGCGCTACAATCTTTAATTTTCCAATTTGTTGTATATGTTCCAGCTCCATCAGAAAAGTATCCATAAAGTATATAAATATTACCATGCAGTTTTTCAAGCTTGAATTGATCTCCATGTAATACTCCTGTATAATTTGGGTTGAACATTTTTGAAACATCAAGTTTAATGTGGCATTCATTTAATTTAATAGACAAATTCTGTAGTTTATATTTGGGATAATCCATTTTGAAATCGGAGCCAAACCACTCTTCATTGTCTATCTTACAAATATAGTTTGCGTCAATACCTTCACAAAATTCAATTTTATGAAGGTCTTTATTAAATTCTGCAATTGACCAATCGAGTTTAACTTCGTCTGGTAAATCAATCTTACCGGAGTTTATTTTTTCTTTCTCGACTTTTTTTGAAAGTTTGTTTTCTTCACCAAAAGTTGGTTTCTGAATTAAAACAAAAATCAAAATAATCAAGAATAGTATGAAAATTGAAACTGTAAATTTATTCTTCATTTAATTTTTTGAAATAACAGCTGATAGTTGCCGACTTCATGTTTTTCAACACAGGCGTAACGTGTAATTTAGGCTAAAATAAACTATTTTATGTGAAAGACAAATGTAAATTAGTCATTGAATAAAACCGGTGTTATACCCATTTTAATTAACATATGAAAATTCCAATTCCAATTCATTATCGTTGAGAAACTTTAGAATAAATTCTTGATTATAATTCCCTATAGTCATGCTGCCATCCTTCGCAATAATTAATCCTGGTGAAATGTTCAAATTAATTTGACCGTCAACATTCCATTCATAGTCTTTTGTATAGGTAAAATTCATCACATTGTTACAAGAACTTTTAAAGTAGTTTTTGGAAAATTCCCAATAACAATCACTCTGATTTTGTTTAACCTTAGTCAGTTTTATACAATCACCCTTTTTGGGTTTTTCCTTGAGCGGTTCGTAGTACCATTTTCCGGTAATTTTTTTATCTAAACTATCTATTATAGCCTTGCGTTTTTTTTTAAGGTCATTAAATTTAGTTTTAAATAGGTTCTCTTGAAGACTAAAATAGTCGAGATTATTCCAATCACAATCACTTGTTATTTTCAGAGTGTCTTTATCGGTTATGATTTGATATTCGGGAATTGAGTTTGAATTTTGACAATTTTCATTTAACCTTTTAGCGATTAGTAGAAACTTTTTCAAGGTTGAAATTTGTTGTTTATTGAGTTTTGTGCTCCAGATACTATCGGTTTTGTATCCGTAATAATGGAATGGTCGTATATTTTCAGCATAATATGCATTATTTCCTTTTTTATACACTTTCATTTGATATGTCAAATAAGAATCACACCTTGAAAAATATGAAATTGTTACCGGAACCAATAAATTGTCTTGTTCTTCGCTTTTTTTCTGCGCATTTAAATTTTGAAAACTCAAAATAAGCATTAAAAAAACAACTATATGATTAAATGGATTTTTCATAAAATGATGAACAACATTAACCTAATTTGTAGTAGTGACTACGCAGGCACTGACCAAAACAAACCTACGTATTTTATTAATAAATAGTATAATAGTGTGACAACTGCTAATGGAATAACGTTTAGCCCCTCCTATCCGTGTGTTATCACTCTTTGTCAATATTAATTTCAATTTTAATTGAATCTTCAGAATCAGGCATGTTTTCTGTTGGACCTGCGGTTCTTTCAAAGACTAAAATCTCATCTTTCAGATCCACATTTTTAGAGGAAAATTCTTTTTCAAATTTTAGTTTTAAAAAACCTTTATTTAACTCGAGGATCGAAAAAACAATTCGCGTTTGGTCGTCGCATAGGTTTTTAAAAAGAATTACCGGATTTTTAAAGTCATCAAATGGTTCATAAATTTTAAAGCCAAAAGGTATGGTTTCATCCTTTTTTTTTCCTTTTTGGCACAACACAAAACCGGATTCAATTTCGTCACTGCTAAAATAAATTCTCTCAATAGAAAAATCGTTTCCTTCTTTAGAAAATAAGTGTTGGTTCTTTTGATTTTCGAGTAATTCCCAATTGCCTACAATAAGGTGAAGCTTTTGGTTAACGCCAAAAGAAGTCAGGGACAGGCTTGAAAAAAAGAGTATAAGAAGATAAAAATGCTTTTTCATTGGATATAAATTGCGGTACAAACACAGGCGTAACGTGTAATTTAGGCTAAAATAAACTATTTTGTGTGAAAGACAAAATCTTCGCTTTGTTCTAAAAACCATACGTTTTAGCCCAAGTATTTCTTTACATCAAGGGAAATTACTCTTGTAAAAACCGTATCAATAAGCTACTCCTTTTTACAGTTGAACTATAACTAAAAAAACAAACCTCTTTAAAATAGCTTCTAAAGAGGTCGTTTTTATAAATAGAATTATGTTGTGAACAGCCCCATTATTATACGTTGGGCTTTTAATTTTAATTTGATTCTGATATTGTTATAATGGAACTTCCTCCGCTTTGACCAACCCAAGTTCCTGTAACTTGATTAAAAGCGTACGTCATTTCGGTTAATGAGCTATAGAAAGCAAAATTACCATTTGTCCCAACAATTGCAGAACTTCCGCCATTTTGACCAACCCAAGTTCCCGTATTTTTATTAAATGCATACGTCATTTCGGTTAAAGAACTATAAAATGCAAAATTACCATTTGAGCCTACTATAGATGAACTTCCTCCGCTTTGACCAACCCAAGTTCCTGTAACGTGGTTAAAAGCGTACGTCATTTCGTTTAATGAACTATAAAAAGCAAAATTACCGTTTGACCCTACTATAGTAGAACTTCCTCCACTTTGACCGACCCAAGTTCCTGTATTTTTATTAAATGCATACGTCATTCCGTTTAGCGAACTATAAAAAGCAAAATTGCCATTTGAACCTACTATTGTAGAACTTCCTCCGCTTTGACCAACCCAAGTTCCCGTAATTTGGTTAAAAGCGTACGTCATTCCGGTTAATGAACTATAAAATGCAAAATTAGTATACTTTCCATCATTGAGTTGTTGATTTAATCCACCTCCGGCATTATTAACTTTCTCTGCATACAAGGCATAAGGCACACTCATCAACTGATTCGTTCCGACAATGGTGTAATTTGTTCCGCCGGTTGGGTCAACCTCAACCTTTAAAAATTTAGAATTTGTGCCCCAATTTATAGATGAAAATGTTCCAACTGTTGGTGTACCTTGTCCGATATTTAGGTTATACAATCCTTGCGCATTAGTTGTTTTGGTGTGTGTTTCTGAATAAACAACAGTTCCAGAAATTGAATTGTTAAGTATACTAATCTTAACACCTACATTGCCATTTACAACCGGATTTCCTCCTGCATTAAATGCAACTGCTTGATAACTTATCCCTTGAGGAACTTGAGAATAAGAAAAAAAGGCGACTAAAAAAGTTAGTAACAAGAATGAATTTTTCATAAGATTAACGTTTAATAATTTTAAATGATGGAATAGTTGGATTGTCTGTTTGAATAATATAGGTCCCTGTTTGCAAATTTGATAAGTCAAACTGGTTATTTACATTGAGTTGTGTGGCAACTAATTTTCCGTTTGAATCAAAAATATCTATTTTTTTAATGATTTGGTTTTGAGTATCAAGAAAAACAGAATCTGATGTTGGATTTGGGTAAAACTTTAAATTTTGACTGTAGGCTATTTCATCACTATGTAATGATGTAAATTCAATTACAGAAATTGCGCCAATTAAACCCGAGCTTGCCTCGTTTTGATTTATTGGATTTACAAATACTTCTCCTACTGAATAAACAAGCGTATTTCCGGAAACTGCACCTGAATTTGTTGCCCTTAGTGATTGTCCATAAGCAATGGGAATAAATCCAAGGCAAATAAAAATTTGTAAAAGTTGTTTCATGTATAGTAATTTTAAGTTATTGTATTCTTCGTGTCATTGTGAGTTGATGCTCAACGTTTTGCGACTTTACATCGGTGGAAATACCGGTGTAACGTGTAATTTAGGCTAAAATAAACTATTTTGTGTGAAAGACAAATCATTGAATAAAACAATTGTTACACGCATCAAATTCGGCTAAACTTTTTTAATCACAATGAGCACATAACAAATCATAGCTGCTTATTGATCCGCTCACTTTTCGACTTTTAAAATATTCCTTTTCTAAATGTACTTTAGTTTCAAAATCATAACAATGTAATTCTTTAGTAGCGTTACAAATTGAAAACAGGTAATACGGCATTATACAACAGGTCGATACCGTGTTAGGCTCGATTTTGACAATGTTTTTTTGGAGTAATAATTCAATTTCTTTATGCTTTTTTGTCGTAGCCAAAGGCGTATTGAAATCATAAAAAATCACATCTAATCCGTTAATTTTTTTATAATAGTAATCCTTTGCGATAGGAAAAGGAATACACGATTCTGTCAATGTAATCACCTTCCCGGATTTTCCAATTTGTTGCGTACAGATTAAAAGTTTGCTGTTTTTATTTTTTAGTTTGGCTATGGTATCACATATTGCTTTGGAATCACAAACAAAAGCAGAAAGTGCCTCTAACGAAGTCGCTTCTTAAGTTTCCTTTTTTACCGAATTTGTACAGGAAAAAAACGAAAATATCGCAAAAAACACAATGATTATTACTACTCTTACTTTAGGCATATTTTCATTTTTCAAATTTCTGTTAAGGTTGTGGAGGCTACATTGTGGGATGTTTATTATGGGGTAAAGATATAATTTTTTTGAAGGATAAAAGCCACTTAGTGCATTGTTTAAAACCTTTGTTTACAGTAGTTATTTTAAATTCAATGCCTTTTTTAAAATTGTATAGCCTCCCCAAAACATTGACGGCTCGCGGTAGGTGAATTTTTCTTCGTTTAAAATTATTTCATTAAATGTATTCGCAGTACTTACAAAATCGACTTCAGGCAAGCTTTTCAATTCAGTTTCATACTTTTCTATAGCTTTAATATCTTTTGTTTTCAATCTTCTTTTTTTGCTTTTATATTTAAGAAAGTAATTATTATTATTTTTTTTATAAACTAGTATAGAATCAGCTCCACTACTAAAGCATCCAGAGAATTTTATACTAATAGTTAGAGTTTCATTATTTTTTAATTTTTGGACTAAAAGATTCTTTGACTTTGGATTTTGAAGTTGATCAACATATAGATTAACTTCTTGTTCAACAAATTTGTTGCTTACTTCACTAAGCATTACAGTTTTTTCAATTTTTTCCCCAAAAAGATTATTATAACAAAATTTATACTCACCATTTGGAACATTCTCATAAAATGTAAATGAATCAGGATATGGTATATTTTTAAAGAGAATATTGTCTTTATAAATTTTTAATGTATCAACAATAAAAGTAATATCATTTTCTGATTGACTCCTTTTTAGATGAACTGATAAACCAGTCTGTGAAAAAGCAGTTACTGATAGTAAAAAGATAACTGATATTAAGTAAAGTTTTTTCATAATTACTATATTCTTAGCAAACCCATCCTCTCACAACATACTTAATGCCGTTTAGCGTCCGCACCCTAACAAAGATATGCAATTTTTAGTACGAACGTACAAAAACAACGTTTCTTACACTTGCGCAGGCTTAAACCAGGCCTCAGGGTTGTGGGCATCCAACTCGTTAAAATGGGTAATCACCCTATCGGCTAAGGTGTAATCTTGCATTTTTGAATTGGGACTGTCATAACCCACACAGCGAATGCCGGCTGCCTTGGCGCCTTTGATTCCATTGGTGCTGTCTTCGATAACCACACACTCATGGGCGGCGTTGCCGCTGAGTTCGACCGCCTTTAAAAAAATAGCCGGATCGGGCTTTGAGCGAACAAAGTCTTCGCCGGAAACAATATGCTGAAAATAACGATGCAAATCAAACCGAGTAAAAATACGGTTGATGGTTACATGCGCCGAGGAAGAAACAACAAGAAGTCCGATGCCATTGGAATGCAAGGTCTCAATAAGGTCGCGAACGCCAGCTATTAAATACAAGTCCGTTTTGTGATCAAAGGCTTCGTTAAAAAAATGGCGTTTGGTTTCTACTAATTCGGACACCGATTGACTAAGTGAAAACTGACTCTTTAATTTTTCAAATATATTTTTGGTCGAGTTGCCGGTAAACGACGCATACATTTCCGGACTTACCTCAATGCCCAATTGCTTAAAATGTTGGTGGTAGGCATAATGATGCACCGGCTCGGTGTCGACAATAACACCATCCATGTCGAAGAGTACGGTTTTGATCATTTTTTGTGTTTCAATAAATGCGTTACCACGGTTTCGGCTGCATGAAGGCCAAACAAACACGGCATCCAACTGTTGGTTCCGTAAAACGACTTTTTAAAATTGCTGCCGTCGGTCATTTTTACACTGGAATAATCAGGACGCTCATACGAATAAACCACTTTGATGCCACTGTATATTTTTTCTTTTTTTAAGCGCTTGCGAATTGTTTTGGCCAACGGACAATAATCCGTTTTACTGATGTCGGTTACCTTTACCATCGACGCTTGAAACTTTCCTCCTGCTCCCATATTGCTGATAATTTTGACCTTTTGGCGCTTGGCCGAAATAAGCAGATTGAGTTTTGGGGTAACACTGTCAATACAATCCAACACATAATCAAATTCGGGTGTTACCAATTCATAGGCACGCTCCGGGGAAAGAAATTCTTTCAGCATGGTTAACTCAAGCTCAGGATTGATGTCCAACAAACGCGCTCCCATCAATTCTACTTTAGGTAAACCCACGGTTGAGTGCAACGCCGGGAGTTGGCGGTTGATATTGGTAATATCCACTACATCGCCATCCACGATGGTCATTTTTCCCACACCTGCACGTGCTAAGAATTCGGCTGCAAATGAACCTACACCGCCCAATCCGACAACCAAAATAGAAGCATTTTTTAATTTTTCAAGCCCTTCCGGCTTAAAGAGTAATGCTGCGCGTTCCTGCCAAACTGCCATACTTTTATAGTTTACCGACGTACCCAAAAAGGTAACGTCCAATTTTTGAAGCACAAAAATACACAAAGAAATTAAACCCAAATTACCCAGTAAAAATTTACTGCTAAAAAATCTGACTTTACTCCTACTGCTGTGCGTATTGCAGTTGCTTTGTCCTATTTTCTTTTCTTACAAAGTTAAATGCGCAATTCGGATTAAACCAAAAAATCAGAAACCAAACGTTGACGAAAACGATCAATAGGTTTTAAATCCACATCAATTTGGCCTTTGTTAACATCAAAAGGATCGTCTAAGCCTACAATGAGTAAATACAAATAGCAGAATAAAAAAGTAATGGAAGAAGTGACAAAATAATCGGCTGCCGTGGTTTTGAACTTGGCAATTAACAGTAACGCCATAACAATAAACAAAATGCTTTGCAGTAACACATAGGCCGGTTTCACAAAATTATTCCGTGAAATGGTATAAGCCCTTGTGAGCTGTTTTCGCATGGCATTGGTATTTTCCTGTATGCCTTTAATGGCTTCTTTATCAACACCGCGTTCTGCAAAATAATAGGCAATTTCATTTGATTTGCGCAACAACGGAAAAATCACATTAGAATCCTTGCGGTGGCTGTAAATCCAATTAATTATGCCATCGGTTATGGCGATCATTTCGTCGCGCAGGTACACGGTATCCAAGGGTTCCTTACATAAGTCGGTAGTGCCGCTGCGCGGTGCCTTGAACGACAGGTAAATCCAGTCTTTGATGGCTTCCAAATTAGCCGCAACTTCACCGGGTATTTTTTCGCTTTCTTTAAAATCCGACATGGTGGCGGCCAATAATAAACCAAAAACAAAAAAGGCACCGGTAAATATGATGGTGACATCCGAAAATTCTATGAGGTCGTGAAAATCTTGTCCAAAAAGTGTTATTTTTTTGAAGACATAATTCTTAAGTACTAAAATAAGTAAGCCGGCAATAATCGACTTGATGATGATGGATCGGTTGAGAAGAAGTTTCATTGGAGCAAGTTAGCAAAATATCGTGTTACCTAAAAAAATAAATGCACAATGCGGTGTAAATCGTAAATTTGTAATTCCAAAAGTAAAAACCAAATGAATAAAAACCGCTTAGAAGCCTTTAGTGACGGTGTATTGGCCATAATCATCACGATAATGGTCTTGGAATTTAAAGTCCCCGAAGGCCATGATTGTGAAGCCATCAAACCTTTGCTTCCTAAATTCCTTGCTTACATTTTAAGCTTTATTTATGTTGGTATTTATTGGAACAACCACCACCACATGTTACATACTGTAAAACGCGTGAACGGTCAAATTATGTGGGCCAATCTTCATTTGTTATTTTGGCTTTCGCTTATCCCTTTTGTAACGGCATGGGCAGGAGACAATAACTTTGCGGCTTTCCCGATGATGTTGTATGGGATAATTTTATTGCTGAATGCTATTGCCTATTTTATACTACAAACTACAATTGTAAAACACCACGGAAAAGAGTCCGAATTAGCCCAAGCGATTGGAAGTGATATAAAAGGTAAAGGCTCCGTGGTTTGTTATGCCATAGCCATAGCCGTTTCAAATTTTAGTCCCGCTATAGCCGGAGGCATTTATATTTTAGTGGCACTGATTTGGCTTGTTCCCGACAAACGAATTGAAAACATAATCAATAAGTAAGCCTTTGTCACTTCTGCAACTCAAAAACGGCCAGCGGTATTTTGGTTTTGTTTAGTTGTAATGTTTTGTTTTCCAATACAAACGTATCCGTTTTCTCAAGTGCAGCAGCAAGTTCTTGCTCGATTTTCATATCTTCACAAGCCATCATGGTTGACATTATTTTGGAGAATGAAACACGGTTACCATCCTCAATTTTGTATTCACCTCCCATTGCATTACAACCGGCATAGGCCGAAAAACGTTGGCCTTCCAAAAACTGAATATAACATTTGTTGTTCGTGATTGGTTTTCCGTTTAGCGAGGTTAAAATCCATTTCGATTGCGGAGGCGGCACCGTGCTTTCTCCCGATTTCAATCCGGATTTTCCATTGCAGCTACACCCTAAAACCACGGCTATAAAGGCCAAAAAAACGATATTTTTCATCTTTACTTTTTTACTAGTATCAACAATAATCATTCCTAAAATTACAAACTCACGTTGCTAAAAAAAAGTATATTTGCAGACCAATATTTAAAGAAATATGACTGCATTGCAACAAACCATAGAAAAGGCATGGGACGACCGCAGCCTTTTACAACAAGAAGAAACAACAGCTGCCATTCGAAAAGTAATTAATTTATTAGATGCCGGAACCCTTCGTGTGGCTGAGCCTACTGCAAACGGTTGGCAGGTTAATGAATGGGTAAAAAAAGCGGTGGTTATGTATTTTCCTATCCAAAAAATGGAAACATTTGAGGTGGGTATTTTTGAATACCACGATAAAATTCCGCTCAAAAGAGGGTATGCCGAAAAAGGGATTCGGGTTGTGCCGCATGCTGTTGCCCGCCACGGTGCCTATATTTCTAAAGGAGTGATTATGATGCCCAGTTATGTCAATATCGGAGCCTATGTAGATGAAGGAACCATGGTAGACACTTGGGCCACTGTAGGTAGTTGTGCGCAGATAGGTAAAGATGTGCATTTGAGTGGTGGTGTTGGTATTGGCGGCGTTTTAGAACCGCTACAAGCAGCACCGGTGATTATTGAAGATGGCGCTTTTATTGGTTCTCGTTGCATTGTGGTGGAAGGAGTTCGGGTTGAAAAAGAAGCTGTTTTAGGTGCCAATGTTTGTTTGACTGCGTCGACCAAAATTATCGATGTAACCGGTAGCGAACCGGTAGAATATAAAGGATATGTTCCCAGCCGCTCGGTGGTGATTCCGGGAAGTTATACTAAAAAATTTGAAGCCGGTGAATACCAAGTGCCGTGTGCGCTTATCATTGGAAAACGCAAGCCTTCAACCGATTTAAAAACGTCGCTCAACAATGCGCTGCGCGAATACGATGTGGCTGTGTAAATTCAAACAAAAAATAAAGACAGTGTAAAACTGTCTTTTTTTTATCTTTAAATTACAATTTACCCATTGGGTGTAATTATAATCTATACTTCATGTCACTACTAACTCAACTACTCATCGGACTTGTTATCGCAATTCACCTCTATATTGTTTGGTTGGAAATGTTTGCTTGGACAACGCGTGCACCTAAGGTATTTAAAACCATTGCACCCGATTTATTTCCGCGTACCAAAGTTTTAGCCGCCAACCAAGGCCTCTATAACGGATTTTTAGCAGCCGGTTTGATCTGGTCGTTAGTGATTACTGATGTCAATTGGAGCCAACAAGTGGCGTGCTTCTTTTTGGGTTGTGTAGCGGTAGCCGGACTCTATGGCGCCTACACGGCTTCTCGCCGAATTTTACTGGTACAAACACTACCGGCTGTTGTGGCTTTGGCAAGCCTATATTTCAGTTAAAACTATTCATCCAGATCAATCACAAAACTCTGCAAAAACGAAACCGCCTTTTCAATGTCATAATGCAAAATCCTGTCTTGGTGTACCAAAGGCACTTCTTCACGAAACGATTTTAAAAACATTTCCAGAAAATCGCTGGTTACAAGTGGTCTTCTGAATTCAATAGCCTGCGAAGCATTCATTAATTCTATGGCTATAATGCGTTCCAAGTTCTCCGCAACTTTCAATGCTTTAACAGCGGCATTCGCCCCCATGCTTACATGATCTTCTTGCCCGTTAGACGAAACTATGCTGTCGATACTGGCCGGAGTAGCCAATTGCTTGTTCTGACTCACAATACTGGCAGCAGTATATTGCGGAATCATGAAACCGGAATTCAAACCGGCATCCGAAACCAAAAAAGGCGGCAAACCTCGCAACCCGGAAATCAATTGATAGGTTCTGCGTTCCGAAATATTCCCCAATTCGGCCAAAGCAATACTTAAAAAATCCAATGCAAGTGCCAAAGGTTGCCCATGAAAATTACCTCCTGAAATAATGGTATCACTCTCGGTAAAAATATTCGGGTTATCGGTAACCGAATTGATTTCGGTTTTAAAAACTTTTTTTACATACTCAATCGTATCCTTTGAAGCCCCGTGAACTTGCGGGATACACCGAAACGAATACGGATCCTGCACATGTGTTTTGGGATGCGCAATCATTTCACTGCCTTCCAACAACTCTTTCATACGCGAAGCTGTTATGATTTGCCCTTTATGAGGTCGCACATAATGAATGCGCTCATCAAATGGCTCTATTCGCCCATCAAATCCTTCTAACGAAAGGGCCGCAACCACATCACTCAAATAGGCTAATTTAGAAGCCTTAATTAAGGTGTAACAACCGTAAGCGCTCATGAACTGGGTACCGTTCAATAACGCCAATCCTTCTTTTGATTGCAATACAATCGGCTTCCACCCCATCTTTTCCAAAACCTTGGCTGCCGGTTGTCGAAAACCTTCATAATAAACTTCTCCCTCGCCTAACAATGGTAATGATAAATGGGCCAAAGGTGCCAAATCACCGCTCGCGCCTAACGAACCCAAGGTGTAAATTACAGGCAAAATATCGTGGTTGTAAAAATCAATTAACCGCTCAACGGTTTGCAATTGAACACCCGAATTTCCATAACTAAGCGACTGTATTTTGAGCAACAACATCAATTTCACCACTTCCAAAGGCACTTCATCTCCGGTACCACAAGCATGCGATTTCACCAGGTTTTCCTGCAATTGCGCTAAATTTTCATTCGATATCTTAACATTACACAACGAACCAAAACCGGTATTGATACCATAAATGGGCGCTTCCTGATTTTGCATCTTGCGGTCCAGGTAATCGCGACATTGCTGAATAGTAACTCTGGCTTCTTCCGAAAGTGCCAACAATTTCCCTTGCTCTACAATTTCCTGCAACATTTCTAAGGTTAAAACCGCCGAGCTGATATAATAAGTATGGTCCATTTTTTATGTATTAGCGTTCAAAATTCAGTAAACATCTGTTAAAAAACAACATTTTAATCGACAATTTTATTGAGGATTCAACAAAAATAAAGATTATATCACCAAAAATTAAAAATACAGTTCCTCTTTAACTTTCTAATATTGTGATATTCATAAAAATACGAGCCCTGCTTTTTTCATATCACTTAATTTGTATTTTTGAAACACATGAAAACCAACAAAACATACCGCTATCTATCATCAAACAAATCATTTGATTTAGTTTACTTTGTTGGCACAACCACAACTACCACCACCCCTTTTGGGGTATAAGCTATTACATATCATCCTTTTTTGGTTGGACTGAAAAGTTCAAAAAGTTTTATTTTTTGGGCACCTACCGAATCCGCCTGCGGCGAATCGGTACCGCGCTATCCGCTTTTAGTCGGCGCCTTTAGCCCCGAGCTAACCGCTACTACAAGCCTGCCTACGGCAGGTCGCTGGTGCAAAAATTTTGTTTCATTACGTAATTAACAGACAGAACATGTTAACACTCAAATTCGGCGGAACTTCCGTAGCAGGAGCCGCAAATATTCGCAAGGTAATCGATATTGTCAGTCAAAAGGCACAACATCACCAATTAGCAGTCGTTGTTTCAGCTTTTAGCGGCGTCACCGATTTGTTGGTTTTGGCCGGTGCCAAAGCCTCACAAAAAGACAAACAATACAAAGAAATCATATCCGAAATCGAACTCAAACACAAAACCGCTGTCGACGAACTCATTCCTTTGGGGGAACAACGCGAGGTTTTGGAAACGTTGAATAGTCATTTTATTCATTTGAAAACGCTTTTGGACGGTTGCTACCTGTTGGGCGAATTATCACCGCGCACAGCTGATGCTATTGCCGGATTTGGTGAACTGGTATCATCCTGTATTATTGCTAAAGCAATGGAACAAGCGATACCCAAATGTGGCTTTAAAGACAGTCGAGAACTCATCATTACCAATGCAAATTTTGGAAAAGCAGCCGTTAATTTTGAAGAAACTAATGCGCGTATCGCCGCTTTTGCAAAAGTCAATTCCCACAAAGTAATCGTGCTTCCCGGGTTTATCGCTTCTACTTCCGACGGCAATACAACCACACTCGGTCGGGGCGGTTCGGATTACACCGCTGCTATTCTAGCCAATGGCTTTCAGGCGGAAGCTCTCGAAATCTGGACAGATGTCAACGGAATGTTTACCGCAAATCCAAAGTTGGTAAAACAAGCACAACCTATTGCTTCGATCAGCTATCAAGAAGCGATGGAACTCTCGCATTTTGGAGCCAAAGTGTTGTATCCGCCAACCATTCAACCGGTGCTGAACAACGGCATTCCTATTTGGATTAAAAACACATTCGAACCTGAACAACCCGGAACACTCATTTGCCATCAACCCGAAGGAAATAACCAACCCATAAAAGGAATCACACACATTGACAAAATTGCACTTCTAACACTCGAAGGCTCAGGTATGATTGGGGTTGCCGGTTCTTCCAAGCGATTGTTTGAAGTATTGTCGCGCGAAAATGTTAATGTCATCTTTATTACACAAGCCTCTTCTGAACATTCCATCTGCATTGGGATTTTAAACACCGATGCCGATAAAGCCAAAACGGCCATCGATGAGACTTTTGCAATTGAAATTCAACAACAAAAAATAGAGCCTTGTAATGTAGAAAAAGACATGTGTATTGTGGCATTAGTGGGCGAAAACATGAAAAACCACCAAGGTATTTCAGGAAAAATGTTCAGCACTTTGGGCAAAAACAATGTGAACATAAGAGCCATTGCTCAAGGCGCTTCTGAACGAAATATTTCGGTGGTGATTCAGGAAAAGGACGTCAAAAAAGCCTTAAATACGCTTCATGAGCGCTTTTTTGAAGACAATACCAAACAACTTAACTTATTTGTTATGGGGGTTGGAAATGTGGGCGAAAAATTCATCGAACAAATTCACCAACAAAGTGCATTCTTGCGGGATAACCTCAAACTTAATGTCCGAATTGCTGCTTTATCCAATTCGCGTAAAATGCTGTTTGAAGAAGAGGGAATCGATTTAAACCAATGGAAAACGGCTCTCGAAAACGGAGAAACCGCTGATGCTTCTGCTTTTGTAGCGAAAGTCAAATCACTTAATTTGCGTAACAGTATTTTTATCGACAACACGGCAAATCCGGATGTTTCAGGATTATACGAACAATTTTTGCGCGAGAGCGTAGCCGTGGTTACTTGCAATAAAATTGCCAGTTCTTCGGAGTATGAGAATTATCAAAAATTAAAAAACTTATCGCGTCAATACAATGCTCCATTCCTATTTGAAACCAATGTTGGTGCTGGTTTACCTATTATCGACACCCTGAAAAACCTGATTGCTTCCGGTGATAAAGTACACCGCATTCAGGCGGTTCTCTCGGGAAGTTTAAATTTTATTTTCAACAATTTTAGTGAAACCTATACTTTCTATGATGTGGTTAAAGAAGCAGGCGTTCAGGGTTTTACAGAACCCGATCCGAAAATTGATTTAAGCGGGGTTGACGTGGCACGAAAAATATTGATTCTAATTCGTGAAAGTGGCAACCGCATGAATATTGACGAAATTGAAAACCACTGTTTTTTACCGGATGAATGTATGGCTACGACCAACAATGACGATTTCTTTGCGTCGTTACGCCAACATGATGCCCATTTTAATGCCTTGTTATCCGAAGCGAAAAGCAAAGACAGTCGGATTAAATTTGTAGCCGAATTTAATAACGGCAAAGCCAGTGTGGGTCTTCAATTTATTCCGAAAGACCATCCTTTTTATACGTTAGAAGGGAAAGATAATATTGTACTTTTTTACACCGACCGTTATGTTGACCAACCCTTGCTTATTCGAGGTGCCGGAGCCGGTGCTGCCGTGACGGCTTCGGGAATATTTGCGGATGTAATACGAATCGGAAATGTGTAATTTCGTGCCTTACCTAAAGACTTCGTCAGGCAGGTTTAAAATTTAAAAAAATGAATGAACTAAGAATAGTTTCACCCGCTACCATCGCTAACCTCAATTGTGGTTTTGATGTGTTGGGCCTTTGTTTAGAAGGCATTGGCGACGAAATGATTTTCCGAAAAACAGAAGAAAAAGGCATCGTTATCACTCGAATAACCGGAGCCGAATTGCCTTATGAAACCCATAAAAATGTTGCCGGTGTGGCTGCAAACGCACTTTATGAAACAGTAAACCCTGATTTTGGTATAGCCATCGAAATTCATAAAAAAATTAGAGCCGGAAGCGGTATCGGAAGTTCATCAGCCAGTGCGGGAGGCGCGGTTTTTGGTGTAAATGAATTATTAGGAAAACCCTACTCTACTAAAGAATTGGTGTATTTTGCAATGAAAGGAGAAGCATTGGCCAGTGGCAGTGAACATGCCGACAATGTTGCACCTTGTCTTTTGGGCGGTTTTACATTAGTACGTGGTTATAATCCGTTAGATGTGATTGCTATTCCCACGCCGGCCGATTTATTTGCTGTAGTTTTGCATCCGCATATCGAATTACGAACAGCCGATTCACGTGCTGTTTTAAAACCCGAAATTTCACTGAAAAGCGCGATTACGCAATGGGGCAATTTAGGCGGTTTTGTGGCCGGCTTATACACTTCCGATTATGATTTAATAAGCCGTTCCATGCAGGATGTAATTGTAGAACCTTTACGCAAAAAACTAATTCCGCATTTTGATGCATTGAAAAATTCAGCTTTAGAAAACGGAGCCCTCGGTGCCGGAATTTCCGGTGCAGGGCCATCTGTATTTGCACTTTGTAAAGGGAAAGCCACTGCACAAGTTGTTGCCGATGGCATGCGGTCTCAGTACAGCAACACCGGAATTGATTTTGATATCCATTTGAGTAAAATCAACTCCAGAGGGTGTGAAAAAATAGATTAATTTACCACTATTGTCTTTGGCAATTAATACGTTAACTCGACTATGAAGTATTACAGTTTATATAATAAATCCCATTCCGTTTCTTTTGAAGAAGCTGTGATAGCCGGTTTGGCACCGGATAAAGGTTTGTATTTTCCGGAATCGATACACCCGCTACCGGCGACATTTTTTGAGCAAATAGAAACTTTATCCGATAATGAAATCGCTTTTGAAGTCATTCACCAGTTTGTGGGAGACGAAATTCCGGAAGCAGCATTGAAACAGATCATTGAAGAAACACTTTGTTTTGACTTTCCGTGTGTGAAGGTAGAAGACGGTGTTTATTCGCTTGAACTTTATCATGGTCCGACTATGGCTTTCAAGGATGTAGGCGCCCGATTTATGTCGCGTTGTTTAGGCTATTTTAATCGGAACAGCGACAAGGAAGTTACCGTTTTGGTAGCAACATCGGGAGATACAGGCGGAGCGGTGGCCAGTGGCTTTTTGGGCGTAAAAGGCGTTGATGTTGTGATACTATATCCTTCCGGGAAAGTAAGCGATATTCAGGAGCGCCAACTCACTACCTTAGGTCAAAACATAAAAGCTTTAGAAGTTGATGGTGTTTTTGACGACTGCCAAGATATGGTAAAACAAGCTTTTTTAGACAGTTCCTTAAAATCTAAAAATTTGACTTCGGCCAACTCGATTAACATTGCGCGTTGGTTACCGCAAGCATTTTACTTTTTTCTGGCGTACAAACAACTAAAATCGCAAAATAAAGAGATTATAGTGTCCTGTCCGAGTGGTAATTTTGGGAATATTTGCGCCGGTGTTTTAGCCAAAAAATTAGGTTTACCTATAAAGCATTTTGTGGCTGCCACCAATGCCAACGACACGGTTCCGCGTTTTTTGATTACCAATGTTTACGAGCCTAAAGCCTCGGTAGCCACCTTATCGAATGCCATGGATGTGGGCAATCCGAGTAATTTTATACGCATTCGTGAATTGTATTCGAATTCGGATGCCGCGTTGAAAACCGATTTTAGTTCGTTTTCCTTTACCGACAAAGAGACTGTTTTTGCAATGCAAAACCTCTATGCCAATACCGGTTATATCGCTGAACCACATGGAGCTGTGGGCTATTTAGGGCTAAAGAAAGTACAGGCACAAAACCCCGATTGTATTGGAGTATTTTTAGAAACGGCACATCCGGTTAAATTTCTTGAAATTGTTGAAGAAACACTACAACTCAAGTTAGATTTACCGGAACAAATTCAGGCTGTGATGGGAAAAGAAAAGCATAAAACCAAAATAAGTTCCTATGACGACTTGCATGGTTATTTAACTTCCAATGTATAGCAATTCTATTTTGAAGTAATTCGCCTTGCGCCAGCGGTAGCAGCGGTTAGCTCGGTTGCTGAAAGGAACCGACTATGAGCGGATAACGCGGTGCCGATACGCCAAAGGCGGATTGAGCAGGCGCCCAAAAAATTAAACCGATTTAAATGCCTTCCCGAGGTAACGCAGAATATCGGAGGCGATAAACGATTGTGGCGCCATATCGTTGAGTGCCAAATCGGCTGTCAGGCCATGCAGGTACACCCCTACTAAGGCCGCATGCGTTGGATTGTACCCTTGAGCCAACAAGCCCGCGAGTATACCCGACAAAACATCGCCACTTCCGGCAGTTGCCAAAGCCGAATTTCCGGTAGTATTTTGGTAAACAAATTGAGGTGTAACGATACAGGTTGGTGCACCTTTTAGTACTACAATTATCTTGTGGTTTTTAGCTAATTGAATTGTTTTAGAGCATTTTTGTTCGTCATTTTCCCAAGTTCCCAGTAACCGTTCGAGTTCTTTGGTGTGCGGAGTAAGAATTGTATGTTCCGGAACAGCATCCCAAAGAAACGGATGATAAGCCAAGAGATTAAGCGCATCGGCATCCAAAACCAAGGGCGATTTACACTGACGTAATGCGTGATGAAGTGCCTCCAACGTGTCGGGTTCCTGCCCCATTCCCATGCCAATAGCTACCGCTTGAGGGACAATGGGAAAATCGGTTTTCGTGATGAAATTCAAACCTGAGGTGATGCACATGGCTTCCGGAATTCGGGTTTGAAAGATAGAATAACCGCACTGGGGAATAACGGCCGTAACGAGACCACAACCGGCACGAAGAGCTGCTTCGGAAGCCAAGCAAATAGAGCCCATTTTGCCATAACTGCCACCTAAAAGTAGTGCATGACCTTGCGTTCCTTTATGCGTAGTAGCTGTTGGTCTTTGAAGCAAATTTGAAAGTAAAGCTGCGGTAACCGGAATCATAATTTTCTTTTAAAGTTACAAAAATTAACTGTACTTTCGTTGCAACCGGAAACAATTTTACTATATATGGATACGCCATTTTCTTTTTTACCGTTTCAGGATTTGGAAACGGATCGCCTATTATTGCGTCAAATAACGGCTAATGATGTAGGTGAAGTGTTTGCGTTGCGCAGCAATCCGGAAACGATGCGTTATATTCCGCGTCCGTTGGCTGTGACTATGGAAGATGCTTTGGCACATATCCAAAAAATTAACGATGCGATAACGACCAATGAAGGCATAAATTGGGCCGTCACCTTGAAAGGCGATACAAAATTAATAGGCATTGTGGGGCATTATCGTATACAATGGCACAATTTTCGCTCCGAAATTGGTTACATGCTTTTGCCGGAATACCACGGGCGAGGTATTATTACTGAAGTGGTAAAACTATTGGTCGACTATGGGTTTAATCAAATGAATATGCATTCGTTGGAGGCTGTGATTGATCCGCAGAATATAGCTTCAGCTAAAGTATTGGAAAAAAATGGGTTTGTTAAAGAAGCACATTTTTTGGAGAATGAATTTTATGAAGGAAATTTTTTAGATACCGTTGTATATTCCCTTTTGAAAAGAAATTACCAACCTTAATCCCTATTTATGAACGAATTGTCGCAATTGTTTGAGGAACTTGAAGGCTTTCTTCGGTTTGAAGATTATACTTTACTCACCAAACGCATTATAGACCTTACATTGGATACCGGCTCTATTGCACATTACCAGGAAACGAATACTTTTTTAGATTGGCTCGATGCCAATGAACACCACAGTGAAGCTGCCAGAACCCATTTCCGGAAGCTGATGGATTCGTTAAAAACCACACTTCAAAACAAGCCTATTCCGGAAAAAAAGGTATTAGTCAGTACGAAAGCGCTTGTAAAAAATTATGGCTATTCTTCGTTTGGATTGGGGCCGATTGAGATGGAATTACAGGAAGGGCAAATTATCGGATTGGTTGGCGAAAACGGAAACGGGAAAACGACATTATTGCGAAGTTTGTGTGGAGAATTGGTTCCCAGTTCAGGTACAATTGAGTACCATTTTGACTATGAAGACCAATATGATTTACGAACCAAACTCGTATACATTCCGCAACGCACCGATACGTGGTATGGTTCGATGTATGAAAACCTGCAATTTACAGCCGCTTCGTATGGTTATTCTCCGGAAGAAAATCCGCTCTTGGTAGAGCTAATCATTGCGCGGTTAGGATTGCGAAAATTCAGAAAGCACAGTTGGAACAGTTTATCTTCGGGTTACAAAATGCGTTTTGAATTAGCCCGAATGTTGTTGCGAAAGCCCAAAATTTTACTCATAGATGAGCCTTTGGCAAACTTGGATATTTTGGCACAACAGACAATTTTGGAAGACTTCAGGGCTATTGCCAAATCGCCATTCCGTCCGTTGGGAATCGTATTGAGTTCCCAACAATTGTATGAAGTTGAGAAAACATCTGATCAGGTTATCTTTTTGAAAGCCGGGAAACAGAAGAACTTACACGATAATAAGGTATCCGTTACCGATACAAAAGAAGAACTTCCTCAGTTGGTTATCGAATTTGAAAGCGAATGGAATCAGGCAAAATTAGGCGATGCATTTGCTGCTTTGAATATGGTTTCGTTGCAATTTAACGGCGGAACCTATATTGTTACTTTTCCGGAACATATTTCGGTGTATACATTTATGGAACTGATCATTAAAAATCAAATACCAATCCAATATTTCCGAAATATTTCTAAATCTACACGTCGATTCTTTGTTTCTTAAATCTGAAAATTATGTTTGAAAAAACGCAACACTTTTTACTTACACGATATCCGTTGCTTTGGAATACGAAAGCCGTTCCTATGGCTGTATTGTTAGTGGTTATGAACCTATTATTTCTTGTCATCGGTTTTGCTTCAGGCGGTATTGATTTTGAGCATAAATTTGATCAATTTTATGGCAATGACAGTGAAGCCGGGTTAATCTTCTTTTCAGTTTTAGCTTCAATCCTTTTACTTATTGTATGGCTTGTTTATTATTTTAAGAATAATGCATTCAAGCGTTTTTATCCTAAAAACAATTTTTCTTTGTTTAAAGAATGGTTAATTCTATTAGGGATTAGTTTATTACTTTGTACGTTTATTAGCATGTACTATCTGGGTAAAGATATACGCAAAAGAAGCTACTTTACTAAAGAAGAAGCCCGTAGAAGATGTGAAATATTAAGCTTGGGTTCTTATTTTGTAGACGGCTCGTTTTCCAATAATTACGCAGATAGTTATAACTACGAAGAAGCGGTTGCTGATGCTTCCGGAAAAAATGATTCCATCCTATTTAAAGGTAAGAGATACAGTTATTTTTCTTTACTGAATAAAAACCTCAATACCTATGAATTTTTTGATCATGAAGCCGATTCACTACACAAGTTAAAACTCAGAACTTGGTTGGTTACCCAACAAAAAGATTCGTTGCAAAAGCTTTTTACTGAATATCTCAAAATTGCAGAAGAGCACAAGTTAAAGGCGAATATTACTGCTGAACAATGGTTGACTTTAATTAATGATTATCCGGATTTTATTAATTTTCGATTGATAGGAAAATCAGACCTCGGTGAATCCATTTATCCTGAAAAATATAAAGAAACCCCTTTTGATTCCATTAACAAATTTAATAAGTTAGAAGGAAGCGAATTTTTTGAATACTATAAAAACTATGTCCCGGAAGAAAAACTGAGTGATTCCTATTCAGAGGTAGCCGATGCCTGGGAATCGCCTAATTTTAATTGGTATACCTTGTTAATTCCGCTATACTTCGGAATTGGTTTATCATTACTCATTTTTTCGTTTCGGGTAACCTCCGGAAAAAATTGGCTCATTGCTTTAGTCAGTGTGGGAATTTTAAATATGCTTGTCGGTATTTTTACTTTGGTAACCGGTGAAGAAATAACTTATCCTGTTGTAATACTGTTAGTGATAGTGGGACTGTTCTTTTATTTTATGGCAAAAACAGCCCAAAAAGAAGATAAAGGCATCTCCGGAATTGTAATCAACATCTTAGTTTGGTCGCTGCCGGCTTTCATTCCACTTATATATCTGACGGTATCCATGTATTATAATAAATACTTTCATACTGACGTCTATAATAATAAACAATACCAAACAGCCGTTGCTATTGAGGAATTTTTACCCTATATGTTCTATATCAACTTGTTTTTTGTAGTTTTTGTAATGTTGTTACTCTCTATAAAACTCAAAAAATGGCGCGGTTTAGCAGAAAGTTAATCACAAATTAAAGTCCGATTTCTTGAAATCGGATTTTTTTTGCAGCTATTATTGATAAAACTCCCAAACAATACTGCACTTAATCGATTATTTGTGCCCCTTGTCAAAATATTTTGCGAAACACTACTTTAGAAAATAGCTTTGTGATGTAGAATAATTTCTACAAATAGGTTCTTTTCAGAATGTGAGTAAAAAACACGTAAAAATACGTATAGCTGTTTATTTCAGTTGCTTTACTTTTGTCATTCTGCATACCAATTATTCTGCCCCAATCGGAATAAACACAGCTTACTGCTGTTATAGCTAAAAACTACTTATGTCAACCTTACCCCGGGTTGAAATTTATTACCTACTTAACGAGTTCCGCCCCAAGCGAACTAAACAAAACCTGCTGATATAATCCCTGCCCCGGGAGTGTATATTATTACTTATGTTGCCCACATAGGTATAATGCTAAAAATCCTACTAACGCCATGAACTCAATACCTAAAGGAATTGGGATTAAAGTGTAATAAAATTATAAAAAAAGTATGGAAATTTTAGCAAAACAAACTGCCAAAAGAACGTGTTCTTATTTCGCAAAATTTATTGTATTGGTTTTGTTTTCTTGTTCTGTAATGACTTATGGACAACAAAAAAACAAAATCATTTCTATTCAGCAAATAGGAAATTTAAAAGCAACTTCGAAAGCTTTCAAATCCTATACAGGTCAGATTTTACCTGCTGCATATTATGAAAACGGTGTTATAAAAAAATCGGATAACGAACCGATTACATTGTTTTCGGATGTGTCATCTATGAACAAATTGGCCTCTTTTGACAAACAACTTTCTGTAGAATATGTAGCCATTCGCATTAAAAAGCCATCCGACTTAGGAAAAGGTCTTGATTTAACCGTTTTGGAAGGATATAAGAATTTGAAGTTTATTCATTTAATTTTTGAATTTGATATTGTATTTGATGATGCAGTAGATTCAATTAAAAACCCGATAAACAATGTAACTATCGTGGTTGAACCAAGGATTATCATGTAATCTTTTGTTGTTCTACGCTAACCTTTAATTAACTCAAAAATGAAAAACAATACTCAATTATATACTTGCTTCAGATGCATTTTGGTCATTTTCATGACCTTTTTAGCCTCTCAATCTTTTGCTCAGGTTCGTGTGCCTTTTGAGCAAAGAACCTCGGTTTACACACCCAATCGTACAATTTACAACATTAAGGGCGATTATACCATGATAGGTAATACCAATATGACATTGGTTAATTATGGTGATAATACATCCAATGCTGAAATGATGCAATATGTGGATGTAGACGGTGATTCCAACACTTGGAATTCATCTTCCTCTACCTTAACCTTTGCTAGCGAAAATGGTTCCATACCCGAGTGTTCAAACATTATTTATGCTGGTTTATATTGGACAGGTAGAGCTTCTGACGGCCCAAACAGTCCAGATGTTTTTGATTACACGCGACCTGTTTACATTCCGCAATCACAAAATTATAATATAGGCCATAATGCCGTTATCGCCAATACTACTTACACCATGTCTGTAAGCAGAGCGGGTGGTTCCGGTAATCGTTATCCGGTTTATACATTTAGTAACGGGGTAAACACGTACGCTTTTAGTTATACCAACAATACTGGCGCCAATCGTGTTACACTATCCGTTAATGGTGGAAATTCTGTAAATATACCTGTGACCGTTTCGGGAACAACTACGTTGACAGCTACACTAAATACACCTTATGTTATAACAGACGGAACTACAACGATAACCATCAATACATTAATCAGAAGTTCGTCTACAAGTTTATCAACAACAAATACAGAAAACACATCTTTTTCTGATATTACTGTTACAATTCAAGTTCTCGATCCTAATGCGCCTACCAAACAATTTGACAAACGCAAAGTTAAAATTAAAGGACCTTCTTCTTCTACTTACACTGAAGTCACAGCAAATTTTGATCCTTTGTCTGGTGCTTATGATATTTATTACCCTCAAAATTCGGATGGGTACATGTATTCTGCCTATGCAGAAATAACAGATTATGTTAGAACAAATGGTTTAGGAAATTATACTGTTGCCGATATCGCCTTGGTCGAAGGCGATGGTGGCGGAACCGGTTATTATGGCGGATGGGGTATCATCGTTGTGTATGAAAACTCTAAAATGAAATGGCGTGATGTAACTATTTTTGACGGTCACTCGTATGTTGGAGGCGGGATTACAGCCGATTTCGAAATACCGGTTTCAGGTTTTAATACGGTTCAAGCTGGGCCTGTAAACTTAAAATTAGGTTTGATGTGTGGTGAAGGTGATCGAGGAATATCAGGTGATTATTTTCAAATCCGAGATCATTCTGATGCCAACTGGGTAACGTTAACACATAGCGGCAACAGCAGTGATAACTTCTTTAATTCATCTATTAATACTGGAGGAAATACCAGAAATCCAAACTTACTTAACAACACCGGATTGGATATTAGTATGTTTACTATTCCGAATGCGAATAATTCGGTGGTAACAAACAATCAAACATCCACGCGTTTTCGCTATGGTACCACTCAAGATACTTTTGTAATCTTTACAGTGGCTTTTTCTGTTGATGCTTATATTCCCGAAGTTCCGGGCGTTATTACAACTTCGTTGATAAATAATATTCCGCCAATAGGTGCACAACCCTACACCGCTTTACCGGGTCAAGAAGTTGAATATACAGTAAATCTATATAATACCGGTTCCGAAGCAACCACCAATAATGTTGTTTCGATTCCAATACCCTATGGTACTACATTTGTTCCGAACAGCATCGTAAACAACTTGTTCTATACGCCACTACCTGCTGTTAATAATGCCAGTTTTATCTCCGGAGGAAATGGTACTATCGTGTGGAATATCAGTAACATTCCTGTTCCCGCTGATCCAAATACTCTTTTAGGCACGCTTAAATTTAAATTGAAAATTACAGAAGATTGTGCCATTTTAACCAACCCTACCTGTAATCCTTCAGTAGTAATTCAAGGAACAACAAGTGGAATTGGCAGTATTTCACAAGTTCCTTTTAACCAAAATTTCATTTTGGGATATAATACTAGCGGGCTTTGTGTCAATCAACCAATCATAGGGAACTTAGTAACAAATATTGATGCGGATGCATACATATTAGCGCATTGCCAAAATACAACAACACAATATGTGTTTAATTTCTGTAATGCCGGTGTTAACATCCCGGTTTCCCAAATTAGTAGTGCATTTCCAACAGGTACAACATTTTACAACACCTATCCGGTTACCGTTGGAAGTATCCAATACACGGCTTCAAACCCGTTCCCTGGCACAGTAGGAACTACTACTTATTATGCTGTACCGCCAAATTCAGCAGGCTGTTTCTTTGTTTTCAATATTGTTGTAAGCAATGGTTTTTCTGTAACTGAACCTCAAGACGTCAATCTTAACGGCTGTGGAACTAATGCAATCCAAGGTTTACCTTACAGTGCAACACAAACAAGTATAACAACTTCACAATTCCTAAATGCGGGTGGTACCATTTCAAATGTATCGCTAATCAACAGCATTTCTTACATCGATAGTATAAGATCAGGTTGCCCGATTGAAATTACCCGAACTTTTACGATTACTACAAAATGTAATGACAATCTGGTAATTCAATTGTTACAAATTATCCGTATTATTGATAATGTTCCACCGGTGATTGCTTCATTACCAGCCCCATCAACACTATTTTGTCCTAGTACGCCTCAATTTGCACAAGCAACTGCTACGGATGCTTGTGGTGGAACTGTATCTCTAACTTCTGTCACTACAACAACAAATGGTAATTGTGCAGGTACACGAACCATCACACGCACTTGGACAGCTACTGATGCTTGTGGAAATGCAAGCACAGCTACTCAAACTATCAACGTAATCGATAACACACCTCCGGTGATTGCTTCACTTCCGGCAACCACATCCATTGCTTGTCCGGCTACGCCACAATTCGCGCAAGCTTCGGCTACCGATGCCTGTGGGTCTGCTGTTACTTTAACACATAATGATGTAACTACGCCGGGTAACTGTGCGGGTAGTTATTCCGTAACACGTACTTGGACAGCTACCGATGCCTGTGGAAATGCTAGCACAGCTACTCAAACCATCAATGTAATCGATAACACACCTCCGGTGATTGCTTCACTTCCGGCAACCACATCTATTGCTTGTCCGGCTACGCCACAATTTGCGCAAGCTTCGGCTACCGATGCCTGTGGGTCTGCTGTTACTTTAACACATAATGATGTAACTACGCCGGGTAACTGTGCCGGTAGTTATTCCGTAACACGTACTTG
>JAYRXL010000030.1:0-93706 GCA_041917555.1 Flavobacterium sp. | reverse complement strand
TGGAAGTAGTAACCTCTATTCCCATTTAGGTAATTACAATGTTCTTAAACTTGACAATCCACATTCACCTGAAAGATACATTGAAGCAATTGATGTGTGTATTAAAGCGGGTATGGAAGTCATTATCTTAGATAGTATCTCCCACTGCTGGGATTACCTGTTAGACTACCACGCTAGCCTTCAAGGAAACTCTTTCACAAATTGGGCTAAGATAAAACCTTTGGAAAAAGCTTTTGTAGATAAGATTTTACAAAGCGAGGTACACTTCATAGCTACTATGAGAGTAAAACAAGATTATGTATTGAGTGAAAGAAATGGTAAAATGGTTCCTGAAAAAGTTGGTTTAAAAGCTATACAGAGGGATGAAATCAGCTATGAGTTTACTATAGTTTTTGATATAGACAGTAAACATTTTGCTGTATCATCTAAAGATAGAACTTTATTGTTTGAAGGTAAACCTCAATTCATTATCAACTCCATTACAGGGAAGAAAATCTTAGATTGGTGTAATAGTACTATGACAAGAGCTGAACTTCAGATTAAGGTTTCTGAATGTAACAACATCAAAGAACTTACTGATTTGTATAACTCAAACTTGGATTTAGCGAAAACAATTGAGCAAGATTTTGTTTCCAAAAGAGACCTCTTAAATAAATTAACCTCTAATATATCAACCAATGGAAATGGCACTTATCCCCATTAAAAATGAGCAAGAAACGCAAATACCTATAGATAATAATAACTTTATACCTGTAGGTATTCACGAATCAAACACAAATACATCAAAGACTCCCTTTATACAGGCTAACTCAGAAGAGATTAGCCTTTCTTATTTAAAAGAGCAGTGTGTTATTCCTGTATTTACCAAAGACAATGAAATAACAATTTCTCATCAGGAGTTTATTCAAACAGCTTTGTCAAGCTTAAAAACAATCTTTGGCAATGAACAGTTTGATTCTCCTGAAATAAGGGTTAGTCATCAAATTAAAGGTAGAACTCCTGATGCTTTACATATTCCTGCTAAAGATTTGCAAGACCATCAAAGGACTACTTACTATGAAAGGATGGCTTTTATTATCAGGATTCCTAGCATTTCAGAAAACATCAATGGTAATAAGTTATCATTAACTGTAGGTGGAGTTAGAGCCTACAATTTGGAAAACCTCTATAATAAAAAAACCTATGAAAAGTTCAAGTTTTTTGTAGGTTTTCAAAATATGGTATGCTGTAACCTATGCATCAATACAGATGGTTTTCAGAGTGAAATTAGAGCAATGAACTGCACAGACCTAGAGGATAAAATAATGTCTGTAATCAGAAATTACAATGCAACAAAGCACCTTGAAGCTATGAAAGAACTATTGAACTATTCCCTTAGCGAGAGAGATTTTGCTCAATTAATTGGTAAAGGAAGGCTATATCAGTACCTACCTAAAAATGAAAAATCATTACTGCCAGAATTACTACTAAATGATAGCCATTTCTCAACCATAGCCAAAGACTATTACCAAGATGAAAGTTTCTGTAGAGATGCCAATGGTCAAATCAGCATGTGGGAGTTTTACAATCTCCTAACAGGTTCAAATAAGTCTTCATACCTAGATACATTCCTTGATAGAGGAGTTAACGCCTTTGAACTTGCTAAAGGTGTTTCAAAAGCACTGAGTGATGGTAATTCTAACTATGCTTGGTTTTTGAGTTAATAAAAGCTCAGACGAACCTAAGTCTGGGCTTTTAATTAAAGTTAATCTACAAATACTATTTTTAGTCTTAGTATCTTATTTAAGGATAAAATTATTATTTTTAACAATAATTTACATTATGACAAACAGCACTACTTCAAATAGAAATGAAATTAGAGAGAGAATAGAGGTGGTAGATGCCCAATTTAACTCTTTGTTTACTGCTTTTCAGAGAAATAAAAGGTTGAATCCTAATTATCTCAATTCAGATGGCTTTAAAGATCTAAAAATAATATTTGAACTGTATTCAGAAACATTTCACTTAAAAGGATACAATTATAATAGTTTATCCATTGAAACCGTTTCAACTATAATTAGCGGATTTGATTGTTTCCAACAAAGAGAACTTATACAATATTTGATTAAGACACTCGCGAAAAAAGGAAATGAAGATGAAGCTAAAAAGTGGCTACAAGAATTAGCAATTCTAGAAATGAAATGTTGTTTAGAATCTATTAAAAAGTTTAAAAGAGTTATCTATCATTTTTTTAAATTACTTTATAAAGCTACATCATACAATTTATATACATTAATACTTTCAATACTTTCCTACTTATTCATTTGTTATCTCATATTCCTTCCCGCTTATTTTGATTGCTTTCAATTGCTAGAAATAAAAAGAATTACAATAAGTTCTTCAAAATTTTGGAATGAGATAGCTAACATACTGCTTTACTTGTTTGACTTTGACAATAAGATGGATATTAAGCCATATAATTTTTTTGGAGTTCTCCTACTCGTAATATTGAAGGTTTTCTTTGTTTTAATATTGGTTAATGTTTTGATAAAGGAATTATTAAATAAAATTAAACTTTCATGATATGACAATAAGTGATATTGATTACGATATAAGAAAGATTAACTCGTTTGTGTTAAGATTGGTTCTTGTGCTTTGTTTAATCATAATACTGTTTTTTAATAAAAATTTATATACTAAGGAGACTTATTTTCTATTCTTTTTGGGCTACATAGTAATACAAATTATAAATTACAAATATTGTTGGATAAAGTATAGAGGTATATTAAGACTGATTTTTGACTTGACTTTAATAACAATTTGCTTACAAGGAAAGAATATAGGAATTTTATTAAATTATCTGCCATTCATACTTTTATTATCTAACATTCAGAATCATTCTAATAAAAATGGGAACATTTTATATTTTATATTTTTCTTTCATTTAGATTTGTTAATTCTTGATAATTTTAAATTTAATTTAACTCACCAACTGATTCCATTATTATTTTATTTATTTAACTTTATATACACAATTCGGAACAGTTTTCTTCGTCTTAATGAGCAAATTATTAATTCAATTGGTGAGACATATGTTGACACTTTTAATGAAAACATTAGCCACAGAATTTTAAACGATGCAGTAAAAGGAATTAATAAGTCAAGGGCTTTAAGTTTTCTGAATATCAAAGAGTTATTTTTATTCATTAAGTCCAACAATAGGTTAGTATTAGTCAAAGGGTCGAAATTTGTTATAAATCAAAATATTATATCTGAAGCAGGATTCATTAAATTACAAGAAAAACTGTCTGAAAAAGTTTGTACACTAATTGAAGATAAGGTATTAATTGATAATGTTTTATACGAATCATGTTTTTGGACTAAACATATCATAAGAGATAAAGAATATTTTTTTTTAATATCCTTGAATGGTAAAAATAAATTTCTGGGTGAATTTGCTCTCACTAAACTTAGACCAATTTTTGAATATATAACAAGAGTGTTTTACGTTTCTAATACATTGTTAGAATACAACACTCAAACAACTAAAATTTTTAAACAAAAAATTACTTACGTTCTTGATGCGCAAAATGCTTTACATTTTGTTAAAAATAAATTAAGTCCAATAACAGCGTCATTAGATTTAATTCATAGATATTTCAATCAAAGGGAAGAATATAATACCCCCGAGAAAATAAAATACATAGAAAATAGGCTGAGGAACAATATCAATAGTAAGCAGATTGAAATAATACTTGGTAAAGCAGAAGTGTTAATTAAAGGAGTAGATAATATAATTAGTCAAGAAGACGTCACATTTTCTGTAAAAGATATTATTGATGATTTAAGGAAAAATTGGGTTTATCATTTTCAAAATACTGATAACGTTGTAATTGAAATTGAAAATTTTGAAAACAAAAAAATAAAATACAATCAAATGCTATTTGAATTTGTTTTCTCAGATATAACTGAAAATATTAGTAAGTATTCGGAGGAAGGTAAAAATAAAGTAGGTATAACTATCGTTAATAATATTTTAATAATAGACTTTACTAATAAGATAAAAGATTATGACAAAAAAATATCAGAATTATTGGAAATAGAGCAATTATATAATTTAAAAGATAATGATCAGATATACGCTAGAAAGACACATGGTCTTAATTTTATTAGGTTATTGCTAAGGAGGAAAAACATTAATAATAAGGTAATAATCAATAAAGAAGAACAAACTTTTACATTAAGAATACAATTAAATTTAAATCAAGATGAAAATACTAATTTTTGAAAACGAAATATCAGGTATTAAAGATGCCTTTAATGATGTCAACATGCTTGATTTTAATAATAAATTAGACATAAAATATGTAGAAAAATCTCAAAATTTTACTGATTTTAAAAATGTTAGTCAGTACAATGTAGTGTTTGTGGATATAGAACTCTCTTCAAATAGTGATAAGGATGGGTATGGTGTCATTGATGACTTATTAAAAAATAATTATAAAAAGATAATTGTCCTTACAGGAAATATGGTAAAAGAGAACCTGAAAAATAAAGGGTTAGACTTCATCGATATATTAACAAAACCTATACTTTTAGATAGACTGAAAGATTTAATACAAAAATTTTCTGCGCCAACTCAAGTTAGTGTTTAGATATTACTTAAAATATTTTTTTCTTTTAATCTCATTAAATGAAATAATCTTTATTCCTTCAATATTCTCAGTTATTTTAACTGGTAATTGATAAGATGATATTAATAATGATTCAACCCTAAACTCCAAAAAATCGTATTCAAATCTTGAACCTAAAAAAGCAAGATTTTTTTCTAACCAAATACTTCTACTAATATGTTTAGGTAGTTGCTTATTTATGTAGTTTTTAGCATCTCTTTGAAATTCATATATGATTTTTGCTTGTTTAGTGTTTTTGCATTCTATAGAATAAATAATTTTTTTAGTCTTGTCAAAAGCTAAAATATCTACATCTCCATAGTTTTTTTCATTACCCTTAACGGGTATTTTAAACTCATAAGGTACAACCTCTAAAGAAGTATAATCTTTCATCCAATTGCAGACTTCGTTTCTAAAGTGTTTCCCTTTTATGTTGTTTCTTTCTGCCAACAAAGAATTAATCTTTTTTAAATCCTTATTTACTTTTAAACTCCCATCAAAAAATACCGCCATGAAGTTTTCAGATGCAGCAGCTAAATGTCTAGCACTAAGAATGAATATGTTTGAGCCTTCAACATTCTTAATTTTTATTATTGGTCTCAATAAATACGACAATGACCTATTGTATCTCCAAGGGAAAATATCTGTATAATCATATCCTTTTGGCGGAATACTTATATTTCCTCTGGAATTTAAAATAAAATTATTTATAAAAGATTCGGTTTCTGCTATTGTTAGTTTAAATTCACTTTTCAAAAGTTTAAGAAAATCTTTCTCTTTTATGGTTAATATAGATTTTTTTTCTTCAAAACAGTATTTGGCAAGTTCATCAAGAAGAACCTTAATTTTAAAAATCCCTATTCCAAATTCGATATTAAAAATTTCATCAACTTTTTCATAGTATTGCTCATCTTCTTGTAGGTTATCATCCATAATTTTTGTAAAAGTAAATGATTCAGTATATTCAAAATGCTCATCTTTTTTATGCTCAAGAGAAAATTCATTTAACTTACTGAAATAATCTTTTTGAATCCCTAACCTCCCTGAAGGTAATTTACCCATTTCAGGATCATCTAATTCAAAAAACAATATATCTTTAGTTGTACCTAAAAAAATTATTTCATCTACTAGAGCAACTAGCATATCTACATCATCATTGTTGGGAACACTATTTCCATAATGTGGTTCTGCAACTATAAACTCAATCAAGCATCTCAAACACAAACCTGTTCTAATGTTTTTTGCATCCTCTTCAACAAACTCATTCAATGTATCCAAATAGTTTTTAAAACATTCATAAAATGTCACTGTTCTAATTTTTTTGAATGATGTCCCGTTTAACAAAACCTCGTTTCTAAGAGCAACAAATTCCAATAGACTTATGGAGTCAAACTTTGAAATAATTTCTCTTACTTTTTCAATTAAGGTATTTATCCCAAATACACAAACATCAATTTTCTCTTTTCTAGTTTGTATTTTTTCAGGGATATCAACTTGCATCCACTCTACCATTTCCTCTAAAACAACTGATGTATCAGCCTTATGAAGAAAAAAAGCTCTACTAGGAATAAACCTATTGTCTAATTTAATATTTTCAGCGGTATTACCTGCAACAATCATTTTAGCCATTTCTGAAGACATATGTTTATCAATAATATTCTGTATATCTACTTCTATTTTTACATTAAAGTTTTCATTTATTAACTCCGTTAAACCTTTTAAAACAGTTTGCATAAGCATTTTTTCACCATTGTTATTGTTTTCTTTTATCAAATTATTTAATACAGATGGGATAAGAATAGAAAGCTGATTAATTTTTTCATTTAGTGTAAATTGAAAATTAACTTTTGATTTTTTATTTTTTAAAAAATCTTCAGAAGTGTAATTATTAAACCCTTCGTCTAGAGATATACTAATAGTCAATGGCATGTTTGGTAAACCTATAAAGAAAGAATTTAAAGTTGGTGAAAATTCATTTAGCCAATAAGCAATAGCGTCCAAGAAATTTTTACACTCCCAATCATAGGCAATATTATTAACAATCCATATTGGAAACTCATACTTTTCTATAATTAGTTTTAATTCTCCGTTTACAACTGTATCTGAAAAATAAATTGGCGCATGTGCAAGTACATCATATTTACTAACTGGAGTATACATCAAACCATCATCAGTAAAAATTAATGCTAGATGTCTATCCTCTTTTTGTAAAGATTCTATAACCTTGTTCCCTTGAATATCAAATGTAAAATGCAAATAGTCAACCTTTTTGTCATCGCTATGAAAAAAAGAGTTTTCATTTCTCTTATAGTACGACATATATGTTAGTAAAGAAAAAGCCGGTGAAAGGTTTAAATTTTTACTTTCAGCCCTTTCTTTCGCTTTAAGGTACTTCCATAAATCAAGTTGCTTCAATTTCCAAATAACCATTGCTCTTTTCAAATCTTGCAATCCGACAATCATTTGATATTTTGCATTTTTAACTATCTCTTGCCTTACACCATAAGGCCTCTCTAAATCAAATGGTGAGTGTATTGTAATTACCATGAATTGATTGTCACCTCCATTCTCATCTATAAAGTTTTCAATTTTTTGAGTTTTACCCAAATTATCAGAACCAATTATATAATTAACTATCGCGTACTTGTCTTCATCAAATTTCCAAAATTCAAATTCAGCATCAATCAATTTTTGATAGTTCATTGCATGTTTCCATCCCATCTTTGTAAACACAAGTTCGCCTTCTCCTTTACTAATAGCAGTTAGAGCTTTTTTGAATTCACCAACTTTATCATATTGAACAAACCTTTCTTTTAAAAAAACGTTTAAACTATACATTTGAGAAGAAGGAAGAGCCAAATAATAATTGTCATCAAACTCAATAAAAGGATGTTTTAAAAATTCAGTATCATGAGGCTTCCCGTTTTTCAATGCTTCTTGATTTATTACAAAATCCAAAATTGGATTAAATTTTAAATTCATTTCTGAAGCTCTTTGCTCTATTTCTATCTTAGAAAAGGTAAAAAGTCCAATATGCTTATCCATCTCATGCTTTTGAGGAAAAGTAATCTTACCTCTATAATCATCAATAAACATATACCTCTTTATATTTAGCTTTTTTGCAATGTTATCATGAACTTGTAAAGAAAAATCACAACCAATATTGATGTGGTTTTTGCAATCCTGCGAAATATCATTTTCTGTATGATATACTGTGTTTATTATTAATTGATTTACCTCTGTTGCATTACTCGTTATACCGGGAAAAACTATATTGTTTCCATTGAAAAACATTAAGTTTTCTGAAAAACAACTTTCTGATGGGTCTTCATTGTAATCGTCAGGATAATATTTGTCTACAATCTTTTTGAAAACATTATAATCATTATCGATGTGAAAATTTTTATTGTGGATATTTTCAATAATCTTATGTTGTATCCTTTCTAATCTAATTATTTTAGTGCTATTCTCAGGTATTAACTGTAAATGTGAAACAAATTCTAAAAGTCTTGTAGCATTTGAATTTCTTATATAATTAACAAGTTCGTCTTCAAATACTCTGTCTTTTTTAGGAATATTAGCACAACATTTTTTATATATTTTACCACTGCCACATGGACAATATGCAGTTCTTTTTACATTCATTTAATAGAGGTTTCAGTAAAGGTATTTAAAAAAAATTCACAAAAAATTTTTTTTAGTGCTTTAATAAAAGCTTTAGCTACCCTATCCAAATACACCCCCACCTAAAACTCAATCTCAATACCCCCACCCATCACTAGCATGTAAATTTTTATAGCCTGAGAAAACATAAGGTGATAGTTATAGTTTTCTTTAGGTCTATGATTTTGCTTACAAAATTTTAATGTTTAACTCAAAAACTTAAAAAGATGGTAAGAATTGTAAACTATCAACAAAGACAAACAGAACAAGGAAAAGTATTCTTTGTTTTAGAACTTCAAGGAGGAATTGAAATGGTAAAATCCGCTGAAACTGGCAAATTTTATGTCACTGCAAGGAAAGCCACAATATCCTCAACATTTGACGAATTAACTTGCCAATCATTAATTGGTAGTGAGTTGCCAGGCAAAATTGAAAAAATCAATTGTGATCCTTATGAATATACCATCAAGGAAACTGGAGAAATCATTACTCTTTCTCACAGATTTGAATTTGTTGAGGAGAGTTCAACTAATCAATATGTAGACAAAAGCAAAACTACTATTGATGACTTCATGAGCAAAGCACCTACAGGAAATTCATTTTCAACTAATGGTCATTTTGCGCATCAAGAATAATCACTAAGCCTGTATCTTAATGGGTACAGGCTAACTATTTTTTGTAAACCACTATGAATGAAGTAGCAGAAATAAGAGTTTCATATTCAACAAATAATGAACTCAAGGAAAAAATAACCTCTAGCATTAAAGCATTTGAAATACTACTAGAGTTTTGGTCAAAAGACACTATTGAACTTCAAGAAGAGTTTAAAGTTATTCTCTTAAATAACTCCAATGAAGTATTAGGAATATATCCTATGAGTAAAGGAGGCATAACAGGTTGTATAGTGGATATAAGGCTTATTTTTGCTGTAGCTTTAAAATGCAATGCTACAGGAATAATCTTAGCTCACAATCATCCATCAGGGAAGTTGAAACCAAGTTCACAAGATATTACAATAACAAAGAAAGTTAAATCTGCGTCTTTAATCTTAGATATACAGCTGCTAGACCATTTAATTATTACTAAAAATGGATTTTACAGTTTATCTGATAATGGAGATTATTAAAAGAGTGTGCTTATGTAAATAACCACTTTTATCATGTAAACCTAAAAAGATAGAATAGTAAACAATTATATTAATAGATATTTTTTTAATTTGCTGAACCTATATATCAAACTTTAATCAATCAAGAATTGAAATTTAAAGACCTAAATCACGAGATTAAATCAAAGTTTGTTAGAGATACTCTTTTTGAACTCTATCCTTTTACAATAGAAGATTTTCAAGATTTTGAGAGCTATATTGATTTTAAGATTATTTCTAAAAACCAATATATAGATTGGAGTGTAGAGATTATAGAAAAATATTTAGAAAAATGGGATTGGTCAGAAATTGAAAACAATCCCATAGTTTGTAAAGAGGTAAATTTAGGTTTACTATATCCTGAAAAAGTCAACATTGAAAAACCAATATGTACATGCTACAAAGAATTAGAGTACTGCAATATGAAGAAGTATTGTAATTCAGAATATGATAGAACAAAAATGATAAAGAAGAAAGTTAACTGCTTAAGTCATTATCTATATGGTTACATCAAATTTTTAATTGATGAAAAAGTTATCAATAATGATATTATGAGTAACATTCTTTTATACAATATGGATATTAATGTTGAAAATGATGATGATGTAGATGATGGAGAAATTATAGAAGATAATGATTATTCAGATTTGCCTTTTTGAAAAATAAATAACTCATACATTGGTACACCTAAGCCAATAGCTACTTTCTCCAAAGTAGAAAGTTTAGGGTCTGTCCTTCCTGCTTCCAATCTTGATAAATTGCTCTTTTCAAAGTTGCATTTAGCAGCCAAATCCTGTTGAGAAATATTCTTCTCATTTCTGATTTGCTTAATGCGTTTACCTACTTTATATCTTAGAGCTTTTTCCAATTTTAAATTATCATATACGACAACTCAAAATTTGTGTTATTTTTGCTATGTTGGTTATCACGTGTGATAACTTAAATATTATTATTTAACTACTTATTATTATGAAAAATTCTGAAAACAAAGAAGAGAATATAAATACCCCAAACATTATCAAATCAGATATAAACAATAACCTCGATTTAAAGAAGAGAATAAAAAATAGGAAAAACTTATGCCTGTATATTGGAGCGTTTATGTTACTAATAAACTACAACTTAAAGAACCATTTTAAAAATACAGCTGAATCACAAATAGAAAGCTTAAGTAAAAACTACAATCCTTATTCTCAAAACTTAGAGCAGAGGTTACAAGACAAAAGATACTATAAAATACTATCTATTGAGAGTAAATATGATAACTACATTCTTTTTCTAAATATCTTTAATGTAGCTTTGGCTTTAGTTTTATGCTCACTTGTCTCAAAATATGACTTGATGATATGGAGCATATTAATAGTATTATGCATTTTGCCCTTTCCTAATATTGCTTTAATTATTGCAAGCTCAAAATTTACTTTAAAAAAAGAGTATAAACAGCTACTTAATTTAACTGACTAATAACCAACAATACAATTACCGTACAATTCTAAAAACAAAAAATCCTTAACTAGCAATATTTTAGCTTGTTAAGGATTTTTAAAGTACCCGGAGTGGGAATCGAACCCACACTCCTAAGAACACGAGTTTGAGTCGTGCGCGTCTACCAATTCCGCCATCCGGGCATTTGGTATTTTAGAGGACTGCAAATGTAATTATTTTTTTTTCATTTCATAAAAAAATACTCTAAATTTTCCTTTTGTAGTCGGAATTTATTCCTAAATTTGCACCTCGCTTTGGCGACACACAACTAACTAACTACATCCGAGGGATTTAAATGAATGGCGTTTGGGCAATTGCCTTAACTAAATTCCTAAAATGCATCGGAACAAAAAACCGAAAAAAATGTCACATTTAGAACCAGAGGCAAAGATATTTGCCTGTTCACAAAGTGTCTATTTGGCTGAGCAGATTGCCAAACATTATGGTGTTCCGCTGGGCAAAGTTACGTTCTCAAAATTTAGTGATGGTGAATTTCAGCCCTCGTTTGAGGAGTCGATTCGCGGTTTGCGCGTATTTATTGTTTGCTCAACATTCCCGAGTGCCGATAATTTGATGGAATTATTGTTGATGATTGATGCTGCCAAAAGAGCTTCGGCAAGGCATATTACGCCGGTAATTCCGTATTTTGGGTATGCGCGTCAGGATCGTAAAGACAAACCGCGTGTTCCGATTGGAGCCAAATTAGTTGCCAAACTTTTGGAAACAGCTGGTGCGACTCGCATTATGACAATGGATTTGCATGCTGACCAAATACAAGGTTTTTTTGAAAAACCCGTGGACCATTTGTTTGCTTCTACGATTTTCTTGCCGTATGTAAAAGGTTTGAATCTGACCAATCTTACAATTGCATCGCCGGATATGGGTGGCTCGAAGCGCGCTTATGCCTACTCGAAATTTTTAGAGTCGGATGTGGTGATTTGTTACAAACAACGCAAAGCTGCTAATGTGATTGATACAATGGAACTCATTGGAGAAGTAAAAGGGCGTAATGTGATTTTGGTGGATGACATGATTGATACCGGAGGTACCTTAGCAAAAGCGGCTGATTTGATGATAGAAAAAGGAGCCTTAAGTGTGAGAGCTATTTGTACACATGCTATTTTATCGGGCAATGCGTATGAAAAAATTGAAAACTCGCAATTGAGTGAATTGATTGTAACCGATTCGATTCCGCTGAAAAAAGAATCGGCCAAAATAAAAGTGGTGAGTTGTGCTCCCCTATTTGCAGAAGTAATGCATATGGTACAGAACAACAACTCGATTAGCGGGAAGTTTCTCATGTAAGTCAAAAGTCAAAAGTCGAAAGTCGAAACCTGCCTGCCGCAGGCAGGGCCAAAAGTTAAAAGTGATTTTTGAATACATCAGACGAGTGCGTTAGCGATTACCTTCGGTCAGTTCGGCCAAAGGCCTCGGGTGAAGCGGCAGCCCGGAACGCAGTGAGGACTACAGCGCGGAAAGCGCGGCGAGAGGCACGAACGCAACGCCCAAATTAAAAATGCTAATAGCTAAAAGCTGATAGCTAAAAATAGAATTTTTTATTTATTAACTATATTTTTTTAAAATGAAATCGATTACGATTAAAGCACAAGAAAGAGAAAGCGTAGGCAAGAAAGCTACTAAAGCCTTACGTGATGCTGGAATGGTGCCTTGCGTTGTTTACGGAGGAAGCCAACCAGTACATTTTGCAGCAGATGAAAGAGCATTTAAAGGTTTGGTTTACACTCCAAATGCGCATACTGTTGTAATTGAGTTAGAAGGGGGTAAAAAAATTGATGCAATCCTTCAGGATATTCAATTTCACCCGGTATCTGACAAAATCAACCACATTGATTTCTTCCAGTTGAACGACGAAAGAGAAATCATTATGGAAGTTCCGGTAAAAGTTACAGGTACATCGCCTGGGGTACTTTTGGGTGGTGTGTTGCGTTTGAACCAACGTCGTCTTAAAGTGAAAGCCTTACCGAAAAACCTTCCGGATTATGTAGAAGCTGATATTTCTGGTTTGGAAATGGGTAACAAATTGTATGTAACTAAAATTGCTGCAGACAACTTTAAATTAATGCACCCTGATAACACTGTGGTTTGCCAAGTGAGAATTTCACGTGCTGCCATGAAAGCTGCTCAAGAGGCTGCAAAAGCAGAAAAAGGAGCTGCAAAAGGGAAGAAAAAATAATTTACTTTTCCACTATACTCAAAGCACCGGAAATCCGGTGCTTTTTGTTTTTATAGATTTTAGTATTTTTGACCTATGAACCTGTTTTCAAAATTATTTGGCCAGAAAAAATCTCAAGACGATTTCATGAAAAAATATCTCATCGCCGGACTTGGCAATATTGGTGCAGACTATGTTAATACACGACATAATATTGGCTTTAAAGTGCTCGATTTTTATGCCAAAAAAAATGGCATTTCGTTTCAAACTGCCAAGTTGGGCGATTTGGCCGAACACAAACTAAAAGGACGAACCGTTTTTTTGTTAAAGCCGAATACCTATATGAATCTTAGTGGTAAAGCACTTAAATATTGGATGGATAAAGAAGGTATACCGGCTGAAAATGTATTGGTTATTACGGACGATTTAAATATTGCTTTTGGCACAATACGTATTAAAAGTAAGGGAAGTGACGGCGGGCATAACGGTTTGAAAAGCATTCAGCAACTTCTTAACACAACCGAATATCCGCGATTCCGATTTGGAATTAGCGATGATTTTAAAAAAGGCAGGCAAGTTGATTATGTGTTGGGCGAATGGACTGAAGAAGAAGAAAAATTACTTCCGGAACGCTTTGAAAAAGCTGCAGAAGTTATCGATTCATTTGTTTTGGCCGGACTGGCAAATACTATGAATACCTTTAATGGTAAATAACGAGAGTTGATTTTTACATTTCTACAAAATAAAAAGTCCCGATAAATCGGGACTTTTTGTATTTAATATTGTATAGAGATCACATTAGTTGATGACCACTTTTTTCACTTCTTTTTTAGCTCCATCGGTTACAGTTACCATATAAACTCCGGATTGAACATGACTTAAATCGACTGTTTCATTGAAGGCTCCGTTTGCGGTGTAGCCTTTTTTGAATATTTCTCTACCGCGAATATCGTGAACCATAATAGCAACATCGTCGGAAGTGGCGTTAAATTTCACATCAAACACACCGTTGTTAGGGTTTGGAGAAAGCGTAAACGAATCCAAACCAAAGCTTTCAGTTGTTAACGAAATTTGTTGTGTACACACTTCAATAGACCATGAGTTTAATGTTCCGTCATCACCAGTAAAATTATCGTAAACACGTAGTGTCCATGTTCCTTGAGGGTTTTGACCGTTGAATGCTGACAAACTTTCGCCCGGCGCAACTGTTTGTAAAGTAGTACCTCCAGCAGCACAGTTAATCGCGGCACCACTATCCGTAAATTTCAAGTTTAGAGAACCACTTGTTGAACCACAACTTCTATTATACACTTTCACAAAAGTAGCAGGGTTTACAGGACTACTGATGTCAGTAATAACATCAGACAAATACGTATGTGTTAAATTATTGAACACACTCACACTGCTAATTTGTCCTGTAACCGGCACATTAACAGTTCCTATTTGATTTGCAGGGACACCTGCGGCAGTAACAATAGGCATTGAAGCACCGTTATAGGTATTACAAGTAGTGGTAATAGTATACCCAACCGAAAAGTCTTTTGTGTTTACATTGAAGAAAATATTACCACTGGCTTTCACCATTAAACGACAAAAAACGGCAGGTGTGCTTGGCATTACCACATCGGCTGAACCATCATTTGGCGTTCCGGCTAATAATGTTGTCCAAGTAGCTCCATTATCTGTTGTCAATAATATGTCAACGTTAGCACCTCCGGTTATGGTATTCGTATTATTAACGGTCCATGTTACTGTTTGAGTAGAACCGGTTGCATACGAAATTCCGGTTGTGTTTTGAGAAGTAACGGTTAAAGGTCCTTTAGTCGCATCAACAACTACAACAGCATCGTCAAAAGCGGTTTGTCCTACAGATGTTGAAGCCACAAAAGGAGAATTATCTCGCACTGTTAAACGGAAATTAAGTGCTCGGGAAACCGAACTTAATGCTTCAATTACAATTGAGGAAGATGTAGTTGTAGAACCGTTAAATATAGAACTAAGTCTAGGGAAATAGCGCACCGGCGAAGTAGATGGTAACAACGAAATCCAGTTTGGTCCTCCAGCTTTAGTAGCGCTTGCCGGACTTGAAGCCCCGGCATAAGTTCCGTTTGTATCTACATTAATTTGTTCCCAACTGTAGGTTAACACATCTCCTGAATTAGCATCGGTAGCCGATCCGGTTAACATAAACGGTGTACTTCTTGGAATTGTATAATCTGAACCTGCACTGGCAACCGGAGTTGCATTCACCCCGGTAAGCGAGGTAGACACAGGACAAGTTTTACTGTTCATGTTGGTTTGAATTTGCCCTATTGAAAGTGCGTGGTAAGTATCGATTGAGTGAGCAGCAGCATTATAGCTTGTAATACCGGCATAACCCATAATAGTAACACCTGATCCTACTTCAACATTTACACCGGAACCTTCGTTGGCATGCGTAAATGTGTGGTTAGCACCCAACTGGTGACCCACTTCGTGAACTACATAATCAATATCAAAATTATCGCCTTGCGGCACACCATCTCCAGGCGAAGTATATCCGCTTCCTTTGTTTTTATCTGTGGTACTTGCGGTATCGTTTGTACAAACACATCCGATACAACCTGCATTTCCTCCACCTCCTGAATCGCCAAACAAGTGACCTATATCATAGGCCGCATTATTAGCCGCTAATGCAGTAGATGGTCCGGTTAACGAAGAGCTTAACGTGTTTTGCAATTGTATGTTCCATCCATTTGCATTATTCGAGTTGGCCGGGTTTGTACCTGTTGCCGGAACAGAATATGGGTCTGTTGCAGCATTGTAATAAATAACATTGGTTGATTCAGCAATAATATTTAAGTGAATACCTAAATCTTTTTCATAAACACCATTGGCTCGTGTCATCGTGTTGTTAAAAGCAGCTAAAACTAATGCAACATTGGCTGCTGATGTAGCGCCAAAATAGTTAGAATATTCCGCTGTACACGATTGTGCCAAACGCATGGTTTTCAAAAATCCGTTATTCGCTAACAAGGAATTTCCATTACGTAAATGTTCTGAAACGGCTACAACTCCGGATGTTTCATCAACATCACATCGCCAACCGGCAATGCTTGGTGTTTGGCTTTTGTTGTAAGACACATAAACAAGTCCATCTGCAGAATAAGGCTCAATAAATTCACTTGGCGCATCCGCTTTGAATGTAACTGTTTGAATACCTTGAGGAGAAATACTCAATTTAAGATACGACGATTTATTAGAAAGGCTTCGCCCTGAGAAAGCTCTTATTTCGGGAAACTGCGCTTGCAAATCTGCTTCAAAATTAGAGGCCTCACTAACCATAAAATCTTCCATTCTTCCTTGAGAATCGGGCAAGGTTATAATACAAGTAGCGTTTGGTGAATCCACTACTGTAAATAATTTGGCTTTCAATTGATTAAAATCCAGATAATACAATTGAAATTGAGTTGGAAACGAACTTCTGTATGTTCCTTTCGCTTTTTCAATTCCATCTCGTTTTTCACAGACGGACCAATATTTACCGGTTTGACCAAAACTAAAGGACATAACCAATAAAGAGAGTAGAAGTAGTACTTTTGATTTCATTGTTTTAGTTTGTTAATAATAAACAAATTTATCATTTTATCTTTATTAATACTTGTTTTAACAGTTTTCTTTTAAAAAAAACTACTTTTGCGTTTTTTAGAAAATGTGAAAACATACCATTCTATTTCTGATTTTTCTGCTGCTGTAGGGACTGTAGCAACCCTTGGAACTTTTGACGGATTACATACCGGTCATTTGAAAGTGCTGGACAAACTCGTCATGTCAGCTCGAGAAAACCAACTCGAAAGTGTGGTGCTTACTTTTAATCCACATCCAAGAATGATTTTACATCCTACGGCTGAACTCAAATTATTAAACACTGTTGAAGAAAAAATCAAACTTTTTCAGGAAAAGAATATTGATCATTTAATAATTCATCCATTTACCCAGGAATTTTCTCGCCTTACTGCTGAAGAATTTGTTACCGATGTTTTGGTAAAAGGCCTGAATATCAAAAAAATTATTATCGGCCATGACCATCGCTTTGGTCAAAACCGAACCGCCGATATAACTGATTTAATACGTTTTGGTAGTCAATACGGATTCGAAGTTGAACAAATTTCAGCCCGTGAAATTGACGAAATAGCCGTGAGCTCAACCAAAATCAGAAAAGCACTCAGCGAAGGAGATATCAAAACTGCCACAGCCTATTTGGGTTACCCTTATTCGTTTTCCGGTACCGTGTCAAAAGGACAACAATTAGGAAGACAGCTCGGATTCCCTACCGCTAATATCGCTTTGGAAGATGAACATAAAATTTTACCCATGAATGGTGTTTATGCGGTGGTTGTTTGGGTAGATGGAAAAAAGGAAAAAGGCGTCATGAATATTGGTACGCGCCCAACTGTTGACGGAAAAAATTTAGCAGTAGAAGTTCATATTTTTGACTTTACTAAAAGCATTTACAATCAATCAATTACTGTTGAAGTTATTGACTTTATCCGGAAAGAACAAAAATTCAATTCCTTGGAGAGTCTTAAAAACCAAATTCAAATCGATAAAGATACTGCTTTTGCCATTTTGAAAATGCAGTGATTTATCATTGCTTTTACATTATTTTATCCCTATTTTTGAGCAACTAAATTCAATACCAACATGAGCACTCCCCGACATAACTGGACACGCGAAGAAATCATCGAAATATATAACAAACCGTTGATGGACTTACTGTATGAGGCGGCAACGGTTCACCGAAAACACCATGATCCAAACGTGGTTCAGGTTTCTACACTTTTATCTATTAAAACCGGTGCATGCCCTGAAGACTGTGGGTATTGTCCGCAGGCAGCCCGTTATCATACAAATATTGAAGGAAATGACCTGATGAGTGTTTCGCAGGTTAAAGCGCAAGCTTTACGCGCAAAATCAGCTGGATCTTCACGTGTGTGTATGGGTGCTGCTTGGCGTAATGTTAAAGACGGACCGGAATTTGACCAAGTGTTGGAAATGGTTCGTACCATTAATAAATTGGATATGGAAGTGTGTTGTACTTTGGGTATGCTCACAGAAAACCAAGCAAAACGTTTGGCTGAAGCCGGATTATATGCTTACAACCACAACCTTGACACTTCAGAAGAGTATTATAAAGAAGTGATCTCAACCCGCGGTTACGATGACCGTTTGAAAACTATCGAAAACGTTCGCAAAACTAACGTAACGGTTTGTAGTGGCGGTATTATCGGAATGGGTGAAAGTATAGAAGATCGTGCCGGCATGCTGGTAGCATTAGCCACTTTAAATCCGCAACCGGAATCGGTTCCAATCAATGCTTTGGTGGCTGTTGAAGGCACACCACTGGAAGATCAAAAACCGGTTGAAATTTGGGACATGATTCGCATGGTGGCCACAACTCGAATCGTAATTCCTGAAACACAGGTTCGTTTATCTGCAGGTCGCACAGAAATGTCGCGCGAAGGACAAGCAATGTGCTTCTTTGCCGGAGCAAATTCTATTTTTGCGGGCGATAAGTTGCTTACTACACCTAATCCGGATGTAAATGAGGACATGAAAATGTTTGAGCTTTTAGGATTACAGTCGCAAAAGCCATTTATCAAACTAATGAAGCCTAAAACCGTTGAAGCGGAAGATTCAGCATTTGTGTCATTGGGTGAAAAACCAAAATGGTCACGACCGGGACATACTATTGAGCGCAATGTAGAAGCCTCTTTAAAATCAAAATAATTTAACGCTTATTAACCAAACTGTTGTTTACAATTTGGTAAAGCTTTCTTAATTTTGCTCCTGCAATACAGGAGCATTTTTTATGGGAAAACTTCATCTTACCGAAATCGAGCGTGTTAAAACCATTTCCAAGGAAGATTTTTATAACCAGTACGTAAAAAAACAAAAACCTCTGGTTATAGAAGAACTTACACACGATTGGCCGGCTTACGCCAAATGGAAACTCGAATACATCAAAGAGATTGCCGGTGATAAAACCGTTCCTCTTTATGATGATCGACCGGTGTCTTATAAAGATGGTTTTAATGAAGCTCACGCCCAAATGAAAATGGCTGAGTATATTGACCTCCTGTTGCGCGAACCAACCAATTATCGCATTTTTCTGTATAATCTTATTAAAGAAGTTCCTGTCTTAAAAAAAGATTTTAAATGGCCGAACATTGGACTAAAATTGGTAAAGCAATTGCCCATGCTGTTTTTTGGGGGTGAAAATTCGAGAGTATTTATGCATTATGATATTGATTATTCCAATATTTTGCACTTTCATTTTCATGGTATAAAACGCTGCGTTCTTTTTGCACCGGATCAAACGAAATATATGTACAAAGTCCCTCATGCGTTAATCTCTCGTGAAGATATTGATTTCGACAATCCTGATTTTAATAAATGGCCGGCTTTAGAAAAAGCACAAGGTTTGGTGTGCGAATTAAAACATGGTGAAATGTTATACATGCCTGAGGGTTATTGGCATTATATGAAATATGTTACACCGGGGTTTTCGATGAGTCTTCGTGCTTTTCCGAGAAAAATAGGAAACTTATCAAAGGCGGCTTATAATGTTTTTGTGATGCGCCACTTTGACAACATGATGCGCCGAATGAAAGGACAAAAATGGATTGATTACAAAAACGGACGAGCGATTAAAGATACCCACAAAAATCTTTGATTTTTGCCCAACATACAAACAAAAAAGGCTGCAAAATGCAGCCTTTTTTTATAAAATTATCTTTTTAATAGCGACAGTTCCGTCATCATACGTAACACGAACTATCGCTGCTTGTGAGTTGGAATTATGCTTAGCCAATTGCACATCCGGAGAAGAACAGTTTGATGAAGCCAGTATTGTTCTGCCTAACATATCAAAAACCTCAACCTTTGCCATGGTTTGAGAGGCATGAATAAAAAGAGTAGTTTCTGAAACTGCTACCGTGATACCTTGCGCAGTAAAGTCTTCATTTCCTAACACCGTATTCTCATAACGCAATACAAATCGTTGGTTGTCTGTTCCGGCTGTTGCCGAAAACTGATAAGGCGCTTCCGTTAAGTCGTGTGTTAGTTGAAGCAGTTTATCTTCGATATAAATTTTTTGGTTATTTGCCATAAATCCATCCACAGCGGCTATAGCAAGTGAATACGTTCCTGCTGTGGGTATATTAACTCCAACCGGAACCGTATCAGACGTAGAAAAAGGTAAAGGTCTTCCTTGGATGGCTAAATAATCATCCCCTAAAGTCGTGTAAATATTCATCTCAGAAACACGGGAAGCAATCGCATCAAAAACACGATCTTTTTCAGTTGTTGCGCCTTCCAGATACCCAATAAGTGTGCGTACTGAAAAATTTTGGGTGTTCACAATATCCAGCCAAATTCTACCTTTTTCACCCAAATCATCAGTAAGTTGTGCATTGCGATAAAACTGTGAATTATCATAGGTTCGGCTTCGCATGGTATTATTGAATACGACCGAAGAAGTTGCCGCAGTTCCTTCATTCATCAACACAAAAAACCCTTGACCGCCGGCGATATAACCATTAAAACCGGCCGGACCACTCACTGTTCCGGTTCCGTTATGAGTGATATAGTCTCCGGCAGAATAATTGTATTGATAACTTCCGTAAAACGGATTGATAATTGCAGCCGGCAATACACCGTGAGTCCAAATTCGAACTGCACCTTCAATAGTTGTATTCGCATTTATAAAATCCAAGGCTCGGATTGCTGACGGATACGGATTCCCTACCAAGTTCCAGTTATCATCATTCACCGTAAACGGAATTCCGTTTGCGCTGGTATAGGTACCCAAAGTTGAAGCCGTCATGGCACCACGATAGATAGGCACTGTGATAACCCCATTGTTTTGAGTACCACCATTAAATGTAGTGGTAAGGTTTTGAGCTGTAGCATCATTAAATGTGTTAGGCCCTCTGACTATATAGCCCTCTCCTGCTCCCATTGTTGATCCGGCACCGGCTATCCAAGTTCCCAAACCACCGTTTGTATTAGGTGTCGTAGTGCTCCATTTCCATATAAAATAACTTGGAGTAGAAGGAGAAATAGCATTTACATTAAATCCTTGAACTGGGGATGACCAATACACATAATCGCTTTTTCGTAAGGCTGCTATGCGTTCATAACTTAAATTTCCGGTATTTACGGCGTCATCATTAACCTGAACCAGACTTCCGTTATTGCTTATTGAAAGTGTCCCGTTGTTAGTAACATTACTTTGTATTTCCAAATAATTTCCGGATGTTACTTGTACGGTTCTCCCACTTTTAATGAGACATTCACAGGCTTGTACATTTCCGTGAGAAGCGGTATTGTAATCGCCATCAAATATGGCTTTGGTAGAGGCATTTGGCGCCGAAGGAGTCCATGTTGCTCCATCCCAGGTCGCTGTAACCGGAATTTGACCTTCAAGTTTAATATCATCTATGGCCCATATTTCGTCCGAACGGTCAACCGCTAATGTAATACGAATCAATAAATTTGTCGAAGCAGGAAGGTTTTTTACATTATAGGTGGCAATACCATTTGCGAGTTCAGCGCCACCGTTTCGAGTATCAATAGTTGCTCCATTATTAGTACCTGTGTAGTACGCATTAAATACGCCTGTGGCATTAAAGTCCCAACGAGAATTGGAATATGCGCGTAAAACCGACTCGGTTGACCAATTCACTCCACCGTCTATACTGGTTTCTACCTGTACAAATTCATTGATATCCAATCCTTGAGTCGTTCCGGTACGAAATGCACCCACTTTTAAAGAGAGATTAACAACCGAATACTGACTTACATCAACACCTGCTAAATTTATCACGGTACTTTCTACAGCATTCCCTGATGCTACTGTTCCGATACCTGCCATTTGAAACGAACGCGCTCCTATAAAAGCATTTTTAGGCCCTGAACCATTATCATAGGTTCCTCCTGTTATGTTTACTGTCCCGTTTGTTGTATGGGTATACGTCCAAACAGGTGTGGCTGGCGCTACTTCGAAATCCTGTTGTGCTATAACCTGACTTAAACCGTTAGAGCAAGGCGTGTATACAATTCCGTTTCCGGAGATTGCAAACGTATATACCGGATCTATAGGCTCCGGAACCGTTCTTGCCGCATCTGTGTATGTGTTGAACGTTATCGTAGCATTTTTTGTGCCTGTAGAAGATGGCGTAAAATTGATGGTAAACGAAGTACTGTTCCCGGTACCCAAACCATTATTGGTCGGTTGCGCCACAACACTAAACATGGAGGCATCAGCTCCGGAAATTGTCACATTGGACAAGTAGGTTGTAATTCCGGAAAGGTTGGTAATTACAAATGTGTTCTGCTTCACTCCTGTGGTTACCGCCACACTTCCAAAATGGGTTAGGTTCGAAACGGCTGTAGTGGTCGATCCTTTTACAACATCATTTCCGTTGCCGTATACATAAATATTGTTGATTCCTTTGGCTGTTCCGTTGATATTGAAGTTATACGGATTCTCATCGGGATCGTTACTCGGAATAGTAACGGTAGCATTTTTTGCCCCCGGTGTATTCGGATTAAAGGTTATATCAAAAGTAAGTGACGCCCCACCGGATATAGAATTCGACGAAGGTTGTACTGTAACAGTAAACAAGGCTGCATGAGGGCCGGTGATTTGCACGTAAGGCGTTCCGGTTAACGACAAAGCCGTTGAACCTAAATTTTCAATGGTAAAAGTACGAGTAATAGAGCCTCCAACAGTAACTGCGCCAAAAGACGTCCAATTTGTTCCCATTGGATAAATACTGTTATCCGGAATAGTTTGACCGTTCCCTTTTACATTAATATCGACAGAAGCGACTATGGTTCCGTTTCCTTGTATTAAAAAGTTATACGGGTTTTCATTGGCATCATTATTGGCTATTGTCAACGTGGTATTTCTGATACCGGAGGCAGTCGGTGTAAACGTAACGGTAAAATCCAAACTCGATCCAGCCGCAATTGTGGTAGGCAACGTGATTCCGGAAAAAGCAAAATCGCCCGGATTACCTCCAACCATTGTGATAGAGGTGATATTCAAAACCGCATTACCTGTGTTCTCTATACGGAAATTTTTTGCTTGGTTATTTCCAACAACAACAGTGGCAAAAAGAGTATTATCTGTACCTTGCGGAGTGGTATCACCATCTGCAATAGAGGGATTGGTACCTATCACTCCTCGAACATTCATTTCGGGTGCAATTGTAGTACTACAAGTAGTTACCGGAATCGTTGCCGCAGTCCTGTAATTTAGTGTTTCAGGAACACTGAGATACGCACTGTAAGGTACTAATGAAAAATAGTACGTTGTACCTCCGTTTAATCCTGTTACATTGTATGTTGTTGTAGTCCCTACATTAGAGGTATATCCATGTACAGTAGCATCACCAAAAATAGTTCCGGCTGCATGTAAAGCCCCGTCTGTCGGCACGCCGGTTGGTGCAGCGGCCTCTCGATAAAGTATAATATAACCATTACCCCCAATTGTATTGGCGGCACTAAACGTAAGATTAATTTGAGAAGTACTTACAGAAGTACAGGAAAAACTGGCTGCATGTGCAGTGGCTTCTGTGGCAAGTGTATAAAAAGAGTAACTCTCGGGTGATGATGTATTATAACATATATTTGTACCGCTGCCGTTGTAGGCATATACTGTAACCACATATTGCGTGCCGGGCGTCAAACCGGTAATTCCCGTAACTGACGAACCGTTACTTCTGTATACCACGCGGTTGTTAACATCTATTTGTGCTGCCGAGGCCCAAGCCGTATTGGGTGTATAATTAGTCCCGTTGACCGGAACGGCTGCACTACTGGTTGCCGGACGAATTACGACTAAAGTCCCATTTGCCGTTGCGCCGGGAGTCCATGCCACATCCAATCCTGAAGTTGTAGTGTTTGAGGTAAGAATAGCCGATGCCTGAGAAGTAGGTGTAGAACAAGGTGTTGTACAAGATGCTGGAGGCGTTCCGAATCCTGTCATTGTACTACCTACAGAAACAGTTGTGTAACGAGTGCTGGGATCAGACCAACCATCTGTGTCTCCTACACACAAGCCGTCTATAATTTGAATATTATTATCAGCAGTAGAAACTCCTCCTCCGGTCCAAGAAGCTCCGGGGTCTATACCGCAAGTTCCAAACATATCCTCTGTTATCCCTGCAAGTGCTACTCTAATTGCATCATCACCATTGAATGTAAACGTGTAGGTAGTAGTTCCACTAAGATTAGTACCCCCATTAGTAGTGGCAAACGTAATCAAATCTGCCGTACCAATAACCCACACTTTTCCTGCTTGAAGTGTTCCACTGGTAATATTAACTATAGCCGTACTACATGCAGCTCCGTTCGTTCCTTGAAAAATCTGTAAATTATTAGTAGCCGTGAATGTAATGTCGGAAGCGGTCACATTGAATATTTCTATTCCTTTTGGAGTCGTTCCCGAATTAGTTTCCGTATATTGACTAATAACTACATTTTGCCCATAAGACAAAAACCCCAACATAAAAAGGAGTAAAGAAAATCTTAATTTCATTTTTTCGTTACATAAAAATCAGCCTACAAATTTACGCCTAATTTGCAGTATTTCAATACTTTTGCATTATCAAATTATTAACAAAAAACACCGTTTTTCACCGTTTTGAACTCAAAATCAGAAAGTTCTGTCGAAGAAGTTGTACATAAGTTGGAACATTATTGTTCCTATCAAGAACGTTGTCATTTTGAAGTACAACAAAAATTACTCGATTTTTCACTAAAATCCATACAACGGGAGGCAATTATAGTGCACCTTATTGAAAACAATTATCTTAATGAGGAGCGATTTGCACTTTTGTTTAGCCAAAGTAAATTCCATCAAAAAAAATGGGGCAAAATTCGAATTAAAAACGAATTAAAATTACGACGCATATCTGATTATCTTATTCAAAAAGCACTTCAGGAAATCAATTCCGACGACTATCAAATGGTATTTACGCAACTAAGCGAACACCATTGGAGTACAATCCACGAAACGAATGTGTTGAAAAAAAGAAAAAAATTCTGTGATTTTATGTTGCGAAAAGGCTGGGAAGCAGATTTGGTCTATGAAAAAGTAATCACACTCGAAAAAAAAGAAGCTTAAAGCCACTTTTTCTCGCGTTCTGTTGCATCCAAAATGTCTATTTCTAAAATATCTTTCAGCCGATGCGCCACGCGAAATGCATCTTCTTTATCAGTGGTTTTGTAAAAGGTAAAATGCTTGTTTGTTTCATAAAAAACATTCAGTAAAATCACTTCACCCGTAAACCGAGTAGACGCTGTGATTATATTTACTTGTTGGGTTTCTTTAGTTTTAAAAACAGAAACGTATTCAAATTTGGGTATTGGTTTCCATACCCCTATCTTAATCCCGAAAAATGATTTAACGATTCGAAACGTTTTGTTATTCAAATCCAACTCCGACCCATCAGCTACACATAAATTAATTCCAATTACTGTGAACATGGCTCCAAATAGAATGCCTCCATAAAAAATTAATGTCAATCCGGAGAATACAACACATAAACCAAAAATCAGTTTCCAAACAGAGACATTTTTTGTGTACGAAACAATAGCATTTTCCATAGCATCACGCATTATTAGAAATTAAAATACTCACCGCATTTCCGCCAAAACCAACCGCATTAACCAACACCTGCTGAATGGGTTTTTCTTGCTTTTGTTCAGGGCAAAACGGCACTCCAACAAATCGGTTTTCTCTCAGCATAAGTAATGCTAATTCCAAACTCAGCATCCCGGAAGCACCAAAGGTATGACCCACTTTCCATTTGTTGGTGGTTAGCAGTGGAAGTTGGTCACCAAATGTTTTTTGAATCGCTTTATATTCGGAAGTATCGCCTTTTAAAGTGCCCGGCGCATGCATCACAACAACATCCACTTTATCCAAAGAAGTACCCTGCAACGCCATTTTCATCGACTGCTGAAAACATGCCGCTTCTTCCGAAATGGAAATACTGTGTTCCAACGTATCCGTCGCATAACCAATTCCTTCGATGTAAGCCAAAGCATTTTTTGTTTCGCCTATTTCCAAGCAGGCCACAGCTGCTGCTTCCCCCAACACCATGGTGTTTTTGGTTTTATTCAAATCAAAAGCGCGACAAGGAAATTCATTTTCTTCTTTGGCATAAATCTTCAACGCATTCATTTGGGCAATGGTAAAAGCGGTCAAAGGTGCTTCGCTTCCGCCCACTAAAAACCGTGTTGCCATCCCCGATTGCATCCAAGCCACTGCGTTCAAAATAGCATGCAAGGCGGTTGAACACGTGATGGAATGTGAAATTTCGGGTCCGTTGTTTTTTAAATCGTGCGCTACCCAAGACGAAATATTTCCCAACGTCGTGGTGGGCGATGCCAAAGTAGCTGTTTTACCCGTTTCCAGAAATTCCTGATGGTATTTTTCAAACAATTGTGTGGCACCACGCGACGATCCGATGTTAATTCCAAATGTATCTCCTTGCTTCCAGCCTGCTTGGTTTATGGCTTGACGCGCGACTAAAATGGCCATTAAAACGGTTTCATCTAAGGATTTGTATTTAACTTCTTCCTTTCTCAACTGGTCGATTTGAATTCGGATTTCCTCTGGAATAGCCGCCACGAATTGCTGCGTGCCATTGAAATTTTTTAATGAAATCAATGTTTTCTCAGAAAGATAGTGACGCCAAATTGCTTCAGGATGATTTCCTAAAGGCGAAATAGACGCTAAAGCTGTTATGGCGATTTTGGTTTTCATTAGCATTGCAAGGCAAGGGGCAATCTTAGTTAGTTAACCGCAAAGTTCGCAAAGTTTTAAGCAAAGTTCGCAAGTTTCGGGATTTTGTTTTACACTATTTCTAATGCCTTTTCTATAGTTTGATAGACTTTTTCCAGTTGACTTTCTGTAATCACATACGGCGGCAAAATGTAAACAATATTTCCTACAGGTCGCAAAATAATTCCGTTTTCGATAAAGAAACTGTACAATTTATTGCGCATTCTACCATAGTAACTTTCGTGTGTATCCGTTTTGATTTCTAAAGCAAAAATAACCCCAAGAACCCGAGTGGATTTTACTTTCGAATGGTTTTCAATCTTCTTTTGAAAAACCAAATGCGACTGGTGAATGCGCTCAATATTGCGTTGTGTTTCTTCTTTTTGTAACAATTCGATACTCGCCAGAGCCGCAGCACAACCTGTTGGATTGGCCGTAAACGTATGCCCGTGAAAAAGTGCTTTGTTTACATCGTCATCAAAAAAACCTTCAAAAACGTACTGCGAGAAAGTTGTTACCGCCAAAGGAATTGTTCCTCCCGTTAAGGCTTTAGATAAACACATCATATCCGGTTGCTCGCTCAGGTAATTAACCGCAAACATGTTACCGGTCTTCCCAAAACCGGTCATCACTTCATCAGCGATGGTAAATACTTCATAGGTTTTACAAAGTCGAATCATCTCATCCAAAACACCGGGCTCATACATCACCATGCCTGCCGCTCCCAACACCAAAGGCTCAAAAACAAATGCGGCATACTCCCCCGACATCAGTAGCTTTTTCAATACGGCTAAAGTTTCATGCTCCTTACCCGGAATAGGAACCGGAATCCGACTCACTTCCAAAAGTGATCCTTTAAAGGCCTCGGTGAAAAATGTAATCCCACTGGCGGCCATAGCACCAAATGTATCGCCGTGAAAAGCATCTTCAAAAGCTATTATTCGTGTACGCTTTTGCCCGGCATTATAAAAATACTGCAGAGCTGCCTTGATGGCTATTTCTATGGCAGTAGAACCATTGTCTGAGTAAAATACTTTTTTCTGATTAGACGGTAGCATCGAAAGCAATTTTTCGGATAAATTCACCGCTTTATCATGTGTGAATCCACCAAATAAAACATGCTCCAAGGTGGTGAGCTGTTGGTAAATCGCTTCCGCAATTACGGGATTGGAATGGCCAAACGGATTAACCCACCACGACGCAATAGCATCAATATATTCTACGCCGTTTTCATCCCATAACAAGGCTTCTTTTCCTCTTACGATGGCCGGAAAACGATGGGTAGTTTTATGCTGTGTGTAGGGATGCCAATTGTATAACGCATCCTTTTCGGATAGATTCATTGGTTAGAAATATAGAAAATAAATGCACTCATAGAGGCCATACAAAGATAAAAAACTTGCGCTCAATTTATAAATGGAGAAGGCTCTCGCTAAACTTAGCCGCATAATATTGCACAACATTTTGATCAAAATAGGGCTCGTTATCGATTCGTCCAATAACCGGAACCCCTGTTTTAGACTGAATAATTGCCTCCGTGGCTGTATTCTCATCCCCCGAAAAAACAATCCCGGCCACATCTATGTTTCTGGTTTTCATAACCTCCAACGTGAGTAAGGTATGGTTAATACTCCCCAAATAATGCCGAGAAACCACGACTACTTTGTAATCAGGACGAATCAAATCCACGATACAATCCGTGTCATTTAAAGGAACCAAAATGCCTCCCGCGCCTTCAATTACCAAATGATTCTCCGTTATTGGCTCAACAATACGATTACGTTCTATGGTAATTCCGTCACAGGCAGCTGCATAATGCGGACTGGCAGGTGTTTGTAACGCATAAACAGGCGGATGAAAAACCGATTTGGTATTGGAAATCAAGCGTTGCACTTTCATCGCATCAGCATTATCCAAATCGCCCGCTTGAATCGGTTTCCAATAATCGGCTTGCAAGGCCTCGGTTACAATCGCCGAAACCACAGTTTTTCCCACATCGGTTCCAATTCCGGTTATAAATAATTTCATGAGTTCTCGTTTCGTGCAAAGTTCGGAAACTCGGTTTGCATTTCACACTGTTGTTAGGAAAGTTTTTAACGTGAGTTCGACATAATAATAAAGTCAGAATTCTTAAAAGTGCTGGCTATAAGGCAAATTTTCGAGAGATAACCGGTCATCTTGAGGAAATTTAACAAAATAGACGAGTGCTTTTCAGGCTAACTTTTCTAAAAACAACACTTTTGAGAAGCAATCTACTTCGCCTTATATCATTCAAATAGCCCGCCTATATAACGCTCGTATCTCACTCCTCTAAAGCGTTCTGACAAAATTCTTATCTCGAACTCACGTTTTTTAGATTTGGGCGTTCCCCCAATCCGCAAAAACTGCGTTTATACACTTGTTTTTGCTGTCGGGGTCGGGTTTTTCGCTATAGTCCCGATACATCGGGAGCTGCCGCTTCAACCCCTAACGCATTTTTATCCCTTAGCTCACGCCTGAGTGTTACCGTGAGGCGGCTTGCTGAAGTGGCGACTTCGTTACCGCTAATTTTCTACTAGAATACAATTTCTTGCAAAAATTGAACGTGAATTTAAAGAAAAATTCGCCATCTTAGCAAACCGCTGTTAGCGGATGTTTTTTAGCTCATCCAAGTCTGTCGCTTGTCAACTATTTTCCACTTTCCATTTATCTTTCGTAAATATATTGACATTCCACCACCACACAAACTCCCACAATGATGGTTTAATTCTAAATATGCTTTTTGATTATCTAAAGAAAATATTGGAATAGTCATTTCATAAAAATCAAATGGTTTGCCCATCTTTTTTTTGTTGATTTCTTTCTCCCTTGTTGTTTGATTAATTTTTTCAGCTAAATTTTTTTCAATTTTGAACTTTTCGGGATTTGAATTTTGCTTTAATAAGTTTAATGAATCTTTTGTATTGAAATAAAATGATTTTCTATAATGCAATAAATATTCTATTGAAACTTCTTTGAAGGAAGGGGGTGGTGGAGGCGGAATTTCTCCATTTTGTGTCTTTTCGGGAACATAAACAGTCAATTTAGTTAGCTCTTCACAAAACATTCTTGTGTCGGTTCCATTTTTTAAAATATTCAAACTATCTTCTATAATTACAACTTGAACGATTTGATTAATATCATTTACTTTCGATGTTTCCAATTCGGTTTTGCTCTCAGAATTTTTACAGCTAAGAAGAAAAAGAAACGTGAATATTAAAACAATATTTCTCATTTTATTCGGGGTTAAAAATATCCGCTAACTGTCTAGTTCCTCTCCTACTTAAAAAGCAACTGGTGTAACGTATGCAAAACGGTTGTAATATCCTGTTCGCTGTTGTAAGCATGCAGGCAAAACCGCAAACGTTCCTGTCCTTCGGGGACGGTAGGTGCTAAAATAGGCTTTACATCAAACCCTTTTTCCTGTAGCGCTTGGGCCATAATTTTCACTTTTGAATTACCCGGAATAATGGCACAATGTATGGCCGATTTACTGTAAACAAAAATGGGATTCAAACTCAACTGTTTGCTGATGCGGTTGAATTGCCCAATTTTTTCTTTTAATGCATGTCCGATAGCGGGATTTTGTTCCAAATGCCGGTAGGATTGCAGTAGGGTGGCAACCGAATGCGGAGATAACCCGGTTGTGTATATAAAACTACGTGCAAAATTAACCAAGGCCGTTTTTAAATCGGTACTCCCTAAAACAGCTGCGCCGTGACATCCCAGTGCTTTTCCAAAGGTAACAATGCGGGCAAATACTTTATCTTGGAGGTTCAGGCTTTGCACTAATCCTTCGCCATTGGTACCAAAAACACCCAATGCGTGCGCCTCGTCTACAACCAAATACGCCCCAAAATCATGCGCTATTTTGTTCATTTCGGTCAGGTTGGGCGAATCGCCATCCATCGAAAAAACCGACTCGGTTACGATATAAATAGTTGAAAAACCGGCAACATGTTTGGCTACTAATTCTGAAAGATGTTCCGAATCGTTATGATTAAATTTTAGGCTTTTGGAATAACTCATACGAATTCCGTCGCGGATGGAAGCATGGCATAATTCGTCAAAAAGAATCAAATCACCGCGTTGGGGAATCGCACTAAAAAAACCCACATTGGCATCGTAACCCGAATTAAAAATGAGGGCGTCTTCGGTTTGGTGAAAAGTGGCAATATCGTGTTCTGCTATGGAATATACTGCATGATTCCCGGAGAGCAATCGGGAACCGGTAGCCCCGTTTTGATTGTATCCGTTATCGACTAACCATTGGTGTGTGGTGTCAAAAATAGTTTGTGAGCGTGAAAACCCTAAATAATCATTGGATGAAAAATCGACCAAAGCGGATGGTTCAGGCAGTTGACGAAGTGCATTTTCTGCAATTCGTTTTTCAAGTTTATCCGCAATCGCCTTTGGAAGTTTCATGTTTCAAAGATAGTAAATAACGTGATTTCGTTAGACTAATTTTGTCAGATTGCTTTGGTAATTTACCTCTTATTCGTTACGATTCTCTTTTGCCGAAAAAAACTTTTGTAAACAAAATACAGCCTTTAAAAGTACAACCGTATAATCTTTAACAGCAGGAATCCCTATCGCGGAATTTCCTGCCAGCGGTTGAAGCGGCAGTTCCAGATACATCGGGGCTACAGTGGGCGGCCGGAAAAAGCTTCAAAAAAAAACCCGACACGCAAGCGGTCGGGTTTTATAAGTAGTTTAGAAAAAGTTAATCGGCTAAAACGATAACTTTATTTCCTTGCATTTCAATCGTACCTGAGTTGATTTCGAGTGTATAGTTTTGGTCGTTTACACGGGTGAAACGTTCGGCAACTTCTTTATTAAATTTAAAGCTGGTTGCACCGATTTTCACGGTTCCTTTTTTCAAAATAGACACGATAGGTGCGTGGTTATTCAAAATCTGAAACGAACCATTAACACCCGGAAGAGAAACCGAAGTTACCTCTCCTTTGAACAATGTTGCTTCGGGTGAAACTATTTCTAAAATCATAAATTTTGTGTTTATAGTTTATGTTTATAGCTCATGGTTAAAATAAACAATGAACAACAAACCGGTAACTCTTATACTTCAGCTAACATTTTCTCTCCGGTCTCGATAACTTCTTCGATAGAACCTTTCAGGTTGAAAGCTGCTTCCGGATATTTATCCAATTCACCATCCATAATCATGTTGAATCCTTTGATAGTTTCTTTGATATCTACGAATACTCCCGGGATACCTGTAAACTGTTCAGCAACGTGGAATGGTTGAGAAAGGAAACGTTGTACACGGCGTGCACGTGCTACGGATAGTTTATCTTCTTCAGAAAGTTCCTCCATACCTAAGATGGCGATGATATCCTGAAGTTGTTTGTATTTTTGAAGAATTTCTTTTACGCGTTGTGCACAATCGTAGTGCTCTTTTCCTAGAATTTCCGGCGTAAGAATACGCGATGTAGAATCCAATGGATCTACTGCAGGGTAAATACCTAACTCGGCAATTTTACGCGACAATACAGTAGTTGCATCTAAGTGCGCAAAAGTAGTTGCCGGAGCCGGGTCGGTTAAGTCGTCTGCAGGTACATATACCGCTTGTACAGAAGTAATAGACCCTTTTTTAGTAGAGGTGATACGCTCTTGCATTGCACCCATTTCGGTTGCTAATGTAGGTTGGTAACCCACGGCAGAAGGCATACGTCCAAGTAATGCTGATACCTCTGAACCCGCTTGTGTAAAACGGAAGATGTTATCTACGAAGAACAATACGTCTTTACCTTGATCTGAACCGGCGCCATCACGGAAATATTCTGCGATAGAAAGTCCAGAAAGTGCTACACGAGCACGAGCTCCCGGTGGTTCGTTCATCTGACCGAACACGAAAGTAGCTTTGGAGTCACGAAGACCGGATTTATCAACTTTAGTTAAATCCCATCCACCGTTTTCCATGGAGTGCATGAATTCATCTCCGTATTTAATAATACCCGACTCTAACATCTCACGAAGTAAGTCGTTTCCTTCACGGGTTCTTTCACCCACACCGGCGAACACTGATAAACCACCGTGTCCCTTTGCGATATTGTTAATTAATTCCTGAATCAATACTGTTTTACCTACACCTGCACCACCAAACAGACCAATTTTACCTCCTTTTGCATAAGGCTCGATAAGGTCGATTACTTTAATTCCGGTAAAAAGCACTTCGGTTGAAGTAGACAAATCTTCGAATTTAGGAGCCTGTTTGTGAATTGGCATTCCGTTTTCGGCTTCTTTTGGTAAATTACCTAATCCGTCGATAGCGTCACCTACCACATTGAACAAACGACCATAAATATCTTCACCAACCGGCATTTGGATAGGAGCACCTGTTGACACCACTTCAGTTCCGCGGCTTAAACCGTCGGTTGAGTCCATGGAGATAGTACGAACTGTATCTTCTCCAATGTGTGATTGTACTTCTAAAACCAATTTGGTTCCGTTTGCATTGATAATTTCGAGTGAATCATAAATTCGCGGAAGCGGGTTGCTTTTTGTGTCGAAAACCACGTCAACAACCGGACCGATGATTTGTGCAACTTTACCTGTAACTTTTGACATTGCTTATGTATTTAGCCTCTCCCAACCTCTCTTTTTGAGAGGAGATCTGAGAAATTGAACAATTTTAGTCTTGTTTTTTTCGAGTGCAAAGATAATTTTCTTATTTGAAAAATCAACAACAAAAAACAGTTTTTTTCGAACTTTTTATACTTCAAAAAGCAGATTGTGCGGATAATCTGAAAAAACAAAAAATCCACCTGCTTAGGCAGATGGATTTTTTAATAGGGTATGTAAGCAATCTATAACGAAGCCGGGAATAAAATTCTGAAATCCCCAAAGTTATAGGTCTTCATATTCGAACCATATTTGGTATTGATAGCTTCAATAAATTTATTTGCGATTAAAGCGTACCCTCTTGGGCTTGGATGAACACCGTCTAAAGAGAACCCTCCTCCGGTAACAAAAGCAGAAGTTACAGTAAAACCTCCACCGGCAACACCACCGTTAGCTACTTGATTTAATACCGCATTTGCATCTACAAAGGCCAAACCTTTCGTGTCGGCTATACTGGCAATAGTTGCATTATAGGCATCGGTTGCTGTTTTAACCTGAGCCGCTTCATTAGCTGTTAATGTAGTATTGTCTTGCATTGGGAACGAAACGCCAATCGTATTAAAAGGAGCCGGAGCACTTGGTGTTGTAGTTCCAATGATTGTTCTGGCGGTTAAAAGAATATAATCTTTAGAGCCTGTAGCTGAGCTGGCATGGCGGGCCTGACCAAATAAAGCTCCGGCAGCAGCAGCTGTTGCCGCTCCAAGAGTAGGCGTAAGTGCAGCGGTAATCTGAGCAGAAATATTTGGAAGCGATTCATCAACAATTAACAATGGGTTAGCTTCGGTAGTTGCCGGGTTACCGTCGTCTGCAACCAAGGTTTGAAAACGAGCAGGCAAACTGGCAGCAGCAAGCGCGGCATTTATACCACCAAACAAAGCGTTAAGTTGAGCGGCATTGGCAGCCGGAAGTCCCGGAATCGGATTTGTAGGAACCGTTGTGAAAAACGGAACTGAAGTTACATAAGGAATATTTGCAACCACTCCTTTCGCACCATTGGCTGTTAAGCCATTTACAAGTGTAGAATACGTACTCGCAAATACATTTGGATCTGTAATATCGTTATTTCCATAGGTCGCCGGATTTAAATTTCCGGTTTGATTGGTTCCTGTTCCTCCCGAAGTTGCATAGGCTAACACATCGTTATTTCCAATCCAAAGCGAGAAAAATGTTGGATTTTGAGAGGTTGCATCACCCAATACAGTTGCGGAAGCTGACGATGCAAAACGACCAAAGTACGGGTTTAATGCACCATATCCCGGTGTAACCAAATGGAAACTTTTTGCTCCCGGAACACCTAAATTATTGAATGGTCCTGATAAAACTGCCGAAATGGAGGTGCCTGATGTGCCGGAAACCGGAACAGGAGCAACCCCGTTAAAGTACAAACGTGGTCCAAACTGCGGAATCTGAACGCCACCGGAGTTAAACCCGCCAATATTGTCAGACATAAACGGAATTTTGAACTCACCCCCACCTACAAGAGCAAAGCGTTGTGCCAACAAATTGGTATAGCCCGCTTTTTGACCTTCAATAAAAAGGGCATTATCACTAAATCCGGCTGTAAGTGAGTTTCCAAGTGATACATATTTTGAAAAATCAGCTGATCCGGATGTAAGAGGCAAACCGTCGGACGAGTCGTAGGTAACAGTTTCTTCATCTTCGCTACAGGCAACTAAAGTAAGCGATGCCAGAAATAGCCATTTTATATTCTTTATCATGATTCTTTATATTATGGATTAATAGTTAATGAGGCAAACACTTGAGTTCCGATAGCACCTGCTCCTAAAACTTGCATGTATTCTTTGCCTCCGATATTTGTACCCCCTACTTTGATAACCGATTTTAGTTTAGGTATGTTGTAGTTTATTTGCGCATCAAACACAGTAGCTTCGCCAATCATACCATCAGCAAAAGTAGATTCCCATCTGTATTCTGTGTTCCATCTTCCGCTGATATTAAACCCAAAGTTTTTAAATAATTTTTCGTTTCCGATAGAGGCTTTTACACGGTGTTTTGGTGTATTGAATCCGGCTTCGAAACCAGGGTCTTTATCTTGGTCAAAGTCAAATTGCGCATAGTTATAGTTTGCAGAAAACTCGAAGTTTCTTGGTAACGAATAGGTAAAACCGGCACCAAAACCTAATGAACGAACTTCTACATCAGTATTGGAATACAATTGATAGGTTCTTGTGTCACCATTAGCAAGGGCTAACACGGCATTTGTTGCCTGACCCGGTGTTGTAATATCCGGAGCATTAGTTGCTGTTCCATAATAAGGAGCAACTACAAGAAGGTTTCCGATAAAGTCATTGTAGATGTTATAGTACCCATTAAGGTCGTATGATAATTTTTTAACCTGACCTCTGTAACCTAACTCAAATGCTTTTACAACCTCCGGTTTTACGTAAGATGCATTGGAACGCTGTAATAATTGAGCAGCAGCTATTTGTCCCGGCAATGTAGGGTTTGCTTTTACTGCGGCGGCAAATGCTTGAGCAGATGAAGCTGTAAATGAATTAAAGTAGGCATTTTGACCCGTCATTACTACTGTTGGCGAGCCTAAAATCAATTGTCCTTGAGCAGAAATAGTACCATTATTGCCGCCACCTCCGCGAATTTCGGTAAAACGATCCAAGTTATCAGGAGCTGAACCTACTAATACTGCATTTCCTACATTGAAACCAATATATTGATCTTGTGTCGTTGGGTTTCTGAAACCGGTTTGGAAAGATGCTCTGAAGTTATGGTTTTTAGTAGCTCCGGCAGAATATACTCCTGAGATACGCGGTGAAAAATTACCGTCAAAGTTTTGTGATTTATCATAACGAACCGAACCGGTAAGTTTTAAGCGCTCTTCCATTAATTTTTTCTGAACTTGGGTGTAAGCACCATAATCTCTGTAGCTGATTTTCCCGTCTTTATCAGTATAAATACGTCCAAATGAATTCAATTCATACAAACGGAATGAACCACCAACCTGAATTTCGGCAAACTTAATAAGGTCACGGAAATTATAATTAGCATCCGAATGATACATATAGGAATTGTCTACCAATTTTGAACCTGTTAATACATCAGGATCTGAAGTAACTGCCTTGAATGCTGCGTTGAAAGCATCTGTTCCCGGAATTAATCGTCCGGTTTCAGCAACGTTACGAGCAGCTGCATGAGCCTGTTCCGGAGTAGCGCCTCCTAAAGTTGATTGAACATAGGTGGCAGCATATTGACCAAACCAAGTGGCATCCGGTTTCCAAAATCTGTTAATATTGATTCCGGTAAACAACATATCATACGATCTTCCGCCATCTTCTGTGGTGAAGTAACCTCTTATGAAGTAATTTTTACCTTTAAATTCTAATTTATGCTGTTGCATAAAAAAGTCGTTCAGATAGTAGCGGTTTGCTCCCTGATAAACCGTGTTTCCGAAACCAAATTTACTTTGCCAAATAATTTCATGATCATTAGCCCACGGTTTTACATGAACTGAAAAATCAATTTTGGCATTACGAACACGGTTATCCGTTAAATCAACTTCGTTATAACCCGTACGGCTTACATTGTAATCCGGAAGTATCTGATTAAAAACAGTAAATTGGGATGGCGTAATCGCACCGGCTGCAAGTAAACCTGCTGCTACACTACGAATATTGGTTGACACCTCATCCCCATAAACGTTCATACCATTATAATTGTAAAAATTACGATCTAATCCTACATTGTTTACTAAATCTTTATCTCTATAATCTGTTGCATACCAATCTGTTCCTTTCATGTAAGTAAAGTTTGCTTTTGCAGCAATATGCGGAGAGAATTTTTTAGCAACACGAATACCATAATCCACATAGTCACGTGTTCCGGCTGCTTTTTGACTGGTCTGTCCATATTTTACATAAGCAGAAATACCTTCACTAGTAAATGGGCTTTTGCTGTTCATGAATAAAATTCCGTTAAACGCATTAGCACCGTACAAGGCAGATGAAGCTCCCGGTAAAAGCTCTACATTTTGCACATCAATTTCAGAAACACCAATTAGGTTTCCTAAAACGAAGTTCAATAAAGGCGACGAGTTATCCATACCGTCAACTAATTGCATGAATCGGGTATTAGCAACTGTAGCAAAACCACGGGTGTTGATTGCTTTAAAAGACATTGAACTGGTGTTCATGTGCACCTCTTTTAAGTTTTCCAAACCGTCATAGAACGTTGGAGAGGCTGTTTTTTTAATGTCTTTTGGAGTCATACGCTCGATTGTAACAGGGGATTCCCTAACTTTTTCAGGCGCTCGCGATGCTGAAATTACTATTTCGTCAAGTTTTGTTTCTTCACCACTCAACACAGCATTAATGGACTGACCTGAAGAAGTCACCTGCGCGGTTTGATTGGCAAATCCTACACTTGAAATTTCAACCGAGAACGGAGGTTTTTTGGTTGTTTTCAAATTAAATTTACCGTCAGCATCGGTAACCGTACCGGCATTATCGCCAACCACTCTCACGTTAGCTCCGGGTATAGGCTGGCCTTTATCATCCTTGACCGTCCCTGAAATTGTAGTTTGCGCAAAGGATATGCTGCAAAAAAACAAAGTCAAAATAAAATAATAAATCTTCATTAGGTAATAATTTTGTTGGTTTAAGTAGCCAAAATACGAATATTTTTCAAAATTCATAATAAACCTCTTTTAAATTTTATTTTTTAAAACCATTCGGTTACTTTTCTGTTATTTTCATAATTGAAAAAAAATCTTTTACTGCGCAAAAGCATTTTGAAGTATTTAATAAAAAACCAAAAAAATGCAATATCATTACGGATTATGCAACAAAAAAACCGGACAGTGTTTGTCCGGTTTTTTTATTTATATCGAATTTTTTTATTCTACGGTAACTGACTTGGCCAAATTTCGAGGCTGGTCAACATTACATCCTCTCATAACAGCAATATGATATGATAACAATTGCAAAGGAATGGTTGTAATTAAAGGCGATAAGGCATCGGAAGTTTCCGGAATTTCAATGACATGATCGGCCAATTCTTTTACCTGCACGTCACCTTTGGTTACAATTGCGATGATTTTTCCACTTCTGGATTTGATTTCCTGAATATTACTTACCACCTTATCATAGTGCCCTTGTTTTGGTGCAATAACAACTACAGGCATTTTATCATCGATAAGCGCAATCGGACCGTGTTTCATTTCGGCTGCCGGATAACCCTCAGCATGTATATAGGAGATTTCTTTTAATTTTAAGGCTCCTTCTAATGCTACCGGAAAATTGTAACCTCTTCCTAAGTAAAGGCAATTGGTAGCATCTTTATAAATAGATGCAATTTCTTTAGAAATATCGTTCGATTTAAGTGCTTCGGCTACTTTTTCAGGAATAATTTCCAGTTCTTGCAAATAACGGAAGAAATCGGAGTTAGACAGAGTCCCTTTGGCTTTAGAAAGGCGCAATGCCAACAAGGTAAGAATGGTTATTTGGGTAGTAAATGCTTTGGTAGAAGCCACCCCAATTTCAGGTCCGGCATGTGTGTAAGCTCCCGCATGCGTTTCACGCGAAATAGATGAACCCACCACATTACAAACACCAAATACAAAAGCTCCTTTTTCTTTCGCGAGTTTTATAGCCGCCAACGTATCGGCAGTTTCACCTGATTGCGATATGGCAATAACCACATCTTTATTGGTAATAATCGGATTACGGTAGCGGAATTCAGAGGCATATTCCACTTCAACCGGAATTCGGGAAAATTCTTCAATTACATATTCGGCAACTAATCCGGCGTGCCATGAGGTACCACAAGCTACAATCAGAATTCGATCGGCATTTAAGAACTTTTCGATATTGTCTTCAACACCACTCATTTGGATAATCCCTTGGTTAGCCAAAAGTCGGCCTCGATAGGTATCGCGAATTACACTGGGTTGCTCATAAATTTCTTTGAGCATGAAGTGATCATATCCGCCTTTTTCTATTTGCTCGAGATTCATTTGAAGCTCCTGAATGTAAGGATCGACCAAAGAATCGTCTTTTATTTTACGTATTTTAAGTGGTTTATGTAAACGAATCACAGCCATTTCTTCATCTTCAAGATAAATAGCATTGGAGGTGTATTCGATAAACGGAGACGCATCGGAGGCAATGAAAAACTCATTTTCACCGATTCCAATCGCCAAAGGTGAACCCAAGCGAGCCGCCACAAGTTCGTCTGGTTTGTTGCGATCAAAAACAACAATTGCATACGCTCCAACAACCTGGTTCAAAGCAACCTGAACAGCCTTTCCTAATTTCAGATTGTCTTTTTTCTTTACATCTTCAATCAGATTGACCAATACTTCCGTATCGGTATCTGAGGTAAAACTATAACCTCTTTTGAGAAGTTCCTTTTTTAACGGTTCGTAGTTTTCAATAATACCATTGTGTATGATGCATAAATCGCCTGAATTGGATAAATGCGGGTGAGAGTTCACATCGTTAGGCACGCCATGTGTAGCCCATCGGGTGTGTCCCATTCCGATAGTTCCGTTGAGCGAAATTTCTTTTGCTGCACGCTCTTCTAAATCGGAAACCTTGCCTTTCGTTTTACTTACCTTTAGGGTTTCGCCGTCGTAAAGCATAACTCCGGCACTATCGTACCCTCTGTATTCGAGGCGTTTTAAGCCCTTAATAACAACAGGATAAGCCTCTCTGTGTCCAATGTATCCAACTATTCCACACATAGTATTTCGTATTAGTCTGGTTTTGTATAAAATATTTCCAAACGCAATTTTTTAGTTTCAGGCACACTGGAGGTATTGCCCCACAAGATGGTTCCCAACGGATTAGCAACCGACATAGAAGGCACATATTTTACTTCCTGACCTAAAATAGTAAAACTGTTTTTTAGTTTGGCATTACTGATGTCGTTTATAGATTCTGTAACCACCAGCCCCAAAGGAACATTGGTTGAATCTTTCGACAATATATTACGTATATGATTTGTAATTCGGATTTTGTATTGTGTAGAACCATCGGCGTTTTTGGTGATGATTCCGTCGTGAACAAATTTGCTCTTTTTAGGATTGGTACTATTCGAAGTCAAATCGTTATAGTAATCGTACAATGCCCTTTTATTTTTTAAATCATACAAATAAATACGGTTTGGTTGTTCATAGGTTGTCCCCAGTGTAGTATTATCTACATAAAAAACCAGATTTGCCTCGTTGATTAACCAATTATTATCTTTAAGTGCCTGTAATTCGGCAGGATTATCACCAAACAATTTGATTACAGCCATATTTCCGTTTCCGCCGCGAGGATATAAGCGAGTATCTCCTGTAACGCTATTTCCCGCAGTGGGGTTATAGTTTGTATTTTCAAGGAAATTGACTGTATTTCCGGCAAGGTTTAAGGTTAATGTTTTTCTTTTATAACCTGCAGTACTTGTTTCCGAATCCATACCATGATACACAATAACAATTTTACCTCTGGCAAAATTTAATCGGGCCATAGCTCCTTGAGCATCGATTTCATCCACTTTAAAATACAAGCCACGGAAATAATTTTTGAACACATTATTATCCGTTAAACTTCCGTCAGGGGCATAAAATATTTTTTGCTTGAAAAAGTTTTTATCCAAGTCCATATAAATGCCGGGCACCAAACGTTCTCTTACCTGTTCCGGACTCAGGATGTTTCCAGAAGTATCGGTTTTAAGAAACTTAATCTGAGAGCTTTTGAACTCAAATTGATCATTTTGCGACACATCTGTAGCGTTATTGAGTCGGGCCGAAGTTGCCAAATTGGTTACGGCCTCTACATCCGGGCGTTGGTTACTGTAGTAGCGTTGCACTTCTTGCAAACCGGATTCAGGATCATAGTTACGTAAAAAATACCCTGATTCATAAACACTCAAACGTATTTTTTTGTCGCTTCCTTGGATTGAATCCAATTCGTATGTGCTGCTCCCATCTTCATTTACCGCCGTTAATGTTGAAAAGTACGGGATATGTAAATAAACTGAATCCACTTTAAAGTTGGCATTTTGCGTACCATCTGTATTATATCTGCCATAAAAATCAGGGTCGACAGAAGCCAATTCTAATTGGGTTACAAAACTTGCTTTGGTTTTTCCAAACATTCCATTATCATAATATCCTAACGAATTAATGGGTAAATTACTGGTTTGCACCGTTCCTGTTGGCATGTTAAAAGCCAATAAAGAGGCATCCTTATAACTCTCAAAATCGTAGTGAGCATCGTCTATAAGATTACTCCCCATTTCATTAAAATCCTTATCACAAGAAACAAGAGCAACTGCAATAACTCCGCAAAAAAACAGTTTAGAAAAAAAATTCATTTTCATAAAAGGCAATTATTTTAAAAGATTTCGGTAAAAATCGGTATACGCTTGAGCATACGATTCCTGACCGGCGAAAGGTATAAAAGGTTTTTTTGAAGATTCTATAAATTTTGTTAAACTTGGAGACAGTTCTTCAGAGGCAACAATAACGCCATCAGAGTGAAGAACAGTAGCCTTAATCAGGTTTTCATAATCCGGATTTTCCAGATCTTGTATGGCTTCATGCGGAATGCCGTCAAATTTGATTTTGTTGATCATTTCAGCATCCAAACTTCCCTCAAAGGATTGACCGTAAACCGAAGTTACAATTTTGGTTTCTGAGAAAAGCGCCTCATTTTTATAAAAATGTTTCATGTAGATTGGAAGCAAGGCTGCCATCCATCCGTGGACATGAATAATATCGGGTACCCAATTGAGTTTTTTTACTGTTTCAACAACGCCTTTGGCAAAGAAAATGGCGCGTTCGTCATTATCGGGGTATAACACCCCTTCTTCATCAGAAAAAGTTGCTTTGCGTTTGAAGTATTCATCATTATCTATAAAGTAAACCTGAATACGTTCTTTAGGGATTGAAGCCACCTTGATAATTAACGGCATATCCAAGTCGTTAACCACCAAATTCATCCCCGACAGTCGAATAACCTCGTGTAATTGGTGACGTCGCTCATTAATATTCCCGTATCGGGGCATAAAAATTCGAATCTGACCTCCTAAGTCATTAATCATTTTTGGCACTTCATACGACATCAGCGATACTTCATTCTCGGCCAAATAAGGCACTACTTCAGATGATACATACAATATCCTCTTATCTTCCATTTTTGGATTGGTTTATGTATTGGCAATAAAAAACAGGCAAAATTACAAAATTTTATGCAGTTATTTACTAAAATAGTAAGTTTGCACCCTGTAAATCAATTTCGGATGAGGGTTTTCACACAAAAAGAAGAACTGTCAAGGCATCTCTCTTCTATCAAACAAGCAAAAAAAACCATAGGTTTTGTTCCTACTATGGGAGCGCTACATGCCGGGCATTTATCGCTTTTGGAAACTTCGCTCAAGAAAAATTCCTGCACCGTTATCAGTATTTTTGTTAACCCAACTCAGTTCAACAATCCGGAGGATTTACAAAAATACCCCCGCACCTTAGAAAGCGACATTGAAAAAATTAAATCGGTTTCGCCGGAAATCATCGTGTATGCGCCTACTGTAGACGATATTTATGAAGGCAACACAAATTCGAAACATTTTGCTTTTGACGGCTTGGAAAACCAAATGGAAGGTAAATTTCGTCCGGGGCATTTTGATGGTGTTGGCACTGTAGTAAGTATCTTATTTGCTATTGTAAAACCTGATTTTGCCTATTTTGGAGAAAAAGATTTTCAACAACTACAGATTGTCAGAAAACTGGTAGAAAAAGAAAAAATAAAAGTAAAAATTGTAGGTTGTCCGATATTTCGCGAAGCGAACGGACTGGCTATGAGTTCGCGAAATGAAAGACTTTCGGTTGAGGAGCGCCAAAAAGCGGGACTTATTTTTACAACCCTACGTGAAGCCAAAAAAAGATTTGGCACGGATTCTGCTAAGAAGGTCTCGAAATTTGTTAAAAAGGTATTCGAAAATCACCCCATGTTTGAATTGGAGTATTTTCAAATTGCCGACGAAACCACTTTATTGCCTTGTATTCGAAAACGAAAAACAAAAAAATACCGGGCTTTTATCGCAGTTTTTGTTAATAAAATCCGATTGATTGACACGATTTCATTAAATTAATTTACCTTTGCCCCATGCAAATTCAAGTTGTAAAATCGAAAATTCACCGCGTTAAGGTAACCGGAGCCGATTTGAACTATATCGGCAGCATCACCATTGATGAAGCGCTTATGGATGCCTCTAATTTAGTGGAGGGCGAAAAAGTTTCCATCGTCAATATAAATAACGGTGAACGCTTTGAAACCTACGCTATCAAAGGACCTAAAATTTCCGGTGAGATTACACTTAATGGTCCGGCTGCACGAAAGGTTCAGGCCGGTGATATCATCATCATCATTTCGTATGCCACAATCGACTTTGAAGAGGCTAAAACTTTCAAGCCTTGGTTGGTCTTTCCGGACGAAACCACAAACCTGCTAAAGTAACTCTTGAAAAATACGGCAAAAAATTGGCTAATGCTTTTTATTCCGCTACTCTTTGGTATCGGGATTATTTATTATCAGTATACTACCCTATCAGCGATACAGCTAAAAAGCATTAAAACAAGTCTGCTGAAAGCCGATTATTTTTATGTATTCCTTTCCCTCCTTATTGCCATCTTAGGACATTGGTTCAGGGCTTACCGTTGGAAATTTTCGCTCAATCATTTGGGTTATGAAACCTCTATGACAAACAATTTTCTGATGGTTTGTATATCCTACCTTGTTAACCTAACGATTCCGCGTTCCGGCGAAGTGTCGCGAGCCGCTTTACTCAAAAAACATGAAGATGTTCCTTTTGACAAGGGATTTGGAACAATCGTAGCCGAACGTATTGTTGATTTATTGATTTTTTTACTCTTTGTTATCATTGGTTTTGCACTTCAATTTGACACTCTTTTACAATTTTTAAGAGATCAAAATGTGTCATTGCAAGCCATTGCAACCGCCGGCTTAGGATTGATTGCCATGGGAATTATTTTTATTGCCATCTGGATTTATGCCGAGTGGGACATCATCAAAAAACTCAAGAAAAAATTATCCGGTTTAGTTGAAGGTATAACCAGTGTATACAAAATGAAGAAAAAAGGGTTCTATTTGTTACACTCATTGCTCATTTGGATTTGTTATTTGGTGATGTTTCATATCACCATTTATGCACTTCCGGAAACCAAAACAATCCCGTTCGACGTGGTTATTATGGGCTTCATTTTCGGGAGCCTTGCCATTGGTTTTACCAACGGAGGGATTGGTGCCTACCCCCTTTCTATTGCTATCATTTTCTCCCTTTACGGCATTTCTGACGAAACCGGAACCGCTTTTGGCTGGTTGGTTTGGACATCGCAAACCCTTTTAACCATAATTTTAGGACTTATATCCTATCTCATCTTACCGTTAGTGAATAAAAAATAATTAGTATCTTGCTGGGGATTTTTTAATCCTAACCAATACTTTTTTATTCATGAAAAAAATCATTTGCCTTTTACTGTTGATGGGTAGTTTTACCGGTCATTCGCAAATCATAAAAGACACTATTTTGTCCAGAAAAATGGACGAAAAACGCGAAATACTTATTTCATTACCCGAAGGTTTTAAAAAAGAAGAAAAAAAATCTTATCCTCTAGTTTTACTTTTGGATGGCGATTACCTGATGCAACCGTTTATGGGAAATCTTGCCTACGGCAATTATTGGGATGATTTACCGGATATGATTGTAGTTGGAATAAGTCAAAATAATAATGGTGAGCGATTTGATGATTGTCAAATCGATGACAAGACAGGCTTACCTGATGGTAAAGGTTCTCGCTTTTTCGAGTTTTTAGGTGGCGAATTGCTCCCTTACATTGAAGGAAAATATGGCGTTTCCCCTTTTAAAATTATCGCCGGTCACGATGTGACTGCCGGCTATTTAAACTTTTTTCTGTACAAAGACGACCCTATTTTTAACGGCTATATCTGTTTGAGCCCGGAACTTCCTTTGGATATGGAAGTGAATGTCCCCAGTCGTTTGAGTAATATGCCTAAAAATGTTTTTTACTATTTAAGTATCGCCGACGGTGATATCAAAAAAATGAAAGAAGCCGCCAAACTACTCAACCAAAATGTGGGTTCGGTTCAAAATGATCATGTTTTTTATAAGTTCGATGAAATTGCCGGTGCTTCTCATTATTCACTTGTTGCCCAATCGATACCCAAAGCACTTTATTTTTTCTTTTCTACTTACCAACCCATTTCTTCAACAGAATACCAAGAAAAAATTGTAAAATTAGAGTCGGGTTATGTTGACTACCTCAAGAAAAAATACGAATTGACCGAACAAACTTTAGGTATAAAAATGCCCGTGCGTATCAACGATTTCAGAGCCATAGAATCGGCTATTGTTAAAAATAAAGCTACTGGCGAATTTGAAGAGTTAGCCCAGGTTGCCAATAAATATTACCCAAAAACCATGTTGGGCGATTATTATATGGGCCGTTTCTATGAAGCCAACGGCGATATTAAAAGAGCGGTAAAAGCCTATCAAGATGCATTTACAAAAGAAGCTGTTGGTGAACTCAACAAAGAAATGATGCTTACTAAGGCAGACGAATTGCGCAGCCAAATAAAGAAATAATACCATAAAAGCCTTATGGCCAAATTAAAAACAACTTTTTTCTGTCAAAATTGCGGCGCCCAATATGCCAAATGGTTAGGGCAATGTACCTCTTGTCGCGAATGGAACACGATTGTAGAGGAAATTGTACAGAAAGAAGAAAAACCTGCCTGGAAATCGGAGTCAAGTGCGACGCAAAAAGTATCAAAACCGTTACTGATTAAAGAGATTGATGCTGCTGACGAAGCACGCATGGACACAACCGACGGCGAGCTTAATCGTGTCTTAGGCGGCGGCATTGTTCCGGGCTCCTTAATTTTATTAGGCGGAGAACCGGGTATTGGTAAAAGTACGCTCTTGTTGCAAATTTCGCTTAAACTACCCTATCGTACCCTTTATGTTTCGGGAGAAGAAAGCCAAAAGCAAATAAAAATGCGGGCCGAACGAATCAATCCCCAAAGTGAACGTTGCTATATTTTAACCGAAACCAAAACACAACATATATTTCGTCAAATTCAGGAAATTGAACCGGAGATTGTGATTATCGACTCCATTCAAACTTTGCATACCGATTATATAGAATCGTCGGCCGGAAGCATTTCTCAAATTCGGGAATGTACTGCCGAACTGATTAAGTATGCCAAAGAAACCCATGTGCCTGTTATTCTGATTGGACACATTACTAAAGACGGCACTATCGCCGGACCTAAAATTTTGGAACACATGGTGGATACGGTTTTACAATTTGAAGGAGATCGCAACCATGTATATCGAATTTTACGTTCGTTGAAAAATCGTTTTGGGTCCACCGCGGAACTGGGCATCTATGAAATGCTTGGTTCCGGACTTCGCGAAGTGGCAAATCCGTCCGAAATTTTGATATCCCACAAAGACGAAGAATTATCAGGCACTGCTATTGCGTGTACTTTAGAAGGCATGCGCCCTTTAATGATCGAAATTCAAGCTTTGGTATCAACAGCCGTTTACGGAACACCGCAACGCAGCACAACCGGTTATAATGCCAAACGATTGAATATGATTTTGGCTGTTTTGGAAAAAAGAGCCGGATTTCGTTTAGGTGCCAAAGATGTGTTTTTGAATATTACCGGCGGTATCACGGTTGATGACCCGGCAATTGATTTGGCAGTAGTTGCCGCTATTTTATCTTCCAACGAAGACATCCCCATTGATAAAGGGTTTTGTTTTGCGGGCGAAGTGGGACTTTCGGGCGAAATACGCCCCGTTAATCGGATAGACCAACGTATTCAGGAAGCAGAAAAACTCGGCTTTTCGGTGATTTTTGTCTCCAAGTATAATAAGATTTCAATCAAAAAAACGTTAATTCAAGTTAAAGAAGTGGCTAAAATAGAAGATGTGGTCACCGAATTGTTTGGTTAAATATACTCGTATGAAATGTAACTTTTTCTTTTTCGTTGTTTTGCTTACCCTGAGCTATTCCTGCACGAATACCTCTTCCAATCAATCAAAAATATTCGACCAAAATCAATGGAAAAAAAGCAACCCTCAAACGTTTATTTTTAATCAAACAGAGGATTCTAAACCATGCACTATTGTGTTTTCATTTAGTCATGTTTACGAGTACCAATTTGATTCGGTCCCTTTGATTTTCACCCTTACCAAAGCTGACGGCAGCGCTGAAATCAAAAAAATTGACCTGCAACTTAAAGACAAAAACGGTAAGGATTTGGGCGATTGTGCCGGCGATATTTGTGATTTAAATACGGTTATTTTTGAAAATATCAGCCTCCCAAAAGGGGAAAACACCCTAAAAGTGGCACATACTTTTCACTTTGATTACCTGCCCAATGTGCTGCAAATAGGCGTGAATTGCACTCCATCAAAATAATATTCCATGAAACCCAATGCCGACAACAGCGAATGTGAACTAATGTTTCATTACCTGAAACCGGGTTTCGAGTTGGATGCTTTTTCGGAAAAATACAAACAAGGGGTTCAGATTCTAAATTTAAACTTACCGGAAGAAGAAAACGAAATACTTCTTTGGACTCAAAAAAATCCGTGGAGTGTTCAATGGGTTGATTGCGGATTAGCTCTTTTTAAAAAACAAAGTCAACTTCGCCGCCGTTTTCTGTTGGCTAATGCGCTAACCGAATGTACGCCTCATTCGTTTGACCGATTTTTAAATGATAACAGGGTTTCTTTTCCGCTTATCAAAATCATACTTGTCGGAATTCGGTCAGTTTGTGCTATGCTCATGGCTTTTTTTCTTTTTACACTTAAGGGATGGAAGTGAATGAATATATTGTAATTGGTTCCGGTTTTTGCGGTGTAATGGCTGCCAAAACACTTATTGATGCCGGTGCAAAAGTCGTCATGCTCGACGCCGGAATCGACTCAAATACTTCCGTTCCTACACCCAACAACAACTTTATTGGAATCCGACGAACCGATTTTAATCAAGCCGATTTTTTTATCGGAAAAGCATTTGAGGCCTTGGCCAACCTCCAAAAGAAAAACCCAATCCATCTCACACCCGGCCGTACTTTTACAACCGATCAGGCGGAAGTTTTTTTAAAATGGTTGGAAGGCGATTTTAACCCCATCGAATCGTTAGCCAAAGGCGGATTGGGAAATGGCTGGGGATTGGGAAGCTACGTATATTCGGATGCCGAACTAAAAGCCACCGGATTACCTGTTAATGCGATGAAAGAAGCCTACAAATGGGTGGCTTCCTATATTGGCATTAGTGGTGGAAATGATGCTTCTGAAAACTATGCCACTGCCGGTTTGCTAAAAAATCAATCTCCTATTCCGAACGATTTTAACGGGCTTGTGTTGTATCAAAACAGCCAAAACAAAAAAGATTCACTTTTGCAATTAGGATTCACCGCAGGACGCACGCCATTAGCGGTAAGTACGGATAATGATGCGAACGGCAAATCGTATTCGGGAGATGATTTGGATTTTTATACCTCAGGCGAAAGTTCGGCTTATCGACCGCAAAAAACGCTGCGTGAATTAGAAAAGAATCCCAACTTCAACTATGTGAACCATCAGCTGGCCCTCTCATTTCGCCAAATTACATCCGATTGTGTTGAAGTTGAAACACAACATCTTGTAACCGGCGAAAAAAAACATTGGCACGCCAAAAAACTACTCTTATCGGGCGGTGCGTTGGGAACAGCACGAATTGTAATGCGCTCATTGCAAACCGATATCCTTCCGGTTATTTGTAATCCCTACTCTTACATTCCTTCGGTGCAATGGCCGTTGATTGGAGCTGCCAACACCGGTTACCAAACGGGATTGGCGCAATTGAGTTTGTATTACGACCCAAAACATACCCACACCGAAGTGGCTATGGGTTCTATGTATAGTTACCGTTCGTTGCTTGGCTTTCGCCTGATGAAAGAATTCCCTTTCGACAGTCGCAATGGACACCAATTCTTAAAACTACTTCAACCGGCACTTAATGTAACCGGATTGTTTCATCCGGAATACGGTTCGGAAACAAAATATATAGAACGCATTTCTGACCCAACTTCGCCTACAGCAGACAGCATGAAAAGCAGGTATACCTTATCGGACAACGAGTTACACCAATTGGCTATTACTGAAAAAGCATTTCGAAAAGCACTGCGTTTGTTAGGTACTATTCCGCTTAAAGTGCAGCGCAATGGCCATGGTGCCAGCATTCATTATGGCGGTACAATTCCGTATGGCGCGACGAAAACACCCTCACTTCGGGAAAATGGTTCGTTAGCCGGGTTTTCCAATGTGTATGTGACCGATGGCTCCGGATTTCGGTTTTTATCCGGAAAAGGGTTAACTTTGACCTTGATGGCTCATGCCCATTTGATAGCAAAAAATGCACTTGAAAACCAATAAAACTATTTTTATCACAGGCGCCAACGGATTTATCGGCTCGGCTTTAGCAGACTTTTTTTCTGAAAAAGGATATGAGGTTGTTGCTTTGGTGCGAAAAATGCCAACGGTAAAAAAACCACAGCTTTCTTACCAAATTTATGCGCTCGAACAACCCTCGACTATCCTGCATCTTAATGAAAATGCTGTGATTTTGCATTGTGCGTATACCCCAAAACAAGCTTCGCAAAACCCATTGGATTGGAACATTATTGCGGTTACCGATCTATGCCGACAATCAAGTGAAACCGGTGCCCAATTGGTTTTCTTTTCGAGTATAGCCGTGACCTCGGAATCGGATAGTTATTATGCGGTACAAAAAAGAGCGTGTGAGCAACTTATTGCAAGCACTACAAAGGCAGCTATATTGCGCCCCGGTCTGGTTTTGGGGAAAGGCGGTTTGTTTTACAAAACCGTACAAAGCTTACGAAAAACCCGGTTTTTGCCTTCTATTCATGGAGGGAAACAGCCGGTATATTATGTTGGTATTACCGATTTGTGTTCCTTTACCGAACAAGTAGTGGTTGAAAACCGCACAGGCATTTTGACTTGTTGCCATCCGAAGAGTATTCCTTATAGCGAATTTTACACCACAATTGCCCGTTTGTTAGGGTTTAACATTGTGGTATTGCCGGTACCTGCTTTTGTGTTGCGATTCGCGGCAAAGTTCTCGCAAAAATACATTACTCCCGATAATGTAAAAGGATTAAATCTATTTCCAAAACCCGGAAAAAGTGCAGATTTTCCGTATCAGGATTTAATAGCATGTGTAAAAAACCTGTAATTACTTTTTCGTTAAAAGCCTTATTTCTTTTTTGGTTAAAAGTCGGATAAAAACCCAGTTTTTATTCCTGAATTCTTCTACATAACCCCCGTCTTCTAAGAGTGTAAATCGAATTGTGCCTTCCGGTTTTGACTGTTTTACCGCAAGTTTCTTAAAATAATTTTCCTTTTTTTCATCGGGGGTTAATACACTTTCTTCAACGGTTATTTGAATTCGATTAGACGTGATCTCTTTACCTTCAAAATAATACAACGGAGGGATAATTATAAATGTCCCGGAGGTTTTAGGTATTACCTTATAGCTTATACTATGCTCGTATATTTTTTGGTTATTTACGTTTTCCGTATTCACTTTCACAATGGGCCCATCCAAAATTTCAAAATCACTCAAATCGATTTTGCTGACTGAATCAAACTTTTGGTTAACACTAAAAATCAGCTGTATTTCTTCATCAGATTTATAATGTAGCTTATCTGATTTACTCTGTGCTACTTGAGCGATTAAAGACTGCAAACCAGTAAGCATATAAAAAAAGGTGATTTTTAAAATTTTTTTCATGGTTTTGATTTGTAAAGTTGTTTCTAATAGTAATATCAACCGTTTTATGTATTGGTTTTTGATTCTGTTTTTTGGTTAGTTCGATTTCTATAATATACTAAAATCTTTTTGATAAATAGTTCCATTTTATGGCACAAAAGTACTCGAGCTGACATTTTTACGAACTACACCAAACGGGCTATTATACTACATTCTATAAGAAAAGTAAAATCCTGCGTGAAGGACCTGCCTACCCGCTATAGTCCCGATAAATCAGGGCACGCCCAACCATTAAACCTCTAATGGCAGTCCTTTTGAGGCCAAAAAATTCCCGATGACCAAATAATCCAAATCGGAATGCACGAACGAGTGTACGGCATCGGTAGGCGAACATACTATGGGTTCGCTTTTGATATTGAACGACGTGTTGAGGATTACCGGATGGCCCGTGATGGTTTTAAACGCATTTAGCAAGCGGCGCATATTGGGATTTTCGGATTCATTTACCGTTTGTATACGCACGGTTCCGTCAACGTGGGTGATAGCAGGCATGCGTTTGCGGTATTCTTCTTTCACATCATAGACCAGCAGCATATACGGATTGGGTAAGCTAAACGAAAAATAAGTACCACATTCTTCTTCGTTAACGATGGCGGCAAAAGGGCGGAATGACTCCCTAAATTTGATACGGCTGTTAATCGTATCTTTCATGTTTTCAGGGAAAGGGCTGGCCAGTATACTACGATTCCCCAAAGCTCTTGGCCCATACTCCATGGCTCCCTGAAACCAACCTATTATATAATCTTTCGCTAAAATTTTGGCTGCGGTGTCGTAAATCTTGTCGCCTAAATCGATATAGGTTACCTTACTTTGTTGTAACGCTTCTTCATAATCTGAGGCGGTGAATTTGGAACCGAGAAAAGCCGTTTTCATGACGTATTTTCGCGGCCGTTTCAGGATTTGATGATTGAGGTAATAGGCACTTCCGAGAGAGGTTCCGGAGTCGCCTGCCGCCGGTTGAATAAAGATGTTTTTAAACAAACCCGACTGAATTAATTTGCCGTTGGCAACACTGTTGAGTGCCACCCCACCGGCCAAGCAAATGTTATCGGATTGGGTTATTTTTTTCAGGTACGTTCCCATGTGCAAAAATAATTCTTCGACGATGCGTTGTGCACTGGCGGCCAAATCCAATTCGGCCTGATTCCAATCGCCTGTTGTGGTTTTAGACGGGCCGAACAAATCGGTGAATTTTTTACTTACACCACTTTTACGTGAATAATAGTAACTGAAATAACGAATATCAAAACTATAGGTTCCGTTGTTATTAAACGTAAACAGTTGGTGGAGCTTTTGGTATACTTCGCCATCAGCATTACCAAATGAAGCCAAAGCCATCATTTTTCCGGGTCCTTCAATAAGTTTGAATCCCAAGTGCATGGAGATTGCCTGATAAAATGCCCCTAACGAAAAGGGAGTGTTTACTGAGCCCAATTTGGTAATTGTATTTCCTTTTCCATAGGCCAAAATACCGGTAGCCCATTCTCCGGCGCCATCGATGGTTAATATGGCTGCTTCATCGAAGCCTGACGGATAAAATGTACTTGCTGCATGGCACCAATGGTGTTCCATATAATGAAATTTGAATTGGGCCTTAGCGCCATTCTTAAAATGGTTTCGAATTTGTTTTGGTATGGCATACATATCTTTTAAATACGAAAGCATGCCCAGATTTTCTTCGATTTCAAAATTGCGTTGTTCGCGAAGCAATTGAGGAACTTTATTAAAAAACTTAAAAAAGTAAACCGGCATATACCTTAGGGTAATTCCCGGTTTCCAGAAAAAAGTGATATGATCTATGTCGGTAATCTCAATTTTGGCAAAATCCAAACACGCCTGAATAGACAAAAAAGGAAATTTCCCGTCGTGTTTTTTGCGCGACAAGCGTTCTTCTTCGATGGCAAAAACCAATACATCGTCGATGATAAGAGCGGCGGACGAATCGTGTCCAAAAGCATTAATTCCTAAAATTTTCATGTGCTTATTTGTTTTTTTGTTGGCTTACAGCATAGTCCAGGTTTTGTTTCAGGTAGGCATTTTTCGGATTAATCGCGATGCCTTTTTGGCCGGCTTCGACCGCTTTATCCCATTGTTTAAGTTCGATATAAGCAGAACAAATATTGTTGAACGCCAAATCGTAATCGGGTTTGTATTGAAGTGCCTTTTCACAAGCTTGGATACATTCGATGAATTGTTTGTTGTTGTAATAGTGAAGACTTAAATTGAGGTATGTTTCATGATTTGGATTATTTTTTACTGCTGCCAAGGCTTTATCCACCTCCGAAGCAGCGAAGCTTCCGCCTTTTGAAGCTACCGCATCGAGACGCGATTTAAGTTGGAGTAAATCGGCATGATTGGGGCTTAGTTTGAGTCCTTCTTCGAGTTGTTTTTGGGCTTCATCGGTTCGGTTATGGCGGAATAAAAAATCGGCATAGTAATAGTATCCTTCCGGCAAAATCGGATCGAGCGCAATGGCTTGTTTGAAATTATTTTCGGCATCAACAAGTTTGTTTTGTGTTGCTTTGAGGATGGCAATATTGATGAATGCATACGGATAATCCGGCCAAAGTTGAATGGCTTTGGTAAAAGCAGCATCTGCATTTACAAAATCACCTCTTCCCATTAATGCCAGTCCGTAATTCATCCATGCCCTGCCATTGGTAGGAGCATGAACTGTCGCATCTTTCCAAATGGATTCGGGTGAATTCCATTTCGAATTGTGATGGTAGGTTCCAAATGCGTGTGCAGCCAAGAATAAAGGCAATGCAAATACCAGTATTGGTTTTAATTTGGCAGGTTGTTTGGTGTAAAGAAAAGTTACCGCATAAACTGTGGCGATACAGAGCCCAATGTAGCCAAAAAACGGACGGTGATCGTTAAGAACTTCGGCCAAAGGAAATACACTGGAAGTAGGCAACAATGTGAGTAAAAACCACAGAATGCCAAATGTAATTGGTTTATGATTTTTAGCCGTTTTAAATGCGATGTAAATCAGTCCGATTAAAAATGCCAGACCAATAATTACCTTATCATCAAGAACGCGATCGACTATTTTCCAGTCGGAATCGATTACCAAATTAGCCGGAATCAAAAAGTTGTTCACGTAGTGAAGAATCACATAGGGTTGTGTTAGTGCATAATGCAACACATCTGATGAACCGGAGGTCCATAACGGAGGTGTCATTTTTCGTGAAAAAACTACCAAAAAGATGGAAATCAGCAACGGCACAGCACATTGGCGAACCACTGAAAACAAAGCTTTTTTATGCGACGTAAGCGCCTCTGAAAGCGTTACGTTTTGTTCAAAAAGCAATTTATAAACAGCTAAAAGACCCACAAACATTACAGCAGGTTCTTTCACAAAAAAGCCCACCATTATCGGTATCATGTAAAAAAATTTGTTTTGGGCTTTCGGAAAATAGAGGTAAATGCAAAAAGCAGCCACGACCATCAATGTAGAAAAGGAGTCTGCCCGTTGGATGATATAGTTGATGGTAGCACTGTTGGCCGTATGTACCCAAAACCAAGTCATCACAAACCAAGAAGCCCAAAATGTGGTATCCGAATTAAAACTTTTTTCCATGATTTTTTTACATAAGGCAAACACCCCAAAGCCCAAGACGAGAAAAGCAATAAAAATGGAAAGATGAAAATAAAACGGATTCGGTTCAGGTTCACCTCCTATCCAATAGTCGATAGCATTGAGGGATGTAAGTCCGGGGCGATACGCTTGGTTGGCCGGAAGCGAACTGGTAGTGGCGGCATCCTTAAAAAAAAGAGGAATATTATGTATATCGCGAATATGAAGATTACTCACAATTGTGTGATTATCATCAAACTCAAATGGGTTTTTAAAATGATTGGAATAGGCCAATACGGTTAAAATTACAGATGCAATAAATAAACCCGTTTTTTTTAAAGTTGTCATACGTTTAAAACCTTAAGGATAATTAATTTAACGTGAGTTCGATATAAGAATTTTGTCAGAACGCTTTAGAGGAGTGAGATACGAGCCTTACATAGACAATAATAGCGGGCTATTTCAATGATGTAAGGCGAAGTAGATTGCTTCTCAAAAGTGTAAATTTAAAAAAGCTATCCTAAAAAGCACTCGTCTATTTCGTTAAATTTCCTCAAGATAACCGGTTATCTCTCGAAAATTTGCCTTATAACCAAGCACTTTTAAGAATTCTGACTTTATTATTATGTCGAACTCACGTTAATTTAGTTTTTTTGTTCTGAGGTGTTGAGTTTTTGGCTTATAAAAGCGACTTCTTGAGTCAGGTTTTTGATATCTTCTTTTTGTTTGGAGATAATGATACTGAGGTGTAAACAATACACAATCAGGGCCACGAAAAGCATAATAAAAATAATAGCCGGAGGATAATATACCCCAAAAAAATCGGCTAAAACTTCGATTCCGTCACGCCAAAACGCAAACAGATTTAAAAAAAGAGAGCATAAAATCCATATTACACTAAACTCTTCGCGTAATCTTTTTTTACTGATTAGCCGAAAAATGATGAGTAAAAAAAACAAGGTTCCGGTAATACTGACAATCTGAATAAAAGACATATTATTTTTTATTAATCATAAAACTTAATTTCAAAAACAGGATGGCTAAAGACACTTTAACCATATAATAAAAAATCGAAAATCCGTTTATGGAAGTTACACCCCCGTTTCGTTCCTTCATCATCACCTGCACTTCGGCAATGTTCAATTTATGTAATGCGGCATAGGCTATCGATTCGGGTTCCGGAAATTTATCCGGATAATACCTTGAGAATAATGCCAATGCTTTAGGGTTGTACAAGCGATAACCCGAAGTACAATCATGAATTTTCTGACCGGTTGTACAACGAATAAGCTTGTTGAGAAAAAAAATTCCTTTTTTACGCAAAAAAGTAGATTGGAATCCGGCTTTGTCAATATAGCGCGATCCAATACATAAATCGGCTCCCGTTTGTTCAGAAAGGCTGATAATTTTTTGCAATTCTTCGGGAGGATGTTGTCCGTCGCCATCCATCTGGACAGCAAAATCGTACTGGTTTCTATAAGCATATTTAATACCGCTTTGAACAGCGCCTCCAATGCCTAAATTATTGATAAGGTTCAAATAAACCCCTGTTTGTGATTTAATTTGCTGAAGTGTTTTATCTTTCGAACCATCATTTACCGGTAAAATATCAAGCTGAATATTAGTAAGACTAAGCGATTTCAATTCGCGCAAAAGCGGAACAATGGTTTGTTCTTCGTTATAACACGGGATGATTATGAGTCCTTTTTTAGTCATTTTTTGCTTGATTGGCGAATGATTGCAATAGTTTGATACAATAGTTTTCAATTAAAACAATACCTTCATAATTAATTTTATCGGCGGTGTCGGTAATTTTATGGTAATCATCGTGAATTCCTGTTGAAAAGGAAAGGCATTTGTAGTTATTAGCCACAAACCATTTGCAATCGGATTGCTCAATTTTATCATTTTCGGTTGTGTATATTTTTCCCGGAAAAGTAACCTGATTAAAAAAATCAGTTTGCTTTTTAAGGGTTTTTATTCCGTAAATATTGAGAACCTTCGACTCATTATCGTATCGGCCAACCATATCAAAATTAAGCATGAGAGCTATGGGTTTACTATTCTTTTCACAAAAACGGTAAAAAGCTTCCGACCCGAACAGTCCAATTTCATGGGCAGAACAAGATACAAAAAGGTAATTGAATTTTTTGCTTTTATAACTATTGTATTGATTGGCTAACAAGAGCAATAAGGCTACACCCGAAGCATTGTCGTCGGCCCCGTAATGTATTCCTTGTTTTCCGAAACTTCTTGAAATTCCTTCCCCGGTTCCCAAGTGATCATAATGAGCGGAGATAACAATAGTAGAATCCGCCTTATTATTTAAATAACAGTAAATATTGGTAGCATTTCGATTTCCGGTGCTGTCTTTTCGTTGGTACGTAAATACCTGACGTTTGGGTTTGAACTGCTTATTTATTTTTAATTTTTGAATAATATAGTCTGCTGCTTTCATTTCAAACAAAGAAGAAGCGGGTCTTCCTTTAAGGCTGTCAGAAGCCAAAACAGAAACAATTTCTTTTGCGTAATCCATTTGGTTCTGTTGTCCTAAAACAAGCGAAGAAATACAAAAAACGATACAGCCAATAATTATTTTCACGTGAGTTGATTAAAAAAAGCTCTCCCGTAAAAATACGGGAAAGCTTTGAATTTTATACTATATTCTACTATTATCTGCCTAGTTCTCCAGCCATTTTAGCTTTTTCCTCACGAGTAGGGTTCAACTCAGCAGGGTAGTTTTTATTGAATTGGAACTGTGTTCCATCCCACCAAATACCTTCACCACTTTGTGATCTGTTGCTGTCACTGAACAATACTTTATTCACGTTTTGATCAAATGTTGGTGATTTTAAGAAAGATGGTACTTCTGTAGAACGAGCATCTACGCGATCACCAACCGCAATCCAAGAGAATTCTACAGTAGCATTTCCATTTCCTAATTCTTTAATGGTAAAACCATTTTTATCAATAGAGGCTATATATACCCCATTACATTGACCCATAGGAGTAACTGTTACTACAGGAGCTTCGCCTAATAGTTTAGCATATTGTGGGTCGAAGGTAACAGTTGCTGATCCGTTTACAAGTTGTGCCTTACCTTTTTTGTAAATTACAGCTTCGGTTGAAGTAACTGCATAGGCAGGGGTAGACTCAGTACCGGTATTAACCATTTCAATGTTTTTACCTGAAGTATATACATTTCCTACATTATAACCGGCAAATAATTCTCCTGAGTTTAACTGACCTACAACAGAACCTCTGTTGATCGAACCAACCATACCAAAGAAACCACCACCGATTCCGGCTTGATTATTAGAAGGGGCAAAACCGGTTCCAGAACCATAGGCATTGCTACCATATACCCCATAAGTAATAGATGCACTGCTCTTATAACCTAATGACCCCCAGTAAGCACCACTTTGTTCGGCACCTAAAACACCTCCACAACGGGTGTAATCATTATAATTATAACCTCCTACTCCAAAAGTGTATACATCACCCCAAAAGTTGTATCCTCTGGTTGCATCATTAGTAAAACTAACTGCATAACTTGTTCCATCATTTTGTGAGTCACGAGTACGATACCCAAACATTGACGATTGTCCGTCACCATTAATAGTTAATTGCTGATTGTAAACGTAGAATCGGTATTGCGTTAATGGTGCTACATTCACTGCAACATTACCATTGGTGTTTTCCTGCATAATGGAATTACCCAAGGTATTGGCAGATAAAAATTTTGGATGATAACCGGTAGTTCCTGTTACACCACCCGGACCTGTAGCGCCGGTAGCTCCTGTGGCTCCATCAGCACCCGTAGCACCGGTTGGGCCTGCAGGACCTTGAGCTCCTACTGCTCCTGCCGGACCTGCCGGACCCGTTGCACCATCAGCACCTGTTGGGCCTACCGGACCTTGAGCTCCTACTGCTCCTGCAGGGCCTGCTGGACCTGTTGCGCCATTAGCACCTGTTGGACCTTGAGGACCTTGTGCACCCACTGCTCCTGCAGGACCTGCCGGGCCTGTTGCACCGGTGGCGCCATTAGCACCATTAGCACCTGCTGCTCCTGTTGGACCTGCCGGACCTGTTGCACCAGTGGCGCCATTCGCACCATTAGCACCTGCTGCTCCCGCTGGGCCTTGAGGACCTGTCGGACCTGTTGGGCCTGCCGGTGAATTGGCCGCATACAATGCATAAGGCACACTCATCATTTCGCTTGTTCCAACAATGGTATAGCTGGTACCACCTGTCGGATCTGTTTCGGTTTTGATATAATATGGTCCCGCTGACCAATCGATTGCTCCCATAGATCCTGATACTACAGTTCCTGAACCTATAGAAACAGTAACCAATCCGTTAGCGTTGGTTGAAGTAGTATGGGTCTCTACATATTGTGCCGTTCCCGAAGGCGATCCCTGAAGAATACTTACGCGCATTCCCACGGATGAATTGGAAACTAATGCATTTGAGCCATCACGCACTACGGCCTGATAACTCATTCGTTGTGGAGCCTGAGCCAGCGATACTGCACTGGTTAACAGTAGCCCCATTATGAATATTATTTTTCTCATAATTTTCCGGTGTTTGTTAGTTGTTTTTGATTAGTTTAAAGGTTTTGATTCTTTTGTTTCCCTCCAAAACATTAATAAAATAGCAGGCTTCTGCATACCCTTCCACGTTGATAATCGTTTCTGTTTCGGTTAGCCTGCCTTGCTTAATGATTTTTCCGGTAATGTCGGTTAACTCATAATCCAAAGGCCCTTCTACTGCTGCTAAATTAGCAGACAGGATAACAGATGTGGCAGCCGGATTAGGATACAACATGGCCGAAAAAGAAGCTACAGTTTCCGGTGTGGATAACACGTAAATTTCAAATGGCTGCTGAACCCCTTGCGTTAAAGCCCCATTACTGCCTGTTTGCGTCTGATAAGCCACTTGTCCGACAGAAAAACTTACAGTTCCCCCAGAACCGGAAGCTTCGCCTCCCGCTCCAACAACATCGCGCTGTCCGAAGCTCATGAGTGACATAAACAGACTAATCAAGAATAAAGCTTGTTTCATTAGCTGGTTAGATTAAATAATTAAAAGTGATAAGAACGTATTATTGTAAGCAAACGAAAATAACTCATTTAAAAAATGAGCGCTATACACCTTTTGGTGTATTTTAATTAAAAACAAATAGAGAGGTGGCAAAAAATGCCGTGAGTAAGTTAGCAGACCATATTATGGTTTTCAAATTTAACATTTTTTTTAAACAATCAAACTTTTTAATGTTATTTTTTTGCATTCTTTGCTAAAATTTCTTGATTTCATAACATTGGGCATGTTTTATACTATTTTAGTATTTTTGACAACATGAATACATTTGACACCATTTTACAAACTGTTCAATCCTATCATGAGTTAGGTGAAACCATTCCCGCGGCAGAATATGTTTTAGACATCTATAATTTAAGACATCCGAATTTTGGAGGATTTGAATTGCGCGAAAAAGCCGACCCAAAGTTTATTTTGATGACAACCGAAGGTGAAATGGGTCAGCCCCAAATAATTCGTATTCCCGAAAACACTTTCGCATTCGAATTTACAATGATGCTCAACCTTTTGGCTCACGAAATGATTCACGTTATGCAAAAAAGTCCTGAGTTTTTAATTATTGATAAAAATGAGCGCGAATGGCAAGCCTACACGGAAATGTTGTTTCATACTGTATTCCCGCAAATACCCAATGCGTCAGTTAGCCAACGCTTGTTGTATGCCAAAAAAGCTATAGAATATTACAACCGAATGGAATCCGGAGGCGCACTACAGTTAAAATATGCCGAGGAAAAGAATAAGGTTGAAACACTTATTGAATCGCTTTCTGCTACTTAAAGTATTTTAAGAATTCTTCTTTGTAGGTGGGCGAAATTTCAACTTCTGCCTGATCATAAAGCATAATAGAACCTCCTTTATTATACGATTTAACAAAATTCACATTAATGATATGTGATTTATGAACCCGCACAAAAGGGTAAGGCAATATATCAGTAAAATGTTTCAAAAACCGGCAAACCATTTTTTTGGAACCATTAGAAAGATAGATGTCGGTAAAATTACCATTGCCTTTTAACCGAACAATGTCTTCCATCTTTACCACCTCAAAACCTTCAAGTGTGGGTAAGATGACTTGTTTTTTTTCAGGTTTTTGCTCTCTAAAATTTTCTACAATTATTTTATGCCGATTAAAAAGCTCTTGGTTCGTTAGCTGATCTGCCACTTTATTAACCGCAACAATAAGTTCTTCTATACTGATGGGCTTTAACAAATAATAGGCTGCACTTTGGTTTAGCGCCTTTAACGAATATTCGGAAAAAGCAGTCACAAAAATGGTTTCAAACTGCAACTCCTTACAGGCTTCCAATACATCGAAAGCATTACCAAAAGGCATCTCTACATCCAAAAAAACCAATTGTGGCGCAACTTCGTGAATTAATTGCACGGCCTCTTTACTGTTTTGTGCCTCTCCCAAAACAGTAACTTGCGGACAATATTTGGCTAAGTAATTTTTCAATACTTCGCGGGCAGCCGTTTCGTCTTCAACGATAACACTTCGTATTTTAGTCATGCTGTTCGATTTTTGTGATTACCGGCAAACAAATTTCAACCACAGTTCCGGTTTGGGGCATTTCTTTTTCTGTAACCTTAAACGTTATTTCTTTACGATAAAGAGCGTTCAATAAGGCTATGCGCTCTCGTGTGTTACTCATCCCTCGCGATGCATGAACTTTTTGATTTGTCGTTTTGATAGCTTCGCTTTTGGTTAAACCAATCCCGTTGTCATCAACAGTGATACATATTTTATCATTTTGCTGATGGACAGATAACAACAGGGTTCCTTTACTTTCTTTGTAACGCAAACCGTGCCAAATTGCATTTTCAAGCTGCGGCTGAACCAACATATTCGGCACCCAAACCGCATCCGGATCGAGCGTATCGTCAACATGTATTTCGAAATCAAACCGATCGCTAAAACGCAAATGCTCCAACTCCAAATATTTTTTTAACTGTTCTACTTCGACCGACAACGGCACAAAATCCCGATTGGAGTTTTGCATGATATTTCGCATTAGCGTTGAATAATTAGTCAAGTACTTATTGGCTTCCAATTCGTTGTTTTGCGCAATAAATTGATTTACACTGTTGAGACTGTTAAAAATAAAATGCGGATTCATTTCACGACGCAAGGACTGTAACGCAATCTCTTTGTTCTTTTTACGTATGGCAAAAAGAGCCCTTACAATCCAAATCATAAGCCCCCCTAATACAACCAAAGTCGCCATTAAAAAATAATTAAATCGGCTTTTGCGGGATAATAATTCGTCTTTTAGGGCACGCTCTTTTTCAAGTTGTTGAATTTTCTCCTCGGTTGCTTGGAATATTTTGGTATCAATCAAGGTTGTATCAGCACGAATAATGGCATCAAAACGCTGTAAAAAATCATCATAAATACTCAAGATTTCTTTATCGTTTCCTGCTGTTTTATAATACGCCACCAAGGCCTTAAGACTCTTTTTGACTGCAGTCGTATTTCCGCTCTTGGCAGCCAATGCATAAGCTTTGCGAAGTTCATCAACCGCTTTCTCGGGTTGGTTTTGGATAAAATAAATGTCGGCTAACTTTTGTTTTTGCTGAACAACGGTTTTTAAATCGTTTTTTGAGGCCGCTTCGCTCACAATTTTTTGACTGATGTCTATGGCTTTATCATAGTTTTTATCCGCTATGTAGACATCGGCAATTTTATTTTGAATTTCAACCGCTTTTAAAGGTTCGTTTTTAGATAATACTAATGCTTGGTTATAACTCTGAAGCGCAAACTGAGAATTGTTGTCTTTTAAATTCACTTCCCCCAGCTGAATGTACGCATCCGTGAGTTCTTTTTTCTTATTCTCTTTCTCCAATAACTCAATATTCGAATTCAAATAACCGCGTTGAACGGCAGGAGTACTGTTACCTAATACGCGTTTGAAATCGTTGTTATTTAACCGTTCTTCGGTGGGCGACGAAGCCATTTCTCCGGCGGCCTTGTAACTGTCTGAGGCATCATCAAATCGTTTCTGCTCTTCCTGAAGTTTGGCTATTGCTCGAGTTACACGTGCGGCATCGTCGGTTTTTCCTAACTTACTGTAGGTTTCTTTGGCTTTGTTCAGGTAGTTCTCTGCTTTGACTTTATCGCCGGTTACAATGAGCTCTTCAGCCAACTTTTCATAGTTAATGGCTACCGCTTCGGTATTTTCAGCATCGAGTGATTTTTTGAGTTTTGTAGCCGAATTTAACAGCGAATTATTACGATCCTGCTTTCCTTTCTTTTTAACAATAGTATCCTGTGCCACACTGTTTTGCGACAAAATCAACACCATACTAATATAAAAAAACCACCGCATCAAACGTACAATTTTGGTTATGTAAAGTAAATCAATTTAAAATGCTTACACAAATGGTTTTACCAAGTCAAAAGCCGGTTTCACCCTTTCTCCAAAAAAAGAGCTTCAATGGATAGTAGGTTTGTACTGTAAACAACCAAAAAAATGTAATATGAAAACATCTCTTAAATTCGTCTTGATGGCCGGCACCGTTGGTGTTGCTGTCCTCGCTTTACAAAGCTCAACGGCTTTTGTTGAACTTCGAAACACAACAAAATCGACCCAATTTGCCAAACGTAGTGCAGCAACTATCCAATTACAAGATCAAACCGAAGGTGAAAAACCCTGTGTATTCCTTTCCGTAATGGGTGAACAACCCACCGAAGGTTATGCCAAATTTAAAGTTCCCGAAAAAGTAGCCAGCGTCATTGAAAACGGTGAAAACTGGCTTATCAACTCTCAAAACCCGGATGGTGGCTGGAGTTGCGGCGCTCGCTATGGTGAAAGCTCAGCAACAGGTTCAGACCCGGCAACTACTTCGATGGCAGCTATGGCATTGTACCGTTGTGGCTATCGTTTAGACAACAGTGAAAAAGGAAAAAAAATGGAAAAAGCACTTGATTTTCTGCTTTCAGAAATCGAAAAAAACAAAGACAATCCATTTATTACCCAGGTACGAAACACACAAATCCAATACAAACTCGGGCAAAATATTGATGCCGCACTAACACTCCAATACCTCAACCAAATTGTAACTACGGTACCACACGAAAATACCAAAAACCGTATCAATAATGCCATACAAATTTGCATTGACAAAATTGAAAAATCCTATGATGAAAACGGAAAAGTAACCAATGCCGGATGGGCCGGCGTACTGCAATCTTCTTTTGCAAATACAGCACTTGAAAAAGCAGCAACCAATAAAGATGTGGTTGTTGATAAACGCAAAATTGAAGCAGCACGAAATTATCAAAAATCAAATTTCAACACAGCGACCAAACAAGCCAATACAGCCGATGGCGCTGGTGTAATTCTCTATGCTGTGAGTAGTTCGGTTCGAGGCAGTGCCGAAGAAAATAACGAGGCGCAGCAAGTTTTTGCTGAAGCAAAAAAGCAAGGAAAACTGGATAAAAATGCCTCATTTACTACTGAAAATTTACAAAAAATAGGGGTTAGCCGTGAAAAAGCATTGTCTTACGAAACTGCTTATAACGTTTACAAAACCGCCAAAGAACAGGCCTTAGACGATAACGTAATGACCGGTTTCGGAAACAACGGCGGAGAAGAATTCTTGAGTTTTCTACAAACCGGCGAATCATTATCCGACAGCAAGGATTCAGACTGGAAAAAATGGTACGACAATGTAAGCGGAAAATTAGTCAAAATTCAAAACCAAGACGGAAGTTGGAACGGTCACCACTGCATCACAAGTCCGGTTTTTTGCACCGCAACCTGTTTGCTTATTTTATCCATCGAAAACGAATTATAATCGTTTAACATCAAATTCTTCATTCGTATTTCATACATCTTATTCATATTTTAAAACGCATCATCATGAAAACCAAATTTTTAATTTTCGTTCTCACATGCATCAGCCCACTGGCTTTTGCTTCTTGTAACAAATCGAATGCTAAAATTCAGTATCCGAACCAAACTGTACTTCCCGAAACCAACAACAGTATTCAGGTTGCGCTTTTATTGGACACTTCTAACAGCATGGACGGACTAATAGAACAGGCAAAATCACGTTTGTGGAATATTGTTAATACCATGACCACCCTCAAATACAATGGCAAAACCCCGCTTATCGAAATCGCACTATACGAATACGGAAACGACGGTTTACCGGCCTTCGGAAATTATATTCGCCAAGTTACACCTCTAACAAACGATTTAGATCTTATCTCCGAAAAATTATTCGCTTTGCGTACCAATGGGGGTTCAGAATATTGCGGAGCAGTTATTGCCGATGCCGTAAAACAACTCAAATGGAACGATGGCTCCGCCAATATGAAATTAGTCTATATTGCCGGAAATGAAGGGTTCAATCAGGGCGGTGTCTCGTATGCCGAAGCCATTTCGGACGCTTTGAAAAAGAGCATTTATGTAAATACCATTTATTGTGGAGAAGCGCAACAAGGGGTTTCACTCCTTTGGAAAGACGGCGCCGACAAGGGTCAAGGGAAATACTTCAACATCGACTCCAACAAAGCTGTGCTCTACGTAGTAACTCCTTTCGATGTGGAAATTTCGAAATGCAATGATCGCCTCAACACCACCTATATCAGCTATGGTTATTTGGGCGAAAGTAAAAAAATGAATCAAATGACTCAGGATGCCAACGCCGAAAGTATCTCGACCGCCAATAAAACCGAACGCGCCATCAGCAAATCCAAAGCCGTCTACAGCAACGACAGTTGGGATTTGGTTGATCGTTACAAAGCCGATAAAAACGTGGTTGCCAATTTGAAAAAAGACGAATTGCCGGAAGAATTAAAAGGTAAATCGACCACCGAAATAAATGCGCTTATCGAAGTCAAAACCAAAGAACGCGAGCAAATCCAAAAGGAAATTGGTGAACTGGCAAAAAAACGCGAAGCCTACCTCGCTCAAGAAGCCAAAACCAAGGGAGGTGACGATTTAGGAGATGCCATCAGCCAGTCAATTGTAACGTTAGCCAAACAAAAAGGATATACAACCGAGAAGTTATAATTTTATAGGGGCAGCTTTTCCGGCGTTCCGTTATATTCCGATACATCGGGGATGCCGTTTCAACCTGCCGGCAGGCAGGCAGGTTCGGGCTGCAACTGCTTCTTCAAAACAGGCCTAAAAAAATAAAGCCAGATTACGTAGTAGACTTTATCATGAAAGAAAATAGCGCCAAATCATTGCGTATACATTTTAAGCTCTTTTAACGTTATAATGAAGAACCCTGAATTTTATCCTTTTTATCGGCCCAAAGATTATGACAAAATACTTTCTTATTGCAGCACTTACCTTAGTTCAATTTTCATGTAAAAAAAGTGATGGTTCAACTGCCTCACAAGAGACAACTGAACTCGCAAATCTCCAACCCTATGCCGAACTCAAACAGGAGCTAAAATCGTTTAAAGGAACAACGCACGACAAACAAGAACGCTTTTTTTCATTCATCGCTTCGGATGTGCCAAAGTATTGGATTGGCACCAAATGGAGCTTCAACGGAATGACCCGTGAGCCCCAAAACGGAACCATAGCCTGTGGTTATTTTGTAACTACTGTTTTAGACGACTTCGGTATAGCATTACAACGCGTACATTTGGCACAACAAGCTTCATCGGTCATGATTAATACCTTGTGCGAAGCAAAAAGTATAAAACATTTTTCCAAAATTGAACAATTGGAACAACATCTGACCAAACAATCCCAAAACGAAATTTTTATCGTTGGCTTAGATTACCACACCGGTTTTATTATAAAAGACGCTAACGATTTGTACTTTATGCATTCCAATTACATTGAAAAAGAAGGTGTGGTAAAAGAAAAATTGCTTTCGTCGAGAGCGCTTTTGAGCTCAAAATCGTTCATGATTGGAAGTGTATCCCAAAAAAAAGATAACTTTAAATCATAACTCAATACGAATAACCGTCTCGATAAAAGCAATACCTTTGTAAGGTATCGAGAATTTACCTCGCTTTTTCGCGCAAATATTAAACCTAAATTACAAAATACCTATCCCGTTTATGAAAAAATTAATGCTACTCTTCTTGTTGTTTTCGGTTTGTTCACAAGCCCAGAAACCCATTTTTACCTCAGCCAAAATAAAAGCAGCTACGGTGTATTATAATGCAGCGGAGTTATCGCAAAGCACTACGGTAAACCTACCCTCGGGAACCAGCGAAATCGTTATTAAAAACGTTGCTGATTACCTCAACGAAAGTACTGTGCAAATTGGTGCTCCGGCCTCGGTAACCGTGCTTTCGGTGCAGTTTACGCAAAATTACATCTCTGAATATGAAATCGATGAAACCAATCCTGCCATCAAAAAAGTTCGCGACAGCATCGATCTCGTTAAAAAAGAAATAGGCAAAATAGCCAATCAAAAAAATGCACACTTGAAAACCATCGAACTCTTGGATAAAAATCAAAGTGTTGCCGGACAAAATTCGGGTTTAAACGTAGCCGAACTCATGAAATTAGTCGACTACTACAAAGCAAAACGCACAGAAATTAGTGATATGGTCGTATCACTTACCGAGAAAGAAACGGCTTTGAATAAAAAACTGTCCAACCTCAACGCCAAACTCGAAGTTAACACCAAAAACGAAGAAAAAACCTCCAAAGGAAAACTCATACTGCAAGTAATGAACACCACCGCCGGAACCGTTAATTTGGATTTTAACTACATCACCAATAACGCCGGTTGGCTTCCGTTTTACGAACTTCGTGCCGACAGCGTAAAAGACCCGATTAACATGATGTACAAAGCCCAAGTGTGGCAAAGTACCGGCATCGACTGGAAAAAAGTAAAACTTACCTTATCAAGCGGTAATCCAAATCAAAACAATCAGGCGCCTTTGCTTAATGCCTGGTTTTTATCCTACTATAATCCGTATGCGTATCGCGAGGGAGACGCAAACCTTTTCATGAATACGATGTCAAGTGTAGGTTACAAAAGCGAAGAAGCCTATGATAAGGATGAAAGATTAGATACACTTGCAAACGGTAGGCTACTCGAAAGAGGAAGCATCGACCCATACACGTCTGTTAACGAAAACCAACTCAACGTGTCGTTTGATATCGATATCCCTTACGATGTGGCTTCCAATGGTAAAATGCACAGCGTAGCCATGAAGGAAATTAAACTTCCGGCTACTTATAAATACTACGCTGCGCCCCGTGTGGAAAAAGAAGCTTTTCTTTTAGCCGAAATTAGCGATTACTCAAAATACAATTTGCTGCCGGGCGAAGCCAACATTATTTTTGAAGGTTTGTATGTGGGTAAAACCATGATTAACCCGAACCAAACCAGCGACACCTTAAACCTAAGCATGGGTCGCGATAAAAAAATCTCCATCAAACGGGAAAAAGTAGTTGACAAATCGGGAACCAAATTCCTTTCTGCTTACAAAGAACAAACTTTCACGTTTGACCTCACAGTGCGCAACAACAAAAAAGAAGACATTGATATGATTTTGAAAGACCAACATCCGCTTTCAACAGATAAAGATATCACAATCGAACTTTTGGATGACGGCAAGGCGCAGGTAAATGCTGAAACCGGAATTTTAACCTGGAAACTCCAACTCGGTCCCGGGGAAACCCAAAAAATACGGATTAGCTATAAAGTCAAATACCCGAAAGACAAAGTCATCGGAAACCTATAAGAAAGAGCCCGGCAATACGGGCTTTTTTATTATATCGAACTCACGTTAATCTGTTGTTTTGCAGGGATTTATTTTTTTTATATTTTTACAAAAATCTAACCAGAAAAAGCTATGAAATCCTTTGTATTATCGCTGTTAGTGTTATTGGGATATAACGCAACCGCACAAACTATTGCCATTCAAAGTTTCGCAACAGGTCTTACCGGCGTTGTGGAAATTACCCACTGTGGCGACAGCCGTTTGTTTGCAGTTCAACAAAACGGCCAAATTAAAATTGTGAATGCAAACGGAACGGTTAATGCAACTCCGTTTTTAAACATTAGTACCTTGATTACTTCAGGCGGAGAACGCGGCTTATTAGGCCTTGCCTTCCATCCGAATTATGCGACCAACGGTCAGTTTTTTGTGAACTATACCAATACATCAGGAAATACGGTTATTGCACGTTACACTGTAAGTGCCAATCCCAATGTGGCCAACACTACAGGCACCATCCTGATGACCATCAACCAACCGTATTCCAATCACAATGGCGGTTCTTTAAAATTCGGGCCGGACGGGTATTTGTATATTGGCATGGGCGATGGCGGTAGTGGTGGCGACCCACAGGGTTATGCTCAAAATCTCGATTTGAATAATGCCGCCCTAACCGGAAATCCGAGTCGGATTTATTTAGGCAAAATGCTGCGTATAGATGTGAACACCATTGCCGGACTTCTTAACTATGGTTTCCCGCCAACCAATCCGTATGTTACAGAGGCGGGTAAAGAAGAAATTTGGGCGCGTGGATTACGAAATCCTTGGAAATTCTCCTTCAATCGATTAACAGGCGATTTATGGATAGCCGATGTAGGACAAGGTTCTGTCGAAGAAATCAATAAAATTACGACTCCTTTACCCAACGGACTCAATTTTGGTTGGAAGTGTTTTGAAGGAAATACAACCTATTCTACCTGTACCGGAACTTCGTCTATGACCATGCCCTTTACACAATACACGCATGCTGCAACCGGTGGTTGTTCTATTACCGGAGGTTATGTCTATACCGGAAGTTTATACCCAAATTTCTTAAACAAGTATTTTTTTGCCGATTATTGTTTGAATCGTATTGGTTATGCAAATGTAAACACCGGAACCATAACGTATACCCCTTATTTTAGTGGCTCCAATTATTTTACTTCATTTGGAGAAGATGTTAACGGCGAATTATACATCACCTCCGGAACTATTATCTTTAAAATTGTAGATACTTCGCTTGCGAACCAGACATTTGAGTCGGCCAACATGTACCTGTCACCAAATCCGGCGAATCAAGAAGTGACTTTGTACAACCCAAACTCCATTTTACTTACTGAACTAAATGTATATGATTTGACCGGAAAAATCGTCCTCACACAAAAAATACAAGGCAACGGGAATACTACCTTTTCCTGCCAGTCACTCAGTAAAGGACTCTATGTGATTTCGGCATCTGCTGACGGAAAAGCCTACAACGGAAAGTTAATTGTGAATTAAATCTAAAAAGGGCACTGCATTTCAAGCAACACCTGTCGGAACACCTTGTAATTAATTCAAATTATTCAAAATGAGAAACTTTGTATTTGTGTTTTTTATGCCCTTTATTTTGACCTCGTGTTCATCAAATAAAATGATTAATGATTACTTAAAACAGGAATCAAAAAACAGCAAGGTCAAAAAAATAATAATTGCTGAAAAAATAAACTCAAATGAAGCTATAGATTTACTCTTTGATGTTGGCGAATTAAAAAATAAGAAACAACTTCTTGTTCAGAATAATTCTAATTTAGATTTAAGTGCGTTTTTTTATTTAAAGCACAAATATGAATCAGAACACAAAATACAAAAGTGGAATAAAAATGATATTCATTCTGATTTTTACTGTAGTGAAAATGAACTAAATAAAGTTTACAGGGAAAATAGCAATTTTGGTGTTGATACATTATTTGCCTACTCCTTTTCAAAACCAATTTTTTTAAAGGAGTCTAAAAAAGTCTTTTTTAAAGTTTATAAAGGGCAAAACTTGGGTCAAAAATTTGTTTTTGCGAAGGTTATTATTATGGAAAAAGTTAATCAATCTTGGGTTATAGTCGAGGAAAAGAACCAAAGTGGTATCTTTAATTAATCAAGGCGCCGGATTGGGAATCATCTCCTGAATTTGGTTTATTTCCCGGATTATTTCGTCAGACAACACCACCTCAAAAGCGTCAATATTTTCCTTAAGTTGTTCCAAAGAGGTGGCTCCAATTATTGAAGCCGTTACAAAAGTTTGTCGGTTCACAAAAGCCTGCGCCATTTGAGTAAGCGTCAACCCATGGGATTCGGCTAATGCCTTGTACAGTTGCGTTGCTTTAAAACAATTTTCGTTGGTATAACGCACAAAATTCGGAAACAACTTCATACGGGATTGCTCCGGAAAACCGTTAAGGTACTTGCCGGTTAAAAACCCAAAGGCCAAAGGTGAATAAGCCAATAATCCTACATTTTCGCGCATACACATTTCTGATAAACCCACTTCAAACAAGCGGTTGAGGAGCGAATACGGATTTTGTATGCTTACAATTCGGGGTAAGTTGTGCCGTTCACTCTCTTGCAAAAACCGCATCACCCCAAACGGATTCTCGTTTGAAACCCCAATATATCGAATTTTACCTTCGTTAATCAAACCCGCGAAAACGGTTAACACCTCATGAGTAGTATCTTCCCATTGGGTGTCGAGCTCTGTAACGCCGCGTTTGCCAAACATATTCATCACCCGTTCCGGCCAATGCAACTGATACAAATCAATATAATCTGTGCGGAGGTTTTTTAAACTCAAATCGACTGCCTCGTGTAGACTTTTCTTCGAAAAATCCAAAGGCTGACGAATGTATTCCATCCCGCGATTGGGTCCGGCAATTTTGGTAGCAATACATAATTTTTCCCGAGCATCGGCACCAATTTTATGAATCCAACTTCCGATAAACCGTTCGGTGCTTCCAAAAATTTGTGCATTCCCTCCTATGGGATACATTTCGGCCGTATCGATAAAATTGATCCCGCGCGAAACTGCATAATCCAATTGTGCATGGGCCTCAGCCTCGGTATTTTGGTTACCAAAAGTCATGGTTCCAAGACACAGTTTACTAATTTCTAATGAGGTGTTGGGTAAAAGAGTATAGTCCATTTTAGTTCAAAAAAACAAACCCCACAAACCCAAGAGCCTGTGAGGTTTTATATAAAAAAGGCAGATTATAATTCGTTTAACATTTTTGAAATCTCATCGAGTTTTGGTGTCAAAATGATTTCGATGCGTCGGTTTTTGGCTTTTCCTTCTGCGGTTTCATTATCGGCAATCGGTGCAAACTCACCACGTCCGGCAGCCGTAAGATTGTCTTTTTTAACCCCTTGAATTTCGCTCAAAATAGTCACAATTGCAGTAGCTCTTTTGGTTGATAAATCCCAGTTATTTTCAATACCGCCACCAATATTTCCAAGTATTTTATCGTTATCGGTATGACCTTCAATCAAAACTGAAATATCCGGATTCTGCGCCAATACTTTTCCCAATTCCACGACTGCTTTACGACCTTCGGTGCCAACAGCCCAGCTTCCGGTTTGGAATAACAATTTGTTTTCCATAGACACATATACCTTCCCGTTACGCTGTTCAATTGTAAGCCCTTTTCCTTCAAAAGCATTCAACGCTTTCGATAGCGTTTCTTTCAATTTCTTCATGCCGGCTTCTTTCTGCGCCATCATTTCTTCCAGTTCGCTTAAGCGTTTGGAACTCGATTCCAAATCGGTTTTTAGCTTATTCAACCGTTCTTGTTCGGCAGCCAATGCCTTTTCTTTGGCTTCCAATTGCGCTAACAATTCACGATTTTTATTGATGTTCGAGGTTAGGGCTTCGTTACTGTCTTTTTCCAGCGCATTATAAGAATCCTGCAAGGTTTTCAAATTCTTCTGCGAGGCTGTGTAATCTGCCAATAATTTATCGCGCTCAGCCTTGAGTTTGTCGTGTTGCGCCTGCAAATTCGACTTGTCGGTTTCGAGCTGGTTTTTTTGCTTTTGCAAATCCTCGTTAGTATCCGCTAACTGACGGTTCTCTTTTTTTAAATCGGCGTATTTATTCTCTAAATCGTTGTATATTTTTTTAGACACACAAGATGCAGAAAGAACTGCTATCGCCAGTGCTGTTGCCATTTTTTTAATCATGCTTCTGTATTTTTTTGATGTTTCCCAAAATTAAGCTATCACAACTGCTATTCATCCGGTCATCGAGATTGTTATTGACATTGTTATTGACATTGTTTTTAGCTTTTAGCCATTTGCTTTTAGATTTTAGCCATTAGCCATTTGCCATTAGCCATTAGTTATTGATATTGATGTTGCTATTGACATTGATATTGACATTGATGTTGCTATTGACATTGTTTTTAGCTTTTAGCCATTAGCCATTAGTTATATTGTTATTGATATTGTCATTGATATTGTCATTGATATTGTTATTGCTATTGCCATTGCCATTGCCATTGTCATTGCCATTGCCATTGCCACACCTACTCAATTTCCACTAAAACTGGGCAATGGTCAGAGTGTTTGGCTTCCGGCAAAATAACGGCTCGTTTTAACCGATTGGCCATGGGCTCGGCGACCAAATTGTAATCAATGCGCCACCCTTTATTATTGCCGCGCGCACCGGCTCTGTAACTCCACCAACTGTAGTGGTGCGGGTCTTTGTTAAAATGCCGAAAACTATCTATAAAACCCGATTTCATAAACGCATCCAACCAAGCTCTTTCCTCGGGTAAAAATCCCGAAACAGTGGCATTGCGCACCGGATCATGAATATCAATCGCCTGATGACAAATATTATAATCCCCGCCAATAATCAGATTTGGAACCGATTTTCGCAATTCGTTTATATAAAGATGGAAATCGTCCATATATTTAAATTTATGTCCCAGTCGATCGCTGTTTGTTCCCGAAGGTAAATACAAACTCATCACAGAAACCGTATCAAAATCGGCTCGCAAATTACGCCCTTCCTGATCCATATAACCTATTCCGGTTCCATAAACCACATTGTTGGGCTCTATCCGCGACAAAATTGCAACACCGCTATAACCTTTCTTTTCGGCCGGAAAATAATATTGATACGGATACCCAGCGGCCGCAATTTCTACCATCGGAATTTGGTCGTGCACGGCTTTAATTTCCTGAAGGCAAATCACGTCCGGCGATGCCTGTTGTAACCATTCCAGAAACCCTTTGCTTATGGCAGCACGTATACCGTTTACGTTGTACGAGATAATTTTCATTCGTTTGAATTTTTTAGTTGAATTACAGTAGTTGGTTGTTTTTCAAAAATACAGAATCCTCCTTTGTCCCAAACCAACATTTAACGATTTTTTGGGGTTTTGTGAAGCTTTTTCCTGCCGTTCGCGTCAAGTCCGCACCGCAAACTCTTGTTTTGCATGGTGTTATACACGCTTCCGCCGGTCGCGTTATACCACCGGCAACAACTGCGGTTTGCGCCTTGCGGGCTTTTTGCTGCCGTCAGGGCTAAAAAAATACTGCAGCACGGACAGCAGCGGTTACCCCACAGCCCCGATGCCCATCGGGGCGAGGCGTAGAAGCGAATGGCCGGGTTCCTTCCCGACAGGTCGGGAAAAGGAAGCTGCCAAAATCAAACACAATGTTTGTCCCAAAATTCATAGGAATTGTTATCTTTGTTTTTTTCCAGTAAACCAATAAACATTCATGGGATTAGTAACCGCCAAAGAAGTAGCCAAAGCTATAAACGCCGATAAATACGGAGTTTTCGGAACGTTTTCCGGCTGGTTACTGATGAAGGTGCTTAAAATCTCGACCCTCAATAAAATTTACGACCGCAACAAACACCTCAGCGAAATTGAGTTTCTTAACGCTATTTTGGATGAATTTCAAATCAAATTCGAAATTCCGGAAGAGGACTTAAAACGATTGCCGAAAGATGGTGCTTATATCACCATTTCGAACCATCCACTGGGCGGCATTGACGGTATTTTATTGCTTAAACTCATGCTGGAGCGAGAACCCAATTTTAAAATTATTGCCAATTTTTTGTTGCACCGTATCGAACCGATGAAGCCGTATATCATGCCGGTGAATCCGTTTGAAAATCATAAAGACGCCAAGTCGAGCGTTGTTGGTATCAAAGAAACGCTTCGCCATCTCAGCGATGGAAAACCATTGGGCATGTTCCCGGCCGGAGAAGTTTCAACCTACAAAGACGGCAAACTCATGGTGGACAAACCTTGGGAAGAGGGCGCAATTAAAGTCATTCGCAAGGCACAGGTGCCGGTGGTTCCGATTTATTTTCACGCCAAAAACAGCAAGTTGTTTTACATGCTTTCCAAAATAAGTGATACACTTCGTACCGCTAAATTGCCCTCAGAATTACTCACCCAAAAAGACCGTATTATCAAGGTGCGTATTGGGAAACCCATTTCGGTTGCCGAACAAAACGAACATGTCGATTTAAATGAGTATTCGGAATTTTTACGCCGTAAAACCTATATGTTGGCAAACTCGTTCGACGATGAAAACAAACTGCTTTCGGTTCCCAATTTAAAAATCCCAAAAGGGCCCAAACAAATTGCAAAACCGGCCAACCACGATAAAATTTTGGAGGAAATCCAATTTTTACGTAATGGAGAATTCCGTTTACTACAAAGTAAAAATTACCATGTTTTTTTGGTTATGGCCGACAAAATCCCGAATATACTCCATGAAATTGGACGCTTGCGTGAAATCACGTTTCGGGAAGTAGGTGAAGGAACCAATGAGTCTATTGATTTGGATCAATTTGACAAATATTACCACCATATGTTTTTGTGGGACGAAGACAACGAACAAATTGCCGGTGCCTATAGAATGGGGTTGGGGTCTAAAATATACCCAAAATTCGGGATTGAGGGTTTTTATCTGAATGATTTGTTCCGCTTTGAACCTGAGTTAAACGATATGATGAGCCAATCGATTGAAATGGGTCGGGCTTTTATTTGTAAAGAATACCAACAAAAACCAATGCCTCTATTTTTGCTTTGGAAAGGCATAGTACATACTACTTTGCGTTATCCCGAACACAAATACCTCATTGGTGGTGTGAGCATCAGCAACCAATTTACCGAATTTTCGAAATCGCTGATGATCGAATTCATGAAGTCGCATTATTATGACCCTTATGTGGCCCAATACATTCACCCTAAAAAAGAATTCAAGGTAAAACTAAAAGACGCCGACAAAGATTTTGTGTTTAATGAGGCGGAAGCCGACTTAAATAAGTTCGATAAAATTATCGATGAAATTGAACCCGGCAGTTTGCGTTTACCGGTTTTAATCAAAAAATACATCAAACAAAATGCGCGTGTAGTTGCTTTTAATGTGGATCCGTTATTTAATAATGCGGTAGACGGATTGATGTATATTCGTATTGCCGACTTGCCCGAAAGCACTGTAAAACCCGTTATGGAAGAATTTCAGGCAGAATTGGAACGCAAGGAAAAAAATTGACACAATCTTCCCTATACAAAAAAAACTCCCTTTCGGGAGTTTTTACATTTTAGAACCAGCCTTTTTTGTTAACCTGATAGGTCTGATAAAACTCATCATCTGATTTCGTAAGGTAAATAATTCCTTCCACAAATGGGATAATTCCGCCTATTCCGCAGGTAACTATAGAAATAACCAACTGGATTATTCCTTCTGTGGTATAGCCTAAATAAAATTTATGAACCCCTAAACTTCCTAAAAGTAGTGCAAAAATTCCGGCTACAACTTTTTTATTTTCCTGTTGGGGTTGTTGTGGTTTGTTCCAATCCTCAGTTGGTTTTACTTCTTCCATAATAGTATTGATTAGTTATTGATAGTGTAAATATATAGATTTTATAGAAAAGCAGCATCGTTAGGCTCCCAAAGTTCAATTTTATTTCCGTCGGGATCCATAATCCAACCGAATTTTCCGTAGTCATACGATTCCATCTCGCCTACTATGGTAACGTCTTCTTCTCGAAGGAGCTTTAATAATTCCTCCAAATTTTCAACCCTAAAATTCATCATAAATTGTTTTTGACTCGGACTAAAATAGTGCGTATCGGCTTTAAAAGGCGACCATTGGGTGGAACAATCGTTTCCTTCTTTGTCCTTCCACCAAAACGTCCAACCGTATTGATCGACGGGGATTCCGAGGTGCGTTTTATACCATTCTTTAATTTGGTCCGGGTTTTCGGATTTAAAGAAAAACCCACCCAAACCGGTTACTCTTTTAATGTCTTTACTCATAATTGTTGTTTTAACCGCAATGTGCGCAAAGTTCGCAAGGATTAGTAGTTAGAATATTGTTTATAATAAGTTAAATACATTTTGATGCAACTTACTTATAGATCTGCATGATTTTATCTACTATAGTTTGCGCTAATTTGGCATGACTTTCAACAGTCCAACCTGCAATATGCGGCGTAAGCAATACATTCTCGGCTTGTAGTAAGTAATTCAATGCTGCCGGTATTTCCCTCGACTGTACTTCGACTGCGCTCAGCATAGACTTGGATGACACAAAAAGATCTTCGAAGGAAAGTTTTTCGTATTCCAACACATCCAATCCTGCACCCAGAATTTTACCCGAATTTAATGCTTCGACCAAATCGTCGGTAACTACATTTTTACCCCGCGACGTATTGAGGAACCAAAACGGTTTGGCAAATGAATTGATGAATTGTGTGTTCACCATTTTATCGGTTTCAGGTGTCCAAGGGATGTGGAGACTCAACACATCGGCTCTTTGTTTAAGTTCGGATAGCGAAACTTGTTGTGCATTTTCATCGCCTATTCCATCCAGAATGTCGTGAAAAATAACTTCTACCTCAAAACCGCGTAGTTTTTTGGCAAACGATTTTCCCATATTTCCATAACCAATAATTCCGACGGTTTTGCCTTCAAGCTCATAGCCGCGATTGCCTTCGCGTATCCATTTCCCTTCGCGCACCAATCGATCAGCGCGGTTGAGTTTATTCATGAGCGATAACAACATACCGAGTGCATGTTCGCCAACTGCGTTTCGATTGCCTTCGGGTGCGGCGATAAGATGAACGCCTTTTTGCTCGGCATAGTCACAATCGATGCTTTCCAAACCGGCCCCAACGCGCGCGATGAATTGCAAATTGATGGCTTTATCGAGAAATTGTTTATCAATTTTAAACCGACTACGAATGACGATTCCGTGGTAGTTTTGGATTTTAGACTCTACTTCTTCTTTGGTGGATGTAAAATCGGCTTCGTTTTGGAAACCGGCTTTTTCAAGTTGTTCCCAAAGAAGTGGATGATTGGAATCGAGGTGGAGGATTTTTATGGTTTCAGGTTTCAAGTTTCAGGTTTTATTTTACGGCAATCCTGCCTGCCGGCAGGCAGGGGCGCTATTCCGCTAACTTTCGGAATGCGCAAAGTTCGCAACTATTTTGATGGTTAAAGGTAAATATTTTTTTTTCCATTTTTTAAAAAATGATAATACATAAACTATAATTTGTTGAAACAAGCATATTAATAATATCACTAAAAATCCTGAACTCCTAAAATCGTTGATTAAAAAGAACTTCGCTAGTTGACATCTTAAAAAGGCAACTTATTAAAATGATTTCTAAGTAATTTAATTTTCGAAAATAACGCAAGGTTACAGAAAGTTTTATTGTTAGTTTTTGTAATTTAGCCAATATTCATAAAAAGATATTATCTCTATAAATTACTTATACTATGAAAAAAAATCTATTTGTACTTTTTATTATTTTATCATACAGTTTATCAAATGCTCAAAATTTAACATTAGCACAGATTCTGGATGTCAGAAAGAAAGACTTAGGTAACGCTGAAGAATATTTAACTTCAAAAGGTTGGGAATTTCTTGAAGCTGAAGAACCCGAATTTGACAAAATGGGAAGTGCAACATTTACTTATAATAAAGATGATATGTCATCAAGAGCTGAATCTTTTTTAACTTTTCTATACAGTGATTCTGCTCAAAACAATAGAGTATCTATCCAAATTAGCAAAAAAATCAAATATACAGAGTATATTAATTCAATTAAGTCCTTTGGCTGTAAAATTTTATCCTCAAAAGTTGAAGAAGGGAAGATTGTGAAAATTTATAGAGGAGCCACAACAACTTTCGTAATAAAATCAGGAACAAGCACAAACTATTATGAGGAAGACACAGCTATGTGGCTAATCTTGGTTCTTTCAAATGAGGATTTTGATATTAATTTTGGTTCGGAATAACAAAAAGTAATTTACAATAAAACCTAATTTCGAATTTTGTTATTGTTTTATTCCTTGACACGCAATGCTACAAAAAGTTAAAATTATTGATTTTTTATTGTAATCAGCAACTTTATAGCTTGTGATTATTTTACATTTATTTTTCTGTGTAAGTTTATTTCTTACAAGTATATTTTGAAAATTTTAAAATATACTTGTTATAATTATTTTATGAAAATTAAAGAAAACTATTTAAATACATCATTCAAAACATAAGAGAACCTTCTTCTTGGAATATTGAAATGATAAAGAATTATTAATGCATCACACACATATATATACAGCAAAAGTTCCTTCTATTTTAGCCCCGACTTGCCACAGGCAGGCAGGTTGAGAGGAATGTCGAACTCACGTTAAGTAAGGAATGTTTTGATTTGCCTTTTTAAAAACCAAGGATAAGTCGGGCAATCGAAAAGTAGATTAAAATTCCGCAGATATCATTACTGGTAGTGATAAATGGGCCTGTAGCCAAGGCCGGGTCGATACCGGCTTTATCGAGTAAAAGCGGAATAAATGTCCCGATGAGAGAGGCTATAATAATAACTGTAACCAAAGCTACGGCGATAATCTCTCCGATTCGGATTTCGTAACCCAGTAAAAAATGACTGCCTAGAAACAGGATGCTCGCTAATATAACGCCGTTGAGTAAGGAAAGTGAAATTTCCTTGAGCAACCGGTTAAATAAAGAACCACTGATTGAATTGTTGGCTAAACCTTGTACGATAATCGCCGAAGATTGAACACCCACATTACCGGCCATAGCGGCTATAAGTGGTGTAAAAAAGAACAATTGACCGTGTTCTTTCATAGCGGGTTCAAACAACCCAAGCGTATGTACTGAAATAAATCCGCCAAACAAGGCTAACACCAACCACGGCAATCGGGCTTTGGTTAATTGTAAGATGCTGTCGTCAGCCTCTACGTCTTGCGAGATACCTGCCGCCAACTGGTAGTCTTTATCGGCTTCTTCTTTGATTACGTCTACGATATCATCGATGGTAATGCGACCCACTAAACGGCCCATTTCGTCTACAACGGGTATGGCTTCCAAGTCGTATTTCTGCATGATGCGCGCCACTTCCACATTGGGAGTATTCACCCGTACAGAATCTACTTTTTTGATATAAACGTCGCTAATGGGCGTTTTGGTAGAAGTGGTTAGAAGGTCTTTTAAGGACAAACGCCCTTTGAGGCGGTTTTCATCGTCTACCACATAAATGGAATGCACTCGAGTAACGTGTTCAGCTTGGATGCGCATTTCTTTTACACAGGTTAGTACGTTCCAATTTTCATTGACTTTTACTAACTCTTTCCCCATCAAACCACCGGCGGTATCTTCGTCGTAGCGCAATAAGTCCACAATGTCTTTGGCATGCTCTACGTCTTCAAGCTCGGAGATTACCTCTTCTTTTTTGCTTTGGGGAAGTTCAGCTATAATGTCGGCTGCGTCGTCGGTATCGAGTTCATCGATTTCTTCTGCAATCTCTTTGGGTGATAACTTTTTTAAGATTTTAACCCGCGTATCCTCATCGAGTTCCATAAGGACTTCGGCGGTTTTTTCACTGTCGAGCGTATTAAATACAAAAATGGCACCGTCGTCGTCGAGTTCTTCCATGATCTCGGCGATATCAGCATAGTGGTACTCATGAAGCAAGGCGTGTAGTTCCTGTTCACGATTGGCAACAATCATTTCATTGATTTGCCCGATAAATTCTTTGCTGATTTTAAACTGCATGTGCGCCTATTTTGGTTGTAAGAATAATAAAATCATCCACCGACAGTTGTTCCGGACGAAGGTCGAATATCGAATCCTCCCTTAATTCGTCGGGCAAATGTAATGATTTTAAACTATTCCTCAACGTTTTTCGGCGTTGTTGAAAGGCAGTTTTAACAACTCTGAAAAAAAGGCTTTCATTGCAAGGCAATTGGTAATCGGTTTTGCGGGTCAAGCGTAACACACCCGATTTAACTTTGGGTGGCGGATTAAACACGGTTTCGTTTACGGTAAAAAGATACTCAGCTTCGTAAAATGCCTGTACCAAAACTGAAAGTATGCCATAGGTTTTGCTGCCTTTTTTTTCGCAAATGCGTTCGGCAACTTCTTTTTGAAACATTCCTGAAAATTCAGGTATTTGATTACGCAAATCGAGCATTTTAAATACAATTTGCGAGGAAATATTGTAGGGAAAATTACCGATTATAGCGAAGGATTTATGGTCGAAAACCTCGTTTAAGTTGTACCGCAAAAAGTCTTTAGAAATAATTTTCCCATGTAATTTGGGATAGTGATTCTGCAAGTACTCAACCGACTCCGTATCAATTTCAATCACATAAACCGAAAAAGGTTTTTCGAGCAAGAATTGTGTAAGCACACCCATTCCCGGTCCTATTTCCAATACCGTATCATAGCCGTTTCCGGACAAGGTATCAGCTATTTTTCGGGCAATGTTTTCGTCGGTTAAAAAATGTTGACCGAGGTGTTTTTTGGCTCTAACCTGATTCATGTTTTCTTAATTTCTCGCAAGTGAAGCACAGCTAACAAATCCTTTGGTCGACCTGCATTTATTGTACTGCTTATTATACTTTTCAATGATAATTCGTTCCGTCTTAATTTGTTTGATAAAATTCGGACACTAATTGTAATTCGGTTCGAAAGGCCACCATTTTATCGCCAAACAAGCGTTGTCCTTCTTCCCGTAAACGGGTAGCGTCTTCTTTATAATAGCGGTGCAGTGTTTCCATGCTGTCGGTTGTATACTGAACAGCGTAGGTTACGCCTCCCATTTCTTCTTCTACCAGTACTTTTACCATGCGAGCGGAAGAGAATTTTCCGGTTGCCAATACATCATTAATATGTTTGGTTTGCATCCAGCGCATCCATTGGTTGTGAACACTTTCGTGGATATTTACGGTTACGTTATAAATAATCATTTTTGTTCTTTAAATCAAGTTTCTTTATCACCGCGCAGCTGCCGGTATCGCTTTTGCGAACTCACAAAATAAATACTGTCTTGGTGGTTCATGATAACCGCTTCATAAAGGGGTTTTGCCTTTTCGGTATCGTTGAGGCGGTTGTATATTTCTGCCGAAAAAAACAAGGCTTCATCCACATAAATACAGTCCTTATGATTGTTTAGTATTACGTTGTATTGTTCCAAAGCTGCCTGCCACTCGTTTTGTTGTTCATACATTTTACCCATGCGCAATAAAGCTACCGGCTCTATGGTTTCGCCTTTATGTTCTTTTACAATTGCTTTAAAAGCCGCCATTGCTTCTTGAGTTCGGTTTTGGTACAAAAGGAAGTCGGCTCGAGCAAATTTTTTAAGCGCTACTTGCGTGGAATCTTCTACCGTATTATCGGAAATCAGTAAAAACAAGTCCAAGGCATCATTGGCAATCAATTGTGTTGAAGCCGATTTAAGTACGTTCAACTGGTGGTTCGCCCATTTAAAATCACTTTTAAAATAACTGGTTCTCGCTGTTTTAAAACTGGCTTCCTGACCCCGCACATCGTTGCGCATTTCATCTTCTACTTGCGAATAAAACAACAATGCCTGATTGAACTTTTCTTCATATAAAAACACATCCGCCATCTGCATTTTCAAATCGGCTTGTTGGTATTTATTGATGGGCATTTCGAGAGCGTTTTTCAATATGAATTTTCCCAATTCAGGGTCTTTCATTTTAAATGTGGCAAAATCAGCCTTGATGCGCAACAATTCCAACGAGTACGGACTAACCCCAAATTTGGCAATCAAATCGTCCAATTCTTTGTTTATTTGCGAATAATCGGTCTCGGTCGCTTTATCTATTTTCATTTTCATGAGTGAGGCATGCGACTGAATCTGCAAATCCAAATCCTTTGTCGTTTCAATAATGTAGTTTAGGATTTCTTTGGCCGTTTCGGTCTCGCCTTCTTCGAGCGCTAATTGTCCCAAATTGACAATATTGGAAAACGAATCCGGATCGCGCTTGTAGATAGCTTTTTCCTGAATAAAAGCCTTACCATACTCTTTGTTTTGGGTGAAAAACCAACTTAAAAACTGGTTCCAAAAAATATCCTGATTTTTCTGAACCCGCGTTAATAATGCTTTTTTAAGTGCATCATTAAAGGTAATGGTAGCATCTTCGGTCATAAAACGCGAAAGCTGGTTCTGAATCATAATTTGATTTTGCGGATTCTGATATGCTTCGTCCAAAAGCCGTTCAATCATCATATTCAAATCGCCTTTTTGACCATACAACAACGCAATTTGATAATTGAAATTAAATTTGGGCTCTTTTTGTAATGCTAATTCATAAGATTGCAGGGCATAATCTACCAATCCGCGTTTTTCAAACTGATAGGCAATTCCATAAACCTCACTGGGGTTTTTATCAATCTTTTCTATGGCATCTTTATAGTAACGCTCGGCTTTGCCGTTTTCTTTTTGCAGCTGAAAATTATACCCAAGTTCTACTAAAAACGAACCTTGCCTGTATTTTGTGAGGTACTCTTGAAGCAATTGCCCGGCTTTGTCATACTGCTCTAATTGCTGATAACACTCCACCATACGGAGCATAAATGTAAAATTTCCGGGTTGCTTTTTAATTAAATCTTCATAGCTAATCAGAGCTTTTTCAAAATCCCCCCGATCAAAATAATTGTTGGCTAATTGCTCATTTTGGGAAAAAGCAATCCATGAAAACAGAAAAAAAAGAAAGGCAAAACTTTTTTGTAACTTCATTTTTCAAACAAATAATGTACTAAAGTAACACAATTTGTGCCAATTCAGTACATTGTTTAACAAAATTAACCTGCTTTTAAGTAGGTTAATTAATTATATCAAATCCGGTGTATTTACGCAACACCTCGGGAATCACTATTCCTTCCGGAGTTTGGTAGTTTTCGATAATACCGGCCATTACTCGTGGCAGTGCCAATGAACTTCCGTTTAGGGTGTGAGCCAATTGGGTTTTTCCGTCTTTTCCTTTAAAACGAAGTTTCAAACGATTGGATTGAAATGTTTCAAAATTCGATACAGAAGATATCTCCAACCAACGGTCTTGAGCGGTTGAAAAAACTTCAAAATCATAGGTCAATGCTGAAGCGAAACCCATATCGCCGCCACACAAACGCAAGATACGGAACGGCAATTTGAGTTCCCGCATGATGCCTTTTACGTGTTCAACCATTTCATCTAATGCTGCATAGGAATTATCCGGATGTTCAATGCGTACAATTTCAACTTTATCAAATTGGTGCAAACGGTTTAGTCCGCGTACGTGTGCTCCCCATGAACCGGCTTCACGGCGAAAGCAAGGCGTATATCCGGTTGCTTTTACCGGCATTTCTTTTTCCTGCAAAATAACATCGCGGTAAATATTGGTCACCGGAACCTCTGCGGTAGGAATCAGGTATAAATTATCTGCGGCATCGTGATACATTTGCCCTTCTTTATCCGGCAACTGCCCTGTGCCATAGCCGGAAGCTTCGTTCACTAAATGCGGCACTTGGAACTCCAAATACCCGGCGTCGGTATTTTTATCCAGAAAATAGGAGATAAGTGCGCGTTGTAATTTAGCGCCTTTCCCTTTGTAAACAGGAAAACCGGGTGCTGTGATTTTAGTTCCTAATTCAAAGTCGATTATATCGTATTTTTTGATGAGATCCCAATGAGGCAAAGCACCTTCATGCAATTGCGGGATAGTTCCTTCCTGAAATACATTCAGGTTATCATCAGCCGATTTTCCTTCCGGAACCAAATCGGCAGGTGTATTGGGTAATAAATACAGTTTTTGGTTAAGCTCATGTACAATTTCATTTAGCTTATCTGTAAGTTCTTTTCCTTTTTCGCGAAGGGAAACCGTTTGGGTTTTGAGACTTTCAGCTTGCTCCTTTTGACCCGTTTTCATGAGTTCACCTATGTCTTTCGAGAGTGTATTCGACTCGGCTGAAGTGTTATCCAATTCGAGTTGTGTGGCACGACGTTGTTCGTCTAACCGGATAATTTCATCTACTACAGAGGTTGCGTCTAAGTTTCGTTTGGCTAAAGCCTTGATAACAGCATCCCGATTTTCTCTGATGACATTTAACTGTAACATGATTATTTAAATTAAGGCTGCAAAGTTATGAAATTGGTTTTTTATTACTAAAAATCTGTAGTATTTCTACTCTTTTTACTGTAAAAGGCATTTTGAATCCCAAGTTTTTCATTTTCAGCAACAAAAAATTATTATTTTCGCAAAAAAAACCTCAAATGAAAAAGACTTACTTACTCTTTTTAATGACGTTGCCTCTTTTTAGTTGGTCTCAAAGTCATGACACGGAATGGGAAAGCATGATTGAAGCCGAAATGAAAGCGGCATCCGGATTGATGGCTGTTCAAGTTAATCCCAACACTTTGAATTATGATTTGACACATGCCGAATTGCGTTTGGATGTAGATCCGGCTGATTATTTCATTGCCGGAAAGGTAACACTAACCGTTACATTGCTCGAAACCACTTCCACCGTGTATTTTGACATGGCGAATGAATTGGAGGCCACCTCGGTAAAGCGCAACGGGAACAACCTAACTTTTAGTGAAACCGGCAATAATGAATTACAAATTAACTTCCCTTCGGCAGTTACAGCCGGAACTTCGGTAAGCCTTGAAATTACCTATTCCGGGGTGCCTCCGGTGAATGGCTTTGAATCGTTTGCCGCCGAAACTCATGCCGGAACTCCGGTAATGTGGACGTTGTCTGAACCTTTTGGGGCACGGGATTGGTGGCCGTGCAAACAGGATTTGAATGATAAAATGAACTCGGTTGATGTTTATATCACCGCTCCTTCTGCCTACCGTGGTGTGGCGAACGGAATGGAGCAAAGTTTTGTAGATAATGGTAACGGGACTAAAACAGTACATTTTTTTCACAACTACCCTATTCCGGCTTATTTAGTGGCTTTTGCGGTAACAAACTACCAAATTTACCAGCAAACAGCCGGTATTCAAACCACTTTCCCGATAATCAATTACTTGTATCCTGAAAATTATTCTTCGGCAGTAAACCAATTGGCCGAAACACCTCCGATTATGGATTTGTATGAAACCTTGTTTGAACCTTATCCGTTCCGCAACGAAAAATACGGCCATGCACAATTTGGTTGGAGTGGCGGAATGGAACATACTACAGTGTCGTTCATGGGGGCTTTTAATCGAAGTTTAATTGCACACGAATTAGGGCATCAATGGTTTGGTGACAAAATAACCTGTGGCAGTTGGAATGACATTTGGTTAAACGAAGGTTTTGCCGAATACCTCAGTGGTTTGGTGGTAGAAAACTTCGACGGAAACAATAGCTTTATCTCTTGGAAAGGAAGCAAAATTAACAGCATCACAAGTCAACCAAACGGCTCCGTGTACCTAAGTGACACCGAAGCTGAAGATGTATTTAGAATTTTTAGTTCACGTCTTACTTACAACAAAGGTTCTATGGTGGTGCACATGCTGCGTTTCAAATTGGGCGATGCCCTTTTTTACCAAGGTATTCGTAATTATTTACAAGATCCCGCCTTGGCTTATAAATACGCTGTTACCGAACAGTTGAAAGGACATCTGGAAGCTGTATATGGCGACTTAGATGAGTTTTTCAACGATTGGGTTTACAATGAAGGGTACCCAACCTATACTATTTCTGCTCAAAACTGGGGTGTTGGTCAAGCCCGTGTAGTTATTCAACAAACCCAATCGGATTCGAGTGTGAGCTTTTTTGAAATGCCCGTTCCGATTCGTTTTACAGGAGCAGGCGGCCAAACCTACAATACCGTTTTGAACAATACTACTAACGGACAAGTATTTATTATTCCTGTGCCGTTCACCGTCACCGGAATTCAATTTGACCCCGAAAAAAATATTATTTCTAAAAACAGCACCGCTGCGTTATCAAACGACTCGTTTACATTAGAAGAAGCAATTGCTGTTTACCCTAATCCGGCCGAAGACCTTGTAGCTATCCAAATGCCTTCAAACGTAACGCTTTTGAATGTGGAAGTGTATAACAACTTAGGCCAACAGGTAGCCACCAAATCAACAAGCAGTTTCTCGGTAAGCGATTTGGCTACGGGAGCTTATCTATTGAAAATCAATACTTCAGAAGGGGTTATTCATAAAAAAATTATAAAAAATTAGATTTCGCAAACGACACATCAAAAAAGTAAGGTGAAAACCTTACTTTTGTGCGTTTTACAGATTACAATTCCATGGATACATTAATTCAGATTGGCCAAATTTTATTCATATTATCCGTATTGGTGATACTTCACGAGTTTGGTCATTTTATTCCGGCAAAATTATTTAAAGTACGTGTTGAAAAGTTTTATCTTTTCATGGACGCCGGATTCTCTCTTATTAAAAAGAAAATTAAAGATACCGAATGGGGAATCGGATGGCTTCCAATTGGAGGCTATGTGAAGTTAGCCGGAATGGTAGACGAAAGTTTGGATACCGAACAACTTAAACAAGAGCCACAACCTTGGGAATTCCGTTCTAAACCGGCTTGGCAACGTTTGATTATCATGCTGGGAGGAATTACCGTGAATATACTCTTAGCGTGGTTAATTTATACTGTAACCTACAGCACCATTGGTAAAAAAACGGTTGACACGTTAAAAGTACAAGAAAAAGGACTGTCGTTTGGTGAAGTTGGGCTTCATGCCGGTTTCCGAAACGGAGACAAAATTGTGGCAGTAGATGGTGAAAAGCCCAATGCCAATTTTAATTGGATGGTTATTGACATCCTTTTAGGTGACAACGTTACGGTAGACCGAAATGGTAAAGAAGTATCGTTTGCATTGACCGATGAACATAAAAAAGAAATCTTAGGAAAAGAAGGACGCGACTTCATCAAACCCAGAGATTTGGCTGCCCTTTTTAATATAGATTCTACCTTTACAAAAAACACCGGTTTGGCAGTTGATGATAAAATTATTGGTGTAAATGGTCAAAAAGTAGTTTATTTTGATCAGTTGAGTGATTCGCTTCGCGCCCATAAAAATCAAAAAATCAACCTTTTGGTAGAGCGCAACAAGCAAGAGGTTACTGTACCGTTTGCCGTAACAGAACAATTTGCGCATGGAATCGACAGTGTGGCCCGATTCAATTATATGGAAAAAATTGCCTCTTTACCTATTAAAGAAGTTGAGAGCAAAGACAATGAAAAAGTACTTCAGGCTGGCGATAAAATTGTATCGGTTAACGGAAAAACGTATTTATATGAATTTTACGATGTATTGAAAGACAATACAAAGAAAAAAATAGCCGCTGTAATTGACCGCAACGGAAAAACTCAGGCCGTGGAATTAGCAGTTAATGAAGATGGAAAACTTGGAATTCGTTTTGATTTACGCAAAAAAATGGCAGAATATATGACCGTAACCGAAATGTCGTTGGGACAGGCTGTTGGGGTTGCCGTAAAAGATTCGTATTCGCAATTTGTTTACAACATCAAGCAATTTAAACTTATTTTAAAACCAAAAACCGGCGCTTATAAACAAATTAAAAGTCCGATTGGAATTACCCGCAAATTACCAACCTCTTGGGACTGGGAATATGTGTGGTCATTTATGGCGATGTTCTCTATCGGATTGGCATTTATGAACCTGTTACCGATTCCGGGATTGGATGGCGGACATGCTTTGTTTACGATTGTGGAGATGATTACCGGAAAAACCTTAAGTGAAAAAGCAATGGGGTATGTACAAACGGCAGGGATGATTTTCTTATTGTCTCTCATGGCATTAACATTCGGAAAGGATATCTACGACATCATCATTGATAATTTTTTCAAAAAAGTTTAATTTTTATTTGTAAAAATTAAATTTCGCTTTATATTTGCAACCGCTTAAAAGATATAACATCTTCCTCCTTAGCTCAGTTGGTTAGAGCATCTGACTGTTAATCAGAGGGTCCTTGGTTCGAGCCCAAGAGGGGGAGCAAATAAGAGAAAGCCTTTACAGAAATGTAGAGGCTTTTTTCATTTATGGGTTGAATTAGGGTCGAATACTTCTTTTTTCTATTTTTACTTCATGACTACCAACAACACCTATCATTGGAAAAATCTTGACTTAAATAAGAACTATATTTTATTAGAAGTTCAAAATACCATAAAATTTGAGATTAAGGATTTGAAATTTAACTTCATAAATTCTCATTTCAAAAAAAATGCTTTTTTTATTGAATCATTCACTAATCAATATAATGAAATTCTTATTGGGATTAAGCAAGTAAAATTGATAAATACTCTACTTAAGAAATATGACTTAACAGAATTCAAAAATGAATTTTACACTATTTCCGCAGTTATGCAGAATGAATATCTTAAGTATTACAGTGATCCTGCAGATTTTAGTGTTCCTCTTTTAAGTGATTTTCAAAATGAATCTAATGATTTAGAAATCCTCTTTGATGTGTTGAAGTTAAATTTAGATGAGGAGAATAAAAGTATGAACTCAATCAGATTTGACATCGGAAAAGGACACAAAATCGAGAATTTTTTTGTTATCAAAAACATTCTAAAAAGACTTACAAAATCTTATGGATTAACTCTTGAAAACTTTGAAAAAATAAAGAAAGAAGAACTTGAAAAGACAAACCAACACAAACTAGAATCTTTAGACGAATTCACTAAATGGAAAATTTGCTATGGTTTATTTAGCTTTATTTGTTCTCACAAGAATAAGTTAAGAATTAAAAGTGACAACCTAAGATTTGTTGGTTACATGTTGGCAATATCCCAAATCCCAATAAATAAGACTCTTTTTGAAATTTCTGACTCCCGCAATTTAGAAGATTTAGTTGATACCGATTCTATTAAATATTTGAATATATTTATTCATCGCCCTAAAAAGTTTTTCATTAAATGATGAAACAAAATCTATCCTTTTTTTGATACATTTTGTTTAAAATTCCCATTTTACATATTAAGAAGTTTGCATTCTAATTTATAATTCAAATAAATATGAATGAAAATCCTGACACTTTCTTTACAGTCAAACAGGCTGTCAACTTTCTTGGAATTTCAAAATCCACACTCTACAAATTAACTTCTTCAAAACAGATTAACTTTTACAAACCTAAAGGTAAAATTTTCTTTAAGAAGAATGACCTTATCAACTACATTACACAAAATGGTAGTTCAAAAGATGAATCAAATCATAATCAATTAAACAACTATCAAAATGGAAACTAATCTTTTACATCCAAATATCTATCAAAGTCTTCCTGAGTTTTTATCGAATTTAACAGAACCTTTTAATGGAAGAGAAAGAGACATGGTACTACTCTCATCAATAGGGGTACTAAGTGCTAGCTTGCCAAAAGTTTTTGGTTTTTATGACAGAGATAAATATTCAACAAATCTTTATGTTATGGTAGTTGCCCCTGCTGCCTCTGGGAAAGGAATAATGAATAATTCTAGAAGGCTTATTGAAACTATAAATCAATGGACTCGGGAAATTAGCTTGGGAAATATTGAGGATTGTAATGCTGAAAAAAAGAGAAATAAAGAATTTGATAAAAAATGCCCTGAGCTTGAAGTGAAATTAGCTCCAGGAAATGTTAGCAGTTCTAAAATTTATAAGCATTTAAACAACACCTCTTTTGGTCTATTAATATTCGAAACAGAAGCTGATACAATCTCTTCAATGCTAAAACAAGATTGGGGAAATTTTTCTGATATTCTCCGAAAAGCATTTCATCATGAAACAATTTCAATTAGTAGAGAAACAGATAACAAATTTATTGAAATAATTAGACCTGAATTGTCATTAGTAATTTCAGGAACACCAAACCAAGTAAAGCCATTAATACAATCTCAAGAAAATGGTTTATTTAGTAGATTTATTTATTATTTTTTCAATGAGTCAAAGGGTTGGAAAGATGTATCTCCCAAAGGAACTATATTCGACAAAGACGCTATTTTTTCTAAAGCAGGCGAAGAAGCTTTTGAATTATACTCTTTACTTCTAAATAGAGAAAAACCTTTAGAAATAAAGTTAACTGAATCACAATGGGAGCGTCTAAATTCAGACATGACAATTGTTACAGATTTGTATATAAACCTACAGAAAACAGACATGCTTTCATCAATAAAAAGACATGGTGTGATAATGTTTAGGATATGCATGATTCTGACAATCTTAAGAAATAGAAAAACAATTGCTAATCAAACTGAATTATACTGTGAAGATTCAGATTACGATATTGCTTTTAATATCATTAAATGTACAATTGACCACTCTATTGAAATCTCAAACATACTTAACACAAGCAACTATAATTTAACCGTTAGAGAAGTTTTATTACTAAATTCTATGACTCACTCTTTTACTAGACGTGATTTTCTCAATATTGGACAAGAAATGCAAATCCCAATTAGAACACTTGATTCAATAATTAATAGATGGGTTAGAAATAGCATAATCTCTAAGGTAAGTAACGGTGTTTTTAATAAAACCTCACAATAAATTATTGCAACAGTTGCAATAATTGCAATTGTTGCAAACTCTTAATTAATTTAATATTTATGGCAATAAGTGTAAAAACTATACTGAAGAATAAATCTTTAGCAGACAATACATACCCGATAGTTATACAAATTATCAAAGATGGTAGGACAAAAATAATATCTACTGGAATAAGTTGTTCTAAAAATGATTGGAATGGATTGGAGCTAAAGAAAAGTCATCCAAACTATCAAAAAAGAAACTTAATCCTTTCAGGATTAAAACAAAAAGCTTTGAAAATTATCGACGACTTCAATGAAGAAGGAGTTGATTTTACTTTAAACGATTTTGAGAATAAATACAAGGGAGAAAAGACAAATTCAAGAATAACTGTATATGAACATTTTCAAGAAAAAATAAATCTAATGGAAATTTCTGGGAGAACTGGCAATGCCAGATCATATAAAGATACTTGTAATTCATTTTTTAATTTTCATACTGACAAACAACTCTCTTTTAAAAATCTTAACGTTGGTTTACTTGAAAAGTATGAAGCTCATTTAAGAAGTAGAAATAACCAAGATTCAGGAATAGCTTTCCGAATGAGAAGCATAAGAGCTATATTCAATTCAGCAATAAGAAATGGTATTGTAAAGGCGGATTATTATCCTTTTGATAAATACAAAATTTCAAAGCTTAAAGGAAAAGGTTTAAAAAGAGCTTTATCGAGGGATGAAATAAAGAGAATTTTAGATTTAGATTTGTCTGAAAGACCAGATTTGATTGATTCAAAAAACTACTTTGTGTTTTCTTATTTCACAAGAGGAATAAACTTTGTTGACTTAATGAAATTAAAAAAAGATAACATTCAAGGAGAAAACATAGAATACATAAGGTCAAAAACAAAAGGTCGATTTATCATAAAGATTTTACCACCTGTCAAATCAATATTGGATTATTATCTATCCAAAGACTCTAAAACTGAATATCTATTTCCTATTCTTTTGAAAAATGAGTTGACACCTCAACAAATAGAGAATAGGAAACATAAAACCCTAGGAAAATTTAATAAAGACCTAAAGGAAATTGCAACACTTGCAAAAGTTGCAAAAAATGTAACTTCTTATGTAATCCGTCATTCATATGCAACTAACCTAAAGCAACTCGGTATAGCAACAGATTTAATTTCCACAAGTATGGGTCATGCAAATCTTGATGTTACCAACAACTATCTAAAAGAGTTTGAAAATTCAGTCATTGATGATGCTAACGAAAAGCTTTTAAATTTCTAAAAATATGGATAATGAAAATAAACTTATAGGATATGGTTATGTATCAGACATTATTGAAGAAAAAAAAGAGACAATATTCTCGATGAAAATTGTTGCTAACATCGTAAATAAAACAAATTTCGGAAGAACCAAATTATACAAACTATTGAGGGATTTGGGTTACATTCAAGAAAACAATTATGCAGTAGAAAAATATCTTGAAGAAGGATATTTTATAAATTCCGAAACAAGAAGAAGTTTAGGGGATGTTTCTGGCAACACAAATCAAATCCTAGTGACAAAAAAAGGATTAGAGTTAATCAAAAAAATAGTTCAAGAAAATGTGAAGTAATAAAAATTATTCACTAAAAAAGCGATTACAACACAAAAAATGTTGTAATCGCTTTTTCATTTAAATATATATTCAATAAATAATAACCTATAAAACTTAAATAATGGAATTAAAAAAATCAGAAAGAAAAAAAGCCAAGATTAAAATGGCACTTCAAGGACCAAGTGGTTCAGGAAAAACAATGAGTGCTTTATTATTAGCACAAGGTTTGACAAATGGAAACTTGTCAAAAGTAGCTATTATCGATAGTGAAAGTGGAAGTAGTAACCTCTATTCCCATTTAGGTAATTACAATGTTCTTAAACTTGACAATCCACATTCACCTGAAAGATACATTGAAGCAATTGATGTGTGTATTAAAGCGGGTATGGAAGTCATTATCTTA
>JAYRXL010000029.1:0-1200 GCA_041917555.1 Flavobacterium sp. | reverse complement strand
CAAAAGTCAAACGCATCAAACTATTGGCAGCTTTGCCCCAATCCGCAATAATTAGATTACCATTGGGTTTTAAAACTCTATTGATTTCTTTTAAACATTTCAATTTAATATCGACATTTAATTGATGAAACACTAAACAACTATATACTTTATCAAATTGATTATCGGCATAAGGAAACACCTCGCCTTCATATAAATCCAACGGAATATCAAGATTGTTTTTAGCCAATTTATAGGCAGCTATTTCTTTTACTTTTGGGTCAATATCCAAACCTATTAAGTCAATATTGGGGTTCTGTTTTTTGACCAAAAGTAAATTAGAGCCTGTGCCAAAGCCAAATTCTAATATTTTTTCGCCTTTTTGTGGATTGACTTCACGCACTAATAAACCTCGAAATGCCTTTTCAGGCATTGTCAGTTTTATAGTCAAATCATAATAAGTTGTCAAAAAATCGTAACCTAATGCGGGAATAAATTTTTCATTTGCCATCTTATCCCATATTAAAGGTATAGCCATAGGTACTTTAGTTTATGGCTATACCTAATGAATTTAATTTTTTGTTTTACTATGCGTTTTTGGATTCATCTGATTCCTAAAACAATGAACCGTACAAGCCATTGCCTTATAATTATTGTGGACATTGCCAATAACTTTACCGTTGGCATCTAAAATATCGCAAGTTTCGGTATCTGTATTGTCCTTCATTTTATAGACAACCGCACCCTTGGCATTGTAATAGGTGTTGCCATCCTTCCCCATTCTGCCAAGTGTTTTGCCTTTGGAATTAACCAAAACACCACCCGGTTTGAGAAATGCCATGGGCTTGCCATTGGCATTTTTTACAATACTGTCCATTGTAACAGAACCTAATTTAGTACCGCCAATATAGACATCTCCTTTGGCATCAATAACGCGCCCTTTGGAATCAACAGCTTGAGCAAACGAAATCTGCCCGATTAACACGACCAAAGCCATAATGAATGATAATTTTTTCATTTTTAATTGATTTAAAAACATTAAAAAAAATTTATAAATAAATTGGTTACGTTTAATCTTTAGATTAATTCAAAGTCTCTTTCACACTGCCACACGTAAGCATTTGCTTACCGTAGTATGGATTTTTAACTTTCCCTTCTTTACTTAACCAAGTCGCACCTTTACCGCCATTTGCCATTGGGCAGAACAATAAATAGGTAGGT
>JAYRXL010000028.1:0-159564 GCA_041917555.1 Flavobacterium sp. | reverse complement strand
TGTGTGCGTGGCGAGTTAGCTGCATTTAATATTTTTGATTGTGATGCTGATTTTGCTCTAAGTGGTCTCGCTATTGACGGTTGTGCTACTTTAATTCCTACTTTTACTTGGAATTTTGGTGACGGTCAAACAGCCACTACTTCCGGAATCGGAGGTGGACTCGGAATTCACCATACTTATACTCAAAACGGAACCTATACTGCATCGGTCTCTTTTGTGGTAATTAATAACGAAACCGGACAACCTTGCACCCAAACGTATCAGGTTACAATTACTATCTCAGGATGTAATGAAAATCCATGTCACAATTTCTCGGCACCAACAAACCTCCAAGTAGGTGGTATTATCGGAACAACTCTCACATGGGATCCGGTTCCCGGAGCTGTGCAATACATTGTAAGTTCTCAGCCTTTCTCCGGAGGTGAACCCGGCATGATTTGCCATTGTAAAAATCAAATTTCGATAGTTCCGATAACAACTACAAACAATTCACTGGCGCTACCAAGTAATTTGGTTGACAAGTGTTTTGCCTGGAGAGTGACAGCCGTTTGTAGCGATGGCACAACAGCTACTTCATCAACCTATGCTTGTTATACCGGCAAAAGTAAAGAAGGTCGTGTTGCGGTTTCACCCAATCCAAGTGATGGTGCATTCAAAATAAACTTGAACGAAATTGATGAAGGCACAGTAGAAATTACGGATATGTATGGGTTAGTTGTCTATAAAACTTCATTCAAAAATCAAAACGAAGTAGACGTTTACATGAAGGAACAACCCTTTGGTATTTACATTGTAAAGGTGTATTATGGTGACACTGTGTTTACTGAAAAAATAATTAAAAACTAGTTAACTTGAGTTCGATATAAGAATTTTATCAGAACACTTTAGAGGAGCCAGATAAGAGCATTAGTTAATATTAATAAGTTAAAAAAGCCGATTGAGTTGTTTTCAATCGGCTTTTTTTATTTTAGAAATAGCAAGTTTTATGCTTTACAACACAAATCACTTTACCGCAGGTTTATAGTGTTGTTTGTCAATAATCATTTTTGATAAAATTTCTCTGAGAATCTCGGAAGTTCCGCCTCCAATTGGGCCTAATCGGCTATCGCGTAGCAAACGCGCTAAAGGATATTCTTCCATGTAACCATAGCCGCCTAACATTTGTAAACAACTGTAAATGGCCTCATCGGCTACTTTGGTTGATTTTAATTTGGCCATTGTGGCTTCTTTTACAACATATTCTCCCTTATTAAGGCGAGCTACAGCTGCATAGTTAAACACTTTACAATGTTCAACTTCGGTAGCATGATCTACCATTGTATGACGCAATGCCTGAAATTTATTAATCGGGCTACCAAATGCTTCTCGATTTGCCATATAATCTAATGTATACTCAATGGCGTATTCGGCTCTGGCATGCGCATTAATGGCCATAACCAAGCGCTCTAAGGCAAAGTGCTGCATAATGTACGGAAAGCCTTTACCTTCCTCTCCCATCAAGTTTTCGGCCGGGACTTCTACATTATCAAAAGCAATTTCAGCTGTATCCGAAGCCCTCCAACCCAATTTATCCAATTTGGTAGCAGAAATACCCGAAGTTTTGGTATCCACCAAAAAAATACTGATTCCTTTATTACCTAAGTCGGGATTGGTTTTAGCGGCTACCACGTAATAATCGGCATAGACACCATTGGTTATAAATGTTTTTGAACCATTGATGACGTAGGTATCGCCTTTTTTTACAGCGGTAGTTCTCATTCCGGCGACATCACTTCCTCCAAAAGGCTCGGTGATGCAAAGAGCTCCTATTTTATCGCCTGTTATACTGGCTGCTAAATAGTCTTGTTTAATACGTTCGTCCCCTTCAGCATTCAAATGCGTCATAGCCAAATAAGCATGGGCCCACATTGCTGCCGCAAAACCGGATGATTTTATTTTTTGAAGTTCTTCTAAAAAGATGACGGTATAAAACAGGTCTAAATTCAACCCTCCATAAGCCTCGGGGTAAGAAATCCCAAAAAAACCGGATTCTCCAAATTTTTTCCAAATGAAACGTTCAATGGTTCCTGTTTTTTCCCACTTTTCGATGTGAGGAACAACTTCTTTTTGTAAAAAATCACGAAAACTAGCCCTAAACAATTCATGCTCTTCTGTGAAATATGCTGAATTCATACTGTTTTAATACCTTTTAATTGCTTTACTTTTTCAGAATTCCAAATATAGGGCAATTATTTTGATTCTATCATTTGACGTTTCAATAAATTTTGTTAAATCATTTTCGTGTATAGAACCATTCATGGAGCGATAAACTACGATTTTTTTGGAGATAGGGTATCTAAAATAGGGGAAGGATTCCAGCTCTTTGACAGATGCTTCGTTAATTTTAATTTTTTTTACGTCAGGAAATGAAATCACATCAAACTGCTGTTGGATTTCAGAAATCACCTCAGGGTTTAACCCCCAAACATCTTCCAGTTGTGTAATAGAAACAAAGCCGCCTAATTTTGCTCTAAAATTGAGTATCCGATCAGAAAGTTTATCCCCAATTCCGTAAACATCCATGAGTTCCTCTTTGGTAGCCTTATTGATATCCTTTTTGGTCTTTATCTTGGCGTTGGCTGTCTGATTGGGTTTAGAAGTATCAGCTATTACAATAGAATTTTTTGACTTCTTTTGGGTCCATTCCGGGAATTTAAAATACGGTTCAATAGAATGCAACAGTTTGTCTGAAATTTTGGTCACTTGCTGAAATTCGGCTGGTGAGTTCACATATTTCCCCAATTTCCTGTAGGCAAAAAGTCGGTTAACTTCTTCAACAGTCATTCCCAATTTGTAGGCCTTATAATCGGTAATAAAATTAGGATTAAATCGGTTCATCGTATAACCGGAATCAGGTGATTTTTCATTAAGTTCTAAAGGAGAAGACAACCAAGCATTGTCATATTTGGCCGAATGATCAGGCAAATTGGAATGAATAAAGAAGACAGAAAATTCAAATAAAAAAACGGTACTAAGAAGAATCAACAGTCCGATACGGTGCTCTTTGTAAAAAAGAACCAGTGGGTGGTTACGATAAGGCATATACTTTTATTTCAATGGTTTCGATACCCAAATATAGCATTATTTTTAAAATATAGCTTTGTAAAAACCTGTATTTATAATCTTTTTTTATCTTTAGCCATACCAAAATCAAACTATGGAAACACAGCCACATGAGTTTAAGAAAGAATTAAATCTGGTAAATGCCACCAGTATAGTAGCCGGATCCATGATAGGTTCCGGAATTTTTATTGTAACGGCAGCCATGTCGCGCGATTTAGGTGCGTCGGGATGGTTACTTTTTACCTGGTTACTTACAGGATTACTTACCATGGCTGCTGCACTGAGTTATGGCGAATTGGCAGGAATGATGCCCAATGCCGGCGGACAATATGTTTACATCCAAAAAGCGTACGGAAAACTAACCTCATTTTTATATGGTTGGACCGTATTTACAGTGATTCAAACCGGCGTAATTGCTGCGGTAGCCGTGGCTTTTGCTAATTATACCTCGGTGTTTATTCCTGCTTTGGAGACAAAGATTGTCGAAGGCAGTAGCTTTTCGATTACCTTAAAGCAAGTAATGGCAATTGCCAGTATCGTATTATTGACTTTTATTAATACCCAAGGTGTTAAAAGCGGGAAAACATTGCAACTTACATTTACAATTGCAAAAATGCTGGCTCTTTTTGCTTTAATTATATTGGGACTATGGGTTGGTTTCCATACCGATATTTTCACTAAAAACTTTGCTACCCCTTGGGAGGCTGCTAAAACCGTATTAAATTCAGACGGAACCGTTACGGTAACTCAGCTTACCGGCATGGCTTTGGCAGCGGTAATCGGCACCACCATCATCAATTCGTTGTTTTCGAGCGACGCATGGAATAATGTAACTTTCATTGCTGCAGAGATAAAAGATCCCAAGCGCAATATCCCCCGCAGTTTATTTTTGGGTACAACCATAGTTACCGTTATTTACATATTGGCAAATCTGGCTTACTTAGCGCTATTACCGTTGGGCGGTTCATCCGATGGAACCACAGTTCTGGAAAAAGGGATTATGTTTGCTTCCGAAGACCGTGTTGGTGCAGCAGCAGCAAATGTTATTATGGGAAATATCGGAGTTTTTATCATGGCCGGTTTAATTATGATTTCGACATTTGGCTGTAATAGTGGGTTAATTTTGGCAGGAGGTCGATTGTTTTATGCTATGTCAAAAGACGGATTGTTTTTCAAAAAGGCAGGCGAACTCAACAATCATGATGTTCCGGCAAAGGCCTTATGGTTTCAGTGTATTTGGGCTTCGGTATTATGCCTTTCCGGAAAATATGGCGATCTACTAACCTACTCTACCTTTGCCTCACTTTTATTTTACATGCTTACCATTTACGGTATTTTTATACTGCGAAAAACACAACCTAATGCAGATCGTCCTTACAAAGCATTTGGCTACCCTATCGTACCTGTACTTTACATCATCATAACCGGCTTAATTTGTATTACTTTACTCATTTATGATACCAAAAACACGGGGCTTGGATTGGTGTTGGTACTCTTGGGTATACCGGTTTATTACCTAACTACAGGCGCTAAAAAAAACGGTGAAGCATAGATTTTTAAGCTAAAAAAATTATATTTGATTTTTAAATACTAACCAAAACTAAATTTTATGTCTATTTGGAAAAGAAAATCTATTACGCAACTACTAACTGAAGCCAGTGATTCTGAAAAAGGAATGAAGAGAACACTCACTGCATGGTCTCTGGTTGCTTTGGGTATTGGTGCTATTATTGGTGCTGGCCTCTTTGTGCGTACAGCTACAGCTGCTGCGCAAAATGCGGGTCCTTCTGTTACAATTGGTTTTATTGTTGCTGCAATTGGATGTGCTTTGGCCGGACTTTGTTATGCTGAACTTTCTTCATCTATCCCAATTTCTGGTAGTGCTTACACATATACTTATGCCACTATGGGAGAAATATTAGCCTGGGTTATTGGATGGGATTTGATTCTTGAGTATGCTGTTGGTGCAGCTACAGTTGGAATCGCTTGGAGTGAATATCTTAACAACTTACTGGTCAATGTTCTGCATCTCAATCCGATTCCCTACGAATGGTGTCATTCACCTTTTCAATATACGGCTGCAGGCGAACACGGAATAATCAATCTACCGGCGCTATTTATAGTTACGATTATTAGTTTTTTACTCATTAAAGGAACACAAGAGTCCGCTTTTGTTAATGGACTAATTGTAGTTATAAAAGTTGCAATTGTTGTTATGATAATTGTTTTTGGTTGGAGTTTTATTAACGACGCCAATCATACCCCTTATATTCCTGAGCCATCTACTTATGTTGATGATCAGGGAATCGGACATAGTTTTGGAGGAATAATGGGAATTTTAGGTGCTGCAGGTACTGTTTTCTTTGCATTTATTGGTTTTGATGCTGTAAGTACTGCCGCACAAGAAACCAAAAACCCTAAACGAGATATGCCAATTGGTATTTTAGGTTCATTAGTTATTTGTACCATTCTTTATATTCTATTTGCTCACGTATTAACTGGTGTTGCTACTGTAGAAGATTTCAGAACAGGAGGTAAAGAAGCCTCCGTTGCCTTTGCAATCAACAAATATATGATTGGTTATGAATGGCTTGGACAATTTGTAACAGTGGCTATTTTGGCGGGTTTTTCATCAGTGATATTAGTAATGTTGTTAGGCCAATCACGTGTATTCTACTCGATGGGAAAAGATGGATTACTTCCGAGTATCTTTAGTGAATTACATCCTAAATACAAAACTCCCTACAAAGCCAACCTTGTCATTTTAGTTATTGTAGGCTTGTTTGCCGCTTTTATTCCGGGGGATATTGTTGGGGATATGACGAGTATTGGAACACTGTTTGCTTTCATCTTAGTTTGTATATCTGTTATAGTGTTACGTAAAAGAGAGCCTAACATGCCTCGTCAATTCAAAACTCCTCTCGTTCCTTTTGTTCCAATTTTAGGAATTGCTGTATGTTTAGCGATGATCGCCGGCTTGGGTTGGACAAACTGGTTACGACTCATTGGATGGTTAGCTATTGGCTTTATTATTTACTTTTTATATAGTAAAAACAATAGTAAACTCAACAACCCTGATAATTAATCGTTCAGAATAATAAAATAAAAAACGGACTTATAATGTAAGTCCGTTTTTTTATTTGTTTGTTTAGTAAGGATTTATAATTGATTATAAATTGCCCTCAATTTATAAATCAAATACCGAAGTTCGCTTAGAACGTATCAAGTCTTTTAACCGTATCCAAAAAGCAAGCGTTAAGTAAACTCCAAACCATAAACCTACGGTTACAAACGAAATGTAGATAAAAAACAAGCGCACACTGGAGGCTCGCATACCCAATTTATCGGCTAAGCGGGAACAAGCATGAAATCCATGCTTTTCAAAAAAGTACCGAATATTTGTAACCAATCCCATCGTGTATAATGCGTCAAAAATAATCAATTCCTTGATAGCAATTCAATTCCGATAGCACAATTCAAACATTTTTTTGCATCACAATAGGCTCCTTTTAATTGCAACAAGGCTTGTGAATGAAATGCTGTAGTTGCTTTTATACCAAAAAAGGCAAAACCTTCTGTTACATTATTTTTCTCAGCTTTTAACATCGAAGCCATTTCGGGTAAATGCTCAGGATAATTTTGATGCATCAATTTGTAATAGGCAAATTGTAACGGAATAATAGTATTGACAATAATCAGGTCGCAAAACGATTGGGTAAGTGTTTTGGAACGCACAGGTCCGGGTTTTCCAAAGGTGTAATGTGAACGCCAATAGTCGCTTACACCTACTTCCAAAATGCTGTAAATAGCCGTTGGTAATTGAGCTGCAATTAATTCTGAAAATAAGTTGCGCTTGGTATGATACAACATGGCCAATTGCGCCAAACGTATGGTAGGAAAATTATCAGGTCGGTGTCGAAAAAATAAGGGTTGTGGAATACCTCCTGCCGTAAGTTTGTATTTTATACATAAATAATGAAACCATGAACGTAGTTCACTACTATACCTGTCTTCGGTCTTTTCGGGGAGTAAATCACTGAAACCAAAGAAAAGGGCTTCCAAGTAATTCACATCGACACTTTCTTTACGAATAACACTAAAAGGAATAGTTGTTGCAACCTTCAAAAAAACCTCCCCATTGGTATTAAGTCCGAAATTTTTGGCCAACAAACAAAAAAGTACAGCCTCCCAATCCTGATTCAACAACCTTAAAAGATGTTCAATTTCAGTCGATTTGCGTTCCAAACGTTCAAAAAACAAACGTTCCTGCCATTGAAGCACCACTATTTGTGGGACTTGACGTAGCTGATTCTCGCAATAAATCCATGATTTATGTTCGAGTAGCCTTTGGTAATTTTGTAAGGCATCCGGATTGACAACCTGTTTCAATTCAAAGACGGGAATTTCAGTATTGTCTTTTCGGTAAACTGCTATATCATGTTCCCAAACTACATGCAAAATAACGGTGTCATAGTGTGGGTCTCGCTCATGAGCGTGTGCATACCAATCGGACGACTTAAGGTGAACTTCTACATTGCCGGCCCATTTTTGACCACCAATTATGAGTTGCGCGTTGAAAAAATCAGGGCCTGACAAACCGGAATACAAACCAACATGTACAATTTCCAGTGGCTCGTTTTGAACTGTAAAAAGGCCGTTCAACAATGCCTCGGCAGCAAAAGCACGATACTGCCATACGTAGTGCAGAAAATCTTCTCTCATAAAAAAGCTATTTGGCGTATATTTTTTAAGCATGAATGACTTCCATGCAATAAAACGAAGGTAATTTTTTTTCATGTAACCACCAAAATCAAATCCAATTGAAACCAAACAAATAACGTGAGTTCGATATAAGAATTTTGTCAGAACGCTTTAGAGGAGTGAGATACGAGCGTTACATAGACAGCAATAGCGGGCTATTTTAATGATGTAAAGCGAAGTAGATGGCTTCTCTAACGTGTTACTTTTAAAAAAGTTAGCCTAAAAAGCACTCGTCTATTTCGTTAAATTTCCTCAAGACAACCGGTTATCTCTCAAAAATTTGCCTTATATGCAAGCACTTTTTAAGAATTCTGACTTTATTATTATATCGAACTCACGTAAATAGTATTTTTGTATAAAATAAATAGGTATGCGTTTCTTCGTTTTAGTCTTTATAGTATCATTCTCGGTTGTTGCCCAACAATACAAAATCACGTATTCCAAATCTTCTAATGGTACATTGGTGCAACCACAGGATGCCACAATCATCATTGTTGATGCAACAACGTGTTTTATCTCAAGCGAATCCATTTTGGCAAACAAAGCTAATTTCCCCTATGAACAAACGGTTGTTTCGGGTAAAACAGCTTATCAATCTGCTACGTTGAATTCGGGTAAAACAGTTTTTACTATTGATAGTGTAGCGATAAGTAAGCAAAACTTTGAATTACTCAATGAAACCAAAACAATTTTAGGCTATACTTGTAAAAAAGCCAAAACTGTTATCAACTCAAACACTATTGAACTTTGGTATACAACCGAACTGAATCTCAAAGGAGCTCCATCTGTTTTAGGACAGTCTTTAGGTTTGGTGTTAGAATCCAACCGCAATGGAAATTATGTGGTCAAAGCCGAAAAAATTGAAAAACTCAAAAAGCCATTTAGCGCTATACCTTTGGCTACCAAAGAGCAATCATTGGATGTATTAACCTATCGAGACATGCTTTGGAAAAATCGCTTTACCACACTGGAAATTTTTAAAAACGAAATTATAAACTTTACCTCCGAAGCACAATCTAACGACAGTATTTTTCGATTTGCCAACGGTACCATAGTTGTGCGAAAAATACATGTACCGGCGATAAAACAAGGCAGTCAGGTTTTTGTGGATTTAACGGAACAATCTAATGGTGATGCTTATGACCGAACTGGGTCGGTATTTTTAATTCCGGTAACTTCCGGTAAAACTTTTTGGAATGGCTTACTAAACGGAGCTACAGCGCTCCCGGAATACAATAACGGTAATGGCAAAAAGTACCAAGGTATTGTTGCCACCAAAGATTATACACCCTTAGTAGAGCTAATGCGTTTTTTTACGCCCTTTGGCATCAAACAATACAATCACATCGAATTGAAGGGCAAAGAATGGGAAAATCAGAGCTTTTATCGACAGGATATTTCTGCGTTATTGGCAGCATTTTCCGATCAAGAGGTATACCTTGGTGTTTTTATTGGGAATTACGACAAAGGCGGCCATAAGATTAGCCTGAATTTGACCATTCATCCGGAAGAAATTGAGACCAAGGCACAACAGGTTATTCCGCTATTTAATACTACCAATATTATGGAAATGGCCGGTCAGGAATACGGTACCCTATTCAATTCAGACAAAGGTCTTGAGGTACAATTTACGCTTACACAACCGCTCAAAAATGCTTGCTTACGATACATTAGTACAGGCCATGGGGGTTGGGAAAACGGTGACGAATTTGTAAAAAAAACCAATACCCTTTTTTTAGACAACAACCAAGTATACCAGTTTATACCTTGGCGGGAAGATTGTGGTGCATATCGGGTTTATAATCCGGCTTCGGGAAATTTCCCAAATGGCTTATCGTCGAGCGATTACAGTCGATCCAACTGGTGTCCGGGAACTGCTACCAATCCGGTTTATATTCCGTTAGGCGATTTACAGGCCGGAGCGCATACTATTCGTGTCGTAATTCCTCAAGGAGCTCCCGAAGGGAGTAGTTTTAGTGCTTGGAATGTTTCGGGTGTGCTATTAGGGAACAACTAAAATTCACCTTCTTCCAATAAAAAAGCCCCAAAACGGGGCTTTCATTTTATTTTATCGAACCGATTATATCGTATTTTGTAATTATATGGTGTTTTCCGTTATCGAGTTCAACCAACACAGCCTGATTTTCCTTACTAAAAAGTTTTGATACTTCTTCAATTGGGGTCGCCGCTTTAACTATAGGATACGGTTTACCCATGACCTCGCGAAGTGGTTTATCGGCTACATTTTTATCATTAACATAGCTTTGGAACAAATCCGTTTCGTCTACAGAGCCTACAAATCCATTAACATCCACTACCGGAATTTGCGAAATTTTGTATTTGCGCATACGATCGATAGCATGAGAAACCAATTCTTCTGTGCGCGCTACTACCAAAGGTTTATCAACGTGATCTTTAATCACATCGATGGCTTTGGTAATTTCTTCATCCAAGAATCCTCTTTCACGCATCCAATCATCGTTGAACATTTTACCCACATAACGACTACCTGAATCATGGAACAAAACCACAACAACATCCTCCGGTTTAAAATGCTCTTTCAGTTGGTGCAATCCTTTGATACACGAACCAGCTGAATTCCCCACAAAAATACCTTCTTCAAGTGCGATTTTGCGGGTGTAAACCGCTGCATCTTTATCGGTCACTTTAGTAAACCCATCGATGAGGGAGAAATCGACATTTTTGGGTAAAATGTCTTCCCCTATACCTTCGGTGATGTAGGAATAAATTTCGTTCTCATCAAAAATCCCGGTTTCGTGGTATTTTTTAAACACCGAACCATAAGTATCAATACCCCAAATTTTGATATTCGGGTTTTTTTCCTTTAAATATTTGGCCACACCTGAGATGGTTCCTCCGGTACCAACTCCCACTACAAAGTGCGTAACTTTTCCCTCGGTTTGTTCCCAAATCTCGGGACCGGTTTGCTCATAGTGTGCCTGTGCATTGCTCGGATTGTCGTACTGATTAACATACCAAGCATTTGGTGTTTCCTCGGCCAAACGTTTAGAAACCGAATAATACGAACGCGGATCGGTAGGTTCTACATCGGTAGGGCAAACAACCACTTTAGCGCCAACCGCACGCAATATGTCCATTTTTTCTTTGGACTGCTTGTCGGTGATGACACAAATAAGTTTATACCCTTTCACGATAGCAGCCAAGGCCAACCCCATACCTGTATTTCCTGAAGTTCCTTCGATAATAGTTCCCCCGGGTTTTAGTCGGCCGTCTTTCTCAGCATCTTCAACCATTTTAAGTGCCATACGGTCCTTAACCGAATTTCCCGGATTAAACGTTTCCACTTTAGCGAGCACCAAGGCATCGATGCCTTCAACCACTTTGTTGAGTTTTACCAATGGCGTATTGCCGATAGTGCCTAATATATTTTCTGCGTAATTCATTTTAAGAGTATTGAGTGTGCAAAGATATTTAATCTGGAATCGTTTTCAAAACAGACACGGTCAAACCCTTTTTTAAGCTATTTAACGTGAGTTTTATGTAACCAAGGTTGGCCAACTAACCCCGGCAGCAGCGGTAACCTCCTGATTGCATCAGGAGTTAGAGCGAATGACGGGAAAAAGGTATAGCAAACGGCCCAAGCGATTCGTTCCTACTGGAAAAAATTCCAAACCAAACCGAATCGAACCATAAAATCGCGGTACGGATAATTGGTTCCGGTGAGGTATTTATTGCCGGTAAATCCGGAGTTAAAATGTTCGGCTTTAAGGAAAATTCGCGTTTGGCGAATGCGCCCATTGATGAAGAAATCCAACATAGGAAAACCGCCAATTTTTGTATCAGTCTGTACGAATGATTCGCCAAGGATAGGGTGGTAATCATCGGCATAGAACGCTGTAAAATAATTAAACGTAATACCGGTTTGCAGGTAAAGTGCTTTTTTAAAATAAAAATCTGAGAAATACAGTGTGTTACGTGTGACCACCTGAGGCACATTGAGGATTGCATCATCTTGGGAAACCGTTTGGTACAACACCGTATTATCTAATGCCCATTTGCGGTATTTAAACTCGCGTTGCACCTTTACGGAGAGGTAGTTAATGGCTTTATCGTATTGTTTTGGGCTAACCGCCAATGTATCGGCATTGGCATTATCATCACTAAAAAAGAGGTAATCGTTAAAGAGTTTTGCCTGAAGGTAGGCGTTAATCCACTGGGTTTCGGCGGCAAATGTAAGGCTGTTTATTTTTTGATTTTTAAAATCGGGACGGTACCAATTATACGTCAGATACGCACTTTGATGCAGTACATAATTATTATCAGGGAGTTTACTAAGGTTTTCCAAAGAAGCTGAAAAACGATTGTTGGCATCCATTTGGTAGGCAATTTGTGCTTTTATTTCGGAAAAAGTATTGGTGGTTATCCCCTGACGCAATGATACGACCCCTTTGATTTTGTTTTTTTCATACTGATATTCACCACCCAAAGCACTTATATGATTGCTTATTTTATAAGGAATGGTGACACTGTTTACCACAACATCTTCCCCATAGTATTGCCGGTTGAGCATATCCTCGGCAAACACCTGAAAATCGCCCCATACATTCGAGCGAAACGAAACACCTGCTTTGTTATATAAAAAGCGGTAGCGCAACTGATTGTTGATGGCAGAAGTTACAGAAGCCTCGCCAAAACGCTGTACTTGGGTATCGCCTATGGTAACAGCTAACGTATTTTGATTGAATTCGAAGTATTTGTTTTCTGCAACAAATTCATGAATAATATGTAGGTTATTAGGTGTGTCTTTGGCATTAATTCGGAATTGATGTGCAAGAAAGAAGCGTTTCCCTTTTAGAAAAGACTTGGCATCGGTTAGGTATACCTGCAAACGGGCTCGGTTCTTAAATTCAGGATTATCACCTTCAAAATCGGATACCAGTGTCAAACCACCGTTTTCGCCATTAAGAAGGTCTTGTCCGGTGAAATGGAAATTAGAGCGATACCGTTCGTTTTTGGTTTTATAATTGGCAGTAAAGGTAAAATTTCCCGTAGACGACAATTGGTTAATGTATTTACCTAAAGAACGAAGTCCTTTATAGGAGACCGAGAAATTAAATCGTTCAGAGGTATTCATGGTTAGCAAGGCATCTACATTTTGACCTTGCTCCATTACGGTTTTAAAATAAAGTTCGGTGAGTGGGGTTGCCACAGCATAATAGCGAATAGCCTCTATAGGGTAGTAATCGTAGTGCTTACTGTAAAAACCAAATTCGGGTAAGGGATTATAGTGGCGAAGCCCTTTATCCAGCATCAGATAGGTTTGTCCTTCGTTAGCAAAGGGAAGCAGGCCAAAGTTATCCTTCCGCAAGTAATTGTATTTATAATCACTTTTGATGGTAAGCGAGGTATCTACATAGGTTGTATCCCGTTCCAGATTGAATATTTTATACTGATCGTGGCGTGCTTTAGGTGTTTTTTGAGCGGGTGAACTCTCGCTATCATTTGGCGATTGTTGGCAAAAAACAGCACTGGGCAAGGCAATTAACAGCGTAAATAGAAATCGTCTAAACATACAGTATAATTTGGGCAAATATAGCATAAAATAAAAGAGCGTCTACCATGGCAGACGCTCTTAACATGTATTTATGAAAAATTATTCTTTAACAAATTTGCGCACTATTGCTTTTGAATCAGCTGTGATTTTAGCAAAATAAACTCCTGATTGCAGGTGTTGTATATTGATAGTTGCATCGGACACATTAGAAAAAGAGCCAACAATTTTTCCGGAAATATCGGTAATTTCGATAGACTCAATTGCGCTATTGCTTAAATTGGTAAAATGAAGTTGATCTTTAGCCGGTACCGGGTAGGCAAAGAAATCGTTATCAGCCAATTGATTTCCGCCAACGGTTAATTGTCCATCGGCACTAGCCACTAACGAATAAATTTGACTTCCGCCAGACAACGAACCTTTGTGAGATATCTGAATGGTATAAACGCCGGGTTGCGCATTCTCAATATCAATGCGTTCAACGTTATCTACATCATTATCCGAATTATTTGTAGCTCCGGCAAAAACCACATTAGGGTCTAATTTCCACGGATAGTAGGTTGTACCGTCTTTGATAACTTTAAGATCCAGATTATTGATTAAACGAGGTGTTCTATCATCATCAGCTGTGCCATTAGATGTACCTGCGGGGTCTGTCCAAGCCAAAGTTACCCGTAGGTTTTGTGCACTATTTACTGTGAAATTTGCAGTATAAACACTTCCGTTTGTCAGGGTACGTTCATCCAATACAGTAGTGTTTCCTTTTCCTGAAATAATTCTTCCGGCTTCATAACCATCGGGAAGTCCCCAGCCAAACTCATAATCAGGACCGGGATTATTTCCAGCCTCTCTCGCAGAGTGAATCAAAACAGCCCTCACACTGGAAGAGCGCATATACGTTCCCGGATTTAGGTTGTTATAGTGATCTTGTAGCAAAGCAATGAGTCCGGTTACAGCAGGTGTTGCCATAGAAGTACCGTTTAAAATAGTATAACCGGCATTAGTAGTTGCACTACATGAAGAAACACCAACACCCATGGCTACCAAATCCGGTTTTACACGTCCGTCATCCGGTGGACCATAATTACTAAAACTAGACATTTCAACGCTACCGGCATCAACATAATTTGAAACCTGATTAACAGCGCCTATTGTCAATACATTTTTAGCACAGGCAAATCCTGTTAATAGATCGTATCCTTGTTTAATAACAACTTGGTTTATGGCAGTATCACTTCTATCGTTACCGGCAGCTTTTACAATTTGATAATAAGGATAGGTATTCATGAGTAAATCGGCACTTACCGACTGAGAGGAGTAATTTCCAAAAACATACTGACTTAAATTTCCGGCTATAAGACCATACGAATGGTTTGACACCAAAAGTCCTTGATTTGCTTGCCCTTGCATTTCGGCTGTATCTCCGGAAAAATCATAGGTAACAGCATTTGCCTGATAGGCAAAACCTTTGCGTGTAGCATTAACTCCACTGGCTAAGATAGTACCTGTAACATGAGTTGCATGCGTATTATTTGTAGTAGCAGCATCACTAACCGTAACCCTTCCTCCAAATTCCTGATGGGTATCGCGCACGCGCTCAGAATCCCATACACCCACTAAAATACCACTTCCGGTTGCATTTGCGCCTAAAGTACCTGCCGGATATAACGATGAACCTCTAAGAGTTGCAACAGAATTTACATTATCAACACCATAATAAACGGGTTTACCATCCTCAATAAATTGGATATTTTGTTGATTAGGTGTATCCGGATGTGAGGTAAGATAAGCGGCAATTTCCGATTTATTTTTTTCAGTTTGTTCTTGCAAAAAGGAAATTAATCTACTTTCAGCTGCAGGATCCACAGCTTTTCTTAAATCCTTTTTTTCTGAAATAGTTTGTGCTGAAACCACAAAAGGCAGCAACACAAAAAAGAGAATTTTTTTCATATTCTAAAGCATTTTTTAGCTAAATTATCAAAAAGCATAAGCAATCCTCAAATATAAAAAAAACCTCTCGAAAAGAGAGGTTTTTAATTTATTTTTAAGCCTTGTCTTAGTAACCAGGATTTTGCTGAATACTTCCATTAGCATTGATTTCGCTAAATGGAATTGGCAATGCCCATTTGTAGCTTGTCATAGACAAGTTAGCCGGGTTACCACCAGGAGTGTCTGCGTAATCTGCAGGGTGTCTATCAAGAGCAGTTACACCGGCAAGACTAGCTAAACGTTTTAAGTCAATAAAACGATGACCTTCAAAAGCAAATTCCAATCTACGTTCCAATAAAATATCAGCCCAAGCAGCAGTAGCATTAGCATAAGAAGGTGTTGGTTGGTTCACAGGATTACGAGCATCACGAACCGCTTCAACAGCTGCAGCAGCACCGGCTAAATCACCGGCAGCTACACGAGCTTCAGCTCTAATCATATACATTTCAGACAATCGAATCACTTTGAAATCGTTGTTATTACCATTTGTAGCAGTAGAAGCCCATGGGTTACCCGAAGAATTCTGCATACCACCATATTTTTGTAAAACTAATCTATCAGTGCCTGAATAACTTGGTGATACCATATAGTTTGGATCAACTACAGAAGTAGCAGAACACATGGTGTGTAAACGTACATCTAAATTAGACCAGTTTGCACCGGCAGTGCCTGGAGCAACATTAGTTGGATTTAAAACATTAAACAAACCTCTACTCACTTCATAAAAAGGAGAACCATTCAAATTAGGACGCACTGAACACCATCCATTATGCATGTTACCACCTCTAACATAACGCCCTTGAGAATCAAACACATCACCTTGTGAATTTTGAGCACCAGTTCTTTTCGAACGGAAAATAACTTCTGTATTGGCAGGTTCGCTATCAGACCAGAACAATGATTTGTACTGTGAAGGAGTTGCAAGTGTAATACCTGAAGTATTGATTACATCATTGGCATACACTTCTGCATTCGTATAATCTCCTTTTAGTGCATACGCTCTAGCTTTAAGCGCCTTAGCCACTATCGCATTACCATAATAGGTTTTAGCCTGACCTGTGTAAGCAGCAGGAACAGAATTAAATAAGGTAATAGCAGCATCTAAATCGGCGTGGATTTGCGTATAAAACTCACCATTGGTAGATCTTGGTAATGCTTCACCCGTTTCAATTACACGATTTGCTAAAATACCAGCCAAAGCACCATCATTTTTAGGATCTGGTGAGAAATAAGCTAAAATTTTAATGTGAGATAAAGCACGCATGGTTAATGCCTCAGCTTTAATATGTGTAATGAGTGCTTGATCTGCTGTAGAAGCATTTGTATAAAGCTCATCAGCAAATTTTATTACACGATTGGCGCGAGATAGGGCAAAATAATTATTGTTCCATATTTTAGTTGGCCCAGCAGTACCCGAATTTAGAAAGAAAATAAATTCTTCATTTCTCCCTTGCCCACCATTAGCGAATCCAATACTGGCTTCATCGGTAAACACAGAGGTAAATACTGCTTCTTCACGATCAAAAAGTAGACCGTATGCGCTATTCATTAACTGACCCAATTGGGTAACATTTGTTACAGCGATATCCTCAGTTAATGCACCGGGAGTAAACGGCTCTAACAAATCCTCGTCACAAGAGGTTGTTGCTAAAAACAGACCACTTATGGATAATAGAATTAAAAACTTTTTCATTTTCATAGATTTTTAGAATTTTAAGTCAACACCAAATGTATAGATTCTTGGAGTAGGATATCCGTAGATATCTGAATCACGATCACTTTCAGGGTCAAAACCTTGCCATTTAGTGATGTTAAACACATTCTCTCCTTGAAGTGTAAAAGATAAATCTTTGATAAAAGTTCCTTTTAACAACTTCGCTGGGAAGCGATAACCAATTTGTAAGTTTCTTAAACGGATGTAAGAAGCATCACGAATGAAACGATCAGAATTATCATCAGCACCAATATTAGTAGCTGTGATAGATGGTATATCTGATGATGTGTTGGAAGGAGTCCAAGCATTAATCATGTCAGGAGCAACCGTAAATTGTCCTAAGTTTCCTGGATCGTATAAGTTTTCTAAGTCCCAATCAAAACGGTATACTTTGTAAGCATACGTGAAACTGGCTGACGTAAAGAAACCTTTATAATCTAAATCAAATCCAAAACCTCCTTGATAAATTGGTAATCTGTTTTTACCATTAGCCACAACGTCAGTATTAGCACTTGGGTTGTCAGTAATGGAACCATCTGCTGCTTGGAATAATAAATCACCCGTGGCAGAATCTACACCAACATAAGGATATACATAGAATTCGTCAACCATATGACCGTTTTGATTGACTGTCAATCCTGTTACAATCTTATCCCCGATAATTCCACCTACTTCATTATGGTTGTAACTTCCGTTACCTCTAACTGTTAATCTCAAATTATCTTTCGCGATTAAATCATAAGCAAGGTTAACTTCAACCCCCTTATTAACAACAAACGCATCAGAATTTCTAGTTAGAAAATCAGTCCCTGAAGCAGGTGAAACCGGTTGACTTAAATACAATCGGGTTGTTTTACGATTATAGTAATCAAAGTTACCTCTAAAACGTTTAGAAAACATTTCCCAATCCAAACCAACATTATATTGTTTGGTAGGTTCCCATTGCAAATCAGGATAACCAAAATTAATAGCATAACCTAATTGTCCATTATAAGTATTGTTTCCTGGAGTATAGATATCAGCAAATAACGGTGGAATAATACCCGCATAGATAGAACCATCTACAATACGTTGATTACCTACTGTACCTATTGAACCTCTTAACTTCAAAGTATTTATCCATTTTGAATTGGCCATGAATTCTTCTTTGTTGATGTTCCAACGACCTCCCAATGACCAGAAATACTCTAGACTATTGAATCTAGGAAAACGACTTGAGCCATCACGACGAGCAGAAGCTACGAAACCATATTTTGAATTATAATCATAATCTAAAGATGCAAAGTAGGATATCAAATCAACACGTAAATTCGAAGCAGAAACTTGAGGCACATAAAAATCATGTGTTCCTATATCAGTTAAATATCCTGTCCCAGCTCCTGGCACAAACGTTTGTGGATTTAAACCTCTTTGTCTGAAGTTATTTACATTTAATCGAGAATGGTTGTATTCTACATTTCCAGTCAAAGAAATTTCATGTTTACCAAATTTTTTATTCCAATCCAATTGCCATAATTGATTGAATAAAAACTCTCTTCTTTGGTTCATATCCTCAAAACCACCATATTGCTGACCAGCACCTAAGAACAAGAATGCATTGAATGAAATTGGATGTTCCGATTGATTGAAACGAGATGAAAGAAATTGACCTGAAGTTTTACCTCTAGCAGTTAAGTTTTTCGTGATTTTATACGAATAATCAGTAGCCACATCAATACGAGTTTCATCAGTCAAATTGGTGTAGGTTTTTAATTTATCAATTAAAAACAATGGTGTCAAAGCTAAAGTACCAGCTAATGGACCCTGAACATTTCCTGGATCTGTACTAAAAATATTATCATTTTGATAGTCATCAAAAACTTGAGCTGAATTTTGGTACATTTCTGGAGTAATAAAAGGTAATGCGGCATAAGCTCCCAATAAATAGTTACGGTTTACTGCACCAGTACCAACATTTGTTGCTTCATTGTTTTTAGAAAAACCAACTGAGGTATTGATTTGGTATTTGAACTTCTCGTTAGATGATTTACCATTTACGTTATTACGTACTGTAAAACGTTTTAATCCGGTTGTAATTAATACCCCTTCTTGGTCTGTATAACTCAATGAAGTAAAAGAACCTACATTTTTAGCAGAGTTTTCTATGCTAAAGTTATGTGTATTTGTTTTTCCTATCTGAAAGAAATAATCTACCCAATCAGTATTCCCTTGATATGCATTAATTTGTGCATCCGTAAATGTACCACCAAGACCAATACCATTTACCTGCTCAATCTTTAACAATTCTTTAGCAGTAGAATATTTGTATTTTGGTTTTTGTAATTGTGTAATACCATAATTTGATGAATAACGGAAAGTTGTTTTTCCTTCACCTAAATTGGCTTTACGTGTTTTGATTACAATTACACCATTAGAACCTCTGGAACCAAACTCTGCAAGAGCAGCAGCATCTTTCAACACTTCTACACTGGCAATATCGTTCGGGTTCAACGAACGGAAGTTATCACTGTTGGATGGGAAACCATCAATAACATACAACGGATCTGTATTACCGTTAATTGTACCTATACCACGAATGATAACAGTAGATTTCGCTCCCGGCTGTCCTGTACCAGCAGTAATGTTAACCCCCGCAACCTGACCTTGCAACGTATTAATGACGTTTGCATTAGGACGGTTTTCAATGGTTTTAGAATTAACCACTGCAGTAGAGATAACACTCTTAGTTTTGGTTACTGAACGATAACCTTGTTCTACAACAACTTCGTCCAAAGTCATTCCAGCAGACATTTTAACATTAATTACACTCTCAGAGCCTACCACACGAACTTGTTCAGGCATTCCTACGAATGTAAAAACTAATGTTTCTCCTTGTTTCACTTTGATAGCATACTTACCATCTAAGTCTGTTTGCACACCGCGTGTTGTATTCTTTACAACAACATTTGCTCCCGGTAGCGGTCCTTTTTCATCAGATACCGTCCCTGTAACCGTTTTCTCCTGTGCGAAAGAAAACTGCATTGTTAACGCCATTAAAAGCGTAAAAATCCATTTGAACTTCGATCTCATATTAAATTTATTTGAGTTAGTTATTTTGCAAACTTCTTAATAAAATATTAAATAAACAAATAATACTTCGGATTATTACCTGCTAACATTGTTAAAGTCTGCACTGACAGTACTGTATTCCAACTCATTCCATATTATATGGATACAAAAAGTACTAAAAAGGTTGCGTCTGTCCTTAACTTTTTTTTAATTTGAATTTTATGTTAAAATTAAGATATACCGAAAACCTGCTCGAATGCGGGACTGATGAAGCCGGCAGAGGGTGCTTAGCAGGCCCTGTAACTGCTGCTGCCGTTATTCTTCCGAACGACTTTACCTCAGACTTACTTAATGATTCGAAACAACTCTCTGAAAAAGTCCGTGAAACATTGCGCCCTCTTATTGAAAAACAAGCTTTGAGTTTTGCCGTAACCCATTTAGAACCCAAAATAATCGACTCAATAAACATTCTCAATGCCTCTATACAAGCCATGCATGAGTCGGTTGCCCAATTAAACCTCAGTCCGGAGTTTATACTTGTAGACGGAAATCGCTTTAAACCTTATCCAAATATTCCACATGCTACTATTATTAAAGGTGATGCAAAATTTTTAAGTATTGCGGCTGCCTCTGTTCTCGCAAAAACCTATCGCGATGAATATATGGACCGAATTCACGAAGAATTCCCCATGTACAATTGGAAAAAAAACAAAGGTTACCCAACCGATGAACATCGAGAAGCTATTCGGAAATATGGCACAACCAAATACCACCGCCTAAGCTTTAAACTCCTCCCCGATCAATTGCGTTTCGATTTTTAAGTAGCTTAACCTTACTTAACGTGAGTTCAACATAATAATAAAGTCAGAATTCTTAAAATGCTTGGCTATAACTCAAGATAACCGGTTATCTTGAGGAAATTTAACGAAATAGACGAGTGCTTTTCAGGATAGCTTTTCTAAAAATAACACTTTTGAGAAACAATCTACTTCGCCTTACATCATTGAAATAGCCCGCTATTACTGTCTATGCAAGGCTCGTATCTCACTCCTCTAAAGCGTTCTGACAAAATTCTTATGTCGAACTCACGTTTATTACGTAAAGAAGGTAAATCTGAAAATAAAAAAAGCGGTGTTTAAACACCGCTTACTATAATGTAAGATAAATCATTCGCAATTAACGCCAAATTACTTCGGCTGCAAACAAATTTGAAAAATGTGCTGCAATTTTAGATTTTACTTGAGTTTCATCTATATCGCCTCCCAACTCCACATGCATAGACGTTACAGCCTTACCTCGAATTCCACAAGGAATAATATTATCAAAATACCCCAAATCTGCATTAACATTCAAAGCAAAACCATGCATGGTCACCCACCGACTGGCACGAACTCCCATAGCACAAATTTTTCGGGCAAAAGGTGTTCCTACATCCAACCAAACTCCGGTTTCACCCTCACTTCTGGTTCCTTTAATGCCATAATCAGCCAAAGTTAAAATAATGGCTTCTTCCAATAAACGCAAATACTTGTGTATGTCGGTAAAAAAATTCTCTAAATCTAAAATCGGATACCCAACAACCTGACCGGGACCATGATAAGTAATATCACCGCCCCTGTTGATCTTATAAAAGGTAGCATCTTTGGCTTCCAATTGTTTTTCGCTCAGCAGCAAGTTTGACATATCGCCGCTTTTCCCCAATGTATACACATGTGGGTGCTCCACAAAAAGAAAATGATTTGGCGTTTCAAGTTCGGGCTGCTCTCGCTTTAAAAGCTTTAACCGCACCGTCTCGGCAAACAATTCCTCCTGGTAATCCCAAGTATCTTTATAGGCTTTTCGCCCCAAATCCTGAAGCCAAACCTTTTTATTCATTATTCAAATTCTACTTCCAAATTAAATGCCTCCGGATTTTCAATATAGGCCTTGAACGGAACATTAATGGTTACTGTTTTGCGATCTTCACTATACAACGCTCCGGCTATGGAAACCTTTTTTACCGGTTTCGGAAAATGATACTCCAATTTATAATCGGATTGCTCAAAAATCATTTCAGCCGACTTCATTGAACTTTCATAAGCCTCTTTTTCTTCTGCTGTCAACTCAGGCATTGGGTTTCTTTTTACCGTACGGGTAAACTTTTTGCCGTCATAGGTATAACTGGTTTCCGCATCCTCACCCGGCATTTTAATACCTGTACTGCTTGCAGCCTGCATTCCGTCAGCGCTTCCGCCTAACGATTTTAACGTTTCCGAAGGAGACAATGATTTCGTGAGTTCCTTAAACGAATTGAAATCGGTAAACATATCAAATCTCATCACTTCATCCTTTTGCTTCATCACCATTCGCATGCTGAAATTTTCCATAGCTTTTAATTTCGCTTGCTGATCAGCAGGCAATTGCGCTATACTATCGCGCTTCTCATCAAAAATTTGCTTAAACGTAAAAGTGGTGTCTATATCCTCGGTCATATCCACATTTTTCCCTTTTTTCTTCTTTTTCTTTTTGGCCTTTCCTCCCTCTTGTTCCATCGCCGAGGAAAGCATCGACATCATTTTGCTGCCATCCATCTCATACGAAAATTTTCCGCTTCCGTTTTCATTCAAAACGATTTTTTCCGTGATGGAACAACTCGTCAATAATAAGGCGGCTACAAAAGCCATTACAGTGTATCTGATTGTTTTCATTTGATTAATTTTTGCAAACATACAACTTTTGCCACACAATGCTACTATATTTTTGGGGCAGCTCCCCTCCTTTTCCCTATGCTTCACGTGTTTCGCTTTTATCTGCCACAGTGGCGCTGCGGCGCTTGCCGGTTAAACCGGGCTTCCAAGGTCGCCGGTTTAGCCGGAGCACCCCTAAACGCCCCTTTTTGGCAGGATAACCGCTGCACCCGTGGCTGCGGTTTTGGAATCTAAGCGGATATGGCTATCTTTGCAGCCTTAATTCTAAAAATCATGCAATTATCTGAACAAGAAATCATCCGAAGAGAGAAGCTCAATACGCTTCGCCAATTGGGTATCAATCCCTATCCTGCCGCTCTTTTTCCTGTAACCCACACCTCAAAACAGGTTAAGGAACAGTTTGAAGAAGGCAAGAAGGTGACTCTTGCCGGACGCATGATGAGCGATCGCGATATGGGTAAAGCCGCCTTTGTTGAACTACAAGACAGCGAAGGTCGTATCCAATTGTATTTTAACCGAGATGTTATTTGCCCCGGTGATGACAAAACACTTTACAATCAGGTTTTTCGCAAATTATCCGACTTAGGGGACTATATTGGTATCGAAGGCGAACTCTTCCTTACTAAAGTAGGCGAAAAATCGGTTCGTGTGGAAAAATTTACATTGCTAAGTAAAACCCTGCGCCCGCTCCCACTCCCTAAAACAGATGCCGAAGGACATACATTTGACGAGTTTACCGATCCGGAATTGCGCTACCGTATGCGCTATGTGGATTTGGTTGTTAATCCGCAAGTAAAAGAGGTGTTCGTAAAACGAACCAAACTCTTTAACGCGATGCGTACTTTTTTTAATGAAAAAGGATATATGGAAGTGGAAACACCAATCCTTCAGGCAATACCCGGTGGTGCTGCGGCACGCCCTTTTATAACCCATCACAACTCTCTCGACATTCCGCTTTATATGCGAATTGCGAATGAATTGTACTTAAAACGACTCATCGTTGGCGGATTTGATGGCGTGTATGAATTTTCTAAAAACTTCCGCAACGAAGGTATGGATCGCACCCATAATCCGGAGTTTACAGCTATGGAAATTTATGTAGCCTACAAGGACTACAACTGGATGATGGATTTTACCGAAAAATTATTGGAATATTGCGCTATTGCCGTAAATGGCAGCACTATCGCAACCTTTGGTGAACACACTGTCGATTTCAAAGCGCCCTATCAACGCGTTACCATGACCGATGCCATCAAACAATTTACGGGTTTCGATATTTCCGGCAAAACCGAAGATGAATTATTCGAAGCCGCTAAATCAATGGGAATCGATGTTAACGATACCATGGGCAAAGGAAAATTAATCGATGAAATTTTTGGTGCAAAATGCGAAGGCAACTTTATACAGCCTACGTTCATTACCGATTACCCTAAGGAAATGTCGCCTTTGTGTAAAGCGCACCGTGACAACCCGGAACTCACCGAACGTTTTGAACTCATGGTTTGTGGTAAAGAAATAGCCAATGCCTATTCAGAATTAAATGACCCGATTGACCAACGCGAACGCTTTGAAGCGCAGTTGGCCTTATCGGAACGCGGCGACGACGAAGCCATGTTTATTGATCAAGATTTTTTGCGTGCGTTAGAATATGGTATGCCGCCTACTTCGGGATTGGGTATCGGGATGGATCGTTTAATTATGTTCCTGACAAACAATGCCTCAATTCAAGAAGTACTTTTCTTTCCGCAAATGCGTCCGGAGAAAAAACAAGTCGAACTTTCGGAAGATGAAAAAGTAATCATCAACTTACTCAAAGCGCAAAACAACCAAGCCTTAGGTGAACTCAAAGAAAAAACCGGCTTAAGCGGTAAAAAATGGGATGCTGCCATGAAAGGACTCTCCAAACACGGCCTAACCAAAGTAGTGGTTGACGGAGATTTAAAAACGGTGGTTTTAGTTTGAGGGTTTGTTACGATTACTGTATTGAACTCAACTTAAATTCATATAAAAAGGCTGCCCGTAAAACGTTGCAGCCTTTTTTTGAAGAAAAATAATTATAAAAACGTAAACCAATTACAGTTTGTAATTCACATTAATACTCCAACGGGATTTGGCATCTAGTAATCCTCCCATCAAATGCTCGTTGATTGGCAATTGCAAAGCAGTACCAATTGACCATGAGCCATAACCTGCTTCCAAACCAAACCGACTAAACAAAACATCGCCTTTGGTATTGCGCAAAAGCACATCGTGTTGGTAATTCGACTCGTAAACTTCGCCGGATAGTCCCAACTGTGGAGCAAAAGCCCATTTATCGTTCTCGTATACATAAAAAAGTGTTGCCGCATAATTCAGCTGGTTGCCAAAACGGTAGTTTTTGTCATTCTCCCCTTTAATGGCATAGTTAGCCATAGCATTTAAACCCAACGCTTTGTGTCGGATAACATATTCTGTGGAAAGAAGCATATCCCAACTGCCCGTTCCTACCTGAAATCCCGGGTTAACTGAGCCCATATTCGCTTCACGGTATTCTCCCAAAGGAATTTTAACCCCAAGTCCGACCTGCAACTGATGATTTACAAAAAGACTGTCACTGTGCGTTTTGAAAACAGATAATTGACCCAAAACAGTGGCATCTCCAATTCCGTTTATGGATTGTGTTCCCGTTGCTGTTTCACGCTCATGAAACTGATACGGCAACAACACCGAGAGTTGAATCGTTTTGTAAACCGGAATACGCGCCCATACTTGCAACGTATTAAAGTTTTCCTTGTACCAAGGTGAATTAGAATACAATCCATCGTTAGTTTGATAGTACTGATTAAAATACCGTATGCCAACAAAATTTGATGCAATCATAGATGCAAATCCCATGCTACCGCCACTGGCAGAACAACCACAGGCATCACATTGTCCAAAACCTTTTAATTCACGAAACGGATTAACTCGCGCTAAACTATCACCCCCTGTAGCAAGGACAGAAAGGCTGGCCAACAAGAAAACCGAGTATAGTAATTTATTCATTTTAAAATTCGGCATATTTTGGGTTTGTTAAAAATTCTGAATCCGTTAATGTTTTCAAAAAAGCAATTATTTTACTTTTTTCATCGGAAGTTAAAGGGATACCATAGACACCGCTATTGTATAATAAGGGGTCTAAATTTTGCGTATTGGTTACCCCGGAAGCATAATGATTTAATACGGCTTCGAGTGTATAAAATCGGCCATCATGCATATAAGGTGCTGTTTTTTCAACATTGCGTAAGCTGGGCACTTTGAACTTATATTTTTCGGATTCCTGTTGCGTTACGCGGAACCTTCCCACATCGTTTATTTGTGGATTCAGCGGCAAACCATTGTTTCTAAACGTATTGTCGGTAAAAATATCGGTAGCATGACAAGTTGCACATTTTTGGTTAAATAGGGCATAACCATCTAACTCTTCTTGGGTCAGTGTACCCCCTGCTTCGTTGCGACGGTATTTGTCAAAACGCGAGTTAGAGGATGTTAATACAGTCATAAACTGAGCCAATGCTTTGAGCATATTCTCGGCATTAATTTCGCCATTAGGAAAAGCTTGTTTATACAGCTTTTTATATTCCGAATCATTTTTCATCATATTGATGATATCAATGATATTTCCGTTCATTTCCAGCTCATTAGAGATGGGCGCCATGGAGAGCAGTTCAATATGATCGGATGCGCCATCCCAAAAAAATTGGGTTTGATAGGCCATGTTTTGAACTGCGGGTGCATTTCGCGTACCTACACCATCATTAACACCATGACTAAAGGTGTGTCCATGATGGGTAAATGCATCGGCTTGCACGTGACAAAAGCCACAAGAAATTGTACCGTCTGACGACAAACGGCCGTCGTAAAATATTTTTTTTCCAAGTTCGAATCCCTTTTCCGTAAGTGGGTTAGTGGTCATATTATAGGCCAATGGAGGGAAATTGGAAGGTACGATGTAATCGATAGGTATATTTTGGTATTCATCATCGTCTGAACTACAGCCGACCAGCAGTAGCAAAGATGCTACAAGTATAATTTGTTTCATGATAGTAAGGATTTTAGCCCTGATTGTAATGTAAAGCCCACAGGGCTTAGCCGAGACTGCTGCTCGTGGAGGCGGAGCGCCAAAAGAAGCTCCCGAAAACACGAAAAGCACACGGCTAAGACCGAGGACTTGAAATGAAAAGCAGGAGAAAGCTCCTGACAAAAAATTTAGTCGTTGTGCACGTGGTGTACTTCAAAAACAGTAGGCACGTTGTTGGCCATAATTTGTTGCACTTTAGTACCTCCCATTACATCCAATGCCTCTTCAAAATTGATAACAGTTGTACCATCAATCACTTTTTTAAGATCGGCCATGATATGTATTTGAGGTGTAATATTAGTGCGAACCATTGCGTTTGCGGGAAGGTCAAGCGTGACTTCGGCATAGTTATAAATACTTCCGGTTTTGCCGGTGTGTACTCTGTAATTTGCGTCAGTATGTGACGTAGAAGTAACAGTTCCTTCGAATTTAACGAACTTATATCCGGTTGCCCAAGACCAAGTCATTCCAAGTGTTTGAGCTCTTGTCCAAAGGTCACCCTGCCCGTCGGCACCGGCATTAAATTGTGCTTCATCAACACCAATACCAAACTTTACTTTGGTGTAGTTACCCGCCGGAATATTAGGCAAGTTAATTAATGTACTGGCGGCATCCGCTTCATTAACAAAATAATAGCTTTGACTTTTAGGAACGGTATAAGTAGAACCATCGTCTTTGGTAAGCACAATATTACTAACTATATATATTGCATTGTTTGGTTTAACCACTTCACCATTTGAATTGGTATAGGAAGTTCCTAAAGCTAAATCGGCAGCTCCATATACGTTATCGAATTCTAATTTTAAGTTCCCTTCGCCCGATACCGTTTCTTCATCATCGTTTGAACATGAGGTAAATACAAAGGTTGCAGCAAGTAACATTGCTATTTTTTTTAGTTGAAATTTCATCTTTAATTTTTGATTTAATTTATATAATTGAAACACTTAGCCTTACGGTTTATCCATAAGACAACAACTTCAATTTCTGTAAAAGAAAAAGAAGCAAAAAACAAAAATTAAGATAAAAGAGTTGGTGGATGAAAAGCGGAACAACCCTCCAAGTGAAAGTAGAGATTGGAGTAATTGTCGTTTACTTTTGAAGAAAAGGAAAAATAAAAATGTACAATGTGGGATGTGAAATCCGTGGGCAAAAATGCAACTTCGGCTTCCTGCCACTGGCTTTTTTTGTCGGGAGACGTTGGCTTATCGGTTTCGGCAGTTTTAGCCATTTCCTTCATTAAGTGACATTTACCGTGGCATTTTAACTCGGGTTTATCCTTATTTTCGCACAACTGGGTTGCTATATACTCATAGTTAACCACATAGTCTAAGACCGGTAATACCGGCCGAAAAACCAATAGAAAAGCTACTATGAGAACACCATATTTCACGGCACAAATTTACAAACTAAATTTGGTTAAAGCATGATTTTTATCAATTGTTTCCTTAAAATGGAGCAGCAAACATTTTTTCAGATAAAAAATTGGTTTCAAATTATTTTTTTAAATAAGAACTATTAAGGTTGAGTTTACCAAAGATCTGCCAAATTTATGTTAAGAAATAAACCTTTTAGAATCACTACAGTCTAAATGACAAACCATTTAATTTTTAAGCATATGAAAAAAGTATTTGTAATTATTGCGCTTGTAATCGGAATGATTGGATTTGCTCAGCCGGGAGAAGGCAAAAGAGCAAAAGGAAATCCTGAAGAAAATGTGGAAACCATGGTAAAAAAAATGACTGAAACCCTTGGTTTAAACGAAAAACAGCAAGTTGAAGTAAAGAATTTATTTACTGAGCAACAGAAAAAGCATGAGGCTAAGCGAGCAGAAATGAAAGCGCGCAAAGAAAAAGGGACAAAACCTTCTGATGAAGAAATTGCCGAAATGAAAAAAGAGCGCATTGATGATCAATTGGAAGTAAAAACCAAATTAAAAACGATTCTTACAGAAGAACAATACAAAAAATGGGAAGCTGTAAAAAAAGAAAAGAGAGAAGGTTTTCGTGAAAAAAGAGCGGGGAAAGGCCGTGGAAAAGAATAAATTAGAATTTTATTTTGCGGTTTAAAAAAAATAAATTAGATTTGGATTCTATTTTATAAAAAATCGAAAAATGAAAAAATTACTTTTTACTCTTTCCTTGATATTTGCACTTTCGTTTACTGCATCTGCACAAGAGCGCAAAGCGGATCCGAAAGAATTAGCAAAAAAAGAAGCATCTATTTTAAATGAGACTGTTAAATTAACTGACAAACAAGTTACAGATTTAACCCGTCTTTTTGAAATGAAGTACGAAATGTTTCAGGACAACACGCTTTCTGCAGAACGCATCTCTGAATTCAAAAAAGCTGTTGATTTAAAAATTCAGGCTACTTTAACTTCTGAACAACTTAAAACGTATTTGGCAAGCCAAGAAAAATACAACAAATTAGTTCAAGAGGCTACTGCCCAGAAATAAATTAATAACGCTATTTGTTATATAAAAAGCTCCGGAATTACCGGAGCTTTTTCAATTTTATAACGTTGGCATAACTTTTTGAATAGCCTGAAGTGTAAAATCCAAATCGTCATAAGTTAACGCATCAGTGATGAACCACGTTTCATAAGCTGACGGGGCAATATATACACCTTCTTTCAGTAATCCGTGGAAAAATGCTTTAAAGGTTTGATTATCGCCGTTTTTGGCAGAATCAAAATCGGTTACCGGACGCTGATCAAAATGAACCGATATCATAGAACCTACTCGATTAATCGTATACGCAATCGGATAATCCGCAAAAATGCGACGGATACCTTTTTCTAAATAAGCTGTTTTTTCGTTAAGTCGATTAAACAACTCTTTATCCGCATTAATCTCAGTTAACATAGCCAAACCGGCTGCCATAGCCAAAGGATTTCCGGAGAGTGTTCCGGCTTGGTATACAGGACCCACTGGAGCCAAATAATGCATGATTTCGTTGCGTGCTGCAAATGCTCCAACAGGCAAACCTCCTCCTATAACTTTCCCAAAACAAACTATATCGGCTGTAACACCATAAAGCTCTTGAGCACCACCGACTGCGAGTCTGAAACCGGTCATCACTTCATCAAAAATAAGCAAGGTGCCATAATGATCACAAATTGTTCTTAGACGTTGTAAAAAACCATCTGCCGGAGGCACACATCCCATATTTCCGGCTACGGGTTCAATAATTACAGCTGCTATTTCATGAGGATTCGCTTCAAAAACAGACTTTAGATTTTCAAAATCGTTATATCGAACCAATAAGGTATCTTTAGCCGTTCCCTCGGTGACACCCGGACTGTTAGGAGCACCAAATGTAATAGCACCACTCCCGGCTTGAATTAAGAACGAATCCGAATGACCGTGATAACAGCCTGCAAATTTTATAATTTTAGCACGACCTGTAAATCCGCGCGCCAATCGTACAGCGCTCATACAGGCTTCTGTTCCGGAATTGACAAATCGAATTTTATCGATATTAGGCACCATGGAGACTGCCAAAGCAGCAATTTGCGTTTCGAGTTCGGTGGGAGCGCCAAAGGATGTTCCCGATTTGGCTTTTTCGGTTATAGCGTCGACTACTTTTGGATGTGCGTGTCCCAAAATCATGGGACCCCATGAATTGATATAGTCAATATACCGGTTTCCATCTTCATCAAAAAGATAAGCCCCTTTTGCACTTTTCATAAAAATGGGCGTTCCGCCAACCGCTTTGAAAGCCCTAACAGGCGAATTTACTCCGCCGGGTATGACCTCAGCAGCTTCGCTAAAAAGTTTACTACTTCTTTCGTATTTCATTATTTAATTATTAATTCCTGACCTATAGCTATTGTATTTCCGTTCAGATTATTGTTCGCAATAATTGAATCTACTGTAACATTGTATTTTTTGGAAATCGCATATAAGGTTTCTCCTTGAACAACGATATGCCGTGTTTCGCCACTAACAACCTGATCTTGCTTAGTTTCGGGTTTAAATTCGGGTAAACCAAGTACTTCACGATCAAACCGACTCAAATTATAGCGCTCAATTAAGCCGATAAGTTTTTGGGGATAACCGGGATCGGTAGCATATCCGGCGGCCTTTAACCCTCTGGCCCACGCTTTATAATCGGTTATATCCAATTTAAAAAGCTTGGCATACCAAGGTCTGGAGGTTAAAAAAGCAGAGTGATCACTATAGGACTCATTAGGGTCATTGTATTTACGAAAACATTCATTCGCCTCATCGTCATCATAGCGAACCGATTTTCCGGTCCATTCTTTATGGCACTTTATCCCAAAATGATTATTTGCCTGAACACTTAAAGGACCCGTACCGGAACCCGATTCTAGAATTCCCTGCGCCAGCGTAATACTTGCCGGAATTTTATGTGAGATCATATTTGATTTGGCGATAGGGCTAAACCGATCGATATAAGCGAGAACCATTTCGTTAGTAACTACAACTCTTGTGGTTGCTTTTAGAATTACCTCATTATTGGCGTCGGAAGTAATATCGTCAGTAGTTGGTGGCTCTTCGGGCTTTTTGTCATCCGGAATTTCAGTAGGTTTTTCAGATGGTGGCCGTTTTACCACACCCACATCATTTTTGCCTTTAGTGGTTCTTATAACAGACTTTGAAGAACCGCACGAAATCAGAACAAAAAGCAAAACAACGGTTAGGATACTATTAAACTTCAAAATGTATTGTATTTAAATTTTTGGCTTTACGTTTTTCATTCATTCCTTTAATACCTTGCAGGCCTCCTGTATGGATCAAAAGTAGCGTTGATCCTGCCGGAAAAAACCCTTTCTGAATTTTATCTACAACACCAAAAACCATTTTACCGGTGTAGATGGGATCAAGTGGTATTCCATAGGTATCGTAAAAATCATTAATAAATTGTATCAACTCATCAGTAACTTTGGCATAACCTTCAAAATGATAATCACGGATGAGTTGCCAGTTATTTTTGACAGCAAATTTACAAATATCTTTTTCCAAAAAAGATTCTTTGAGTGCGGGAAATCCCAAAATTGTTTGATTTTGCTGTGCGCTATTGGCGATACCCGAAATAGTGCCTCCGGTTCCAACGGCTAAGCAAATAAAATCAAATTGCGCGTCTTCCGGTGTGAGTATTTCTTCGCAACCTTTGATTGCCAAGTGGTTTGTTCCGCCTTCGGGTACCAAATAAAAATCACCGAATTGTTTCCTCAGCTGCACCATAAATTCATCTTCTGTTTTGCAACGAAAAGCCGAGCGAGTCACAAAATGAAATTTCATTCCACAAGAAGCGGCAAATGAAAGTGTAGGATTAGTTGCAACTCCAGAAACCAATTCTTCTCCTCTGATTACTCCTATGGTTTCAAAACCATGTTCTTTTCCGGCGAAAGCCAAAGCAGCTATATGATTTGAATACGCGCCTCCAAAAGAGAGGAGTGTTTTAGCTCCTTGGCATTTAGCTTCAAAAAGATTGTATTTTAGTTTACGGTATTTATTACCCGAAATATAGGGATGAATAAGGTCTTCCCTTTTGATAAAGACCTTTACATTAGGGTGCAATCCGACAAGTTCCTGAATCATCACTTTCATAGGACACAAAGGTACATAAAAACAAAAAAGGCATTTCGTATTGGGAAATGCCTTTTTCTAAATTATTTTAGAACATTATTGTATACGTTCAACTATGATTTTTTGGGATAATTTTTGTCCGTCTTCGGCCAATAACTGAACTACATAAATACCTTCGCTGATGGAGGAAGTCGCAATTTCATAGTTTGCTTTAGTACCTAAATCTGCTTTCTTAAGTATTAATTTACCGGCCATATCATAAAGAGATGCCGAAAGTACTTTAATTCCATTTGGATTAGAAACCGCTAATATTTGGTTGGTATTATTTTGTACAACAAAGAGGTTATTGCTTATGATTTCTTCGGAGGACAATGCGCTATCTTGGAATGTTATTTCAAATCGATTATTATAGATACCTTCCGTAAGTGTAACCTGAAAATCTTCTGTTTTAAGGTTATGGTAGATTCCGGTATCACCATCATACATATAAACTGCTTGATTTTCATCAAAGTTAACCACATCAATCAAATCAAATTTAAAGGTGCTGGTTCCTGTGGATCGAATTCCGAAAGGTACTCTTTTGGTAATATCAAAATCAATTCCTTCAATCACAAATTTATCATTATTTAAAACGAAATAAGAGTCATTTGGCAAATCTAAATCTGGGCTTCTGGAATCAATCCCCGGATCAATACCATCGGTTGCAACAGGAAGAAAAGCCAATGCAACTTGACGTGTAAATTGATCATTGATAATGGTATTCAGACGGATATGCGATACAGAATTTATAGTTCCGGCATCAGAAGTTGGTTCAACATCTGAGGTTGAGGCAGTAGCATTATGACGTTCCATTTGCGACAACGGATCAGATTCTTTATAGTATTCGCGATGCGAATTTCGAATAGATACTGTACCAAGGCTGTTTCCACGAACCATAAAGCCTTGACCGATAGGGGCATACTTGCGCTCAATTGCCAATCCTGAAGACGCACCAAGGGTATTTAAGGTTCCGTCGCCATTATACGAATTAAATGTGGCCGGAACATAGAGACCGTTAGACACCAAAGAAATAGGTGAGTAAGTGCCGTAACCGCCGCGATAGGCCAAAATATAATGTGAATTTACGGTTTTATCATGTTCCCAGTAATAAGCTGTTCTGTCGAAAGCTGTATTAGCTACATCCAAAAGGAACGCATTAACATGTAACGCTGAAGGATATGGGTTACCGGTTAGTGTAAATTTATTCACATCCACACCAACGGTAATAGTGCCATCATTTGGCTTTCCACGGAAATCATAACGCTGAGAATCTACCATATTAACACCGGGTCCTGGGTCAGCATCAAAGGTTTGTCTGTTTGGAATAGCATCAGCGGGATCGGCTACAGTGGTATCCGAACCACTAGTTCCTTTCATAGTAAATCCCTGACCTGCTGCGAGCGTGGAAGCATCTTGTACATGAATCCATCCGGCTCCTCCCGGATCATACACATTGGATGAAAGGTATTTCCAAATCCAGTATTTTGCGATGACCAAAGATGCATTTGTAGCAGAACCGTCATATCCTGTAGTTGTTGTGATGGGTGCAGATGAAGTTAAGCCGGTTGGACGGTTTAACATGGTTATTCCAAAATTCTCATTTCCTGAAGCTGCTGAAGCATTACCAACGGGTGAGCACCAATAATTATAATCATAGTTATCGGAGGTTCCTTCCTGAAAAACCGATAATTTACCAGTCCCTTTATTAGTTGACACTCCGGAAGTACCTTGAAGCAACTGTCCTTCATTGCGCAAGTAAAAATTACTGTTCGCACCATTGAGCTCCACGTCTGAAGTCACAAATACGAGACTTCCTTTGTTGTACACAAAACTATTATTGCTCACATACAATTGTGCATGAGCACAAAATCCAAAAAAGGTAAGCAAACCAATTGTCGGTATTCTCATAAATCTTCTCATAGTCAACTATTTGAAAAGTAAATGTATTGATTTACAAGTAAACCACAAAAAAAAATGTTCTGTTTTTAAAGCATGTTGACGTTTGTCGTCAAAAACGTCCGTTTGTCGATTTCAAAACAAGAAAATTCTTCATTTCTCAAATTATAAAAACGCAAAAATGGTGTAGAAAAAATTCTACAATCACACTTAATTATTATCAATAAATCAAACAAAAAAAATAGTACTTTTATAACAATTATGTTAATTTTTTTGTTTATAACAAAATAATTTTCAATTCTTATTAAATTATATAAAATTATACTTTTAAAGAAAATAATTCAAATTATTTGTAATACAATTCTGTATTTGAATAAAAAAACATCAGTTAATCGTTTTAATTTGAACATTATACATCAATCGTTTACTTTTAAAAACAAAAGCCCATGGGAACAAAACTACAAAACACCCATTTATCAATAAAAAAATTCCTTTTCTTGTGTTTTATAGCTATTGGTTTAACTCCGGCAAAAATGCACAGTCAAGGTGGCACCTGCGCAGCATCTGAAACACTTATTGTAGATGGTGCTTGCGATACTTCGGCTTCTATAAGTGATATTACTCAGGATGCTCCAACTATAAGTTCAACCCCGGGCCCAAGTTGTGCTACAGGTACATTTAGAAGAGAAGGTTGGTATACGTTTACAGTAGCTTCGGGACCTCAAAATATTACAATAACGGCTGTGTCTACAAACCGGAATTTATTTCTACAACTGATATCCAGCACCGGTAGTTGCGCTGGGCTATCTCAAATTGGGTGTGCAAATTCGGATACAAACGGTAATACGGCTCAAACAGAGACAATAACAGCTTCACTTACTACAGGGACCTATTACATCAAAGTTGTCAATGTTGGTAATAATAACAATATGACATTAAGCAGTATTTGTGTTACATCTGTAACGGCTCCAACAAATGCTACCTGTGCAACAGCTACCAGTTTGCCGTGTGGCACAACAAACATGGCCGGAACGACTGTTGGAACAACTGGTGCAACCGCCCATGGTACAGCATGTACTATGAGCAATTATGGTGTTTGGTATACTTTTACGGGCGACGGACAACAAACCACTATCAGTTCAACGGCGGGTTCTGGTTTTGATCATGAAATGGCCATTTCAAGCGGCAATTGTGGCAGTTTTACTAACATCGCCTGTCAAGATAACGCACTTTCGGGTGGAACAGAGAGTTATACGTTCACATCAGTAGTCGGGACACCCTATTATGTTTACATTGCCTACTGGTCTAGTTCGGGTAATACTACAGGCACATTTACTATATCTCGAAGTTGTACCGCCGCACCTCCAGTACCGCCAAATGCGAGTTGTGCCACAGCCACTTCATTACCCTGCGGCACAACAAATTTAGCCGGAACAACCGTTGGCACCACTGGCGCTACAGCTCATGGAACCGGTTGTAGCATGAGCAATTATGGCGTATGGTATACTTTTACCGGCGATGGTCAAGAAACAACCATAAGTACAAATCCGGCATTTGACATTAAACTCTCCGTGGCAACCGGTGCTTGTGGAAGTTTAACAAATATAGCCTGTACAGATACTTCTCCGGAAACAGCTACATTTATAACTACGGCAGGTGTTACTTATTATGTATATATCGCTTATTGGTCTTCTTCGGGAAACACTACCGGAACATTTACAATTTCCCGAAGTTGTTCTCCTCCGTTTAACCCCTGTAGCTCAATTCCAAACATAGCAAGTTGCGGTACAACTATAAATGCAACTATCGCTTCGGGTAATGGTCAATACTCTCCTTCTTCATGTGGTTGGACTACTCCCGGTCAGGAACAAATTTACACCTTTACACCTTCAACAACCGGAAGTTATTATATACAACAACTGAGTTCTTTTGGCTACATTGATTACCAAATAAAACAATCCTCAACCGGATGTAATGGTTCTGGATGGACATGCATTGATGACATTTCAGGAGCAGGCACAAGTCCGTTTTTTACTATGACGGCAGGCGTACAATATTACATTTTATTAGATCCTGAGAGCGCAACCGGCGGCAGTATAAGTTTTATTTTGGGCTGCCCAGTTTCTACGCCGACCAATGACAATTGTTCCGGAGCTATCGCCTTAACCGTAAATCCTACTTTAGCTTGTGTTACTTCTACCAGCGGCAGTACTTTGGCAGCCACACAATCGCAGGCCGGATGTTCCGGAACTGCAGATGATGATGTTTGGTACACATTTACTGCAACCGGTACAACACATACTGTTACAGCAGTACCTACTGGTATTTCAGACATTGTAATGGAGATATTCAGTGGTGCATGTGGCTCGTTAACCAGTATAGATTGCGTAGATGATACCATTAGTGCAAACGAAGCAGTGCAACTTACCGGATTAACTGCCGGAAACACCTATTTCGTTAGGATTCATAGCTACGGAAATGGAACAGGACAAGGAAGTTTTACACTATGCGTAACGACTGCCGTGCCTTGTACACCCGGTCCGGGGACAGGAATCAGTAACGCTTGTATGAGTGTAATAAGTGGCGGATTTGGACTTAATGGCGCTGATCCTGCTCCTATCAATTCTTGCACCGGCAGTGCCTGCACAGATTTAGAAGCAACGTATATCAACTTAGGCAACACAACCAATTATACCGTTCAAACTATCCCATTTAACCCTCCTTATCAGTTTAGCTGTTTGCAAAACCCAGTAAGTGTTAATGTTGATGACGTATGGTCCCAAATAATAAATCTGCCTTTTAATTTTTGTTTTTACGGGAACTCATACAATCAATGCCTTATTGGTTCCAATGGCGTTATCACTTTTGACACTACTAATAATACTCCCGGCGGTTACTGTGCTTGGTCATTCTCAAATGATTTACCAAGTCCAACCCATTTCTTAAATACAATTTTTGGGGTATACCATGACATTGATCCGAGCAAAGGAGGAGAAATTGGTTGGGAACTAGTAACTATGAACACCGGTTGTCGTGCCTTGGTCGCGGGATGGGATAACATCCCTATGTTCTCTTCTTCATGTAATTCTATTTTATATTCAGGGATGATTGTTTTGTATGAAGACACGAATATCATCGAAGTTTACATTCAGAATAAAGAAGTTTGTGCAACTTGGAATAGTGGAAACGCAATTGTAGGTGTTCAAAACAGTAATGGCACCTTGGGTGTAGTTGCTCCAAATCGAAATGCAACAAGTCCTGACTGGACTACTTATAATGAAGCTTGGCGATTTACCCCTTCAGGGCCTTCAATTACTACGTTCAGATGGCATAGTGGTTCCGGAACATCGGGTCCTGTTATTGCAACAACACCGGTTGTAACTGTATGCCCTTCTTCAACCACAACCTATACTGCTGAAGTTACGTATACCTTATGTAATGGCTCAACATTAGTATTAACCGATGAAACTACGGTTACTGTTACTATAGGAAAAACATGGAACGGGTCAGTTGACACCGATTGGAATAAAGCTAATAATTGGACTCCTGTAGGAATTCCGAATGCAACCGATTGTGTGGTTATACCCTCCACTTCCAACAACCCTATAATTTCAGGCAGTGGCTATGTAGGGTTAGCCGGTACACTATCCGTTTTGAATGGGGCAACTTTGACCGTTTTATCCGGAAATTACCTTACGGTAACCAATCAGATTTCAGTAAGCCCAAGCGGAAATATTATCATTAACGATGATGCCAGTTTAGTACAAGTTTCTAATCCCGGAATTCCAAATTCCGGCAATATACAGGTTATAAGAACCACCAATATTCGTATGTTGGATTATGTATATTGGTCTTCACCGGTAGCTAATTTCCCATCCAGTTCGATTTCCCCTCTCACTCCAACAGGTTATATCTGGAAATGGAATCCAACCATAAATGGCAATGATTATGGGATATGGGTTAATGGAAATGAAGCTATGGCTATAGGAAAAGGCTATATAGTAAGAGGCCCGAGTACCTACACATCAACACCGGCTCCCTACACAACTACCCTAACCGGTGTACCAAATAACGGCACAATTACGACACTCATAAACAGAGGAACTCGAACTTCATCTTATCCATCGCCCGGCGGAACCGCAACTGCAGAAGATGACAATTGGAACCTATTAGGAAATCCCTATCCATCAGCTATAGACGCTGATCTATTTATCACAACCAACAGTTCAATAGACGGTAATATTCGACTTTGGACACACGGTTTACCTATCAGTACAAGTTATTCGGATCCATTTTACGAAGACTATATGTATAATTATTCAGTGAATGATTACATCAGCTATAACCTATTAGGTTCTACCCCACCAGGCTTTAACGGAAAAATTGCCTCTTGCCAATCGTTTTTTGTTCAAATGCTTCACAGCAGCCCAACACCTTCGGCAGTTACATTTAATAACACGATGCGTTCTTCAACAACAAATAATAGTCAATTTTATCGCAATTCAAATCCGGAACCAATTCAGCAAGAATCAGACAAAAGCAGAATTTGGCTCAATATAACCGATTGTAATGAAAACACCAGCACTACCTTATTTGGATATGCTGAGGGTGCAACTTACGAACGTGACAGACTCTTTGATGCTTTTTATAAACCTTCAACAATTTTAGAGATTTTCTCTTTAATCGACGACAAACCAATGATAATTCAAGGAAGAACATCTCCTTTGGATCAAAATGACATGGTTCCTATTGGCTACACAGCACCACAAAATGGAATCTACTCCATAGGAATCCTTCAAACAGATGGTTTATTTGCTGACAGTTCTCAGATGATTTATTTGGAAGACATGACCACCAATACCATTTTCAACCTTAGAAACACGCCTTATTATTTTTCTACTTTGGCCGGCACAAATCTAAACCGATTTAGAATCAGATACACACCTGTTACATTGAATAACAACAGCTTTGAAACGAACACTGTTCAGGTAGTTGTTAACGATTATATCTATGTAAATTCAAGTAATGAGGCTATTTCTGAAATAACAGTATATAATGTTTTGGGTCAAAGCATAGCCCATTTTAAAACCGTAAATGATCTGAATTTTATCATACGAAATTTACAAAAGAACGATACAACCCTATTTCTTGAAATTAGAACGGAGGGCGGAGGAATCAGCATTAAAAAAATAGTCTATTAAAATGTTTGAGTAATATATTACTCCAAGAGCATACTACTTTAAGGTTTATGACAAGGCATAAAAGTGAATATATTTTAACAGTATAATTTCAGACTATTCGTTTTTATTCCTTATTTTTACAGAATATCCTTTTCTTTAATGATTAGGCTTATCTTTTCTAACTTATTTATCAGTTATGCTATCCTTTTTAATTTATGGATATGTAACTGATAAATAGTTTTAGGAAACAACAAACCTTAAGTTACTTTTTTATGTTGAGAAAATTACATGTTAAACTTATACTTGTTTTGATTGTTTTACTATCAAACCATGTTACATCTTATTCGCAATGTGCTGTATCTGCCCCGGGAGATGTATCGGTTCCTTGTGGTGGTACAGCTACTTTATCTGCACCAACAAATGCTGTTACCTACACCGTGGTTACTTCCTCTTGTACACCGGTAGCAATTTCGGGTGCAACAGCATTTCCAACCGCCTGCGATGATTGCGTAACTGCCCAAATCCCAATTGGTTTTAATTTTAATTTTTACGGAAACATATACAATACAGCGGTAATCCAATCGAACGGTATTTTGGGCTTCGGTCCGTTTACCTTCACAGGATATAACTCGTTTTCAATACCGGCCGGTGGTAACCCCAATAATTATATAGCCGGGATATTTGCAGATATTGATATTCGATATGGCGGTACTATAACCTACCAAACGGTTGGTACAGCTCCTAACAGAAGATTTGTGGTGTCCTACGACAATGTTGTGCCTTATAATTTAGGATCGGGTGCCGGTACAGGAACAGCTTCTTTCCAAATTGTGATTAATGAAAATGGCTCATTTCAAGTAATTATTTCACAATTTTCGGCTAACTGGTATGCTTCAACTTCCGGAGCATTGGCTACATCCGGAGCAGAAAATATTGACGGAACTTATGCTTTTCCGGTTCCGGGCAGAAATGCAACCGATTGGCCCGGTATAACTCCTGCCGCTCAAGACTGTACCTTATTCAATCCACAACCATGTATTTTCCAAAGATGGCAACAAGGAGCTACTGTACTTACTACAAATCCCATATTAAGTGTTTCTCCTACTACAACCACTACTTATACTGCATATTGGAATTGTGGAGGTACATTGTGCAACGACGACACAGTGGTCAATGTGATTGGCCCTTCCATTACTGCCGGTACTGTTTCAAATAATACAAATTGTTCCGTTCCCAATGGAAATTTCACCTTATCGTTCAACAATTTTGCCCCAGGCACATATACGCTTAATTATTTGTTGAACGGCTCACCGCAAACGCAAACTATCACGGTGCCTACTACAACGACCATAGCGCAATCGACAACATTTAACACTGGTTCTTTAGCCTCGACTGATACCACTTGGATTCGCAATACAACCGGTACTGCTTGTAATGGTAGTGCAGGTACTTCTTATTATTTAGATACTTTCCTATTTACCCCAAGTGCCAGCGGGACATACACCTTCAACATGTGTACACCGGGAACCGATTGGGATGGTCATGCCTCATTGTATCAAAACGCATTTAATGCAGCTAACCCTTGCGGAACACCTGCAAATTTTGTCATTGCGGATGATGATGCAAATGTGGGCGGAAACTGTGAAAATGACCCTTCATTAGTGGCAACGCTTACTGCAGGTGTGACTTATTATTTAGTTACAACATCATTTGGAACAAACGCTACCGGAAATTATGAATGGACATATACAGGACCCGGTGGAGCTACAATTGGAACATCACCAGCTCCAACTTTCACATTTTCTAATTTAAGTTCAGGCACTTACAGCAACTTTTCCATGGCATCCGGTACATGCGGAACAGCAACATTAGCGGGTCCGTTTACCATCACCAGCCCCTCTGCTCCTACAACTGTGGGAACCTCTATTTGTCCGGGGGGATCCGGCACTATTTCACTAACCACTTCATGCGGAACTACCGGCACTATTTATAACTCTGGTGCAACTTTTAACACCGGAGCATTAGCTACAACCGATTCCTCTTGGATACGAAATTCTGGAGGCACAACTTGTAACGGAAGCGCCGGTACATCCTATTACTATGATGTGGTTTCATTTTCACCATTAACTACAGGATCCTACACTTTTTCTATGTGTACACCGGGAACAGATTGGGACGGACATGCCTCTTTGTATCAAAATGCATTCAATGGCGCAAACCCATGCGGAACACCCGCAAACTTTATTATTGCCGACGATGATACCAATACTGGAGGAAATTGTGAAAATGATGCCTTGCTGACCGCTACTTTAACATCAGGGGTTACTTATTACCTTGTAACCACTTCTTTTTCAGCTGGTGTTACCGGTAATTACGAATGGACATTTACAGGACCCGGCTCTCTAAATGTAGGTGGTTCAGGTGGTGTTCCACAATGGTACACAGCTGCCAGCGGCGGAGCTCCCATAAGTACGGCAAATCCTTTCAACCCGGTTGGTGTTCCCGGTTCTGGTTTAGCCAATACTAACACACCCGGGAATTTTACTTACTATGCTGCATGCTCTACCAGTCCGAATTGTAGAACTGCTACTGTATTCGCAATACGTCCTCGCCCAACAGCTTCTATTACAGGAAGCGGAACAATTTGCAACAGTAGCACTAACCTAACTGTAACCCTTACCGGTACACAACCTTGGACCTTAACCTATACCAATGGCTCAACACCGGTTACCATTTCCGGAATTACTTCATCTCCTTATACATTAACCGTTTCACCTTCTACAGTAACAACCTATACCCTAACAGCACTAAGCGATGCTAATTGTACATCTATTGCAGCTGACCTGTCCGGTTCTGTAACTATAGGCGGTAAAATATGGTTGGGCACAACAAACAGTAACTGGAGTGCTACATCAAACTGGTCGGGGGGAGTGCTTCCTACTTCAACAGATTGTGTTATTATTCCGCCTACAGCCAATAATCCCATTATAAGCGGAGCGTCTTATGTTGGTTTGGCCGGTACACTTCGCGTTTTGAATGGAGCCGTTCTGACTGTTAATGCCAACAATTACCTTAGAGTTACCAACTTTGTTAATGTAGAACCTTCTGGTAATATTATCATCAATGATGACGCCAGTTTAGTACAGGTGAACAATCCGGGCACACCCAATTCCGGTAATATTCAGGTTTTACGTACTACCAACTTACGTAAAACAGACTATGTATATTGGTCCTCGCCAGTTACTTCCTTTGCGGCTTCAGCTGTATCACCCCTAACCTCTACAGGGTTTATCTGGAAATGGAATCCTACCATAAATGGTACTGATTATGGAATATGGGTGAGTGGCAACGAAAACATGACCGTAGGTAAAGGCTATATCATTCGAGGCCCTAATACCTATAGCACAACTATAGTAACTCCATTTACGACAACCTTCACCGGTGTTCCAAACAACGGTAATCTCTCTGTTGCGGTTTCAAGAGGAACCCGAACCGTATCCTATCCCTCACCGGGTGGTACTGCCACACCAGAGGATGACAACTGGAATTTAATTGGAAACCCCTACCCTTCCGCCATTAATGCGTTAACCTTTTTAACTGCTAATGCAAATTTGGACGGAAATGTTCGCTTATGGACGCATGGACAACCTATAAGTACCTCTTTTGTAGATCCTTTCTATGGCGATTACGTATACAATTACTCTGTAAACGATTATATCAATTATAATTCACTTGGTTCAACGCCTCCGGGATTTAATGGTCGTATCGCTTCTTGTCAGTCTTTCTTTGTGCAACTTTTGGATAGCGCCCCTACTTCTTCAACAGTATCATTTACCAATACGATGCGAAGTGCCGCATTAAATAATAGTCAGTTCTACAGAGGAAGTGAGGATGTTTATACCGAAAATGACAACCCTGATGAAGAAAATTACAGTCGCATTTGGCTCAATATTGCTAATGAAAATGAAGAAACCAGTACTACCCTTATTGGTTATGCGCCTGAAGCAACGTACCAACGCGACCGAATGTTTGATGCGTTTTACAAACCAACAAATATTCTGGAAATTTTTACTCTAATTGATACCAAACCGATGATTATTCAAGGTCGTCCTGCACCTGTCGACCAAAACGATCTTGTTCCTGTAGGATTTACGGCCCCGCAAAACGGAATTTTCTCTATAGGTATTTTACAAACTGATGGCATTTTTAGTGATCCTACACAAATGATTTATCTCGAAGACATGGATAATGTTGTTATTCATGATTTAAGAACAAGTCCATACTCTTTTGCAGCCGAAACCGGCAATCACTTAAACCGATTCCGTTTGCGCTACACAAATACAGCTTTGAACAACACTACATTTAATACCAATGCCGTTCAAGTAGCTGTTTCTAATCAAATACATGTTATATCTTCTAACATTCCGCTAAAAGAGATAACTGTCTATGATGTGTTGGGTAGAAAAATTGCTGAATATAAAAACGTTAATGCGCTCTCTTTTACACTCAATCAGTTACTCAAAAACAACAGTGCCTTACTTTTGGAAATCAAAACAACCGATGATAAAGTAACTGTCAAAAAAGTAATTTACTAAACGCGTAAATACGATAAAAACTTCCAAAAAGACCTTTTCTTTACATAGTTAAGGTCTTTTTCGTTTTGGTAGGCTTCGCGCTCAAAACTAATATTATAATAAGCTTGCCTTCTGTTGCGGTATTGCACCAAACGAACCAAAAATTCTGCTACATACCACACATAAAAAAAAACCAACAACAACTCTACTTGCTGTCGAATATGAATACGCTCATGGTTTACAAAAACCGGATTGGCCTTATCTTGCGGATGCGCCAAAAACACAAACGGAAAAAAAGTCAAGCCTCTAAACCCTCGAGGTGTTAAATATTTAAAAACAACGAGTATCATAATGGTGCAAAGTTGCTAATTTTGTTGCTATGAATGACAATCTGAATCCAAATAATTTAATCCTCGGTGTCGATTATTACCTCTCCCCCGAAGGTTATAGGGTTTTTACCGAAAAATACCACCTCAAACGCGGTTATTGCTGCAAAAGTGGTTGTAGGCATTGCCCTTACGGATTTGATAAAAAAACGGGAGAAATTAAGAAAAAATAATTTTTAAATAGGGCGTTCCCCCGAAAATCGGGGTCGGGCTTTCGGCTTTATCTCTACGCTTCGCTATGAGGATATCGCCTCTATCCCTAACGCATAAGGCAGGAACACTATTAGAATTAATTTAAAAAACACTGTAACTTTACCACATGTTTTAATGAGTTGTTAGTTGACAGTTGTTGGTTGTTGGTTGTTGGTTGTATGATATCTGCTGTAAACTAAAAACTAAAAGCTGTAAACTATCAGCTAAAAGCTAAAGGCTAAAAACTAAAAACTGTAAACCATAAACCATAAACTGTAAGCTATCAGCTAAAAGCTAAAAGCTAAAAACTGTAAACCGTAAACTAAAAAATCTAACAATCAAAATAGTCAAAAAATGACTTTCCAAGAGCAACTACTACAAGGTATTCCATCGGTTTTACCACAACCTAAACCGTATGACACGAGGCGATTAGCCGAACCGGCGCAGCAAACGGAAATCAATCATGCACCCAAACGCAAGGAAATATTAACTCCGGAAGAAAAAAAACTGGCACTCCAAAACGCGCTTCGGTATTTTGAACCCAAACACCACGCCGAATTGTTGCCTGAATTTCGTGACGAACTCGAAACCTACGGTCGCATCTACATGTATCGCCTGCGACCGGACTATCGGATGTATGCACGCCCATTATCCGAATATCCCGGAAAAAGCGATCAGGCCAAAGCCATCATGCTCATGATTCAGAATAACCTGGATTATGCCGTAGCGCAACATCCGCACGAATTAATCACCTATGGAGGAAACGGAGCTGTATTTCAAAATTGGGCACAGTATCGGTTGACCATGAAATATTTAGCTGAAATGACCGATGAACAAACTTTGGTCATGTACTCGGGGCACCCCATGGGCTTATTCCCTTCCCATAAAGAAGCTCCTCGCGTGGTAGTAACTAATGGTATGATGATTCCCAACTATTCCAAGCCGGACGATTGGGAAAAATTCAATGCTTTAGGCGTTACCCAATACGGACAAATGACAGCTGGAAGTTATATGTACATTGGCCCGCAAGGGATTGTTCACGGCACAACCATAACCGTATTAAATGGCTTCCGCAAAATAGGCAAACACCCTAAAGGAAGCCTTTTTGTAACCTCAGGCTTGGGTGGAATGAGCGGTGCTCAACCTAAAGCAGGCACCATTGCCGGTTGTATTACCGTATGTGCCGAAGTAAATCCTAAAATTACCAAAATCCGACACGAACAAGGCTGGATTCATGAAATTTGTGAAAACCTCAACGATTTGGTTGTGCGGGTTCGTAAGGCTCAAGAACATAACGAAGTGGTTTCAATAGCCTATTTGGGCAATATTGTAGAGGTTTGGGAACGTTTTGATGCTGAAGAAATACATATCGATTTGGGTTCTGACCAAACTTCGTTGCACAATCCGTGGGCAGGAGGCTATTATCCTGTGGGATTCTCATTTGAGGAATCGAACAAAATGATGGCCGAAAATCCGGAAAAATTCCGTAATGAAGTTCAAAACACCTTGCGTCGCCACGCCGAAGCCATTAACAAACACACGGCCAAAGGAACCTATTTTTTCGACTATGGCAATGCTTTCCTTTTAGAAGCATCGCGCGCAGGAGCAGCGGTAATGAATAATCAACCCACTTTAGGCAGGGAATTCCGCTACCCGAGTTATGTACAAGATATCATGGGGCCAATGTGTTTTGATTATGGTTTTGGTCCGTTTCGTTGGGTATGTACCTCCGGAAAACCGGAAGATTTAGCGAAAACTGATGCCATAGCCTGTGCTGTTTTAGAAGAAATGATGCAAACTGCTCCGGAAGAAATACGTCAACAAATGGCCGATAACATCCAATGGATTAAAGGCGCACAAGAAAATAAATTGGTTGTAGGTTCGCAAGCCCGCATCTTATATGCTGATGCCGAAGGGCGCATCAAAATAGCCGAAGCCTTTAATCAGGCCATAGCACGCGGCGAAATTGGGTATGTGGTTTTAGGTCGTGATCATCATGATGTATCCGGAACCGACTCCCCATATCGTGAAACTTCAAACATCTATGACGGGTCGCGTTTTACTGCCGATATGGCCATACACAATGTAATTGGTGACAGTTTTCGTGGTGCAACTTGGGTTTCCATACACAACGGCGGCGGTGTAGGGTGGGGCGAGGTCATAAATGGTGGTTTTGGTATGGTTCTTGATGGCACCAAAGAAGCGTCAAGGCGTTTAGAATCAATGCTTTTCTGGGATGTCAACAACGGAATTTCCCGTAGAAGTTGGGCGCGAAACGAAGGTGCGATTTTTGCCATAAAAAGAGCCATGGCCACGCAACCTTTATTAAAAGTTACCATCCCTAATGAAGTAGATGATACTTTGTTTCAGGTTTAAAGTTTCCTGTTGTTTCAGACTCAATTTTAACCTTGAAACTAACCTACGGTTGGCAAGATTAGTACTTGGAACTAAAATAGAAATGATATGAAAGCACTCAAATTTATCCCGGTAATGCTGCTCTTTGTGCTGGCTTCGTGCAGTTCAGTAAGAGTAAATTATGATTATGACAAAAATGTATCGTTCATCGGATACAAAACCTACGCCTATCACAAAGCAGGAATTGACAAAGCCGAAATATCGGACTTGGATAAAAAAAGAATCCTCAGATCGATAGACGAAGCGATGGCTGCCAAGGGTTTTACCAAAAGTGACACCCCTGATTTACTGATTAACTTTTTCACCAAAGAACGGGAACAAGTCGATGTAAACCAATTCAATTTGGGTTGGGGTTACGGCTGGGGCTGGGGTTGGAATCCGTGGATGTGGGGTGGCAACACCACCGTATCGACCTATACCGAAGGCACTTTAACCATCGATATCATTGATACCAAGAAGAAAGAACTGGTTTGGCAGGGACAAGGGGAAGGTGTTTTAACTCAAAAGATGGAGAAAAAAGATGAAAACATCAAGGAGTTTGTGACCAAAATTTTGGCGCAATATCCACCTTTGGCGCAATATCCGCCCATGGTGAAATAAGTAAAAAACCGCAACATTCGTTATTCAATATTGAATATTCAAGATTCAACTTTGAACTTGGAATTTTAATTTTGAATTTTGAATTTTGAATTTTGAACTAAAAAAACCGCAACGAAACGTTGCGGTTTTTTTGCGGCCCGGGGTGAAGCGGCATCCCGATGCAATCGGATACAGCGGAAAACCGGAAAAGCCGCCCAAAAAAAAAACACCCTACAAACGCAGGGTGCTTACAAATAAGAACTACTTACTCTCCAGCAAAATCAGCCTCTCTTCTAATTTTTGCTGGTTTTCTTTCAACCATTGTATTTCGGATTGGAGTTGTTGGTTTTTATCTTTTTCGGCAGCGATAAGTTGCTGTTGCTCTTGTATGGCTTTGGTGAGGAGCGGAATCAACCCAACGTAATTAATGGATTTGATGGTACGTTCTTCATGAGTAGTTTCGGCGATTTTGGTTGGGTCTTTGGGCGTGGAAAGGATTTCCTCTTTGACTAAATTAGGAAATACTTGTTCCATTTCTTGGGCTATAAAACCCGTTTGTTGGCCACGAGCGAAACCGTATTTTTGAGATAAATCGGTTTTGAATTGGTAATCTTTGACTTGTAGCGCGTTAATTTTGGTTAGAACACTGCTGGTTGGCGCGATATTTTCTTTTAAAGTAGCATCGGACGGATTGGTAAAAACGCCCGAAACATATACATTGCCGATGAAATAGCCAGCATACTGACCCGCTTTTGTAACACTTGAATAGACTCCGATTTGGTTTCCGCCGGCAGCAGGATCGATGTAGTTGTAACTTCCCCACTTATCGCCACCACCGGTCCCTGATAATACATTAATCATTCCGTAATGAATTCCGTTTCCTGTATTAGTTATTTGATTGTCTACACCGGCTTTATTGCCGTCTTGCGTTCCGGCTATTGCATTGTACATCCCCCAAAAAATTTGATCGCCTGATGCGGTGAAATTATTGTAAACACCTTTGTAACCCGAGTTATAATAACTGATACAGCTAATATCATTACGGAGACCAGAAAAACTATTATTTCCGGACGCTCCGGTCACATTATTATATACGCCATTGTATTGACGACCATTGTTTCCATAGATAATAAAATCATTATGCACACCAAAATTTTCCTGCCATAAGGTGAAATCGTAATTTTCGAATCGGTTGTGAAGCCCCTTATTATTGGCTCCACTGTAAAATTCATTATAGCTACCAAAATTATAAGTATAAAGCGTTGAAAAAACACTTCTGACACCATAGTTAGTACCAAAGTTTCCTTCAAAATTGTTTCTTAATCCATATCTGTAAGTAGCATTTCCATTCATTTGATTAAAAAAACCAAAATATTCCGTTGCGTTGTTTAAAAAACTATTGTGTATACCATGTTGAGCAACGGTTGAGTTACCACTTAAATTATTTTTTATTGCATATCGTAATCCATCGTTTGCGCCTGATAAGTTATTTTCGATTCCTATTGATGTTGGCGCACCAGAGCTTACAACAATATCATTTTGAACACCTTTGATAATTCCAGATGTTGAATTAGTAATTGTGTTCAAAACTGCCGTTTTTGTAGTTGCAACTGACGATGGTAATTCATTGACAACTCCTTGGTTTGTTAAACTCGCTATATTGTTAATTGTATTTTTTACTCCGGTTTGAATCCCGGTTCCAGAACCGCCTAATTCATTGTAATTCCCAACATGATTACCTGATCCTTCACCTAAAAGTTGTGAGTAACTTCCAAAATGCTCTTCATTGCCTGAATTATCGATAAAATTATAGATTGCGTATTGTTTACCCGTTCCAGCACCACCAAGTTCGTTGTATGTGGCGTATCTAAAACCTGTTCCGGCTGCGGTTAAAAAATGATACGAGCCAAAATGTGAATCATTTCCAGTGCCTGTTATCATGGTATGATTACCATATTTCACACCCAAACCACCGCTGGTTATTGCGTTTTTTACTCCGTATTTTAACCCTGTTCCTGTTCCTGATAATTGGTTGTCAACCGCGATTTGAATTGCGTTATTGTTGTTGAATACTAAATTCTGAATTCCGGTTTGAGCGCCAGTTGATGTTCCTGAGAGAACATTTCTCACGCCAATATGGTCTCCAGCTCCAGTTCCGGTGAATTCAGTATTCATTCCGTATTTTAAACCATTGCCTGAGCCCAAAAAAAAGTTTTGCACTCCATAACGCAAACCATTTCCACTACTATTAAAATAGTTTTGCACGCCATGTTGAGCAGCTGAACTGCTTCCTCCAAGTTCGTTGTAAACACCATAAGCCAATGTCGATTGCGTTCCGCTTATGGCGTTGTAACTTCCATATCCTGAACCCGTTCCGTTTAGTGTGATAAAATTTTGCATTCCATATATTGATCCTGCATTAGTTGGAGCTGATGAAACAGCATTATAAACGGCTATTTTTTGAAGTGCATTTAGGCCATTTAGCGTATGAATTGACCCATAATGGATTCCTGTACCTGAGTTATTTATCAATGTTTCGGAACCTGCTTGATTTCCGGTTCCGGTTCCGGCCAAATTGGTGTAAGCACCATAGTGAATACCATTTCCCGTTGAAGTATTTTCAGTTCTAATTCCAGTATGTGTTCCAGAGCCAGAGCCTGTAAATTCATTAACCATTCCGGTTCTCAAGCCTGTACCGGTAGTTGCAAATTGATTACTCACACCATAGTGCCAAAGGAAACTGGAACCCGATATTTGATTAAACATTCCGTATTTTATGCCATCAGTACCATTGGTCAAAAAATTGTTGACTCCATATTGACCACCATTACCTGTACCACTAATTTGATTGGTTAACCCTATATGATTTGAAGCACTTGGTCCTTGCATGCGATTGATAATTCCCGAATGTTGTCCGTTTCCGGTATTAAAGAACGAATTGTCTAATCCGGTAATAGCTCCTGTTGAAGAACCCGTTAAAATTGAATTGAAACTAATACGATTGCCTAATCCCGAACCACTCAAATAATTTGTCGTTCCGTAGTGAATTCCGTCTCCACTGGCAAAAATATCATTCCCGTTTCCGTTCAACTCGGCATTGGAATTCCCGTTGAGTTCATTGTAAATCCCAACGCGTTTGGTTGCGGCTGACGGGTTGAGATTGCGTTGGTTTCGGATGCCAAATTGGACATTTTCATCGGAAACCACTTCGAGTTTACCATCAATATTGGTTGTGTTCCCAATTTTGACTTTTCCCAAATGATACATTTCATCATTGATGTCGTCGGGTGCATTGGTGCCACCCACCTCAAAAAAATCGGCATCAGCATTTTTGGTGGAATTGATTCCGACCCATGTAGTTGTAGCATTATCCCAATAATAAAACCCGGGCTTATTGCTCCCTGAAGTGGTGGTCAAAAAAACCAGCATTCCGTTTTGTGCCGCAGTTGGATTTACGGCCGGAAAGGCATCTACTTTGGGTATTAAAATCCCGTCAGTATTAGACGGAGTGGCCTGATTTGTTGATTTGATATCAAGTTGCGCTTGTGGTGTAGTAGTATTTACGCCCACTTGAGCATGACTAACAAGCGATAGAGAGAGGATAAGTAAGCAGTATAGTTTTTTCATAACCTGTTTATTTACAGGTACTAAATAAAATTATAATTGTTTAGGTAACTTATAAAATTGAGTAATCGGCAGAACTGTTTAGTATTTGGTAAATTCAACTGACATAAATCCGACCAAAAAACAACAGTACTGCCGACTAGGACTAAGGAATTTTTATTAGTAAAAATTCTGACCGCTTAATGAAAAATCACCACCATTAGAGTTTGAATTGCCGTGACCCCATGTTCCGGTTATATGATGTCCTGCAAAGTTACAAGTCCCTTTGAAGCTATACATATAACCATTGGGGTAGGTGTATGAACCAATTACAGTATCGCCATAAATTTGATAGGTTCCTTTTCCAATCACACTGCTAAAGTAGGTTTCTCCAGTGCCAACGGTTACTTTCCCGTCTTCTTCAAACACCATAAGGTAATCATACATTCCCGAATAACTTCCTAACCAATAACCCTTTAGAAAATCTGTACCACTTGTTCCCGTGATGTGTTTTTTCCCTTTAAAAGTACCTAAATTGGTAAAACTGGTTCCCGAGCCATAAGTACCGTTTATTTTGGTTGAAAACGAATCGTAAACAAATCGATAATTCAAGGTTGTAGTCCCGTCAAAAGTTGAAAAAGCATACGTTTGAACTCCCACTTCGGTATAAGAGGTTCTCATCCCCGGTAAGTGGGTCATGTCATAAAGGGTGGAACTACCGTAACACACATAATTTCCATATTCGAAAACCAAATTAGCTTCAACTCCTGAATTTAATTTTATGTCGTATAATCCGCGTAGTTCTCCAGGTGTTGGCGGAGGAGGCGTTGGGCGTGCTAAAACAGCTGTTGCCGAATTTTGAGGTTCATTGGTAATTTGAGTTTCTTCAGAGCAAGAAGTTGTAAAAAACAAACTAATTAACCCTACTACTACTGATAACTTGCTATTTATTTTCATAATTGTATGTATTTAATTGATTGTATGTTTTATTCGATGAACCAACGTTGGTTTTTGGCATTGCTAAAATCCCATTGACCCAAAGGTGCGAGTATTGAGTTATTAGAATTGTATACTTCAATAACTCTTTTGGTTCTTACATTTCGAATTACCCAAGAACCATCACAATAGCGAATGAAAGCCCATTGTTGGGTTTCCGAACCATCGGGAGCAGAAGTTACTATGTTCACGCCATTACCATCATTTTTATTCAGCAAGTCGAGATTGAAATTATTGTAGATATTAGTAAAGGTGAAGTAATAATCATTCGCCTTTTTGATTCTGAATTTTTGGCTATTGATATCTTTGTCTGAATTTAAAACGATGTGCGTATTATTTTCCATTCCGCCATTTAAAACATCGGCTACTTTATCATCGGCATACACATTGCGCAACTGATATCCAACCACCGGATCAAAAACATCGTTATTGACAATATTTACTCTGTTTTTCAGGCTTTCATCGGTCACTTTTTCAAAGGAATAGAAAACCGTGTAATCACCTTTTAAATCGGATACATCTTTAAAGCGAATCGGAACTATACCTCTTCCGTAACCAAAATCTTTTTGTGAAATTTGGGCAATAGTAGCGGCATCAAATTTCATAATCAAAGGTTGATACGCACCTTGTAAAGATCCAATAGGTCGATCGGCGGGTTTATGAGTTACAACTTCATAATTTTTCAAAAACTCTGCTCGTTGAACTGGCGTTAATCCATCGATATTGAGTCGGTAAAATTGATTCGGAAATTGTTGAGTTGCTGTTGGAACTGGAAAAACACCGGGCGAACTGTCATCATATTGACCTATAGTATTGGATGTATTTATTCCTTGTGTTAAAAGTGCGAATGGCAACGATGCAAAGGCAACCGGAATTTTGGTCAATTGCCCTACAAAACTATTGTGCCACAAGTTGGTTAAAAAATCATCCGGACCATCATACTCCATAATAGTAGGTGTAATCATGACCGATTTTCCACCCGAAAGATCGCCTTCCCAAAGCACAAATGGCAGTAAATCGCCACTTGCCATAGCATTGTTTTTCCAAGGTTCAACATCAGGAACGTTATCACCTGTTTGGATTCCGCCCAAACTTCCGGCTGCCGAACCTGCCATACAACGGCGTTCTTCTTTAGCTCTACCATTTACGTCGCCCATCGTTCGAGTGCGGTTTTTTACTGAAGTTTGTGGCATAGAATAGCCATTGGCATCAATCAAAACAGAGGTTGATGCTAAATAAATTTCATCGCGCTTACCATCGCGTTCCAACATATCATCGTTAGTTTCGCGGTTGCAAACAAAGCCTTTTGCTACTACACGGTAGTAGTTATCGTTTCCTTTTTGTGCTAAGCCTTTAGCATTAGCTTTTGAAACCGTATTAATTTGTGCAGTTCCTGTAATCATACATAGGAGTCCTGCGAGTGCAATGTATTTTTTCATGGGTTGTCTTTATTGGTTATATATTTCTGTAGGAATGTTTTCAAACGTAATTTCAAACTGTACCTTTGGGCAAGTTCCACAGGTAAATTCGGATGCTTTAGCACTCACCTTGCCCGACAGATATGCCTTTCCGTTTTCTTCACGATAGGTAGTTATTTCAGCTGTAGCCGGCAGGTTTGAAGCTTTGGTGTGCGAAAATGCCTTTTCTTTTCCGTTCCACTCAGCGCTAAAACTGACATCTATTTTATCTGAGTTTAACTTTATAGCCGATTTTGAGGCAGTGTAGAGGTTTACCTGTAAAACTTCTTCGGGAGTGTTTTTTAGGTTTTTATTAGGCTTGGTAAACGTAAGCATGATATTTGCCGGACCTTTTGTTACCCCGTTATCTTTTACATAGTGATAACCGCTTGCATACGTATTTTTCCATTCTTTACCATCAACAGTAATATGAGCCATACCCTCTCCTGTTGCTGCTGTTGCCGCTACTTTACTACCTTTTGTAACAATCGTATATTCATCACCATTGTACCCCAAAGCAAAGCCTTTATCATTTTTAACTCGCAAAAAAGCGACAACTTCATCGCCCGATTTAGCTGACGGAATATCTTTAAAATCCCTACTCTGGACTTTATAAACAACCCCACTAATTCGTTCATTTGGGTTGTTTTTTTTGACGATTTCGATGGCAGTATTGGGTAATAATTCCCCGCTATTAACTTCAACATCGATATATAAATCGTCTGTGCTGTCGCCGGTCATGTAAAAGGATTTCGAAAGTGTAAGATCGAAAGAAGGCTGCGTTTCGATTGCCGTTGCTTCAGTTGCATTTTTCTTTTCATTGCCTCCGCAAGAAACAAACAGACAAGAAACTAATCCGATAAAAAAAGAAAGTGAACTTTTCATAATATTATAATTTAATGAATTCGACGCGTCTGTTTTTGGCTTTTCCGGCCTCCGACTTATTATCGGCCACCGGACTGCTTTCACCTTTTCCGGCAGTTTGCATTCTGGCATTGTCTATCCCGAATTTGCTATTGAGGTATTGCTTTACACTTTCAGCTCGTTTTTCGGATAGCTTCATGTTTTCAGCATCGTTTCCATCGCTGTCGGTATGACCGGTAATTAACACTTTGAAATCGGGTGCCGATTGCAACGCCGAGCCTAAATCGGCCAACACTTGTTCACTGGATGGTTTTAAGGTTGCTTTTCCGGGTTCAAATAAAATTTCATTGGTACTAAAAGCTCCTGTTTCAATCAGTTTATGACGGGTATCAGCACCTGCTTCGGCCAAGCGCAAATCGGTTATATAAAAGCGTTGTGCATCATTTTCATAATCACCCGTAACAAATACTAAGGTGTTGTAAGTTAGGTCATCAAAGGCTTCTTGCACATCCCATATCTTTACCCCATCCAGATACACGCGCAGGCGGGTATTTTGGCGCCAAATCTGCACACGTGTTTCCGGATTTGATAAGGTGTATTTGTTTTGCGTTTTTTCTGTCTTAACGGTTTCTTTATCGTCTTCATATTTGAAAAAACGCGTAGCGCCAATCTCTTTTTTGGAATACTCAATAGGGTGTAATCCTACTTTAATTCCATCGCGATCATGACGGTTCTCACCCCATTTGCCGTAATCTTTTTTTACATTTTTAGATGTGGCAAAAACAATTCCCAACTCCTTAGCTTTCCACGTCATATTGTCTGAATGGGAAAGCGTAAACTCGATGGTGAAATTTTGGGGCAGATTCCGATTAAAATTTTTAAGAATAAATCCGCCGGCTCCGCTCAAAGCCAACCATTTTTTTCCGTCAATTTCCACCACTTCTCCTCCGGAAGTAGACGACATATTAACCGGAAAATCGCCCAAAGCATCCTGAGCAAAATCCTCCGAAGCGATTACCTTAGTTCCCGGCACAAAATCGTTCGCTCCTTTTACCGATTTTCCTTTTCCTTTAACTTCCTTAGGTTCTTCAGTAGCAGGTGTAGGCGTGTTGGTATTTTCGTTCTTTTTTTTCTCGATTTTTGACTTGATTTTATCTTCGGCTTTCTTACTTAAATCTTTCAATAATTGGGCTTGTAATGAACTTACAACTCCAAAAGCGAGCACTAATGCGATTCGTTTTTTCATGGCTTTCTCTTTTAATTGTATTGACTAAGGAATTTTTGAATTTCGGCTAATTCCGCTTCCGAGACATTGCTGCCTATAATAATCGTGGAACAAGTTTCACAATTCGGATTAATCGGTTTAGGACGCACTTTTACAACCGAATATTTTGGGTTTTCTTTTACCGGAATTTTAGGTTTTCCTACAAATTCGGCGTCCTTTAATGGTGGAATAACCGGTGGTCTCCAGCTTACTTTATCCAAAGGATTTACCGGTTTGTCGCCAAGAATTTGAGCTGTTATTCCTTTTTTATTGGTGATGCGCACATCCCCATAAACTACTTTTTGGTATTTAGTAATAAAGGCTTCCCATTCGCTTTGCGGAATAGGCTTGGTGGTTGTAATGGTGGTTTGCCCAAAGGTAAATCCGGTGAGCAATACCAAGAATAAGGTTAAAAGTTGTGTTTTCATGGATTATTGTTTTTGATTTATACGTCAAAATAACCCATAAAAAAAACCGCTCTAATGCGGTTTTTAGTATTTGGCAGATTTATTGAGAATCAAGATAATAGGTTATATTCGTCTGAAAAGTTCAAAGAATTCTTCTTTGCGGTTGCGACTAACCGTAATGGTTGTTCCGTCTTTCATAACCACATACGCATTTTCGCCTTTTACTGCTTTTTCAACATGATTGGTGTTAATCAGGTGTGATTGGTGCACTCTGAAAAAAGGTTCCCCTTTGATGCTTTCCTCCACATCTTTTAGGGTTTTACTTAGGGTTATTTTCTTATGATTGGCTAAAAAAATATGCGAATAATTACTGTCGCTTTCCACGCGAATGATTTCATCTACATCAAAAAACTCCAACATATTACCCACCGGAAGTGCAATTTTTCGGCGACTTTTTTGAGGCTGATATTGCTCCATAAGAAGCTTAATTTTATCTTCTAAACTACCACTTTTAGTCTCTTTACGCGCTTTTTCTACAGCATTTTGTAAATCAACTATATCGATAGGTTTGAGTAAATAATCAATAGCCGAAAATTTAAAGGCTTTGATCGCAAATTGATCATAGGCTGTTGTAAAAATAACCCTGTAATCTAACTCTTTCGTTTGTTCTAACACATCAAAACCGTTGATATGTGGCATTTCAATATCCAAAAAAACCAAATCGGGCGCTAATTCTTGTATAGCCCTTATCCCCTCTTTTCCGCCATTACAAACAGCCAATACCCTTACCTCTTTGCAAAACTGATTGAGTTGCATTTCAAGTACCTCGAGTGCATTTTTTTCGTCGTCAATAATTACTGCTTTAATCATGGTTACTCGGTTATAGTTTGAATAGGAATAATTAATGCTACTTGTGTTCCGATTGCATTGCCGTTAGCGTCTTTCAAATCGACAATCTTAAGGGTTGTCTTATTACTTTGTGTTTTATTTAAAATTGAAATTCGATCTTCGGTAATTTGCAAGCCATAGCTTTTCTTTTTCAAGACTTGTTTGCTTTTTAATTCTTGTGCTTTTTGACGACCGATCCCATCATCGGTAACCAAAACCGTAATATTAGAATCGTCATATCGGCTAATTTGAAGTGTCAATTTTCCTTTGGTTTCTTTGTGCAACAATCCGTGCCAAATAGCATTTTCAACATAAGGCTGAATAATCATCGAAGGAATTTGAATGGTTTCTGTATTGAGCAAATCATCAACAACCAATTCATATTCAAACTGATTATCAAAACGCAAGGCTTCAATTTCTATGTACAATTTTAGCAATTCAACTTCGCTACTCAACAAAATATAGTTTTGGTTGCTGTGATCCAAAATCAGTCGGATTAATTTGGAGAATTTTGTCAAGTATTGCGAAGCGGCGAAACTGTCGTTTTTTAAGATGTATTTCTGAATACTATTGAGCGAATTGAAGATGAAATGCGGATTCATTTGGGCCCTGAGCGCTTTCATTTCGATTTCAGCCAACTGGCGCGAAAACCCCGATTTGAGTTCTTCTTCTTTTCGAATCTGTTTCAATTTGAACTGATAAAACACATAAACCAAAGCTAAAACAGCAGCAATTAATAGGGCATAGAACCACCAAGCTTTCCAAAATGGTGTCGCAATATGTATTTTACAACGCGTCTCAGGCCCCCAAACGCCGTCGTTATTCGCCGATTTGACCACAAACACATAATCTCCGTCTTCGAGTGATGAATACGTAGCCTGATTTGTAGATGTATAGACCCAGTTTTTTTCGAATCCTTCCAGCTTATACGCATAGTGCGCCTGATTGGCGTTATTGTATACATCTGTAGCCCATTCGAATTGCAAAAAATTTTGATTGTGCTTAAGTGCAACTTCACCTGAGGCTATGTCCTGTTGACTAAGGTATCGATCCAAAACTTTTATACCGGTAAAGCGAAGGTGTGGCTGGAGTAAATTCCGTTTATAGGTATTCGGATTAAAAACGGCTAAGGCTCCATAGTGATTAACTACTAATTCTCCGTTTGAAAGTAGGTCTAATTTAACCGAAATAAAATTATCTTTAAATCCATGTTGTTGCCCCATTACGGATACTACCTGATGCGTTTTGGAATCGAATTTCGCCAAACCATTTGAAGTGCCAATCCAAAGCATACCCTTTTTATCAGCAACTATATTGGTACAATAATCAGAAGGCAAATTTGCGTTTGATTTCGCATAATTCATCAAAGTAACTTTATCTCCCTTGAGCTGTAATTCAAAAATACCATTATCCAATGTGGTAATCCAGTAGTGCCCTTTACTATCCTGCGCAATATCTATAGATTGGACTATTTTTGCTCCATTGTTGTGCGCTTTACCATATGCATAATGCTTGTAAAGTCCGCTTCTTCGCTCCCAGCAATACACGCCATCCGTATTGGTAAACCATATATTTCCATTTCGATCTTCCATCCGAGGCGAAAGCATGTTGGAGGAAACATTTACATTTTTGGGATCAATAGCTGACAGATTATAATGCACTAATTTTTTGGTTTGTGTATTGAAAATATAAAACCCATTGTTGTATGACGTAAGGTATAGATTATCAAACCCATCGGCGATGATTTTAATCACTGAAACCGGCTTTTTGCCATGCTGGTCACGTACTTCGATGGGAATTAAAGTATTTGTAGTTTGATTTAAATAAAAAAGTTGCTCTGAGCTTGCCCCATAAATTTGTCCGTTTGGCGTGCGCACCAAGGCTTCAATCCCTTTCATATTTCGGTATTGTCCTTTGTAGAAAGGGTTTTGAATCAATGTGAGTTCTTTACGATTGGGTTCAGCCCATAACAATCCGTTACTGGTATTATTCGCAATAAGATAGCCTCCTTTGTAATCCAATGTTGTATAGGGCTCAACTGTGTATTCTGCAAACTGATTGAATAAAGGAATCAACTTAACCTGATTGTTTTGCCAAGGCAACATTGAAAGCCCCGAATAAGAGGCTATCCACAAGTTTTTTTCACGATCGGTCAAAAACCGACTTACTTGATTGGCTTTAAATGAGTATTCGTCTTTGTAAGTAGTTCCATAATTAACAAAGGTCTTTTCAGAAATGGAATATTCACCCATTATCCCAGCCGAAAACCAAATTGTATTGGCATCTTTTGGCTGTACCAAACTCACAAAATTGGCGGGGTTGGAGTTTTTGGAACCTGTTACAATCAAGGGCTGATTTTCAAAAGTACCCAAATCCAAATTATAGCGCACAATTCCGTCAAAACCTCCGGCTAACCATATACAATTTCGACTGCAGTCATAATAACCGTCATAAAACTGATTCGCTGTCAGCTTACCGTTTTTGGCATTCCAATGTGGAATAATCCGCCCATCGGCAAAAAACTCAAACAAACCATGGGTGGTAATCGCCCATAAACGCCCGTCGGGGGTTTCTATGATTTTCAAAACATCTTTTGAAGCTTGGGTCAGGTTTGCGTCTTTAGGCACAAAATGCGTCGCTTTTTTTGTCTTTGGGTTGTATTTGTACCAATAATCACTCTGTGTGGCAATCCACATGGTACCGTTGCGGTCTTCGGCAAAACCCATGATAAAACTCTTAAGCATTTGGTTAATCGTTTTATCTGCATAATTGGCAGCTTGAAAAGTAAAGGTAACAGGATCAAAAACCTGTAGTGCATTGATGCTCGATAACCAAATTTTGCCCGATTTATCGCAATAAACATTTTGAAGCACATTGTTTATTTGCCGTCCGGGTTTATCAACAGGACTGTTAACTTTGGTAAAATGATGTCCGTCATAGCGATACAAACCACCACCGGTACCAATCCATATCGCGTTGTTTTTATCTTGAGCAAGACTGTAGATGTACTTATCGGTTAATCCGTCTTTTTCCGAAAAATTAATAAACGATGGTAACTGCTGTTGGGCATGCAACACACAAGCCAACAGCAAAAATAGCCCTGTCAGAATCGGATTTTTTTTCATCGCACACGCAAAATACGGATTTTCCGGAATATGGCATTACTTTTTGAGTAAACGGCAGATTTATTGAGTAATCGTATTGGATAGAGATAGAATTTCTAAGAAACTTCAAGGTTCAAAGAAACAAGGAATGTTGAACAAGGAATGTTGAACAGGGAATGTTGAACAGGAAATGTTGAATAACGAACTTTCAATGTTGAAATTGAAATGACTTGAACGCACAAAAACCCTAGCCCAGACCTACCTGCTGGCAGGCAGGTTGAAATGAAAAGCTGGATTAGCTTCTGATTGCTTTAAACGGAATTATGAGCCCTTCGGCTGTACTTCGACTACGCTCAGCATAAACTAATCAGGATGACAAAACCGAGGTTAATAATTCAAAAGTTCTATCATTTTAGCTTTTACTTTCTCCACATTCGGAATCATGGTGAATTCGAGTGTACTGTTGAGCGGAATGGCCGGCATATTTTCGGAACCAATGACCATAACCGGCGCATCAAGGTAGTTGAAACAATTTTCTTGAATTAATCCGGCCAAACTTCGGGCAAACGAATTATTAGTTGGTTCTTCAGTCACAATCAAGCATTTTTTGGCCTTTTTAACCGATTTAAAAATGGTTTCTTCGTCCAAAGGATATAAGGTGCGTAAATCAATGATTTCGACTTGGTTTTTGATGTTTTCAGATGCATTCAATGCCCAATGAACGCCCATTCCGTAGGTGATTACAGTGAGGGTTTCTGCGGTTTCTTGTTCCCAAATTTCTTGTACGATATTGGCTTTTCCGAACGGTAAAATGTAATCTTCGGAAGGTTCGTTGACTCTGGCGGTTTCCGTTCCTTTTACTTTACTCCAATACAAGCCTTTGTGCTCTAAAATCACCACCGGATTGGGGTCATAATACGCCGCTTTTAGTAAGCCTTTTAAATCGGCTCCATTGCTTGGATAAGCGATTTTGATACCACGAATATTGGTCAGAACGCTTTCGACAGAAGACGAATGATAGGGTCCGCCACTACCGTAAGCACCAATCGGCACACGCAAAATCATACTGACCGGCCATTTTCCGTTGGACAAATAGCACGAGCGACTCACTTCGGTAAACAATTGGTTGAGTCCGGGCCAAATGTAATCGGCAAATTGCACCTCAACAATCGGTTTTAAACCCACAGCCGACATTCCGACGGTGGAACCTACGATGAATGCTTCTTGAATGGGTGTGTTGAATACGCGTTCGTCACCGAATTTTTGAGCTAAGGTAGCGGCTTCACGGAAAACACCACCCAAACGCGCACCAACATCTTGTCCGTACAACAAACATTCGGGGTGTTTTTTCATTAATTCTTCGACGGCAAACAAGGCACAATCGACCATAACGACTTTGTCTTCACGCTCCGGATTGCGCTCGCCGACTTCTTTAGTAATTGGTGTTGGCGCAAAATCGTGTGTGAATAAATCTTCCGGTTGTGGATCTTCGGCTTGTTGGGCTTTATCAAAGTCGGCTTTGACTTTGGCAATGGCTGTACTTTCTATGGTTTGAATTTCAGAAGCTGTAAATCCAGCTTCTACTAATTGCTTTATCAAGACTGGAAATGGATCGCGTGATTGGGCTTCTTCCAAATCGTCACGGTACCATTCCATTCGAACACCCGAAGTATGGTGATTGAGCAATGGCACTTTAGCGTGAACCAAAAACGGACGTCGTTCGTCACGAATGGTCTTGATTACCTTCTCAACCGCCAAATAACTTTCGGTAAAATTAGCGCCGTCAATGGAAATGGCTTCGATGCCGTGGAAACCTTTGGCGTATTCGAAGGCGTTTTGCGCTCGCGTTTCTTTGGCATTCGCCGAAATGTCCCAACCGTTGTCTTGTACCAAATACAAAATTGGCAGTTGTTTTAACGCCGCCATTTGTAAAGCTTCGGCAATTTCGCCTTCGGTTACAGAAGCATCGCCAAGTGAACAAACTACAAGTGGTTTAGCTTCATTATTCTCTTGAATTCCGGTATTTTCTTTGTACCAAAAACCCATCGCCGCTCCCGTAGCCGGAATGGCTTGCATACCGGTGGCTGAAGATTGGTGTGGGATTTTGGGTTTATCGGTGTCTTTTAAACTCGGATGACAATAATACGTTCGTCCGCCTGAAAATGGGTCAGCTTTTTTGGCCATCAATTGCAACATTAAATCGTAAGGTTGCATTCCGATGGATAGCATCATGGCATCATCTCGGTAATACGGAAAAGCGTAATCTTGAGGCAATAATTGCATTCCGACAGCAATTTGAATGGCTTCGTGTCCACGGGAAGTAGCGTGCACGTATTTGGAAACGATTTTGAAATTGTCTTCGTAAAGCGTTGCCATGGCTTTGGCAGTTGCCATGGTGGTGAAAGCTTTTTCGAGTGTACTTTTATCTAACATTTATTAAAAACTATTTTGTTTTTATACTTTTTCACATTATATATGAAAGATTTCTTGGGATCAAAATTATTTTCTGTTGAAACTAATTTCCCTTTTTTCCATCTTTCTAGTTTATTTGGAGTTCCATCTTCGTTATAAAACAACTGAACAAAAACCGGTTTACCATATTCAAAAAAACCTACGTTTTTTACATTTCCATTTTCATAATATTCACAACAAATTCCATGCTTGTCTCCATCAATTAAAACATTTTCTGTTTTTAAAAATCCATTTGGATAATATTCTTTGTAACTTTCATGCTCAAATCCATCAACTTTTTCTTCAACTAAAGTCTCACTTTTATAATTACCATTTTCAAAGAATTCGATAGTTCTTGTAATTTCATATTTCTTACTTTTCACCCATTTTTGATCAAAATATTCTATTTCACTTAAAGTTTGATTTTCATTATAAGATTGAGAGATAATTTTTTTCCCCGCACTATAAAATTCAACACTTTCAACAGTTCCCTTTTCAGAGTAATAATAAAAGTTTCCTTGCTCAATACCACAAAAATAATTGGCTTTACTTTTTAATTTGCCGTTTTCATAGTAATCTTTCCATTCCCCATTTAATATACCCTTTTTTATACTATCTTTTTTTTCTTCATTACCACATGTACCAACCAAAACAGCTTTATTATTTGTTTTATATTTACAGTTCTTATAAGAACCTTCAGTTTTTAGAATTCCATTTGGGTAATACTCTTTATAAATACTATCAAAAGTATTATTAACAACATATCCTTCATATTGAATAGTTCCATTATCATATCTTTTCACAATCCTATCTTGAGAAAAGACATGATAAAATGACAGAACAAAGACTATTATAAACATTCCTTTCATAAAGCTATTTCGCTTCCACAATCCAACCGAATTCGTCTTTGATATCTTGCACTTTAATAGCATTTAGGGTGTCATTTACCATGACAGAAACCGGGTTTTCGGCTGGAAATTTGATGGACAAATCGTTGTTTCCTATTTCTTCAATCATGGCAATTCCAACGGCCGTTCCGGTTCCGAAGGCTTCTTCTAACGTTCCGTTTTCAGCAGCGGCTATAATTTCCGCGATTTTAATTGGGCGTTCCGTTACTTCAAAACCTTTGCTTCTCAATAAATCAATGACGCTCATTCGGGTGATTCCATTAAGAATTGAACCTGTCAAACTTGGCGTGATGAATTTACCATCAATTTTGAAGAAGATGTTCATGGTTCCTACTTCTTGAATGTACTCAAAATCGTGCGCATCGAGCCACAATACTTGATCGTAGCCTTTGGCTTTGGCATATTCAGTTGGTCGAATCGCGGCGGCATAATTTCCGGCGGCTTTAGCTTCGCCCGTTCCGCCATTCACGGCACGAACGTATTTTTTCTCAGCGTATAATTTTATTTTCCGACTAAAAAACGGTCCGGCAGGCGAACCCATAACAATGAATTTGAAACTCGTAGCGGCACGCATTCCGATAAAGGCTTCATCGGCATACATAAACGGACGCAAATACAGCGCACTTCCGACTTGCGTTGGAATCCATTCTTTTTCCAAAGCCGTAAATTGCTTTAACGCCTCTACAAACAAATCTTCCGGAAACGAAGGCATCCCCATACGATCGGCACTAAAATTCATACGTTTCGCATTTTCATAAGGGCGAAATAACAATGGTGTTCCGTCTTTTCCCAGAGTGGCTTTCATCCCTTCAAAAATGGCTTGACCGTAATGCAACGCCATGGCCGCAGGATGTGTCAGAATGAGTGCTAAAGGCTCAATTCGCGGATTCTGCCATTCGCCATTTTCATAATCACAAATAAACATATGATCGGTGAATTGGGTTCCCATAGTGATATTATCCAGATTGACTTCGGAAACGCGAGATTGGGAAACTTTGGTAATTTGTATTGCTGATGTCATAGTTGCATTCATAATTTATAGCATTGTGTTGGTATCAAATTGTTCTAAATAATCGCCTACTTTTCGCAAGAAAGAGCCTCCTAAAAATCCATCAACCACGCGATGATCGAAGGATAACGAAAGGAACATCATACTGCGAATGGCTATTTCATCTCCATTTGCAGTTTCAATGACTTCCGGACGCTTTTTGATGATTCCCAAAGCCAAAATGGCTACTTCGGGTTGGTTGATGATGGGCGTTCCCATCAAACTTCCAAATGTTCCTACATTGGAAATGGTGAATGTACTGCCTTGGATTTGTTCCGGTTTTAATTGGTTATTTCGAGAAGCTTCGGCTAAGGAATTGACGTCTTTTGCCAAAGCAACCAAATCTTTTTCGTTGGCATTTTTTACTACAGGAACAATTAAATTTCCGGATGGTAAAGCCGTTGCCATTCCGATGTTAATGTCGCTGTGCACGATGATGTTTTTTTCGTCTACCGAAACATTAATCATAGGGAAATCGGCTATTGCTTTGGCTACTGCTTGCACAAAAACAGGTGTAAACGTGAGTTTTTCGTTGTATTTTTCTTGGAATTGATCTTTGTTTGCGTTGCGCCAATTCACCAAATTTGTCACATCCACTTCGATGTAGGAAGTTACGTGAGGCGAAGTTTGTTTGGAATACACCATGTGATCGGCAATCATTTTGCGCATGCGATCCATTTCGACGATGCGGTCTTTTCCTTCAATAAAATTGATTTTAGGTTTTGGATAATCCCTCGACTGCGCTCGGGATGACATATTCGATAACTCAGAAGGTTTGGATTGAATTGGATATTTTCTATTTTTCAAATAATTAAAAACATCGCTTTTTTGCAAACGACCATCGGTTCCGCTACCCGGAATGATTTGTAATTCTTCGATAGAAAGGTTTTCTTTTTGGGCGATGGAGATGATTAGTGGACTTAAAAAGTTGTCGGTTGTCGGTTGTCGGTTGTCGGTTGTCAGTTGTCGGTTGCCGGTTTTGGGTTGTGATTTGGTTGTCGATTGTCTGTTGTCGGTTGTCGGTTCTTCAAGAACTTTATCATTCTTTTGACTTTCGCCTTTCGACTTTTGACTTTCATCAATCAATGCCAAAACCGTTCCTACTTCCACTATATCGTCTTTTTGAAAGCGAATTTCCGTAATTACTCCCGAAACCGGCGATGGAACGTCGTTGTCTACTTTGTCGGTTGCCACCTCAACAATAATTTCTTCCGCTTCTACATAGTCACCCACAGATTTTTGCCAGTTGATGATGGTCGCTTCGGTAATACTTTCACCCATTTTGGGCATTTTGAATTCTGTTATCATTTTTTAGTCTTAAAGTTGAAAGTCGAAAGTCGAAAGAAGCAAATTTGTTGACTTTGCTCTTTTGACTTTTGACTTTATGACTTATTCTTAAATTCTTCTAATGTCTTATAAAACGCTTCTTGTGTTGGTCTGTCTTTCGGAATTTCTCGCAACGGTTCAACTGCTTTTAAGGTTTCGTAACATTCCTTCGGCAATTGTTGGTACAAAGCGGTTCCTTTGGTTTTCCAATCAATCATTTCATCAGAAACGTCTTTGATAATGGTTGCCGGATTTCCGACTACCATTTTTCGGTTAGGAATTTGCATTCCGGCTTTAATAAAACTCAATGCGCCGATAATACATTCATCGCCTACATTGACATCGTCCATGATTACGGCATTCATTCCAACCAAGCAATTTTTACCAATATTGGCTCCATGAATGATGGCTCCGTGACCAATGTGTGCGCCTTCCTTTAAGACCATTGATTTGCCGGGAAACATGTGAATCGTGCAATTTTCTTGCACATTACAACCATCTTCAATGATGATTTCGCCCCAATCACCGCGTATTGCCGCACCCGGACCCACATACACATTTTTGCCAATAATCACGTTACCCGTAACCGCAGCCTGCGGATGGATAAAACTACTTTCGTGTATGACTGGGATGAACCCTTTGAATTCGTAAATCATTTTTTTTTTTAGATGAAAGAAGAAAGACCGTTGCACTGAAAGAAAAAAGATTCAAGCATTGACTTCTCTTTCTTCTTTCTTCTTGCAGCGAAGCAATCTTTACTCTATTTAAATTTCTTCAACGTTTCTTTTGTAAAATCAGACAATACCAATCGGCCGCTGATGGCAGCTCTTTCGGCTAATAAATTATCCCAATCGTCGGTGCCGCGCCAGAAAATCTTTTTCATTTCGAGCATGGCTTCAGGATTGTAGGTACACAAATGTTCAGCGAATTTTTGTACGGCTTCGTCCATTTCTTCGATGCTTTCATAAACTTGAGCAAACAAGCCTTTTTCTTTGGCCCAAGATGCTTCATAGAATGTGTTGGCATCTATAGCAATTTGCGACATGGCTGAAACACCCATTTTTCGTTCAATCGCTGGTGATACTACGAAGGGTCCGATGCCGACATTCAATTCACTTAACTTTATTGCTGCGAATTTTGTTGCCATACAATAATCGGTTGCTGCAGCAATTCCGACGCCACCGCCAACTGTTTTCCCTTGAATGCGTCCGATGATGAATTTGGGACATTTTCGCATCGCATTAATGACATTGGCAAAGCCGGAGAAAAATACTTTTCCGGTAGCTGCGTCGTTGATGGCGATGAGTTCTTTGAAACTTGCACCGGCACAAAAGGTTCGGTCGCCACCACTTTTTAGGATGATGACTTTTACTTCATTATTATTTCCAACTTCGGTAATGGTGTTGGCTAATTGTGCTAAAATATCGCCTGGTAGACTATTCTGTTCTGGATGAAAGAACTCGATGGTGGCGATGTTGTTTACTGTATTTTGTTTTACGTATGCTTCCATGTTTTATTTAACCGCAAACCTGCCTGCCGGCAGGGGCGCAATTCCGATAGCTATCGGAATACGCAAGGTTCGCTAAGTTTTCATTTTTATATTAATCCAAATTGTTCAAAATGATGATTGAGGTGTTTTCTCTCAAGAAGATAACTTTCATACCTATTTAATTCTCCAAAAACCATATTTTTCATCACAGCTTCAGGGTTTTCTTTGAAAAAGGTTTTATAGGCTTCTCGGGCTTCAAAAAATTGGGCTTTGGCCGTTTCAAAATCGGGATGAATTAAGTCTTCCAATTCGCCTTTTTTCATGGCCGGAAAAGCAGTTCCTTTGGGGAATTTTTCGTAATTGTAGAGTGAATTATGCACTTTATCTAAAATGGTTGAGGGTGTTGCAATTTCAAAATCTTGAATTTCACCCGACATGATGCGGTAGCCTTGTTCCAAATGTTCTAACAAATGTTGCGGCGTTAGGATTCCCCAACTTGGTTTTGAATCTAAGGTTAATTTGTTGATACATTCCGCTACTTTTTCGTCGGTCATTTCGATAAAAACCTCTTGCTTTTTCTGCACCATGGTGAGAATAGTGGCCACAGCAACTAATTCATCATTCGTATCAAAAACTTCTACAAACCATTTTACGATACCGCTTGGATGTTCTGCCGAAGCGACATCGCGATCGACTTTTTGCTTGCACGTTAAACGCACATAAACCGTATCGTTGTGGTAAATAGGGCGTAAGAAACGGCATTCTTCCAAACCATAATTCGCGGCAACCGGACCTTTATTCGGATACACAAACAAACCTGCTGCTGCTGCTAAAATGAAGTAACCGTGAGCCGTTCGTTTCTTGAAAATACTTCCGTCAAGCGAAGTAATATCAGTGTGAGCATAGAAATGATCCCACGTTAAATTGGCAAAGTTGATGATATCGGTATCGGTTACGGTACGATTATGAGTACGCAATGACATTCCGGGTTCGATGTCTTCCCAATGGTATTGGAACGGATGTTGCGTAATTTCTTTGTAGGCCGAATTGGCTTGATAAATCCCGGTAATTTCGGTTAAAGTGGTTGGCGAACCTTGAATAGCGCAGCGTTGCATATAGTGTTTGATGCCGCGCACACCGCCCATTTCTTCTCCGCCGCCAGCGCGACCCGGACCACCGTGAACCAACAAAGGCAGTGGCGAACCGTGACCTGTACTTTGTTTAGCATTCTCGCGATTCAATACTAAAATTCGACCGTGATGCGAGGCCGCATTGACCACATACTCTTTGGCGATTTCGTCTGAATTGGTCACGATGGAAGAAACTAGCGAACCTTTACCCATTTGGGCTAATTCGATTGCTTCGTCTAAATTTTTGTAAGGCATTATCGTTGAAACCGGACCAAAAGCTTCGATTTCGTGAACATCCAGATTTGTAAAAGGGTTGTTTTCTCTAAGTACTACCGGGCTTACAAATGCCCCTTTATCATCAGCTCCAATTAGGTTTATTTTTTCTAAATCACCATAGACAATTTCAGCCGATTTGGCTAATGCTGTAACTCTTCCTTTTAGCACATTGACTTGATCTTTGCTGACCAAAGCGCCCATTCGCACTTCTTTTAGTCTTGGGTCACCAATAGCAACTTTATCTAATGATTTAGAAAGTGCGGTTTGAACGTCATCTATCAATTTTTCGGGTACAATCATACGACGGATGGCCGTACATTTTTGCCCACATTTTACGGTAATTTCACTACGTGCTTGGTTGATGAACAAGTCGAATTCAGGTGTTCCCGGAACCGCATCTTCACCTAAAATCGAAGCATTCAAACTGTCGGCTTCCATGGTAAACGGCACCGCCTCTTGAATGATTCTTGGGTGTGCTTTGAGCAATCTTCCTGTAGCAGCCGAGCCTGTAAACGTAATCACATCTTGGCTTTCGACCGTGTCAAATATATTTTTAGCTGTGCCAGAGATCAATTGCAACGCACCTTCGGGCAAAATATTGGAGGCGATGATTTCACGAACTACGGCTTCAGTCAAATAGGCTGTGGCTGGAGCAGGCAACACCACGGCTGGCATTCCCGCCATCCAATTTACCGCACATTTTTCCAACATCCCCCAAATTGGAAAATTGAAGGCGTTGATGTGAATCGCCACTCCTTTTTTAGGAACTAAAATATGATGCGCCATGAAACGGCCACCTTTCGACAAATCGATTGGATCGCCTTCAACGTGATACGATTGATTGGGAAATAATTTTCGCAACGATGCATTGGCAAATAAGTTTCCGAATCCGCCTTCGATATCAATCCACGAATCGACGCGCGTGGCACCCGTTCGGTAACTGATTTCGTAGAAAGCTTCTTTGCGTTTGGTTAAATACATCGCCAAACTTTTGAGTCTATTTCCTCGTTCTTGGAAGGTCATTTTGCGGAGTTGTTCGCCGCCTTTGGTTCTTCCGTAATGCAAAATGGCTGGGATATCCAATCCTTCAACTGAGGTTTCGGCTATGAATTCACCTGTAACGGCATCAAATGTTGGTTTTCCTTCTCCAATAGCTGATGTCCAATTTCCGAGTACGTAATGTTGTGTTTTGTTCATTGTATGCTGAATTTAGTTCAGTATCTTTTTTTAACCGCAAACCTGCCTGCCGGCAGGCAGGGGCGCAATTCCGATAGCTATCGGAATACGCTAGGTTCGCTAAGTTTTTATTTTTGCCACCGATTTCACAGATTAAACGGATTTTTTTTCTGTGAGCGAATGGCTTGGTCTTTATTTGTAATCCCTATTCCTGCTTTCCGCACCACACGGTGGATTGCTCCAATCAGGGCTAGTATATTATCTATTTGTGTGTTTGTAAACTATTTATACCTAACAGGTTTTGAAAACCTGTTAGGATGTTAAGCACGTTCAATTATCACGGCATAACCTTGACCGACACCGATACACATGGTGATTAAGGCATATCGTTTTCCAGTTAATTGTAATTCTAATGCTGCTGAATAGGCGATTCTTGCTCCTGTAACTCCGAGCGGGTGACCGATTGCAATGGCGCCACCATTTGGATTGATTCTGGGGTCGTTGTCTTGTAAACCCAATTCGCGAATGCAAGCAATACTTTGAGCCGCAAACGCTTCGTTCAATTCGATAATATCGATTTGGTCTAAAGTTAAATTCGCTTTTTCTAATGCTTTTTTAGTCGCTTCAACCGGGCCGATTCCCATGATTCTGGGTTCAACCCCAACTACAGAAGAACTTACAATTCGAGCCAAAGGTTTTAAACCATATTTTTTAACCGCTTCTTCCGAGGCGATGATAGTAGCACAAGCACCATCATTTAAACCTGATGCATTTCCGGCGGTTACACTTCCGTCTTTTTTGAAAGCGGGACGCAATTTTGACAAACCTTCCATTGAAGTGCTTGGTTTGATGAATTCGTCTTTGGAAAACTGAATTGGGTCGCCTTTTCGTTGTGGAATTTCTACTGCGACAATTTCTTTGGCTAATCTACCAGATGATTGCGCAGCTGTAGCTTTTTGTTGACTATTCAAAGCGAAGGCGTCTTGGTCTACACGAGAAATGTTATATTTTTCTACCAAATTCTCTGCGGTTTCTCCCATCGCATCGGTGCCATACATGGCATGCATTTTGGGATTTATGAAACGCCATCCAAAACTCGAATCGTACATTTTAGAATCAGTTCCGAAAGCCGAAGACGGTTTGGAAACCACTAAAGGACCGCGGGTCATGTTTTCGATTCCGCCTGCAATAAAAACGTGTCCGTCGCCTGCTTTAATGGCGCGATTAGCACCAATAATGGCCGATAAACCCGAACTGCACAAACGGTTCACCGTTTCGCCCGGAACGGTGTAAGGCAAACCTGCTAATAGCAACGACATACGCGCTACATTGCGGTTGTCTTCACCGGCTTGATTGGCGCAGCCCATAATGACGTCGTCATAGGCATCAGTAGGTATGGTCGGGTTTTTCTCTACTACGGATTTGATTACTAATGCGCCTAAATCGTCGGGGCGAACCGCGGATAAAGTGCCTTGGTAACTTCCGATTGGCGTTCGAACGCCGTCTATGATATATGCTTCCATTTTTTAATTTTTACGGCGAACCTGCCTACCGGCAGGCAGGGACACAAAGATATCCGCAAGGTTCGCTAAGTTTTTTTGTTATAGCCACGGATTAAACTGATTTAACTGATTCCGCGGATTTTCTTATTTACTTTTTATTCTATTCAATACGTTTGCTTTTTTAGCTCTGCCTACCGGCAGGCAGGCCCGATTGAAGCAATCCACCATGTGGTGCGGAAAGCGGAACTTCCATTACTGAAAATGCCCAAACCATTCGCTCCTAACTCCATTCTTTATCACTTCTAAAAACCGTTCCTTTGAATAGAGCTACTGTTTTTTCTTCTTTTTTTATTTCGATGGTATAGAAACCAAACTTGTTTTTTAAAGCGTCTTGTTTTGCTATTGCCATTATCTTATCACCTTCTTTAAGTGTTTCGATATGATTGATAGTCGTATCGATACTCACCGATTGTCGCCCGTGTGTGTTGGCGGCAAAAGCTAAGGCGCTATCGGCTAACGAATACGTGATTCCGCCGTGAGCGATGCCGAAACCATTGGTCATTTCCTTTCGGATGACCATCGATAGCGTGCACGTTCCTTCAGCAACATTTTCAACGGTGATGCCGAGCCATTGACTGAAGGCATCGTTTAGGAACATTTTGTTGACTATTTCGTTTGGTTTCATCTAATTTTACTTTTAACCGCAAACCTGCCTGTCGACAGGCAGGAGCGCAATTCCGATAGCCATCAGAATACGCAATGTTCGCTAAGTTTTCTTTTTCTTAATATTCTGAATAATTAGTATAAAAACTTTTTATTTTCTTTTGCCATACGACGAAGTATTGGGCTACAACGGTAGCGGTCTTCGTGGTATTCGTTGTACAATTCGTCCATTTTGTTGACGCACCAATCAATACCCAATTCGTCTGCCCAAGCCAATAACCCTTTGGGGTAATTGACGCCTTTGGTCATAGCGTTATCGATATCTTTGGCGGAGGCGATGTTTAAAAATAACGTATCGGCTGCTTCGTTGATGAGCATTACAATGACGCGCTCGAATATGCTTTTGACCAATTCCTTGTTATTTATTTGCCCCTCGACTGCGCTCGGGGTGACAACTTCATTGGTATACATATAAAATCCGCGACCTGATTTTCTACCTAAATAACCGGCTTCCACAAGGCGTTTTTGGGTTAAAGACGGTTTGTACTTTGGATCGAAATAAAAGGCTGTGAAAACGCTTTCGGTTACTACATAATTCACATCGTGACCAATAAAATCCATCAGTTCAAATGGCCCCATTTTAAAGCCTCCAATTTCTTTCATGGCAAAATCTATTGTTTCCATGCATGCAAATCCTTCATCATGAATTCGTAGTGCTTCGCTGTAAAATGGTCGAGCGACACGATTGACAATAAATCCCGGTGTATCTTTTACAACAGCAACCGTTTTTTTCCAACTTGTGATGGTTTCGACTGAGTTAGAAAGCACTTCTTTACTTGTTTGAATTGCCGGAATTATTTCTACCAATTGCATTAGTGGTGCCGGATTAAAAAAGTGAATACCAATAACACGTTCCGGTTTTTGACACGAGGCCGCGATGGAAGTTATGGATAATGAAGAGGTATTGGTAGCTAAAATTGTTTCCGGTGAAACATAGCTTTCTAAATCGGAAAATAATTTTCTTTTGATTTCTAAATTTTCAACTATAGCCTCGATGACCAAATCGGAATGTGATAATTCACCCATGGTATGAGCATAGGAAATATTGCTTTGAATTCGGGATTTTTCCTTTTCATCAATTTTGCCTTTTTCCACCAATTTGGATAGCGTAGACTCAAGGGCATTTTTACTTTTGGATAAGGCTTCCTGATTCAAATCGAATAATTTTACGGCACAACCCGAAGTGGCGGCTACTTGCGCAATGCCGCTTCCCATGGTTCCACTTCCAATAATAGCTACTTTCATTACTTATTTTTTTAACCGCAAAGCACGCAAAGCAATACGCCAAGCTCGCAGGTCTATTATCAATTCCCTCTAAATTCGGGTTTTCTTTTTTCTACAAATGCTGTTACGCCTTCTTTATAATCGTTGGATGAACTGGCTTCGATTTGCAAATCGCTTTCCATGGCCAATTGTTCCTGTAGGTTGTGAATCATCGATTTATTGAGAAGTTTCTTTGTAAGCGCCAAGGCATGGGTAGGCATATCGGCAAGTGTAGTGGCGAGGTTTTTAACCTCATCATCAAATAAGGCAGTAGGGATGCATTTATATATCATACCAATATTAAACGCCTCCAGAGCGGTCACTTTATCGCCCAACATCATTAGCGCAGATGCTTTTTGAAAACCAATTAAACGTGGCAGAAAAAAAGTTCCGGCGCTGTCGGGGATCAAACCAATTTTAGAAAAAGCCTGAATAAAAGAGGCCTGTTCAGCAGCCACTACGATATCGCAAGCCAATGCAATATTAGCACCGGCACCTGCAGCTACTCCATTTACGGCTGCCAGAATTGGTTTTTCAATAAGACGGATTCGTTCAATAATGGGATTGTAATGTTCTTCAAGAATTTTGCGGAAACCCGGATTGAGTTCGGGTGTAGTTACTTCCTTTAAATCCTGTCCGGCACAAAAAGCTTTACCGTTACCCGTGATTACAATAGCTCTTACGGTTGCGTTCTGAGCAACTTCATCGAGTGCTGCTTGCATAGCAAAAGCCATTTCACGGTTAAAACTATTAAAAACCTCAGGTCGATTGAGTTTGATATATGCGACTTTGTTTTCAATACAAAGTTCTATTGCTTCGCCAGTTCGCTGAAGCTCCTGTGAATTGCTCATACCTATATTTATTGAAGATTGAAGAATAATGATTTTGATTTAAGAAGTAACGAAATCTAAAATCAAAGTTCAAAAATCAACAATCGTTATTCATTTATTTTAAACATTTAAAATAGTCAAAAGGTTCAAGACAATGATCGCATTGAAATAATGCTTTGCATGCTGTAGAGCCAAATTGACTAATTAATCGGGTTTCGGTTGAACCACATTGCGGACAAGAAACCACTTTTTTATTTCCCAATAACGCATCTTTATCCGCTTCGGCAGATAGAGGCGGTGCTATCCCATAGTTTTCCAAAGCTTTTCTCCCTTTGGCTGTAATCCAATCGGTGGTCCAAGCCGGTGATAAAACCAGCTCAACTTTTGCCTCATAGCCATTTTGTCGGAAAGCGTTTTTTATATCTTCACCAATTACATCCATAGCCGGACAACCGCTGTAAGTTGATGTGATTTTTATGTGAACCATTCCGTCTGAGAAGGTTGCTGAGCGAACCACACCCATATCTACAATAGACAAAACCGGAATCTCCGGATCGGAAACCGTTTCCAGAATTTCATTTAGTTTAGGGTCAATATGGATTAGTTCTTCTGTCATACAGATTTATTATATTGAGGAATAACGATTTTTGACCCGAGAGCTTCGCTCGAACTGACGAAGTATTTTTAGAGCTTAAACTTCAAAAAATCAACAATCAAAAATCAGCAATCGTTAATCATTACCACGTCATATTGGGATACGTACGTTGCATGTATTGTAAATCAGTTAATATATAGCCCATGTGTTCGGTATGATAACCTTCTTTTCCACCTTTCTGAAAGTAATTCAAATCAGGCACCTTAAGGGTAGCTTCTTCCAAAACTGCAGTCACTTCGCTTAACCATTGCTCCTTTAAAAGAGAAACATCCACTCCGATACCGTTATTTACCATTGCCATGTCCGCTTCCGTCATTTGAAACAACTCGTTGGTATAAGTCCAAAGATTGTTAAATGCGTCTTGCATACGATTATGACTTTCATCGGTTCCATCACCCAAGCGTTTAACCCAATCGGTTGAAAATCGTTTGTGGTAACTTACTTCTTTTATTGCTTTAGTGGCTATTGCGGCCAATGTGTTATCGGAGCTATGCTGTAATTTTTGCAATAAAGCGAGATGAAATACATCAAACAAAAACTGTCGTGCTATAACATAGGCAAAATCAGTATTAGGTTGTTCCACCAAATGCACATTGAGGTATTCATGCTCTTTTCGAAGCATTGCTATCGTGTCTTCGGTAGCGTCGCCTCCTGTTAGTTGAGCCGCATACTGATAATAGCTTCTGATTTGTCCTAATAAATCCAAAGCGATGTTGGTCAAAGCAATATCGGTTTCTAAACTCGGACCATGACCACAGAGTTGGCCGATACGTTCAGCCAAAATCAGGTTATTATCGGCAATACCGCAGATATATTTTATTAAGTTGTTACTCATTTTATCATTATTTAAATTTCCTATTTTCATAGGAATTATAATTTTTGAAACAAAATTACATATGTTTCAATTCGTCCGGGAGTTCGTAAAACGTGGGATGACGATACACTTTGTTGAGTGCGGGTTCGAATGTTTCTCCGTTTTGATCCGGATTTGATGCCGTAATCTGATTTGAAGGAACCACCCAAATACTCACACCTTCGCCACGACGCGTATAGACGTCGCGTGCATTTTCGAGTGCCATAGTAGCATCGGCAGCGTGAAGCGAACCACAATGACGGTGTTCTAATCCGTTTTTACTTCGAATAAATACTTCCCAAAGAGGCCAATTTTTCATAGTGTTGAAAGTTGTCGGTTGTCGGTTGTCGGCTTTCAGTTAAAACTGATAACAGATAACTGACAACTGAATTATACTGCTTTTCTTGTTTCTTTATTTGCTTGTTTTTCGGCGTAAGCCATAGCAGCATCACGAACCCAGGCACCATTTTCCCAAGCGGATCGACGGGCATCTAAACGTTGCTTATTGCATTTTCCATGGCCGTTTACAACCTGCCAAAACTCATCCCAGTCAATATCTCCGAAATCGTGTTGTTGGCGTTCCTCATTCCATTTTAATTTTGGATCCGGAATAGTGATACCCAGTATTTTAGCTTGCGGTACTGTTTGATCAACAAATTGCTGACGCAATTCATCATTCGTTTTGCGTTTCAGTTTCCATTTAACCGATTGTTCCGTATTGGGTGAATCGGCATCGCGAGGGCCAAACATCATCAAAGAAGGCCACCACCAGCGGTTCATGGCGTCTTGAACCATAGCTTTTTGCTCGGGTGTTCCTTCAGCCATGGTAAGTAATATCGAATAGCCTTGACGTTGGTGAAAACTTTCTTCCTTACAAATACGCACCATCGCTCTTGAATAAGGCCCGTATGATGTTCCCATAAGCGCCACCTGATTCATAATAGCGGCTCCGTCGACCAACCAGCCAATAGCACCTATATCAGCCCATGTAAGAGCCGGGTAGTTAAAAATACTCGAGTATTTCGCTTTACCGGTATGCAATTGTTCGTACAATTCGTCGCGAGAGATACCCAATGTTTCAGCAGCACTATACAAATACAAGCCATGTCCGCCTTCGTCTTGAATTTTGGCTAACAAAGCTGCTTTTCTACGTAAGGACGGAGCGCGGGTTATCCAATTGGCTTCCGGCAGCATCCCTACAATTTCAGAATGTGCGTGTTGAGAAATCTGACGGATGTGTGTTTGACGGTATTTTTCCGGCATCCAGTCTTTGGGTTCAATTTTGTCATCGTTATCAATACGACGTTGGAACATTTCTTCCAAATTTTTGATTTCAATTTCTGACATAATTTTTATGTTTCAAGCCTGCTTCCGCAGGTACGTTTTAAAATTTAAGTCTGGCGTAGGTCAATTTTAGGTCTGCCTGCCGGAGACAAGTTTTATAATCCAAAATCAACCACAACCTTTTTGGAAGTAGGAACAGCCTGACAACTCAATACATAGTTTTTGGCTAATTCATCTTCCTCTAACGAATAATTGAGTTTCATTTCGACAGAGCCGTCAACCACTTTGCAGCGACAAGTACTGCAAACCCCACCTTTACAAGCATACGGTAAGTCGGCACCTGCGGCTATTGCGCCATCAAGAATGGTATCAAAATCATCGGCCATCACGAAATGGAATTCCTTTCCGCCATCGATGATTGTTACTTCGGTTCCTTCAATTTTCTTCTCAACAATACTATTGATACGCTCTTTATCGGCTTCCGATAAGCCAGTATTAAATAGTTCATAATGAATGTTTTCCTTTGGTAATCCTGCGGCTGTTAAACTCTCGCTCAACAGATGAATCATGTCTTCGGGTCCACAAATAAAACATTCGTCAGTATGCGGGATATCAATTAATTTTTCGGTGAGTACTTTTATTTTCTCTTCCGTAAAACGCCCGTTAAACAATTCGGCTGCACGGTGTTCCTGTGTAAGGAAATAGAAAATCTCAAAGCGGTTAAAATACACGTTTTTAAGCTGTTCAATTTCCTCCTTAAAGATAATAGATTTTACTGTTCGATTGAGATAAAAAAGCTTAAAAGTACTTTTGGGTTCTGCGTCCAAATGGGTTTTGATGATAGACAGAATAGGTGTAATGCCGCTACCGGCAGCAAAAGCAATATAATTAGCTGCTTTTTGCGGATTTACTTCGGTATTGAAATGACCATGAGGCGGCATGACGTCGAGAGTATCACCGGCGGATAGGCTATCATTAACAAAAGTGGAAAACAAGCCATTTTGAATTCTTTTGACAGCAACTCGCCATTTCTTTTCATAAGGAGCTGTGCAAAGCGAGTACGACCGACGTACTTCATTGCCTCCAATAGTTGTTCTTAGGGTGAGGTGTTGTCCTTGCTTAAACGCAAATTCCGGTTGAAGTTGTTCCGGAATTTCGAAATCGATTACCGAACAATCTTTAGTTTCTTTATCTACAGAAGCTACTTTTAAAGTATAAAATTGAGCCATAATTGTGGACTATTATTTGACTAACAATTGTTAGTTTATTATGCAAATTTAATGATTTTTTTTAAGGTTTACGAAAACGTTGTATTTTTTTAACAGCCGTTCAAATACAGCATTATAAATAACGTGAGTTCGATATAAGAAGAGTCAATGCTGTTACATCATTAGGTTTCGCAAAAATTATGTAACGATACCTTTAAGCAAAACCGCTCGCATATCTGATCGAAGCGTTTTTTCGTTTAGCGCTTTATTTTTATTGTACCATAAATAGAGTGTCCTAAGTGTAGAAAGCGTAGAAAAAACGATTACTTCAGGGTTGTAGGCAAGCAATTCACCTCTTTTAATTCCGTCTTTTACAATAGTTCGGAAATTTTGTTCATAATCGGAGCGCATTTTAATAAAGTATTGAAGATCTTGATCTTCCAAATGCATCCAATCGTTATTAAGACATGCCAAAGCATCGGGGTTTCGCAAAGTGATATCGATATGAAGTTGAATGATGCGTTCAATTTTTGTTATACAAGTCGAGTTGGAGTTGACTACACTATTCATTACTTCGGTAAATTCTTCGGCAATCTTTATAATGATATGCACTAAAATTTCCTGTTTTGAGCTAATATGATTGTATAAACTGGCTGCTTTGATATTCATCGCTTGGGCAATATCGCGAACGGTTACGGCACTAAACCCTTTTTCTTTAAAGAGTTGGGCAGCACTATTTATAATTTCTTGTTTACGATCGGTGGTTTTCATTGTATCAAAAGTAACCAAAATTTGGTTTTGGTAACCCAGGTTACAGATTAATCCTTTTTAACCCAATACCTTTGACAAAAAATCAAGAAATCTATGGGACTATTAAACATGCTTTTTGGAAACAAGCAAGACAACGTTAAAGAATATATGGCAAAAGGAGCTGTAATTATTGATGTGAGGACTTATGAAGAATTTGGTTCCGGTCACATACAAGGGTCGAAGAATATTCCGCTTCAGGTTATCGGAAACAAAGTAACTGATATAAAAAAGTTAAACAAGCCTGTAATAGTTTGCTGTCGAAGTGGTATGCGTAGTGCTCAGGCAGAATCTATTCTGAAAAATAACGGCATCGACGTAATAAATGGTGGAGGCTGGACAAGCCTTCAATCTCGGTTATAGTTGATTAGTTTATTGGTTGAAAAGTCCCGATTGTTTCGGGACTTTTTGTTTTTATTTTTTAACAAACCCTTTTCCGTCGCATTTGGAGCAACCCATCACAGTGTATTGCCCTGTCCCGGCACAATGACTACATGTGGCCAAACCACCTGTATTTCCGGTATGTCTGTCATAGGTAACCCTATCTTTTCGGTAGCCTGCTCCTTTGCACATTGGGCATTGGATTTTAATCACTCCTAACCCATGACATTGATTGCACTGCTGTTCGTTTTCTATTTGTTTTTGAGCTTCTTGCTGTTTTGCTTGCTCCTCTTTTGCTCTAAGCAAAGCCATTTCGTTTTGCAAATTTTGATTCGCCAAACTTCTATCCAAGAAATCGGTAAAAATATTATAACACATATCGTCTTCAGAACCATAATCTTTGGTAATTAAAGTTGCATCACACGATTTTCCGTTTTTCCAATTAGAGGCAGTTACTCTTGAACCATAACTCAAATAGATTGTTCCTGCTCCATCTATATCGCCATAATTATTAAATTCGCCTATATAATATCGAGAGTTATTTCTATATTCTTCTCGTGGAAAAATTTGTTTGCCAATATATTTACCCTCTTTATAACCCGTAATTTCTATTAGTTTGTTATCCACAGTAAGGTTTCCGCTTTGAGGTAATCCGTTTTGGAATTCACCTGTGAACACAACTTTCTTATCAAGATAAGCTTTGGTACATTTTCCGTGAAATCTATAGTTTTTTATAGTGCCAATAATAGTGTATTTATTTTTCTCTTTGTCTTCATCATTCATTTCAAAATCGCCAACAGGAGTTCCGTTTTTAAAACTTCCCATCATAAAAATACCAAAACCTGTTTCAGGATTTTTAGCCACAAAAACAGTAGCTTCGCCGTTTAAACAATCACCTTTTTCACAAAAAGTATAAGGAGCTAAATAGGTAACAGGTTGTTGTAATTTACCTAAATAAAATTTACCCCATTTTGTAGTATTTGATTCGTCTTTGTATGGAACATAACCCGTCATGCCATCTAAATTAAATATAGCCAGAAAGGTACCTTTTTCGTTTTGAATATCCCATTTTAGTATGGGTCTGTTGTTCGACAATTCGCCTTTGTAAAAAAAGCCTTCTTTGGTAACATATTCGGTATAACCTTCTAAACTGTTATCCGGGTTTAAGAGCGAAGCAATTTTTGTACCATCTGGTTTTTCGTAGTAAAATTCAATTCTCCCTTTATTGTCATAAGTTTTTAACGTTGTTCCATCTTTAAATGTAAACAATTTATTGGTAGATTTCCCGGTATAATTACAACAACCATTTCGGTCAGCAGATAACAATTCGAGCTTATCGCCATTGGCAAAAACATAATTGCCTTGAATAGGGTTTCCTTCATAAAAATGGCCTTCATATTTATCGCCGTTAGCAAAATCCATCTTTCCATAACTAATAGAAACCGTGTTTTCATGGCCTCCATAATTGCTTTGAACACTTCCTACAAAAACACTTTTATCTTTAAAAATAATACGATAACCAACTCCATTTTCGATGGTTAATTTTTTTTCTTTCATGTATAGTTCCTTTTCGGGAACAAACTGAATTTTAGGTATTTCTATCGGTAATTTTAGTTGATACAATTCAGGAAAAAGCTTTTTAGAATCGACTGTGATTGCTGTGTTTTGCCCGAAACCAAGATAACTAAATAGTATAACTAAAAATGCGGCTACGTTTTTCATTATGATACTTTTAATAGTACAATATTAGGGAAATTAATTATTCGAAATAAATACCACATCCGAGACTATTTTGGCTAATGGTGTAGAGGGTATGGTTTTTACTATCGAAAATAAAATTCCGTTTGGGGTGGACTCTAAAGCCGAAATTCTTTCGTCTGTAAGGGTTAAATTTGGTTTTTCAATTACAAATGTTGAACCTGAAAGTTTGTATAAATTATTATCTAATCCTGTAATTAAATAAACATTACTTCCAGAAAAAACTATATCTTTAAATACTCGAACAGAAGCTCCTGCAGCCAATGGAATAGAGTTTGGAATTGTAACACCTGTTTGCACCACTTCTATTGCAGTTCCGTTGAATTTATAAATATCTAAAATATCTGTATTATATCTTCTAACAACCATATACGGTTGGTTGAGATTGTTTGGGTTTTTGTGTAAAGTAATGGTGTTTACCGATGTCCAACTCGTGCCAATACTACCAACTGAAAAACTACTTACATTACTAAACGAACTTCCGTTGTAACTGATAATGTTTATTTTCCCGTTAGAAAGATTGGAAGTATAACTCAGCCAAGCCCAGAAAACTCTGTCGCTATTCCCAACTTTAGAAGCGTCGTTGGTCATCGGAATATTAGTATTACTACCTGCAACGTAATCCATAGGAGTAACCACATCGCCAATCCAAGAAAAATTAGTTGGATTATACCGGTAAAGCATTGGTTTACCATAATTAGAATTATACCCTACACTTAGCATGAAGTTGGCGTGATTTATTGTATGCATATAGCCTTGATTTGAACTTGCTGAAATCGCACCTGAGAAAAAAGTCGGACTATGGACATATATTCGAGTTCCGGTAAAACCATAGGATCCATGTGCACCACTACTCGAATTATAAGAAATCAATCGAGTATAGTTAGTATCAATTTCAAAATCATCAGCACTATTTGCTGCTTGTAACACCACTTTATTGGTGCTTTCAGCAGTATTATAATCCCCTTGACAATTTAATACTGCACCATAACCTACAAGTGAAATTGAAGGAACCGTATATTTTGCAAAGACAGAAAAAAACCCATTATCGTCAATGATTTTATATACTTCTGCTGTATGAAAATTATTGTTATTAGTATCGCCTTCGGTAGGAGGATAATTGTAAACCCTGAATTTGAAAACCGCCCCATTTTGGCTGTAATGCGCCTTGGCCGGATTTAATTCTTGAGCAATAGTACTGGATGCCGAATCACCATCACTTGATGAACATCCGACAAGCATAATGCTTAAAAACAAAAGTTGTAGAATGTGTTTATTTTTCATGACAATTTGAGGTTAGTGCAATGCAAATCTAATGCGTACAACAATCTGTAGAAATACGCTAAAATTCGTATTTAAAATGAGTTTGTTATACGAATTTTGTCGTAACGCTCTAAAAGAAGTGAGATACGAGCGTTATTAAAAAAACCCATTCTGAACAAACAGAATGGGTTTTGAAAAACAATAAAAAACGATTTACTACTTTTTAATCACTTTAAAAATTTCAACCTTCGCATCCACCAGAACTCGAATAACATAAGTTCCGGATGAATACCTTGACATATCGATGTTGGTTTCAGATTCGTAAATTGATTTTTCAAAAATAACCTGACCCAGCATGTTTACCACTTCGATTTTGGCAATTGTTTCATCAGAAGAAATGGTAACAACATCAAGTACAGGGTTTGGATAAACTTTTATCACATTTTGTACAAATTCTTCATTACCCAAACAATTTCCAAGTGTTAGGTTTACCGCCAATCTGTCTATACTTTCACAACCGGTACTGGTTTGCGAAGCATAGTACGTTGAACCATTTACAATTGGTGTTCCTGTAGGAATTAGGTTCCCACCTGAAGCTGCATCGTACCATTGGATAGCTGTACCATTAACAACAATCATATCAACCGTTTCTCCATCACAATACGTTTGATTTGCCAACCCGGTTGGCGCTGCAATGGGTGCTATAGTTGCCGTTACAGGAATACGATTCGATATACAATCTCCGTTTTGGGATTCTACGTAATAAGTTGTCGTTGTATTTAAAACAGGCGTTGTAAAGCTATTACCTGTTCCCAATAAAACACCTCCCGTTGGAGTATCATACCAACGAATTATACCATTACTTGATGTAGCTTGAAGGGTAAGTGTTCCGGCATCACAACGGCTATTTGGAGTTGTAGATGTAATTACAGATACTGCATAAACCGTTGCTACAACAGCTGTTCTGGTCGAAGTACAATTACCGTTTACAACCTCAACATAATACGTTGTTGTTCCGCCTAAAACCGGAGTAGTGAAAGTTCCACCCGTGGCTACTAATGTTCCGCCTGTTGGGGCATTGTACCAATAAATAGTCCCTATGCTTGCTGAAGCTTGTAAGGTAACATTTCCGTCACCACAACGACTGGCAGGTGTTGTAGATGTTATAACAGGCTGTTCATTGATTGTTGCAGTTACAGCCGTTCGTGTTGGCGTAGTACAACTGGCACTTGATGAGGCTACATAATACGTTGTTGTTGAACTCAAAATCGGGGTAGTAAAACTGGTTCCTGTTCCGACTAAATTTCCGCCTGTTGGCGCATCGTACCAGCTTATTGTTCCCAAATCTGTTGTTGCTGCCAATGTTACTGAACCGGTATCACAACGACTTGCCGGTGTAACAGAAGTAATTGTTGGAATTGGATTATTGGTATAAACTACCGGTACTCGTGTTGAAGTACAGCCGTTGCTAACCGCTTCCACATAGAAGGTATACGAACCACCACTCACCGGAATACTTGTTCCTGTTGCAAAAGCAGTTCCACCCGATGCAACACTGTACCAATAAATAGTTCCTGCACTAGCAGTTGCCGATAAGGTTCCGCCCACATTTCCACACACCGTTAAATCAGTAGTCGACGTAATGGTTGGCGTAGCATTAACAGTAGCAACAACAGGCACTCTAACCGAAATACAACTTCCGTTTACGGCTTCAACATAGAAGGTTGTCGTAGTACTTATTGACGGTGTTGTAAAACTGTTTCCTGTTCCTAAAGTACTTCCCCCCGTTGGAACATTGTACCAATGTAAAGTTCCCGCATTAGCTGTAGCTCCCAGAGTCACTGCTCCCGAATCACATACTTGTGACGGTAAGGTTGATGTAATACTTGGCGTAACATTAATAGTTGCTAAAACCGCAGTTCGTGTTGATGTACATGTTCCATCAGAACTTTCCACATAGAAGTTTGTTGAAACTGAAATAGAAGGTGTTGTAAAACTTGTCCCCGTGCCTAATGCTGTTCCTCCCGTTGGTGTGTTGTACCAACTTAATGTTCCACTTGAAGCTGTTGCTTGTAATGTTACACTTCCGGCATCGCAGCGACTTGCCGGAGTTGTGGAGGTAATAGTAGGAACTTCATTCACTGTAGCTATAACCGGTGTCCTTGGTGACGTACAGCCTCCGAGAGTTGCCTCAACATAATAAGTCACTGTTGATGTTAGGTTTGGATTAAAGTTTACTCCTGTTCCTACAGGCGATCCTCCGGTAGGCACATTATACCAATTTAATGTACCTGCACTGGCTGTGGCACTTAAATTGACTACTCCTGCGCCACAACGACTATTTGGTGTAGTAGAAGTAATTGTTGGAACATCTGTTATCGTTGCCGTAACGGGCACTCGTGGTGATTCACAATGTCCAAGTATAGTTGCAGCTGCTGAAACATAATAGGTTGTAGTGGTCGAAAAAAATTGTTGGTACGTTCCCGGTGTTGCAACAGTACCTAATAAATTCCCACCTGTTGGTGCATCGTACCAATTAAGAAACCCGGAACTTGCAGTAGCAGATAACGTAACTGTACCAGGTCCACAGTTACTACCTCCGGTAGCTGAAGTGATGGTTGGGTTAGCAAATACGGTAATATAATCCGTAGCAATTACCTGATTTGTACCGTTATAATTTGCCGCTACTAAAGTTACATCATACACTCCGGGTGTATTGTAAGTAACGGTAGGGTTTTGAACAGTAGATGAAGTTGGGGTTCCGCCTTCAAATGTCCATGTCCAACCGGCCGGAATATTAGTTGAAGTATCCGTAAAAGTTATGGTTTGCCCTGCACAGATATAGATATCTGAAGCTGTGAAACTCGCCACAGGCGGTTCAGTTGGGCAAATTGGTGCTGTTTTATCTAACGTAAATCCGTCGCCATCTCCACCAAAATAGGCATAAAATTGAGGAGGAAATGCACACGCATTTTGCTCAAAAGTTTCTACACCTGCTCCGTCATTATTTCCTCCCATATAAGCAAAGAAAGAGGGAGGAATACCACACGCTGTAGTACTGAGTTCTTCTGTTGCTGCACCATCCGCATTTCCGCCCATGTAGGCAAATTGGAATGCAGCTGTTCCGCAGGAAGTTGTGCTTAACTCATCGACACTTGAACCATCGTTGTTCCCTCCAAAATAAGCATAAAAATGCGCCGGGATTGAACAACTTGTGGCTGTTAACTCATTTGCAGTTGACCCATGAGAGTTTCCTCCATTGTATTGCGCAAATGCATTAAACTGTGTCAAAATAAATGTTAGGCAAACAACTATATAGAGTTTTGTTGTTTTCATCTAATTTGATTTTAAAATTATTATACTTCTTTTAGTACAAGTCTGTAAACCGACCTGTAGCATCAAATTAGATTATTATCTCACACCTCTACCGCCAAAAGTATAGTCTCTGTTTGCGTTAGTTGAACTTGCATAGGTTCTGTCAGAAGTTCTCACAAAAGTTGCCGGACTCACATATTCTCCACCTCTTGACCCAACTCCTGTAGCTGTTGACACGGATGGCCAAGTAGCTTGGTTTGCATTTCCTATAGCTGTTAAAGTGCCATCACCTAAGGTACCGTTGAAAGTTACTCCTGCTGCGTTTCCAACAGAAATAGTTCTTTCCCATAAATTTCCACCCATTTCCATAGCTCCATAATAAGCAGCACCTGCTGATGATCTACCTGAAGTAGCAGTTGCAAAAACACCTACTTTTAAAGGTCCATAAGCCGGGTTTGCGCTCCCCAGACCGTAAGCACATCTTCCGTTTAGAACTGCATTAGCAGCTTCTGTGGGTTGTAATGGGTTAACTACGGTTGAGCTGTAAAATGGATTGATATTGGTATCGCCCCAAGGATATTCTCCCGCAACTCTTGGCATTGTTCCACGGCATACTTTTTCGAATTCTAATTCGGTCATCGGACGTAAAGCAGCCCAATCCAAATAAGCAGCTAAATCAGCCCAGCTCAAATTAGCCATGGCAATACTTTGCCCGTCGTTTGAATTATTAATCACACCGTTAGTTGCATCACATCCAAATACTGCTGGGATTGCAGCATTGTTACCCGGTGTTTCAATCACAATTCCATTTCTGTAATAGTTGGCGCCAAATGTTACATAGGTTCCTGCTGCTGCTGTTGGATCAGTAGCAATTCTGCTTTGTTGTTGTGGGAAAGTTAATGAGTTCAAAAACTCTACATATTGCAATTGAGAAATTTCATATTTCATGCAATAGAACGAATTATAACCCATTGGAAATGTAGCCGGAACAGTTGGTCCGCCGCCACCAATAGTTGCCGAAGTTATTCCGCCTGATTGTGAAGTTGCATTTACAGTAATACTATTAAAGGTTGAAGTACTGGTTCCGTCACCAATTTCAAATGCGCCTTGAGGTACATTGACCATTTCAATTCCAAAAACTTTGAAATTGTAGGGTCCGGCTCCTAATCCTGTCATTCGTAAAGTAATCGAAGTGGCAGGAATATTACCCCCGCCAAGTGCACTTCTTCTGATGAAAACTCCTTTTCCATCACTCACCGGATCCACTTGTAATGGAGAAGCTGCCGAGTGATCCCCAGCTACAGTGCTTAAGTTAGTATGTGCCCACAAACGGGTGTTACAATCTTGGTATTTTACAAATACCCAAACGGCATCCCAGTTTGCCGGAGCCACATTGGCATTCCAACTGTTTTCCCAAGAGATGTTAAACGTAATGTCGTTACCGGAAACTGTGGTCCCTGTAATTTCTACATTATTTGCATTACTGTTCCATGCAAATAAAAAAAGTAGTGCTGTTGCAATTTTTGAAAAATAGTTTTTTGTTTTCATCGTTACTAAGTTTAAAAGTTATTTGACAAACTTATTCTGAATGAAAACTTGAATAAATACGTTAAAATTCGTATTTTACTACAATATAACCCATTGATTTATATTAGTTTATTGTTTTTAGCCTTTTGAATGGCTTCCAATTTGTTATGCACTTTGAGTTTATTATAGATATTTTCCACATGTTTGCGAATGGTACCAACAGATAAAAATAAATTATCTGCAATGGCATTGTATTTTAGTCCTTTACTAAGTTGCTCGAGTACTTCAATTTCGCGTGCTGTGAGTGCAATTTGCTCGATGGCAGAAGTATCTTCAAACGATACAGGTTCACGCAACAATTTGAGTGTTTTTAACGCAATAGAGGGCGTCATAGCAGCACCTCCGTTGAGTGTTTCCAAAATACCGTTATATAAATCCTGCGGATTTACTTCTTTAAGAAAATAGCCATCGGCGCCGGCCTTAATGGATTTGAAAATATTTTCATCATTATCAAAAACAGTGAGCATGATAATTTTGATTTGCGGGTATTTTGATTTTACAACTTCTGTGGCCTCAATACCGTTCATTTTAGGCATTTCAATATCCATCAATATCATATCGATATTGTGATTTTTTTCTAACTTTTCCAACAATTCCAAACCGTCTGAAGCTCTGAATTTTACTTCTACATCTTCAAAAAAAGACAATTTATCCTGGATTGCTTTTTGTAAAAAAGTATTATCATCTACAATGGCTGCTTTTATCATGGCATATCATTTTTAAGTACTAATTTTATTGAGGTTCCTTTGCCGGGGTATGATTTTAAAACAAACTCACCGCCCACTTCTTCAATTCGTTTTCGCATATTGTGAAGTCCATTTCCCCTACTCACCGTATCGAAATCGAAGCCTTTCCCATCATCCTCAATTTGAATTTGAGTCAAATTCTCTTTTGCTGAAATCAGAACCGAAATCGTTTTTGCATTAGCATATTTAATTGCATTATTAACCGCTTCTTGCATGGTTCTATAGATATTTATTCCGGTTAATGAAGAAAAATGTCGGTTCTCCGAAAGCGCATCAACTTGCATCACAAAGGTACAGTTTTCCTGTGCTGATTTGGCTTTTTCAATAAAATTCATGATGCGCGATTTGATGTCATCAAAGGTAAAATCAGTTGCATTCATTGCCCAAATGGTATCCCTAAGTTCAACAATGGTACTACGGGTAAACTCGCTAATGCGCGTAAGTTGCGTCATTACTTTTTCATTCAGATTGGCATTGGCGTATTTTAAATTATCAACTGAAGATATTACAAAAGTGAGTTGCGCTCCGATATTATCATGTAAATCACGTGAAATAGCCAATCGTTGTTCCTGCAATTTATTTTGTGTTTCAATTTGTGCAATGGCTGTTTGCAACTCAAATTCGTGTTGCTGTTGCTGATTTTTTAGCTTTTGTTGACGAAAAATCAGGTAACCCGTAATACCGATAAAAGCAGCCAGAAGCGAAATAATGATAATCCAATTTGTTTTTCTTTTACTTTCGGCTTCTTTTGCGAAAAGCAATTGTTCTTTTTTGGCAGATTGGTATTTTGCCTCAAGTTCTGCGGTTTGTTTGATTACCGATTGTTGCACTAATTTTTCAAACAATTTTGCATGCTTATCATTATAATAAGCTACACTGTCGGGCTGATTCAGATGAGCGCAAACCGGGATAAGAAGTCGGTAGGTATACAACAAATCGGAAACCGAATTTTTATCGGCAAACACCTTCTTTATTGTCGAAAGCACCTTCTTGGCTTCGGCAAACTTTTGCTCTTTAATCAGTGTACGGGCCAACGTAATTTTCAGGTTGGCTTCATCCACTTGAACATGAACCGTTTTAGTTATGGAATCGGATTTTTTTAAATTGGCTACGGCCAAGGAGTCTTTATTTTGCTTACTTTGAATAATGGCCAAACTTTGATATAAAATTCCGGTTGCTTTTTTATTCCCAACCGCGCCACAGTGTAGCATACTCTTTCTGTAGAATTTCTCGGCATTACTAAGGTCGCCTTTGCTCTCATAGGCTTTCCCTAAATTCAGATATGATTCGCACAACCTGACTTTATCACCCACTTTTTCATAATACGCTAAAGCTTCGCTAAGGTACTTAATCGATTTTGTATAATCGCGTAAATCTGTGTATAACTGACCTATATTGGCCTTAACAATGTGCTGGTTTTGAACATCTTTTATTTTTTCAAAATACGCTAAGGTCTCCAAATAGGCTTTCATGGCATTTTTGTAGTCATGCGTATTCATATAGATATTTGCCAAGTTGTTATTAATTTTGGCTAATCCGGTGAAATCTTTTCTTTTTTTGCGGATTTGATACGCCTTTAAGTAGGCTTTTTTGGAATTCACGAAATCCGTATTGCGAAAATGAACTGCCCCCAAATCACTATACACCTGAGCCAACAAAACCGAATCGCCCAATTTAACCGATTCATTTATGGCGCGATTTCCATAAGCAAGAGCTGAATCGACAGCAACATTTGCATAATACCAAGTAAGATCAGAGTAGATGGCCGCTTTTCTGGCATCGGAGGGTTTTTGTGTCAGTTCGCTTTTTAAGCCCATAATTATCTCTTCCGCATTCTGAGCGTAGCCATTTATGCCAAAAAGCAATACCAGAAGAATTGCACTAAATTTCAATCCAGAATAAGTTAGAGGTTAATGCAAAAGTAGATTACACCTCTATCGGATGAAATACGACAAAATACGTATTTTTTAAAAAATAATTTTTACAATTGTGCCGTTGTTTGGATTAGATTCGAGTAAAAATTGCCCACCAAATTCCTCAGTACGCTTACGCATATTCGAGATTCCGTTACCCATTTCAACTCGGGAAACATCAAATCCGATGCCGTCATCATGTATGGTAATGACGGTTTGATTATTTTCGCTAAAAATAGCTACCGTAATTGTTTTGGCATCAGCATATTTTAAGGCATTGTTCACCGCTTCCTGAATAACGCGGTATACGTTGATTCCTTTTACGGCTGAAAGCGATTCCTCCTGAACGTGTGAATCTATGGTAAAATGAAGAATTACATCCTCTTTGGCCGAACGCGCTTTGGAAATAAATCCGGTTAAGCGATCCCGCAATTCTGACCAAGAAAATTCATTATGGTTCATGGCCCAAATTGTATCGCGTAATTCAATAATTGTTGAACGTGTAAAATCGTTTATTTTGGAAAGTTGATTCACTACAGCAGTATCCAGCTCTTTATGTCCAAATTTCAAATTTTCGACCGAAGAGATTACAAAAGTGAGTTGGGCACCAATATTATCGTGTAAGTCGCGTGAAATGGCTAAACGCTGTTCATGTAAGCGGTTTTGCGATTCGATTTCGGCTATAGCCGATTTAAGTTCAAACTCTTGTTTTTGTTGGGTGTTTTTTAATTTTTGCTGGCGGTAAATAAAAAAACCGGTAAGCGCAACCAGAAAAGCGAACAGCGCCAGAACCATAATAATATTAGCCTTTCGGGCCGATTCAGCTTCTTTTACCAACAATTGTTTTTCTTTTTCGGCTGTTTGGTACTTGGCATCGAGTTCGAATAGTGCCTTTGTCTTTTCGGTTTCAAACAGACTGTCCTTCCCTACGGCATATAAATGGGCATATTTAAAAGCTTCGGCATCGTTGCCCAAGTTGTGAAACGCTTTGGACAGAATTCGATACCCATTTGTTTCAAGAAGTTTGGCTTTGGCTTTTTTAGCATGCATTATCCCTTTTTCTGCCATTAGGAGTGCTTCTTGTATACGCTTTTGTTTGAATAAACAATTAGCATACGCAACAGCCATATCGGCTACCTCATAGCCATTACCATATTGTTCATGTTGATCAATACAAGCCTTGTAATAAAAGTTAGCTTCTTTAAATCGTTTAAGGCTATCATAGGCCACAGCCATATTTGACAAAGGATAAGGAATATAACGATCGTAACCCAGTTTTTCATAGCCTTTTTTGGCCATTTGAGAATAGCGTAAGGACTCGTTGTAGTTTTTAAAATTGATATAAATAGAACCTATATTACCGGAACTGACCGTAATACCAAAATCGTTTTTGGATTTGGTGTACAAGTCCAAAGACTTCTTATAGTAAGTAAGTGCTTTTTGGAAATCTTTTTGCGCCTTATAAACGATTCCAATGTTGGTACAAACCATCGCTTGTTTCTCCAAGTCATGTTTAGAATCGTAGAGTTTGAGTGCCGTAAAATAATTTTCAAGTGCTTTTTGGAAATTTCCTTTTTGATCATAAGCAATACCAATATTATTATAAGAGTCTGCTACGCCAATAGTATCTTTATTTTGTTTGCGACAAATCAGGGCTTTTCGGTGGTAAATCAAAGCCGAATCCAACATGGTTTTGTATTGAAAAACATTCGCAAGTGCATTCAGCGCTAAGGCTTTATAGGCACTATTATGCAATTCTTCGGCTTGTGCTAAACTTTCATGCCCATATTTCTCAGCCTTTACCAAATCAAAATTACTGTACTGGTCTGTGAGCGCATTGAGCACTTCAAAGCGTTTCTTTCCCTTGACTTTAGGCAAAATTTTTTGCAAACTATCGGTTTTAGTCTTTCCGGTTTGCGAAAAACCTAAAACCACATAGCTCAACATGATAAAAACTACAATGACCTTACTTATTTTCATAGGGATAACGTGATTTTAGTTCCGGATGCATCGGATTGAATTTCAAAATCACCATCAATTTCCTCCATGCGCTTTTTCATGTTTGTCAGTCCGTTTCCGGCAACTATTTGATCCATCTCAAACCCTTTTCCGTTGTCGGTTATGGTAACCACAATGCGGTTGTTTACTTCGGTTCCCTCAACTTTAATTGCAGTAGCCCCCGAATATTTTATAGCATTATTAACCGCTTCCTGAATAGTACGATAAAGGTTAATACCGTTGCGGGATGATATTTTTAATTCGCGTAAGGCTGAACTGATTGTAAATGTAAAGTGCAAATCTTCACGTGCCAGTTTTGCTTTTTCAATAAAATTATAAATACGCGTTTTTAAGTCTTCAAATTTAAATTCATCCGAATTCATTGCCCAAATGGTATCCCTAAGTTCAATAATGGTAGAGCGCGTAAAATCATTAATTTTTGTAAGTTGGTTCACTATTTTCTCATCCAGGTTTTTATTCCCAAATTTCAAATTATCGACAGAAGAAATTACGAAAGTAAGTTGCGCTCCAATATTATCGTGCAAATCCCGAGAGATAGACAAACGTTGTTCTTGTAATTGGTTTTGGGATTCAATCTCGGCTATGGCCGATTTTAATTCGAATTCCTGTTCGCGTTGTTTACTTTTTAATCGTTGTTGTCGAATGATAAGGTAACCAATGATAAGCAAAGCCAAGACTACAATCGACATGATTTGGAACATCACATTCTTCTTCTTTAATTGCAATTCTTTTTCCGAAACAGTAGCTCGGGTTTGAAGCAATTCATTTTCTTTTTTTTCGGTTTCAAATGCAGTACGAAATTCGGCTACAGCCACCTCCTTTTTCTCGTTGATGAGTTTTTGAAACACCTTTTGGTACAATTCCGAATATTCTAATGCTTTTTTATAATCCCCATTATTTTTGTAAAAAACAACCAACATATTATAGACCTTGGCCAGACCTAAGGTATATTTAATTTTGTTGGCCAACTTTATACTCAAATCTGTGTATTTAGCTACTTCCTCTTTGTTTCCCGCATAAACACCCAAATAGGCCAGATTGGCATAGGAATCGCAGATTTGCTTTTCGTTTTTAGTAAGGTAATCTATTTTTAGGCATTCATTGAAATAATAACGAGCGCTATCCAATTGCTGTGAAAACAAAAAACAGTTTGCCTTATTGTCATAAAAAGTAGACTTTAGGCTATTGCTGCCAAGGGCATTTGAAAGCGCAATCCCTTCATTATCCAATGCCAGTGCTGCTTTATAGTTACCTCCCAATCCATAAATGTTAGCTAAACCATGGGTTGCCAGTAAATATGAGGTTGATTTTTTGCGGTTTTTCAGAAGCTTAATTCCGGAAACAAGGTATTTTCGCGCTTGAGTCGAATCGTTCTTTTGAAAAAACAATTGCCCTAAATTAGCATGTAACATCCCTATTCTGAGTGTATCTCCGATTTTTTCTGCCAGATGCAACCCGGTTAGTAATTCTTTTAACGATTTAGGGAAATTTCCGGCATTTTTGTAATAATTACCTAATCCGGAGTGAACCAACATCCGTAAAGAATCGTTTTGGATGGTTTTTATGGCATTGTATGCCTTAGAATAATTTTGAAAACAAAGAGAATCATTCGCAATGGAACTATAGTACGTTCCATAACATATATGCCCCATTGCTTTGTATACGGCCGGTTCATTTTCGGCATGTTTAACAATGCTGTCGGCGTATTCGTCTATAATCAGGTTGTTGATATTTCGGGACTGAATGGCTTTGTTGTACCAACTTATAATTTGCTTTTGATTGGCAGTAAAGCGAGCCATATCCTTTTTATTGTCTTGGTTATTTCGGCAGGAAATAAGCAATAACAGACACAAAATAACATATAATGGTCGCATCATATCCAAAAGTTTGGGAACTAATTTAATCAGAATTTTTATTGGATAGGATAGAAATGAAGATTTTTTGAAGTTCCAGTACTTCATCCCCTAATGATTTCATATCATTTCGGTAGTGGGCATCGTACTCGGAGGTAATAAGGACTTTAGTACTCAACTCCTGTTGCTTTTTATTGAGCGACAAAATGATACTTTCAAGTCGTGCAATAGTTTCAGCATGACTTTTTTTAAGTTTTCTGTTTTTATTGGCCAAAAACAAAACCGTCAAACAGAGAACCAGAATGAGTAACGTAAGCAAGAGTAACATACATAAAGTTTTCACTACAAAAATGCAAGGAAAACCAAATGACAGCAATACGTAAAAAAGCGTATTTATCCGGCAAAGTTCTGTATGGTCTTTTCCGAATTGACCACTTCGCCTTTGTATTGCAATTTCCAACCCATTGAATTGGTAACAATCAAAATTTTAGATAGTTCACTCACCAATCGATTCTTCGCATTGGAACGCAAGGTTGATTTTTCTATTTTTTTGGCAAGATTGGCTTTTGCGATTTTGTTTATTTTATTGTAATCATCGCCGGTAAATTCATTAAATGTACTTTGATCTACATTGTAGTATTTTATATCCGGATGAATTTTAAGTTCTTCTTCGGGAATGGCGGTAATAGTAACCACTTTATTTGTAGCATCAATAGCATATTTTACCTTGCTTAAATCAAAACTAACCGTTACATCAGCATTAATCACCACCAGCGCTTTTTTATCGAATGAGATCAAATCCATCATGTATTTTTTCTGATCCTTATAGGTCATCACTTCAGAAAAATGTCCTTCGGTAACCACCAATTTGCCTACATTTTTTATTTGCTCCTGAATCAAAGCGGTATCATATTCTACACTCGAAGTAGCTTCGGTTGTCATCAATTTATACGACAAAAAAGCAATGATTCCCAACAAAAGCACTAAAACCACTTTATTGGATTTCATCAATGCTTGTACCAAAGGAGTTAGCGCATTTTTTACTTCATTTTCAGGAGTAGTTTGCTGTGTCATGGTGTTACTTATTTGAAGCAACGAAGATAGGAATTATTTGCGCAACTGATTTAAAACAGATTTAGGAAGTGCTATCGATTTGATTTCTGTTTTGTTTTCTGAACTAACGGAAAAATATAAAACTTCGTTCGCCTCATCGTAAAAGGGTTGGCATTCAAAAGCTTCCGAGTTTATTTTGCTACCCAAGTTAATGGGTTCGCTCCAATTTTTCCAGGTATCATCCAAACGAAACGACACATAAATATCATGACTTCCGTAGCTACTGAAACCGTTGGACGCAAAAAATAGTGTTTGGGTATCTGATAGTAAAAATGGCGCCGACTCGCCTGCGGCACTGTTAATTACTTTGCCCATGTTTTGCAAAAAAGCATACGTTCCGTCTTCTTTCCGCTTGGTAAAATACAAATCGGTTCCTCCTTGGGTAAAATCGGTTTCAATTGCTAAAACCAGCGTGTTTAAATCGGCTGTAGCGGTGGCATCGCTATAATCATCATAATTCGCAAAAGCAGCAATTTTAATCATTCCCTTGGAAATAAATCCGTTGCCGGTAGTTTCCATAAGCTCATAACCGGATTCACCGGAGCCCTTGCTGTATGCGCTTCCTCCTTTAATTAAAACGGAGCCGCTGGCAAATTCAACATAATTATAGGTATCGCCAGTATTTAGACTATTTTCTTTACTTTCATTTTCCCATCGACCATTTACTTTGGTATAGGAATAAATATATTCTTTGCCATCTTCGTAACGAGAGATATACATTTTTTTTCCATCGGGAGTGATTAACGGAATACTATTTTCCGTGCTGCCTAAAACAAGCGGCATCGCATTGGTGAGTGTTGCCGTTATTGGATTTTCATGAATTTGTGGTTCAATGGGTTTCTCCGAATCCGAGATACCAATTGCATCAATTTGCTTTTGACCGGGAAGTAACGCAAAATTAAATTCTACTTTAACCGCCGTAATTCCGGGCATGGCATTTTCCAGGATTGCATATTCTATTCCGGGGTTATTAACATCGGGGACTTGTTCTATTTTGCGTCGTTTTCGGCCAAAATAAAATGACCTGTCTGAGGTTAATGTTCTTTTGTAAACCGGTGTTTTATAATCCGGTCTACGACTCCAGACCGTTTCAAATTTTTCCCCGTCGGCAGACACTTGAATACGCACGACACAACCGGCATTGATGTTTTCAAAAACAGCTACTTGCTTCACGGTTTGCGGTTTTTCAAAACCAACCACAACAACTTCGCGTCCGTCTAAGGCATTTTTTGGCGTCCATGCATTAGCGCTGTAACCGCCTTGCGGGAATACATCAGGTTTGCCCAATATCCGTTTAATACCATATTCTTTACCTCCTAAATCGGAGGTGTATTTGATGAGTTTACTAGCCCATTGTATTTGTTGTGCTTGTGTTGAAATACACAGTAGCATAAGGATAACTAACTTACTTTTCATGTCGTATTTTTTGAATTAAAAAAAAGTTGCCACCCTAAAGTGGCAACCCCAACTAAAGTAAAATAACCTCTAATTATTCACCTTAATCTTTTCAACTTTTTTGCCTTTAAATGCGAAAATATATTCTCCGTCGGAAGTGATATCAATTCCGTCGCCGTATTGAGGACTTCCTCCTTTACCTTTTGATTGCACTGAACCTTTTGTTTCGCCGTTAGTCATATCAATACCATAGATGATGTTCTTACTGTTGCGTTGATCGCGCAGGTAATAATTTCCGCCAATTTCATAAAAGAAATCCACACCTCTAATTTTATCGGTAGCATAAGCTCGGGAACCATCTTTTTTGTTGTAGGATGCCAATCCCTTTTCGGAAAGCACCACAACTTTATCACCAAAATCGATTACATCGCTGGCGCGTCCTACTCCGGCGTCGTTGTGTTTTACATCGAATAATTGGTTTCCTGAACTAATATCATATCCATAAAACTGATCTCCATCGCCTACAAAAAGCGTTTTGTCTTCATGAATTATCAAATCGGTTATGCGTTTGTCAAAACGTTCAGAACGCCATGAGGTTTGTCCGGTTTTGTCATCTATAGCCAAAACCCCATTCTTTTGAGCTTTATAATCCCAATAAATATAAGGCACTTGAACCTTGTATGTACCTCCCATAGGCGAAGATTGGGTTTCCCAACGGTATTCCTGAACCTGTACTTTACCCCCAATTTGCAACATAATTCTGTCGCCGGCTTTGTAAAGATTTGGCATACTGAATGCACCTGTTATTTTTTCGGAAGCCCACAATAATTTTCCGGATTCAAGGTCATGTTTCTCAACATATTTGGTACGATCACGCGTACCAAGCATCACGAGGTAAACTGCATTATCTGTAAAAACCGGATCAGCAATAGTGCGGTAATATTTTTTAGAAGCCGAATTCGAAAATATACTGTTTCCGCCACTCATATCGTTTTCATAGATGGCTTCCCATAATTTTTGTCCGGTATTGATATTGAACACCTGTAGTCCGTTCAAATACATATATAATTTATCCCCTTTAATCCAAAGATCTACTATGGCTCTTCGGGTAACCAATTCTTTTTCAATGATTCCGGCAAAAGTGTTATCCCAGATGATATCCCCGTTGGCAGCGTTAATTTTTACCAACTGATTTTTGAATCCGGCAAAAAGTGCTCCCAAAGCGGTGGGTTTGAAGTTAATCATGATGATTTCGTTGCGGGATGCATCATAAATGTATTTGCCCACACCCCCTTTAAAACGATTGGTTTCCCAAATTTTTTCGCCGGTATTGGCTTTTACCAAGATAACCGAGGCTTTTTGCGAAATTAAGAAAGCATCCAATTCGGTTATATACTTGACGGTTTCTAATTCGCCCTGATCGGCTCCATCTTCGGCCTTAGTCCCTTTTGGGATCAGGTTTTGGTACAATTCTGAGTTCCAAAGTTCTTTACCTGATTTTAAATCGATAACAGCCACACGATCAGTACCCATTTTGCGTTCGTCAAACAAAAACAGATAACCGCCGTTTTCTTTCCAAATAACAAACTGATACTCACATTTGTTTGTGCCATTGGTAGTGATTTTTTTGTAATCGCCGCTCCACATTACTTTTCCATTTACATCTAACACAGTAGCCGAATTATCATCGGTGCCCAATATCATCGAACCATCAGAAGAGGTTACCGCCAAACGAGTGGCTTTATTATCAAATTCAGATTCCCACACAGTGGCAAAATTACCGGACTTTTTACCGGCCGATTTACCTTTTCCCAGCAGTTTTCCTAATTGTGCTGAAGAAGGCGTTGAAAACGCTACAAAAAGCGTAACCAATGCTACAGTTAATTTTTTCATGTTCTTTAGTTGTTTAGAGATTATTTTTGTAAGGTTTTTTTATTCGAAAGTGATGGAATAACGTACTTTATAACGTTGTTGCTTTTGGAGTTTAAACTTGAACTTATGTTCTAAAATGTACTCCGACATAAAATTGATAAAGTCGATGTTTTTTATATCGCTGTCGACTTTAAAAAAGGAAGAAACTTTTCCATTCTGCACCACACCAATATCCACAACCATGGTTCCTTTTACATCTGCATATTTCTTGTTTTTCTTTTTTAAGAAATCATCCGAATGAAAAACCTCATCCACTTCTTTGGTAACTGTTTCAGCAACCACTTCTTCATCTGTAAGCACAGGTCGTTGGGCTTGCACTGCCGGAGCAATAAGCAACAGAAAAGTTAGCCCTATAATTATTTTAACAATACGCATAACTGCTTGGTTTTAAGTTACAGGACAAACTTAGAACCAAGATGCAAGTAATGAAATACGAAAAAATGCGTATTTTAACAAAAGTGAATCACTTAAGGCAAAAAATGGGGAATAGTTTCTTGAACTGATTTTATGCTAAGTGCAAGATTTTCAAGAAATTTTTGATGCGCTGCCGTATTCGGATTAAAAGGTTTGTGTTGCAGCGAGCGACGTATTACATCAATTTCGTTCATGCTTTTTTGGGTTTGGATTGAAAGTCCATTGGTCACTTTTTCCCAAATATAGGCTACGGCAATTGCATTGGGATGCAACATATCCTGTGCATAAAAACGATAATCTCGAAGTTCATCCATAACCAATTCGTAAGCCGGAAAATAGCTTGTCACAGCGGGATGCTGTTGTGTAATTTGATACACTGCACTCAATAAATGTGCTTTACTGACATTGTTTTCAACCAGTCCGTCTTTGAGATGTCGCACCGGTGAAACCGTAAAAATAATTTTCGCTTCCGGGTTTAAATGTTGAACCGATTCCAAAATAGTGTGAAGGGCATCTTTAATTTCTTCTGTGGAAAGTAGTTTTTTTTCAAACTTTTGTTGGGCTACTTTGTGGCAATTGGCAACAACAGCACCTGTTTCCTTGAATGAATAAACCCATGCTGTACCTAAGGTAATAAAAATATGAGACGCCGTTTTAAGGAATTCATGCGCCTCAAGGAGTTTCTGATTTGTTTCAGAAAGAAATAGCGCTTTGCTTTGTTGGCTTAACGAAGAATGCACTTCAAACGATTGCCAAACTTCATTAAATTCAAAAATGGCATTCGCATCAAACGCAGTTCGTGTAGCAATTCGTTTAAAACTATGCGCCACCGAAATCGGATTAAAAATAATCCCAAAAGGATTTGTTAGGTTTCGAAACGCAAAATAGCCGAACTTTTCGCCCATGTTTTCAGCAAAACAAGATCCCATAAGAAAAATACGGGAATCGTAATTTAGTTCCGGTTGTAGCGGTGAAACAGGCACTTGCGTTTGTAGCAGCATTGGGATATGTTTAACAGCAAAGTTAATCGATTTTATCTAATTTTGCATTTCTTAAAATCACTATGAAAATACTTTACTCTTACTTAAAAAAGCACCGCTCACTTTTATTTATTGCATTAGTAATGGCCGCGCTTAACATCTGTTTTAGCTTGAGTGATTCGGTTATAACCGGTAAGTTAATGCAGGATTGCGGTGTTGGTATTGCCAAATACGAAAACAACCTAAGCGGATTTTTGAAATCGCTTGCCTTTTGGTTAGGGCTTTCTGTGGGGGCTGCCATGGTATCGCGCATTACTAAAAATTTTCAGGATTACTTTACCAATATTGTTATTCAGCGCACCGGTGCCGAAATGTATACCGACGGCATCAAAAAATCGTTGGATTTACCCTATGTGGATTTTGAAGACCAACGAAGCGGCGAAACACTGAATAAACTACAGAAAGTACGAACGGATTCCGAGAAACTGATAACCTTATTTATTTCACTCATTTTTCAAACCATTGTAGGTTTTGTTTTTGTAATTATTTATATCTCTAGTATTGATTACCGAATTTCGTTGATATTTCTGGTAACAGCTCCAATTATTGCTTTTGTGAGCTCCTATTTAGGAAAAAAAATCAAAGCCGTTTCTAAAAAAATTGTATCCCAGACCAATGCTTTGGCCGGAGCAACTACCGAAAGTTTGCGCAATATTGAATTGGTAAAAAGTTTGGGATTGACCCATCAGGAAGAAGGACGACTTAATTTAAACACACTTAAAATTCTAAAATTAGAGTTAGAAAAAATCCGTTACATCCGAAGTTTAAGTTTTATACAAGGAACCACGGTTCATTTTATGCGTACGTGTGTGGTTTTTGCTTTGTATTATTTTTTGTTTGGCGAAAAAATTGTGGTGGGCGATTTGTTAACAATGGTCTTTTTTACCTTTTTCATTTTTAACCCATTACAGGAATTAAGTTCGTTCATTATTGTGCGCAATGAAACCAAAGTATCTCTCGATAATTTTGAACAACTTTTACAAGCCCAATCAGAATACAAACCGGAAAATCCCAAACCTATCGGTATCCTCTCAGAACTCCGATTTGATGGTGTTAGTTTCCAACATAAAACAACCAACTACAGTGCCGTTGAATCTATACATTTTGACATTAAGCAAGGTGAAACGGTTGCGTTTGTGGGGCCATCGGGGGCCGGGAAAACCACTTTGGTAAAACTTTTAGTGGGATTGTATGCACCGGCTGAGGGTAAAATTTTATACAACGGAATTGATTCAAAGGAAGTCAATTTGCAAGAATTGCGCAAACAACTTGGATTTGTAACACAGGATGCACAATTATTTTCCGGAACAATCCGAGAAAACTTATTGTTTGTAAAACCCAATGCTACAGACGAAGAGCTTTTAAAGGCACTCAAGCAATCGAGTTGTGATAAATTAATGGCGCGAGCTGATGACGGGCTTAGTACCACAATTGGTGAAGGCGGAATTAAAGTTTCGGGGGGAGAAAAACAGCGTTTGTCGATTGCCAGAGCCATACTTCGGAATCCGAATTTATTGATTTTTGACGAAGCTACTTCTGCTTTGGATTCTATCACTGAAGAAGAAATTAACAGCACCATCAAATCCATTTCAGGTCAGCATCGCATTACGGTATTAATTGCGCACCGTCTTTCTACGATTATGCATGCTGATAAAATATTTGTATTGGAGCAGGGCAAAATTATTGAGCAAGGCAAACACGACGAATTGTTGCTGGAAAAAGGCTTGTATTATGCGATGTGGCGACAGCAAATTGGAGAGCGTAAAAAACCCGAATAAGTCCGCACCAGGGACAGAGGCGATACCTTGTAAAGCCGAAGGCCCGACCCGATGCGCTTGCGCAATCGGGTGGTGCCCCAACAATTATTCTTTTACAATTTTAACGGTATAAACGGCTCCTTCAGATGTTATTTTGGCAAAATAGACCCCTTTGGTTAATGCCGCGATAGTAAATGTTGGAGGTGGTGAATTGTATTCCAATACTTTTTTACCCATAACATCATAAAAAGTAATTCGTTCCGGGGTGATAGGGTTGTTAGCCTGAACCGTTAGTGTTTCCTGAGCCGGATTGGGAGCAACCATAAACTGTACCATTTCATTTTGGGCAACACCTAACGTTCCGTAATTAAAATTATGGGTTACCGTGCTTCCTTGGTAGGTTGCTGAAAATTGGTAAGTTCCTTGTTGGGTCATTTGGCTGGCCGGGAATGTCCAATACCAATACGAAGCATAGTATTGGTCGACCAAATTAAAATTCCAGTTAGCCTGTATACTGTTATCCGGCCTGCGTAAAGTCAGATTTACCGAAGATCCCGCCAATTGATCGGCTAAATAAATGGCCACAACCACATTCGTGCCTACATTGAAATTATCCTGCATATTATGCGTTTCGGTGGTGGGGCATGTATTAAATTGCGGAAAGGCTGAATGGGTAAGCGCAGCATTGATTTTAGGTTCCCAATAGGGTTTTTGCGTTTGCCACCAACTATCGGTCGACGAGGACCAGGTATTGCATGGTCCGAGATAGGTATCTACAAGTTCATTGGCGCTGTTATAAACTTCGAAATGAAGATGTGGTCCGGTTGAATTCCCGGAACTCCCAACCACACCAATATACTCACCGGTTATCACAGAATCACCTACATTTTTAGTAGTTTGGGAACCATTTTTAAGGTGACCGTACCACGACTGACTCCCATCGGCATGCATCAAACAAACTACATTCCAATTGTTGCTGTTGAAGGAACAACTGCGGTCAAAATTACCATCGAGTTTGTAAACGATAATACCGGGAGCCGCCGCCACTGCTAGGGCTTGGTCATTATCCATTTGATACCAAGTAAACGGCCAAGTGAAAATATCAATTCCTTTGTGATTATAACCTCCGCTGGTATCATAGGTCCGCGTGCCACAGTTCCAATCCTGAATGGCATTAGGATAGCTTGCATTATGATCAACATGATTACTGATACTCCACACGTTATTATAGGGTGCTGAGGCACTTTTAGTAACCGGCCAACTGAAAAGAGGGTGCACAGTTGGGTTCGCTGTAATTTCATTGAAATTTAGTTTTCCCTGCGCTTGCAACATGGCTTTGTTATAACTAATTTCTTGTATCATCTGCTCCCGTTGTGCTTGTGTTACACACTCGGTGTGCTCAGTACTCATCACATATTCACCTCCGCCATCGGGCAGCCTAACGCTTTGAGCCTCTACAAAGTTGAAAACGGAAGTCCCCAATATAAAAAGTAATGCTTTTTTCATCCGTTAAAATTTAAGGTTAACAACTTATAAATAAGGCTAATATACAAAAAAACCCGAAAAAAATCGGGCTTTTTAAATAACTTATGTTTGGTGTTTTTTTAGCGAATAAAATCGATTGCCTTAGCAAGAGCCTCTTGCATACCCTGTGGGTTTTTGCCTCCGGCTGTGGCGAAAAACGGTTGTCCGCCGCCGCCGCCTTGAATGTATTTTCCGAGTTCACGCACTACTGTCCCGGCATTAAGGCCTTTTGAAGTAAGTAACTCTTTCGAAATATAACAGGTTAACATCGGTTTATCTTCGGTTACAGTTCCAAAGACCAAGAATAAATCAGTTCTGTTTTGACCTAATTCGTACGCCAAGTCTTTCGCCCCATTGGCATCTAAATCCACTTGCGCAGCGAGAAAGCTGACACCGTTTATTTGTTGTATTTGAGCGTCCAATTCCCCTTTAAGGTTTTTGGCTTTTTCTTTTAACAACAGTTCGATTTGCTTTTTTAGCTTGGTATTTTCATCTTGCAATGAATTGACTGCCTTGAGCGTATCTTGCGGATTTTTCAATGCTTCTTTAATGGAAGCTAAAGCGTTTTCTTGTTGGTTGAAAAATGCTTTTACCGCATCTCCGGTAATGGCTTCAATACGACGAATTCCGGATGCCACTGCGCCTTCTGAAACAATTTTGAAATGCCAGATATCAGCTGTGTTTTTTACGTGAATTCCACCACACAGTTCTTTACTGTCTCCAAATTCGATCATGCGAACCGTATCACCATATTTTTCGCCAAACAAGGCCATTGCCCCTTTGTCTAGCGCTTCTTGAATTGGGATATTGCGGTATTCTTGTAATTGCAATTGGGCTTCAATTTGCGCATTCACACTGGCTTCTACCCGACGTAATTCTTCCTCAGAAACTTTAGAAAAATGCGAGAAATCGAAACGCAAATAATTGGGATGTACCAACGAGCCTTTTTGCTCTACGTGAGTTCCGAGAATGTTTCGCAACGCCAAATGCATCAAATGGGTAGCCGAGTGATTTTTGGAAGTGGCTGTTCTCAAATCGGTATTTACTTTGGCCACAAAATTAGCTTCTATATTTTCGGGAAGCTGTTTGGCAAAATGCAAAATCAAGTTGTTTTCTTTTTTGGTATCGATGATTTCGATAATCTCATTCGCAGAAACTAAGGTTCCTTTATCGCCAACTTGTCCTCCGCCTTCAGGGTAAAAAGGCGTGTTATCCAAAACAATTTGGTACAAAATGCCGTCTTTTTTAGAATCGACTTTACGGATGCGCGTGATTTTTACTTCGTTTTCGGTTTGATCATAACCTACAAAAGTCTCCACATTTCCGGGAATCAACACCGACCAATCTTCGGTTGAAACTTCAGAGGCAGCTCGCGAACGTGCTTTTTGCTTTTGCAATTCTACTTCAAACCCTTCTTCATTATACGTAAAGCCTTTTTCTTTTAAAATCAAGGCCGTTAAATCTTTCGGAAAACCAAATGTATCGTACAATTCGAATACTTTTTCGCCCGAAACTTCTTTACCGGAGGTTTCCGCTACAACCTTTTCCAACAATTGGAGTCCTTGATCTAAGGTACGCAAAAACGAAGCTTCTTCTTCGCGAATCACATTGGTAACCAATTGCTGTTGTGATTTGATTTCAAGGAAAAATTCGCCCATTTGATTTGCCAATACTTCCACCAATTGGTAGATAAAAGGTTCTTTTGTATTCAAGAAGGTGAAACCATAACGAATGGCGCGACGTAAAATACGGCGAATCACATACCCGGCACCCGTGTTCGATGGTAATTGACCATCAGCAATCGCAAAGGCAACGGCACGCACGTGATCGACAATTACGCGGATGGCGATGTTGGTTTTCTCCTCGACTGCGCTCGGAGTGACAGAATTATCAAGATATTTATAACCCGTAATTTGTGCTACTTTTTCAATTAAAGGTGTAAAAACATCGGTATCGTAATTGGAGGTTTTGCCTTGTAATGCCATGCACAAACGCTCAAATCCCATTCCGGTATCGACGTGTTTCGCCGGTAGTTTTTCTAAGGAACCATCCGCTTTTCGGTTAAATTCCATGAATACATTATTCCAAATTTCGATGACTTGCGGATGGTCATTATTGACTAAACTTTTACCCGAAACTTTGGCCTTTTCTTCTTCTGTGCGTAAATCCACATGAATTTCAGAACACGGACCGCAGGGCCCTTGATCGCCCATTTCCCAGAAGTTATCTTTTTTATTTCCGAGAATGATTCGATCTTCATCAATTAAACCTTTCCATATATCCCACGCTTCCTGATCAAATGGCACATTTTCTTCAGGGTTTCCTTCGAAGACTGAAACGTATAAATTCTCTTTGGGTATTTTGTAGACATCTGTGAGTAATTCCCACGCCCAGTTGATGGCTTCTTTTTTGAAATAATCGCCAAACGACCAATTGCCCAACATTTCGAACATCGTATGGTGGTAGGTATCAAAGCCCACATCTTCCAAATCGTTGTGTTTCCCTGATACGCGCAAGCATTTTTGGGTATCGGCGATACGCGGACTTTTGGGAGTACCATTCCCCAAAAAGAATTCTTTAAACTGCGCCATTCCGGAGTTGTTAAACATCAACGTTGGATCGTCTTTGAGTACAATAGGTGCAGATGGCACAATTAAGTGGTCTTTGCTTTTAAAAAAATCTAAATACGCTTTTCGAATGTCTTGTGATTTCATTGTTGTTTGTTACAAAAATTTAATTCCCCAAAGGGGGTGGCTTACTTGTTTGATTTTACGCCCAAAGCTTACCTACCAGCCCCGGCACAAGCCCTATGTTGGAGCCCCGCTGTACCAAAAGCGGGCGACGGGCGGTGACGGGAACAGGGAAACCATAAATGCGCAAACGATTCGCTCCAAAAAAAGCATAAAAGGTCTGAAACATTTCTTACATTTGTTCGTATAACCTGTAAAGCACGCACAAAAATAGTATAAAATACACGATGGCGAAAAAAGTAAAGTATTATTTCGATTCCGAGAGTTTGGCCTATCGAAAAATAAAGACTAAAAAATCGAAAAAAATAGGATATGCTGCGTTGTTTTTATTGGCTTCTGCCCTATTTGGTTTTTTGTGTTTTGTATTGTTTATGAATGTGCCTTTTTTGGAAACCCCAAAAGATCGAATTCAGCGGCGTGAGATTGAAAACATGAAAGTCAGTTATGCCATTTTGAACAAAAAACTGGATCAATTAGATGAAGTGATGGAGGCATTGGAGGATCGGGATGAGCACATTTACAGGGCCTATTTTAATTCATCTCCGTTATCGCAGGAAAAACGCACCATGGGAATTGAAAAAAAGCGCTATAAAGAACTCGAAGGCTTTAATAATTCAGATTTAGTGATTAACACCACCCAGCGCATTGATAAATTGACAAATAAATTGGCTTCGCAGTCGCGTTCGTTAGATGAAATTTTACGTTTGGCCAAAGCGAAAGACAAATTATTAGCCGCAATACCCGCCATACAGCCTGTAAAGAATGAGGATTTAAAACGAATGGCCTCGGGGTTTGGTTACCGTACAGACCCGTTTACAAAAGCCCGTAAAATGCATGAAGGCATGGACTTTACGGCCTCAACAGGTACACCGATTTATGCCACAGGCGACGGGGTAGTTTTGAAAGCGGACAACAGTTTATCGGGTTATGGCAACCACATCGAAATCAGTCACGGGTTTGGGTATCTTACTTTGTATGCGCATTTGAGTCGTTATAATGTACGCCCGGGGCAACGTATCAAACGAGGTGATGTGATTGGGTTTGTTGGAAGTACAGGAAGGAGTCAGGCGCCGCATTTGCATTATGAAGTACGAAAAGACGGGCAAGTAGCCAACCCGATTAATTTTTATTACGGCAATATTTCGGCGGCAGAATATGTTGCTATTGCCAAAATTGCCAATCAGGAAAATCAGTCGTTGGATTAGATTTTAAATTATAGCATGTTGCCAAATGAAGGGTAAAATTTAAACACACAACAGTATGCAGGTAGAATTATCTAAAGACAAAAGATACTTTAGCATTGGAGAAGTTGCAGAAGCTTTTAAGGTGAATGCATCGCTTATTCGGTTTTGGGATAAAGAGTTTGACATTTTGAAGCCCAAAAAAAATGCAAAAGGAAACCGAATGTTTTCGCAAGAAGATATTAAAAACCTACAGCTTATTTATCATTTGGTAAAAGAACGCGGTTTTACCTTAGAAGGAGCTAAAACCCACCTCAAAGAGCATCAGAAAAAGACCTTAGATAAGTATGAAATTATCGCTAAATTAGAAGCTGTAAAATCTGAATTAACCCAAATTAAAAATAATTTATGACGCCGTATCAAAAATTAACCTACACCTATATCGGGTTTGTTTTTCTCACCACTGTTGGTGCTTTATTAAAAATAGCGCATTGGGGAGGAGGGCATTTTATAGTAACACTTGGCTTGTTGTCGTTACTTGTTTTTGCCGTTTTAGCCATTATCGAAATAACAGGCTCTAAAAAAATTGAGGGTACAGAAAAATTCATGTGGATTATTGGCCTTTTATTTTTGAGTGTTATTGCGGGATTTGTATACTTAGTATATGCCCGAAAAAGAATTGTATAAACTTTATAAACTAAATAACTAAAATTTGACTACTATGAGAAAATTTTTGCCAATTATCGTTATCGTTGGTTTACTAATCATCGGTTTTATGTGGTACATGGGAATTAAGAACGGTGCTTTAGGTGTAAACCAAGAAGTAAATAAAGAATGGGGGAATGTTGAGACTTCGTATCAAAGAAGAAACGATCTCATCGGAAATTTAGTAAAAACTGTACAAGGTTCGGCTGATTTTGAAAAATCAACTTTAGAAGCAGTTATCAAGGCACGTTCAGAGGCAACTTCTGTTAAAATTGACCCTACAAACATGACTCCTGAACAGTTAACTCAATTTAACCAAGCGCAAGGGAATTTAAACAGTTCGCTATCTAGATTATTAGTAACTGTTGAGCAATATCCTGATTTGAAAGCAAATCAAAACTTTTTGAAACTTCAGGACGAATTAGCCAGTACTGAAAATCAAATTTTAACTGCAAGAACTCGTTTTAATGAAGCTGTTAAATCGTACAACAATTATGTATTAAGAATGCCTAATAGTTGGTTTTTAGGAGAATACAAAGAAAAACCGTATTTTGATGCTGTAGCAGGCGCTGAAAAACCAGTTGATGTAGAATTCAATTTTGACAAAAAAGAAGATGCTAAAAAGTAATGTCTAAGGTAGAAGATTTCTTGACTAAATCTGAGGAAAATGAAATTATTGAGGCAATTCGTTTAGCCGAATTAAATACCTCAGGAGAAATTCGTGTTCACTTGGAAAAAACCACTTCGAAAGCTCATTACGATAGAGCTGTAGAGGTTTTCAATTTTCTAAAAATGTACGAAACTAAAGATCGAAATGGTGTTTTGATATACGTTGCAGTTAATGACAAACAATTTGTTATTTGTGGAGATGAAGGAATCAACAATAAAGTTACCATTCATTTTTGGGATGATGTAAAATCATTAATTCAAGAGCATTTTAGAAATGGGAATTTTAAAGAAGGTTTGGTACAAGGTATTTTGAAAGCAGGTGAACAACTTAAATCTCATTTTCCTCATAAAAATAATGACATCGATGAGTTAACTAACGAAATATCATTTGGCGAATGAGAAAAGTACTTTTATTTCTATTTTTACTTGTATCAAGCCAACTGGTAATTGGACAATTTTCCATACCGAAAAAGCCTGATTTTCAAACATCCGTATATGATTATGCAAATTTGTTAACTGCCAATGAAAAGGGTTTACTGGAAGAAAAACTTATCAAATATTCAGATACTACAACAACTCAAATTGTTGTTGTTACAGTAAAAACTATTAACGGTGAAGACATCGGAATCCTTACACCAAAATGGGCTCATGAATGGGGAATTGGTCAAAAAAAACAAGACAACGGAGTTTTCATTTTATTAGCACAACAGGAAAAGAAAATATGGATATCGCCAGGTTATGGTGTTGAAGATAAACTAACCGCTGGTATTACTGGTGAAATTGTTCGAAATGTAATTATCCCTGAATTTAAAGCCGGAAGTTATTATAATGGTTTATCTAAAGGAGCCGATGCTATTTTTAATGTTTTAAAAGGGAAATATAAAGGCACTCGTATAGAAGAGGAAACCAGTATTATACCATTTATAATTTTTATATTCGTTTTTATCCTTATTATATATTTAGCTTCAAAAAATAAAAACAACCGTAATTCCGGTGGTGGTAATTTTTCCGGACCTGATTTAGGAGACATTATTATTTTAAGCCGAATGGGGCGTGGCGGCGGAAACTGGGGCGGTAGCAGCTGGGGCGGCGGCTCATCCGGTGGTGGCTTCGGTGGTGGCTTCGGTGGTGGTGGATTTTCAGGCGGAGGCGCAGGTGGCAGTTGGTAAAGCCAATCCGTAAAGGTTTACTTTAAAATATAAAAAAACAGCCCGCAAAAGCGGGCTGTTTCTATATCAATAAATAAGGAATTACTTTAAAACTTTCAATGATTCAGCGGCATAGGTATTAGCTGGATCTAAAGCTAATGTTTTGTTGAACAACTCTTTGGCTTTCGCTTTATCTGTATTGGCAAAGTAAGCACCCATATTGTTAAAAGACTCAATAAGTTTTGCCTTATTTTTAGTAACTTCTTCTGCTCCTTTCGCTTCAACAAGCTCAACATATTTTTGGTAGTTAGCACTCATTAAATCATCTTTATCCAAGGTATTGTTGATACGGGCTTTGTACAAATAAGATTCCGCATAATTTGGCGAAGCCGCAATTACGGCATCCATCGCTTTGTCTGCTTTATCCATTGACACTTTATCCAAAGTGGCTGCATCTTTTCCTCTGTTGTTAGCGATAACATTCAGCGCAAAATAGGTGTTATCTTCTAAATAATTTTTGGATTCTGCATTGGTGATAGCCGCTTCAAAAACTTTCTGCGAAACAACATACAATTTTTTTCCAAAGTATTCTTTTCCTAATTCATTGAGGCTATTGGCAATAGCCGGATTCATTTCGATACTTTTAATTAAACTTTGGTAGCCGTTTTCCAACAAGGTTGCATCAACCGCTTTAGTTTCTTCGTTAGCTGATTTTTTCAATTGAGCTTTACCCAAATAATAGTAATCAGCAGCGATGAGGCGGTTTGTCCCTTTACCAATGAACTCAGTAAGCGAAGCTATTGCCGCATCTGTATTCCCATTTTCGTAAGCTGCATATCCCAAGTAACGCAAAATACGCGGGTTTACTTTGTCCATTTTTTTCATCTCATTAGCCTCAGCCTCAAGTGATTTATAATCTTTAGCTAAGATTAAGAAATCTGCATGACGCATTCTGGACGACATTGAAAAATCGGTTAAGCTCATGTACTTTTCATAACTTGAAAGTGCTTTAGCAATATTTTCTGTATAGGTTTTCGGTTGGTTATTAGCCCAATAATAGTAGGTTTCAGCCAGTTCCCGATAAACCGGTCCGTAGTTCGGATTAATTTTAATTACTTCATCGTAGGCTTTTACCGCTTCCGTATACGCTTTTGCTCCTTTTAAGAGAACCCCAAGTTGCATTTTAGCACGAATCATGGATCCGTCTAATTGAAACGCATTACGATACGCAGCATAAGCATCATTTTGGTTTTTATTTCCATAATGTGCATCGCCTATGGCTAAAAAGACTTCGGCTGAATTCGGATTAACAGCTTTTGCCTTTTCTAATATAGCTAAAGCTGCGTTGTAATCGGGTTTTTCCGAGTTGATATACGCTTTTCCTATATAGATTAGCTCTTCGTATTCTTTCTTTTTTAAACTCCCGGAAACAGCATCAAATTTAGCTTTAGCAGCAGCTGTATTTCCGTTATTAAGATCCATCTGACCCAAACCAATGGAATTAAAGCGAGCGCTTTCGGCAGCTGCTAATCCGCGATCAAAATAAATTTTCGCTGAATCTTCACTATCTTGTTTAAGGTAAATATTTCCCAATAAAAAAGCAGCCTTTCCGTTGGCAGGCTTAGCGGCAAGAATACCTTTAAGCATTCCTTTTGCCTTTTCATATTGCTCCGCATCGATACTTTTCATCGCTGCGTCTAAATCCTGTGCTTTGGCAACAGGGGCGCCCACAAGGAGAGCAATACTAAAGAATTTAATTACATTCGTTTTCATCTTATTTACTTATTTCTATTTCTTTTCGTGTTTTTATGTTTCGCCCCGGAACTCTTACAGGAGCAAGTCCGGATTTTAAAATTATCCGCTGTCCCTTTTCTCCTGCTATGAATGACGCGAGACCAATACCTAACCCATCATATCCTTGACAATTGATAATATACAAATCACGTGCCAAAGGGTAAGTACCTGCGGCTAGTGCGTCCTGAGTGGGTTGATAATACTTACCATCAGTTGTATTTTTCAAATACATCACTTTTAATGCGCCTACTACTTCTTCCATCTCGGGTGAAGGTTGTGTAATCCAATTCACACCAACAACACCAATCAAACCATTGTTTTCTGCCACATAGCGCATAACTTCATTATTGGTTTTAAAAGAATATACGTTTTTTTCGGGCAGTTTTGTTAAACCGGCTAAGTTACAAATATACTGCACAGTACCCGAATTTGGATTATCAAAAACAAGTCCTTTGATTTTTGAGGGTTTTTGACGCAAAAAATCGACAATTTCTGCAACCGACAAAAGTGTGTCATTTGATTTAGCATTTGCAACCAGAGCGATTCCGTCTTTGGCAAACGCTGTTGTGACAGGAATCATCGATTTACTTTTAAAAAAAGCTTCTTCTGCGGCACTGAGTTTTCGTGATAAGACAGCTATATCTGCCTTTTTTTCAGTTAACGAAATCACAGCTTCTTTTTCAGATTGCGGTAAGACACGGATAGTTGCATCATACGAATTTTGAAATACAGCTAATTGGTCCTCAACAATCGGGACTAAAGATTCATCCACCAAAAGAGAGGTTGAACCTGTAACAATAGTATCTTTTTCCGGCTTTTTGTCTTGACAACCAAAACCGAAAACGAAAATGGATACACTTAGGTAAAAAATAAACGATTTTTTATTCATCGCTACCGGATTTGAATATTCTCACCGAGCGAAAGAGCGCATAAACAACAAGTAATCCGCCAAATGCATACCGGTAATTTTGAGGCAGGTTCAAAGGTAATTTTTTCCAAAAAATCACCATAAAACCTAATGTTAAATAAATCAAAAAAAATAAAATCGCCATAAACAGAAGAAATCGCTCTTTAAGCGATTTCTTCTTTATAAAATCAATAAGATTAAATTTCATTATTCAGGCGAAGCAATAGTGATAGGCAACGAATAAGAACATCTTACCGGTTTACCGTTTTGTATCGCAGGAGACCATTTCGGACATTTTCTGAGTAAACGTTCTGCTTCTGCTTTGGTTCCAAATCCAATGTCACGCACTACTTTAATATCGGTTAGCGATCCGTCTTTCTCAACTACAAAACTTACTAAGATTTTACCACCTGAAAAATCTTCGTCTTCAGGAACTTGAAAATTACTGGATACATAACTGTAGAATTTATTAATCCCGCCCGGAAACTCAGGCTTTACCTCAACCCCGGCAGAGCTGTACAAATTATCATCAACAGGTTCAATAACTTTTTGATCTACAGGACCTTTGTCAGGTTCTTCCATGCTAAAGTTACTGTTTTCGTCTTTTTTGATATTTTCATCACCGATTTTTTTATCCTCCATTTCGTTATTTTTTGGAGGTTCTTCGGTAATTTCATTTGTAGGCGCAACTACAGGTTTCACAAACTTCACCTGATCCACCGGTGGCGGTGGCGGTGGCGGTGGCGTTAACTCCTCAATTTTCTTTTCCTCCTTGGGCGGAAGTTTAACTGTAGTAATCTTTTTATCCAAAGCAGTATCATCGTCGTCGGAAGCACTACCAATAAACTCAGCAATTTTTGGAATTGCCACAGCAAAGCCAAATACCACAGCCCCAATCAAGAAGGCTTTGGTGGAAGTGCTTACACTGTTTTTACGCATTTCATACGCACCGTAACTCTTGTTTCGTCCTTCGAAAACGATGTCGAGCCATTGTTTTTTAAACAGGTCTAGTTTCATTTTTCTTTTGTATTAAGTTAAACAAGTGTTACTTCATATCGGCCACCATGCCTTTTTCCAAATCATTGAATTCATTCACGATAGCATAGGTTGGTACATTACATATTGCCATTTCATCCAATACATCAACTAAGTTTTTATACGTTGACTCTTTGGTAGGTTTTATAATCACAATTAAACCTTTGTCCTTATCACCGGTGACTTGAGGCACTTCTTTCACATACTTTAAAATTGCCTTGCGAATACCATTTTTACCATACGCGTCCTTTTTAGGGGCTACAATAGGTTTTTCAGGTAATCCCACAAACCACTTTACGGAATTGTTCTTACCCAACAAAATGGTCATGGTTCTGCGCTCATCAACTTTTAAACCTTCAGTTTCTTTCTTTTTGTTAGGATCATCTTTATCCGGTAAACCCAAATTCATGGATTGTGGTTTGGATAAGGACGTTGTTAACATAAAGAACGTGATTAGAAGGAAAGCCAGATCCACCATGGCAGTAAGGTCTACTTTGTTGTTGCCTTTTTTACTGCGGACTCTTTTGGGGCCTTTTTTCTTGCCCTCATCACCGCCGGTATTTAATTCAGCCATTGATTTTCTTTTTAAAAATTATCATTTCTCAGTCCGGTCACCAAATCAAAGGTGTTTACATCCTGGTCCTGCAAAATATCCATTACTTTTCTAATCTTAGGATATTCCAATTTTGCATCGCCTTTAATGGCGAAGTTGAGTAAGGTTTTTGTATTACCCAGTTCTATGTACGCCTGACGCGCTGTATAAATCCAATCGTATAACTGATTGTTTAATGAGTCCATGGGTATTCCCGGTTGTAATCCTTGACGGTTACGCTCAGAACTTTTCATTGCAATAAGCTGACTCATACTTTCAATCGGCACACCAAAGCTTTCCATCAAAGCAAACTGTTCCATTTCCTGATCGGTAAACTTCACACCTTTTTTTTGCCCCATTAATTCAAGGGTTTTTTTGCGCAACTCTCTTCCTTTTATGTCTACAAAAATGTTTTCTTTTCCTTTCCCTACTGTTATGGTAACCAAATCTGTTTCCGGAAGTTTTGTTTTCACGGTAGAGTTTGGTGTATCAACAGTAATTGGTTCAGGTACTTTTGCAGTTGCAGTAAGGATAAAGAACGTCAACAACAGGAAAGCCACATCACACATTGCGGTCATGTCAATGGATGTTGCCTTTTTTGACATTTTTACTTTAGCCATTTTTACCTTTTATTTTAAACGGAAATTAACCGTTTATTATTTTAAACTTCCTCTAAATTTTCTGTACGTATTCACAATAGCTGTAGCTGCCTCATCGATAGAATACGTTAATGTATCAATTTTTGATGTAAATAAGTTGTAGGTAATAATTGCTAAGGCAGAGGTAGAAATTCCTGTTGCGGTATTGATAAGCGCCTCAGAAATACCGTTTGCCAACATCGCTTGGTCTGGAGTACCCGCTGTTGCTAAAGCGGCAAACGCTTTAATCATACCGGTAACTGTTCCTAATAACCCAGCCAAAGTACCTAAAGAAACCAAGGTAGAAAGAATTGTCATGTTTTTTTCTAACATTGGCATTTCCAATGATGTGGCTTCTTCAACTTCTTTATGAATCATTTCCGCAGCTTCTTCACTGTTAAAACCTTCTTTTTTAACATCCAAATATTTAACCAAACCGGCTTTAACGGCATTGGCAACCGAACCTTTTTGTTTATCACAGGCATCAATAGCTTCTTCAATATGACCACCACTTATGCTTCCTTGCACTTTTGTCATAAACTGATCCAAATTTCCTTTTCCTGCAGCTTTAGAAATAACAAAAAAGCGTTCAAATGAGAACACAATTACCATTAATAATAGCCCCATAAGTACCGGTACAATTGGACCTCCTTTGTATACCATTGCCAAATAGTTCCCTGGTAGCGGATGCCCTTCATTTGTTCCTCCTTCGAAGTTAGAACCATCTCCCATAACGAATTGCCAGATTAACCATCCGACTAAAATACATCCCACAATTACGAGACCTGAAAATATTCCGCCTCCGTTTGAACCGTTGTCTTTTTTTGCGTTTGCCATTTTTACTAATTTTTAAGTTTTAAATAATTTATAGTTTTAGTTGTTTAAACTTGAATTGAGCAAATTTAATTTTTTACTTCAAATAAAAAAACTTTTTTTCCCTTAATTGGATTGTGCCTTGAGGCTTGTGTTTTTAGTACCAACTTGCTTATTTTACTGAAAAAAATTAAAAACTTTTGTCTTTTAAACTGTTAGGATTCGTTTTTATTCATCAATCCTTTTCAATCCTTAACGGTGTCTATAAAGTTAAAGAGTAAAAAAAAAGTAAAAAGGTTGGGACAAGCTAAAAAAATGTGCTTTTTTTCCCACTTTACAATCTTAAAAAAGTAGTATATTGCGCCTAATTACTGCATACAACAAGAAAAATGAGCGTTACAGAAAATTTCACAAATCACATTAACGAGGGATACACATCCAAAGGCGAAAGTATTTTGTTAGGGGCTGCCCTACTCGACGGAACTCCTATTGGCGAAACTGCTGTTAAAATCCCTGTAAAAACCCTAAACCGCCATGGTTTAATTGCCGGCGCAACCGGAACAGGAAAAACCAAAACCATTCAGGTTTTATCAGAACAACTCTCGTTATTGGGTATTCCGGTGATGATGATGGATATCAAAGGCGACTTTTCAGGCATTGCGCAACCGGGAGAAGAGAAACCTTTTATTACCGAACGCCATGAAAAAATAAACATTCCTTACCAAACCAAAGCTTTCCCGGTCGAGCTCATGACGCTCTCGGCTCAGGATGGTGTGCGACTGCGGGCAACGGTTTCAGAATTTGGCCCTGTTTTATTTTCGCGCATCCTCGATTTGAATGACACCCAAGCCGGTGTTATGGCTGTTATTTTCAAATATTGCGACGACAATAAAATGCCGCTATTGGATTTAAAAGACATTAAAAAAGTACTCAACTATATTACCGAAGAAGGCAAGGCCGAGATTAGTGCTGACTACGGCAAAATTTCTACGGCGACCACCGGCACAATCCTTCGTAAAATTATTGAGTTGGAACAGCAAGGTGGCGATTTCTTTTTTGGTGAAAAATCATTCGAAATCGAAGATTTAATGCGCATCAACGAAGAAGGTCTCGGTTATGTAAACATTATTCGTTTAACCGATATTCAGGACAAACCTAAATTGTTCTCAACCTTTATGTTGAGCTTATTAGCCGAAATATACCAAAAAATACCCGAAAAAGGGGATGTTGAGCAACCCGAATTGGTTTTGTTTATTGACGAAGCACACCTGATTTTTGACGAAGCCAGCGATGTGTTACTGGATCAAATCGAAACCATCATCAAATTAATACGCTCTAAAGGAATCGGGGTTTATTTTGTAACGCAAAACCCAATGGATATTCCTAAAGGAGTTCTCGCCCAATTGGGACTTAAAATTCAACATGCGCTTCGTGCTTTTACCGCAAACGACCGCCAAGCCATTCGCCAAACGGCCGATAACTACCCTATTTCGGAATATTATAAAACAGACGAATTACTGACCTCGCTGGGAATCGGTGAAGCATTGGTTACAGCCCTCAACGAAAAAGGAATTCCAACGCCTTTGGCTGCCACCATGTTGCGCGCACCCATGAGTCGGATGGATGTTCTAAACGATAACGAAATTGCTGACATCAATAAGCAATCCAAGCTCGTAAAAAAATACCAAGAAGAAATTGATCGCGAAAGCGCCTACGAAATCCTGACTAAAAAAATCGAGGAAGCTATCGAAGCCGCCTCCGAACAAGAAACAGCTCAGGAAGAAGAAAAACAAAAAGGCCCCAGCACCGGCGAAGTTATTGCCAAATCGGTTACCAAAGTGGTTACCAGCGCCAGCTTTATCCGTGGTGTTTTTGGGGTGTTGATGAAGTTGTTTAAAAAGTAGATTAGCTGTTAGCCCTTAGCTGTTAGCTGTTACCTCAAAACTAAAGTATGAAAGGATATCTTACGATCGGATTACTCATTTTGTCTAATGTTTTTATGACCTTGGCATGGTACGGTCATTTGAAATTTAAAGAACTCAAGTGGTTTGAAAATGCCGGATTAATTACCCTAATTCTCATTAGTTGGGGATTGGCATTGTTTGAATATTGCTTTCAAGTTCCGGCTAATAAATTCGGATTTCAAGGCAACGGCGGCCCTTTTTCGCTCTTGCAACTCAAAGTTATTCAAGAAGTGATTACGCTGCTTGTTTTTGTTATTTTTTCACTTTTATTCTTTAAAAACGAAAGTTTTCGATGGAACCATGCGGTTGGATTTGTCTTTTTAATCCTCGCGGTTTATTTTATTTTTAAAAAATGATTTTTGGGCGCCTCCCGATGTGCCTACGGCACATCGGCACCGGGCCTTCGGCTTTACACGGTATCGCCTCTGTCCCTGGCGCAACACAAAACTTACTACTGTTAACCTAACCAACATGAAAAAATATACCCTCCAAACCTCGCCTTTTATCGTTCCTACCACAGACGGAAAACGAATAGCCGAACATCACGGTCTTGCCGCTACGGCCAACAATGCCTTATCTATCGCACACATGATAGCACCGCCACATTGGAGCGAACCTTTTCAAACACCCGAATTTGAGGAGTATACGTTTATCATTTCCGGAAAAAAACAATTCATTATCGAAGACGAAGTAGTTGTTTTAGAAGCCGGGCAATCCATAAAAATTGAGAAAAATACACGCGTTCAATATGCCAATCCGTTTGATGAACCGTGTGAATACATTGCAATATGCAAACCGGCTTTTGATTTTACAAAAGTGCATCGGGAGGAATAAATTCCAATAATCAAATAACAAAATCCAAATACATTTTAAAAGCAAAAATTCAAATTTCAAACTGTAGCCCTAGCCCAGATAGTAGTGGAAAGCCTTTTGAAATGGAAAACCAATTTTTGTTGTTTTTGAGAAGCGACCAACGGAAGCTTTTAAAAGACTTACAAAAATGGTTTGGAATGAAAAAACTTGTAACGAATAGCTGGAAATTGCTTCAGATTGCTTCAGATTGCTTCAGATTGCTTCGCTAAAAAGCTCGCAATGACTAGCTCGCAATGACTAGTTCGTAATGACTAGTTCGTAATGACGACTAATTGTTTAAAAGTTGGATGATTTTGTTTTCAACTTCTTGGCTGTTCCACTTTTGTTCGATATTGGGCATTTGCATCACTTCTTGCATAATTTTGTTTTGGTAGTCGCCTATGGCCAAAGCTTCGGCATAAGGCTGCAGGCTAAACGTGACCCGACTGTAAAGCGGTTGCCATTTGTTAGGGTGCTTTTCTGAAAACCATTTTTCGATTTTCTTTTGCAGCAAAAATGAAGCATCGGCAGTTTTAGTACTCATCTCCACAAAATTACGCCGCGAGAGTTCGGCTATGGCATCGGCATTGGGTTTGCGCGATTTTTGATATTCGGCAAATATGGTTTTCCAATCATCGCCATAGCGGGCAATCATCTGACTTAAAACGGTAATATCTTCAAAACCGGCGTTCATCCCATGGCCGTAAAAAGGGACTATGGCATGCGCCGAATCGCCAATTAGCGCCACTTTATCTTCATAAGTCCACGGATAACATTTCATAATGGCCAAATAACTGGTTGGATTTTTGAAAAAATCGCGCACCAAATCAGGAATAACCTCTTTAGTATCCGGGAAATAGTGAGCAAAGAAATCGACCAAACTCGCTTCATCTTTGAGTTGTTCGAACGAATTTTCGCCTTCAAAAGGCATAAAAAGTGTACAGGTAAAAGTTCCGTCTAAATTGGCAAGTGCCATCAACATAAAATTGCCGCGCGGCCAAATATGCAACGAATTTTTATCAATTTTGTGAGAGCCGTCGGGATTTGCGGGAATATGCAATTCCTTGTAGCCTATTTTCATAAACTCTTGTGAGTAATCAAACATCGACTGGCGTTGCATCCGGTGGCGAATTCGCGAAAAAGCCCCATCGGCACCAAAAACGATATCGTAAGGCAAATCGGTCCAAGCGCCCTTTTCGGTTTCACCTTCGTGCAAGGTAGCCTCAGCCAGTGTAATATCCCAAATTCGGCGTTCGAAGAAAAATTCGACACCGTGAGCCTCGGCCAAATCAATCATCTTTCGGTTAAGCACACTACGGGAAAGCGAGAAAATGGCTTCGCCTTCTTTGCCATAGTACTGGTAATTTAAGGAACCGTCTTTGAGGTGAATGGCACGCTTATCAACCGGAATTCCTATTTTTCGGATTTCATCATCCAAACCCAAATCGCGTAAAGTTCTCCAACCTCTATCCGACATAACCAAATTAATGGAACGCCCTGAGAATTCTACTGTTCGCATATCCGGACTACGATCATATACATGAACTGTATGACCCAGTTTTTCAAGGTAGATTGCCAAAACCGTCCCAACGAGTCCGGAACCTACAACCGCAATGTTTTTAGGTGTTTGCATGAATTAAAAATCTTTGGCAAAGATAGGCATAAATAACAGCAAAAAAACGTATTCTTTAAACCTGCATTTACCTGCCGGGCAGAAATGTCATCTTGGTGGCCTGACTCATAATTTCCTTTTTATTAAGCTTCATTTTCCGAAATTTACCCTGCATATACAGTTCGGCCTGATCGTCGTAATGAGGACTTGACGGCACTCCCGATTGCCCTGTTGGGAGTATGCTGACACTATTTTCCACATCAGAAAAATCGATGATGCGTCGTGTAGACGGACCTGCTTTTACGTTGTAATATCCGGTTTCTGATAGCGGAAATAACAGATTATTGATAACTTCATTAGTTCCTTCGGCTTCAAAAGGGCCTACATTAAAATAACTGCGAAGCGCTGCTACTTTACCAATAGGATGTTCGTGTTCCAGCGTGTGCACTTTTCGCCATTGCCACAACTCCATATCTGAACCGAGTTGTTTCTGTAAATCGGCTATCGCTTGTGCAAAACTAGAGTTCAAAATTTCGGCACGGGTTTCTTTTTTGTTAGGCGTTTTTTGGTTGTCCCACCAAGGCGAATCAGGGTTTTGCGATTGCCCAGCAATGGTTTGTTTCATGATATGTGTTCCCAGAAAAAGAGAGAAATTTTCTGCACCCAATTCATCCTCAAATGTGTTTTTTAAATACCTGTAAATCCAGCGGTTGTAGAGAACCGGCGCTACTTCATCAAGTCCATGAGAACCTTTCCATGCTTTCAGGATTTCGATTGCTTTTTGTTGGTCGGCGTCAGCAGGTTTGATTAGGCTGAGCCAATTTTTCATCAGTTCGGGCGCAACGGCTGATGTATTATCATTTATCATTTTTTGGACATCGGTGGCAGTCCAATTGTTTTTGGATTCGAGCAAAGTCGAAATGCGAGTAGCACGGTCTTTTGGCAAGTAATACCCCGGATACAAATACCCGTTTACTGCTTCGGGCTGGTTATTGGATGAATACACATAATGCCAAGGCGGATTAATCGCATACGGATGTGCCTCAAAAGGAATAAATTCTTTTTTATCATCGGTATCGTTAGAACCATCAAGAATAAAATTAGGATTCACACCGGGAGGCATTTTGTATAATTTTCCGGAAGTTATCCATGCAATGTTATTATCGGCATCGCCATACATTACATTTAGACCCGGTGCATGAATGAGCCCAATTTTTTGGTGAAAATCATCTAATGATGTCACATGACTCAACCCATAGACTGCTTCTAAAATACGATTCTGTTCTTGTAGGTAAATCCAAGACATGGCTACCGGTTCATCGGAGGTAAAGCCTGCCAACAGGCCATTCAATACCGGACCATGAATTGATTGTTTAACTTTAAGTGAAACAGCTGTACTGTCTTTAATACCTATTTTGTATTCTTTTATCTCAAAATTCTTAACGGTATCCTTTGTGAAATATTGATTGCTGTTTTTGGGATTGGCTTTTTCACGAAACAAATCCAGATCGTCGTTTTCGAACATAGTCAATCCGTAAGCATACTTTCGATTATGCCCTAATAGCGGAAACGGGGTGCCGGCCAAATAATACCCGTACATTTCGTAGTCCGGACAAACAATATGCGCTTCATACCACGTACACGGCTGCGAAAACCCAATATGAGGGTCGTTGGCAAAAATAACTTTACCGTTTTTAGTTTTTTCGGCACCAATAACCCAACTGTTGCTTCCTATAAACGGAGGAATAGGAGAATTATCCAATAAAGAGGCAACCGATTTCGAAATTTGAGCATAATCCGTTGGTTTTCCCTGATAGCTTTTCAGGCGTGTAGTTGCGAACGAACCGTCTAATCCTAAATCGACCAGATAGTCGTTCCCCAGTTTATCCCGAATATCGGTTAACAACGGATCGGTCTTTTGAGCCATCGCAAAACTAAAAGACATAAAACCAAAAATATTGTACACATCTTTGAGTGTATACTTTTCCTTTTGCACACCAACCAATTCAAATTCGATGGGCGTTTTGCCTTGTTCTATGTATTGATTCACCCCTTCCAGGTAGGCCATAGCCAGTTTATAGGATTGTGCATTTTTATCAGATTGCTCCACGGCTTTTTCAGAATTTTCATCAATACCTAATCCGGCAAAAAACCTATCGTTTTGCAGTGCTTTAGAGCCAAATAATTCTGATAATCGTCCCGGTGCAATTCGGCGCATTACTTCCATTTGCCACAATCGGTCTTGGGCATGAACATAGCCTAACACGCGCAAAGCATCTTCTTGTGAGTTGGCATAGATGTGCGGAATACCATATTCATCGAAAAAAACTTCTGTTTTTTGGGCAACATTCAGGAACGTAATTTCCCCTTCATATTCCGGTTTTTTAAATTGCGTATAAGCAAACAAACCAATGGCTATTAAGGCAATAAATACAACAAGTCCTATCGCTATTTTTTTTATTCTTTTCATCCTAAAAATTTCTCTCTCAAAGATAATAAAACCCTGTCAATACCTATATAGTTTCGTATGCAAACAGCATCACATCCTAATAATTGTATTTAGAAATATGAATACATATTGTTAATTTTTGTTTTTTTATTCTATTTTAAAGTTAATTTATAAAAAATAATGCTACTTTTGATGTATTAATCTCAATTATAAACAATTAGCTTATGAAAAAAATTTACTTTTTATTACTTTTCGGTTGGGTAAATTTAAGTATTGCTCAATTTTCAGAAAATTTTGATGCCGCAACTGCAATTCCTGCAGGTTGGGCAAGTTTCAGAGGCGCGAATGGCTTAGGCACCGCTTTTGACTGGACCTTTATTGCCACTTCACGAAATTACAGTCCGCCAAATTCGGCTTTTGTGCGCTATGAGGCAAACACAGGTGGTATTAATGAAGATTGGTTGGTAACGCCGTTAATTAATTTGACCGATTATACGGCTGTAAACTTGACTTTTTATGGTGGTCAGCAATATACGGCTGCGTATACCACTACCTATGAGATAAAAATATCAACTACTTCTCAAACAGACATTTCTAGTTTTACTACTATTGAATCCTACACAGAAGCAGATTTTGCCAGTACAGGAGCGGCAGCACTTGTGGCGGCTGATATGAAGACTGTCGATTTAAGTGCTTATGATGGCCAGCAGATTTACATAGCCTTTGTGATGTCACAGGATGATGGAGACAACTGGTTTTTGGACAATGTTGCCGTTACAGGCTCACTGAGCAATATCAGCTTTACTTCGGAGAATACCACAGTTTTTCCAAACCCTACTACTGGTTTTGTTACAATTCAACACATTCAACCTATTGAATCGATTAAAGTTATCGGTTTGTTAGGTAATGTTGTTAAAACATTTTCAAATACAAATACTATAAATCTATCCGAATTAAATTCGGGTACTTATAGTATTACTATTGTGACTGAAGACGGGGAAACAATAACCAAAAAAGTTGTGAAGAATTAATATTTAACGTGAGTTCGACATAAGAATTTTTTCAGAACGCTTTAGAGGAGTGAGATACGAGCCTTACATAGGCAGTAATAGCGGGCTATTTCAATGATATAAGGCGAAGTAGATTGCTTCTCTAAAGTGTAAATTTAAAAAAGCTGTCCTAAAAAGCACTCGTCTATTTCGTTAAATTTCCTCAAGATGACCTGTTATCCCTCGAAAATTTGCCTTATAGCCAAGCACTTTTAAGAATTCTGACTTTATTATTATGTCGAACTCACGTTATTTATCTTTAGTATAAAAAAAGGAGTCAATTCGTGTATTTGACTCCTTTTTTTTAATTAGAAATGTATCTTTTTACCTGTATACAATCCGTTATTTTTAGCTAAAACCCCGCACATGTGGAAAAGCATACGGGCGCCAACATTGCCATCCCAATCATCTTCTCCCGGAGCCACTTCAACTAAATCAAAACCAATAATTTCTTTACCGGATTCGGCCAACTTGTTAAAAAGGTAAGTAGCCTGTTCAAAAGAAAAACCTCCGGGAACCGGGGTCCCCGTATTTGGGCAATACCAGGGATACATCCCATCGATATCAAACGAGATGCATACTTTTTGTGGTAACTCTCTGATAATTTCGTCACATTGTTGTTTCCACGTTTTTCCTTCGTAAGCTGCAGCTTTTAAATCAGCATCCGTAAAAACTTTTACACGGCTTTGTGATTGCTGAACCACATTCACTTCCTGCTCACAAAAATCGCGGATTCCCACTTGAACAATTTTAGAAACAGCAGGTATTTGCAAGGTATTGCACATAATTGACGCATGTGAATACGTAAATCCTTCGTAAGCGATTCGCAAATCCATATGGGCATCTAAATGCAAAATACCAAAGGCATCATGTTGGGTTGCTAAAGCTTCATAATAGCCTAGAGGCGATGAATGATCACCACCAAGTAAAACTACTTTTTTACCTTGTTGCATCCAATACAAAACCCGCTCACGCACTTCGGTATGCAATTCACGGCATACCTTATTAATTGTATCCAAATCTGATTGTAAAGCTGGGAAAGAGGCTACCTCTTCGCCTGATTCCAAGGCTTCAATAATGGGTTGAGCTAAAGACTTGTAGGTATCCGAATTGGTTTTCCAATGAGTAGGTGCTTCGTCCATGTAAATACCAAGTTTCCACAATTCCGGAAAATCCTGGTGGTTTAAATCGACTTGAAAGGAAGCATCCAAAATAGCTTCAGGACCTTCGGAGGCCCCGGCGCCATAACTTACTGTAACTTCCCAAGGAACTGGTATAACAATAATTTCTGATTGTGCTGCTGAAAAGGGCAACCCAAAAACGGTTGCATCCGCCAAACCCGGTTGGCTGGGATCAAACTGTTGTATTATTTGTTCTTTCGTCATCTGATAATTTTAAAGCCCAAAGATACTAAGTAACGTGAGTTTTGTAAAATAATAAAATGATAATTCATAAAAGTCCGGCACAATTCTAATCCCAAAATCACCTTGATTAGTTCCTTATCTTGAAATTTAAAAAAAAGAAAGGCCGCGAAAAACGCAGCCTTTCTCTTTATAGTTACAAAAGATTATTCTTTTACAAATTTAAACGTGAGCTTTGATTTATCGAAACGAATAGTATAAATACCTTCGGCTAAATGTGAAACATTTAGTACTTGTTCATTAGATTTTACCTGTTCGGTCATTACTTTTTGACCTAAAATTGTGTAAACCGAAACCGTTTCATCAGTATCGAATTCGCCTTTAAGCGTGAGCAGTCCTTTAGTAGGATTTGGGAAAATTACAACTTGTTGTTTTACATTTTCATTCACACCCAAGAACGGCAAAACGGTTAGTGTAAAAGTACGTGTAACCGTAGAGGCACCTAAAGTTGCTGTCATTGTAATTAAGTAACTTCCCGGATTTAGAACGGTACCGATAATCGGTGATTGTGACAAAGACGCATTACAGGCATCAGATATAGGATTTGCCAAAGTAGCATAGCTTGGTAAAGTGTATGTATTTGAGGCATCGGCTTGAACCGTTTGATCTGCAATGGCATTCATTCGAAGACCAATACTTGGCAAGGTGTAACCTGCTTCTGTAAATTTAGCTGTAATAACTTGGATATCGGCACACGGATAATTCATATTCATGGCAGCAGTTCGAACAGCAATAGCAGCATTTTGCTGATTGGTAGAACTGGTTGTCAAATCCAACCCATTAAGAAATGCCTTGTCTGTTTTCTCACGGCCAAGTTCATCCCATATTTTCATTAAAGCTGTAGCCCAAATCTGACCATCGGTGTGGATTTGGCTCACCAAACCCGAAGGATAGGTAGCCGAATAATCGGTCGTTCTGCCATCCCAAAACGGATTATGGCCATCCCAACTAAACACATAATTGTACTCCGGAGTTGACGAAGCCCACTGATTTAAACTTCTACTGTATGAAACAGCCCAATAATCTCCGCAACCTTCGCTTAAGCCATTTACTTGCGACAAGCCGCCACTTGTAATCCAATCATGTATTCCATGTCCTAATTCGTGTAACACCACATCAGCGTCTTCGGCATCATCTACACCGCCTTCGCCAAACTGAAGTTGTCCGTTTGAATAAAAAGAATTATCCGCAGAACTGGCACCATGCGGATCAAAAAACACAACACCAGCGTTTGCAGCCTGATAAGGCAAACATGGAATTCCTAGTGTTTGATTAATGTAGCGCATGCTTTTATCAATATGGTAGAATGCATTTACGGCTTCAAATCCATCTTGGTTACGATTAAAACTAAAGTCGGATGTAGCTTGAGTAAACAATCCTTTTGCAGGAGAACCCAATTCTTTAATTTCGGCATAGGTACTTTTTAACTTATACACGCCGGCTGTAAGGTCGATTTCAGGTAAAGTTACAGCAGTACGCGCGTTATTAAGTTGCGTTGTTGCGGCATCACTACCGTCTGTATAACCCGTAGCACCGTAGACAGCACCTGCTTGAGAAAGCGGATCAGGGTTAAATATAAATCCGGTTCCTGTTGTGAAAGCCAAAGGAGCAAGAGCTACAGTTTTTGCCGGCTGCGGATTACAGCTTACCGGTTTTCCAAACTGTCCTTTATTATTTCTTTTTGTTTTGTAGTAATAAGCTATATCAGTTGTACTGATAACGGTTCCGTTGGTTGCATCAATAATTGTTTCCCAGCTTCCTGATTTGAGGAAAGAATCTGTTACCACACGATATACCAACTTAGGTTGGTCGGTTTTGGTATAGACAAACAATTTGCATTCTTGGTAATTGATGTTACCGGCAACGTTAAGTTCACGGTTAGAAATAGAAATCGCATCTTCATTCGACAGTGCCGGAATTGTAGATACCACAACCGCATTAGCCTCATAATTTACCTCGGTATAGTTGACTAATCCTTCGGCATCAAAATGTATTAGTATTTCCGTACCGAAAACAGGAACATTATTCTGCATTTGCTGAAAACGCAATGTTTCCCCCCATTCGGTTTTACGCGCAGCGCGTAGTGAAAAAGTGTGTTGCGGGTTCAATTTAAATTCGGAGGCATGCTCGTTAATCCATCGCAATCCGTCAGCTTCATGGGCAGATTTTGTTTGAGCCATTACCGAAAAAAGACTTGACGTAAACAAGCCCAACATAATAAGTAGTTTGTTTTTCATGGTTGTATTTTAATAAAGCGGTAAAAATATTAATTTTCAAACAGTTGCAAAATTTTATCTTGTTAAATTGCAGTGTTCAGGGTTAAAATTCCTTGTTTGAGTACCTGGCCAAAGTTGAACATATCTTCAAAAGAACAGTAGAACGGTGCGGGTGCCAAACGGATAACGTTAGGTTCACGCCAATCGGTTATCACCCCATTTGCCATGAGGTAATCAAAAAGATTACGTCCTTGTCCGTGCAAATAAACCGACAACTGACAGGCCCTTTCATTGGGATTTGAAGGTGTTATAATTTCAAATTCGGTTCCCGGAATTTGAGCATCAATTTCGTGTAAAATAAACTCAAGATAGGCGGTTAACAGGTTGCGTTTTGCGATTAACTTTTCCATTCCCACCTCGGCAAACATTTCAGTTGATGCCAAATAAGGCGCAAGTGAGAGAATCGGCAAATTACTTACTTGCCAACCGTCGGCTCCTTTAACCGGATCAAAATCGGGTTCCATTTTAAAGCGTCGTTCCTTATTATGTCCCCACCAACCGGCAAAACGAGGTAGGTTGGCAGCATGGTGCTTTTCATGTACAAAACAACCCGAAGCATTTCCGGGGCCAGAATTCATGTATTTATAGGAACACCAAGCCGCAAAATCAACATTCCAGTTGTGCAATTCAAGCGCAATATTACCAGCGGCATGCGCAAGGTCAAAACCAACCAAAGCACCAACCTGATGACCCGCATCGGTAATAGCTTTCATATCAAAGACTTGCCCTGTATAATAATTTACACCTCCAAAAAGCACCAGTGCTAATTCGTCTCCAACGTCGTTAATTGCAGCAATAATGTCCTCGTGGCGAATGTTGTGTTCACCGTCTCTGCGTTTGATTTCGACTAAAGCCTCTTTAGGATCAAAGCCATGAAAACGGATTTGCGATTGAAACATGTATTGATCGGAGGGGAAGGCTTTTTCTTCACAGATGATTTTGTATCGTTTACTTGTAGGACGGTAAAACGATACCATCAGCAAGTGCAGGTTTACAGTAAGCGTGTTCATCACAGTCACTTCGGTAGGTTTACAACCCACAATTTTACTGAGTGGCTCTGCAAATCGTTCTTGATAATCCCACCATGGTTTTTCGGCAAAAAAATGCCCTTCGACGGCTAAATTCGCCCAATCGTTCATAACCTCATCTACGTATAATCGGGTGCGTTTAGGCTGTAAACCGAGTGAATTTCCGGTAAAGTATATTACGTTATGCCCGTTGTGTTGCGGAAAAATAAATTCGTTTCGGTAGTGATGTAACGGATCATTTGCATCCATTTCGCGGGCAAAATCGGCGGTATTTTGAAACATGTTTAGCAGTTTGAAGTTAATTAGGGTTTGACTCCCTTTGGGTGTAAATATACAAAAATGGCGTTTTGGAAAAATGTTTTTGTGCTATGGTTCCTCATTAGCCCTGATGAAGCGTATGCCGTGCATAGCGGCCAGCAGGAAAAAGGATTACAAAAAGGCACTGCCGCCTGCCGGCAGGCAGGTTTGCTCCAAAAAAAAATCCCATCTGAAGAGATGGGACTATAGTGAGGTTGATGTTTGTTTTAGAGAATTAACATTGCATCGCCATAGGAGTAAAATCGGTATTTTTCTTTGATGGCTTCATCGTAAGCTTTGCGCATTAAATCGTGTCCGCAAAAGGCTGAAATCATCATTAAAAGTGTTGATTTTGGGGTGTGAAAGTTGGTCACCATTGAGTCGGCTATACTAAAATCGTAGGGTGGATAAATGAATTTATTAGTCCAACCGTCGTAAGGATTTAAGGTTTTAGCCGATGAAACAGAACTCTCGATGGCACGCATGGTAGTGGTACCGATGCAACACACTTTCTTTTTGTTTTCTTTGGCTCTATTTACGGTATCACAGGCTTCCTGACTGATACGAAGCTCTTCGGAGTCCATTTTGTGTTTCGATAAATCTTCCACTTCGACCGGATTAAACGTTCCCAAGCCCACGTGTAGCGTAACTTCGGCAAAGTTCACACCTTTAATTTCAAGGCGTTTCATCAGGTGTTTGGAGAAGTGTAAACCGGCAGTTGGTGCAGCTACAGCACCTTCTTCTTTGGCATAGATGGTTTGATAGCGTTCTGCATCATCTTCATTTACCTCGCGGTTAATATACTTAGGAATTGGGGTTTCGCCCAATTCGGTGAGTTTATTTCTAAATTCGTTGTAAGAACCGTCGTAAAGAAAACGAAGCGTTCTACCACGCGAGGTAGTATTATCGATAACCTCGGCAACCAATGAATCATCATCACCGAAATACAGTTTATTTCCGATACGAATTTTACGAGCCGGATCCACTAAAACATCCCAAAGACGTTGTTCTGCGTTAAGTTCGCGCAACAAAAACACTTCGATACGGGCCCCGGTTTTTTCCTTGTTTCCATACATACGTGCCGGAAAAACTTTGGTATTGTTCAAAATCATAACATCGCCATCATCAAAGTAATCGATAATATCTTTGAACAAGCGGTGTTCGATAGTACCGGTTTTGCGGTGGATTACCATTAATCGTGATTCATCGCGATTTTCGGCCGGATTTTCGGCTAACAATTCTTGAGGAAGATTGAAGTTAAAGTGGGATAATTTCATAGTTTTATCTGGTTGTTTTTTTACAGGAAGCAGCATTGGATGTGCTGCAAACTTTTCAACGGGTGCAAATATACTATCCCGAAAGAGGGGTTGTCAAGTAAAATGCAATTTATTTTTGAATCCATTGATTAATTGACTAAAATGCATTTTCATTTTAAGAGAAGATTTTTAACTTTGTTGCCTCGGGATGTAGCGCAGCCTGGTAGCGTACTAGCATGGGGTGCTAGGGGTCGCTGGTTCGAATCCAGTCATCCCGACTTTTTTAAATTTCTTTGATTAAAAACCCTACTTTTTTCAAATCTTCCCAAAATGTAGGGTACGATTTAGACACCACATTTGCTTCCTCTATAGTAATTGGCACTTTTAAAGCCAAGGGTGCAAAAGCCATAGCCATACGGTGATCTTGATAGGTTTTTATCGTTTTATTATCATTGATTTGAGTCGATGGCTTTATGTGTAAGGATTCATTAGTTACTGTTATTTCCGCTCCCAACTTCGTTAATTCGGCGCGTAGCGCATCTAACCTGTCGGTTTCTTTAATCTTTAAGGTGTGCAACCCATACAAATCACATCCTAAGCCAAGGCCAAAACAAGTTACGGCTATTGTTTGGGCGATATCGGGTGAAGATTGCAGATTAAAGGTTAACGCTTTTTGATTTTGGAAATTGACTTTTGATATAGTGATTGAATTGTTTTTGTTGAAAATTGTTTCAACTCCAAGGTTTTTATAAATTTCTTTTAAAACCGAATCGCCTTGCAAGCTACTTTCTTTGTAACTCGAAAGTGTGATTTGGGTTCCTGTTTGTGACAACGCGACTATGGAATACCAATAGGAAGCAGACGACCAATCGGATTCGATTATTGATTGATGATTAACGATTTCAGATTTTGGATTTATCTTAATTGTATTAGTTTTAAAAGAGGTCTTCACTCCGATTTTATTGAGTAATTCCAAAGTCATTTTGATGTAAGGCAACGACGTTATTTCGCCTTCTAAAGTTAATTCTAAGCCATTTTCTAACTTAGGTGCGATCAACAATAATGCTGAAATGTATTGACTGCTGATGTTGGCCGGGAGTGAAACTTTGTTTTGCAACAGTTTTTTTCCCTGAATTTTGAGCGGAGGAAAACCTTCATTTTCCACATAGGAAATCGAAGCCCCAAGTTGTCTTAGAGCGTCAACCAAAATTTTGATTGGTCTTTCTTTCATGCGAGAAGAACCTGTGAGAATGATTTCTTTGCCCTCTTGTATGGCAAAATAGGCCGTGAGAAACCGCATGGCTGTTCCGGCGTGATGAACGTTAAAAGTTTGAGATTCGAGATTTGAGATTTGAGATTTTTGAATTATACCAAACATCACTTCAGAATCATCGGAGTGAGATGCATTTTGGAGTTCTAAATTAGGATATAATGCTTGGAGCAATAGCAGCCTGTTGGTTTCCGATTTGGAACCCGTGATTTTTAATTCTGAATGGTGAATAGTGAATGGTGAAGTTAGCAATAGGTTCATTTTTTTCCTATTTTTCTTTAATGATTGAATTTGATTTTTGCTCAAATAGTCAGATATCTCACTCCTCTATAGCGTTCTGACAAAATTCTTATATCGAACTCACGTTAATAATGTTCTCAGCCACAATTCACAATTCACAATTACTTCAATTTATCATTATTATGATGACGGTCGTGATCGCGGTTGGATTTTACATCCATTTTTTTATCGAATGCTGCTTGCAAATCAATTCCGGTTTGGTTGGCCAGACACAAAACTACGAAAACCACATCAGCTAATTCTTCACCGAGGTCTTTTTCTTTATCCGATTCTTTTTCCGATTGTTCACCATAGCGCCGTGCGATGATTCGGGCTACCTCACCCACTTCTTCGGTCAACTGCGCCATATTGGTTAGTTCATTAAAGTAGCGAACTCCGTGGTTTTTGATCCAATTATCTACCTGTTTTTGAGCATTTTTGATATCCATCTATAACTTTTTCAAAACTATTTTTTCGTTTTCCGTTTTTGTCATTTCATCATAGAGAGTCTTCAAATCTTGGTAATTTTCCGGACCAATAATGGAGGTATTAATTTGAAGAATGCAAGACACTTGAATTCGGTTATCGGTTCCATTTATATTGTAGGTAAATTTAATCAAATCATCTTTGAGAGAAAAACTTTTAGATGATGGTATTGATTCTATTTGATAACCTTCGGGCAAATTAATGGTTATCATTCGTGTTACCTCATTTGGAAAATTAAAATCGACCGGGTACTCTCTTTTTTCACTTACAAAGGGATTAGAAGAATTTTTTAAAAAAAGAAGCGGTGAAAAATAGATTTTGTTACCAATTGTTTCGACACTTCCAGCATCTTTAAAGGACAATTTTTGGACAATGGGTTTGTTCAATTCCATTACACCTTCAACTTCATATCCGCTGAATTCAACACTTTTATAGTCTGATTCTAACTTTTCCAAATAACTTTCTACAGCCAAATTGGCATATTTATTTCTAAATAAAAGTGCATTATAATCATACCACTGGATTTTTTCTTTACCTTCAAAAATTCCATCTTCGGTAAGAGTTGCTAAAGCCGCATAGCTTTGAACAGATAAATATTCGGGCATGAGAAAAACCTCGCTTGAAGAACCATCTTGTCGAATGATTCTTCCATACCAATTCAAATCTCTGATTGGTAGTAAGTTTGGCAATGAATAAGGATCTGTTGCATCGAGTAGCAATAGTCCTTCTTCGGTTTGTATCCCCGTAATCACAAAATTGAACGCATTAAGTCCCGGAAATTTTTTAATACCGTTTGAGCGTGTACTTATCAAAACCGGGTTTGCTATTATTCCCGATTTACGCAACATGGCGGTTAAAATTAAATTCACTTCCGCGGCATTTCCGCTTTGTTCTTTATAGGCTTTTCGCACACCTACATTGCAGGAATATCCATAAAATCCATTCCACTTAACCTTATTTTTAACAAATTGAAAAATACTGATTATTTTTTCTTTTTGACTGGTTTTACCTGCGTTTAAAGCTGCTAAGTCATTCTCAAAATAATCAGTTTTAGCTAACTCGCCACCAAAACTTTCATTCATGTAAATTCTATTTACAACAGATTCCCAAGATGACGAATAGGTTTTTATAGCCTCTTGAGGGAAACTTATTGAAGCTAATTCATGTTCAACTGCTGATACATAATTAACAACATTATTTACATACGATTCTTCTCGAATAGCAGGAACATTACGCAAAGTATATTTGGTTATATTTTCATTAAATTCGAACCCGTAATAATCACGATTATATCCATTTGAATTTGACATATCCATAGTAACAGCTGAAGTCTGTATCTTCTTTTTCATGTTATCTCTGGTAATAGTAGGAAAAAGGTATCCTCTTTGATGAACAGAATAGGTGAAATACTCGGGTATTAATGTAGTTAGTTCAGAAAAATCAACCGGTATATCCGACTGAAACATCCACTCATCAATAGTCCCTAATTGAGTTGTAGTTAATTCATATTCATATTCAAGAATAGATCCTTCTCGTACATTAGGAAAAGCTAGTTTTTTCTTGGACCAAAATTTGTTGATGTTTTCTTCGAAAATATTTTCACTTTTCACTTTTGTTTTTTCAATTTTACCATCAACTAAATTGTAGGTAACGGCATTTTTAAAAACCAAACCTTCCCCCGTTTTTCCGCCAACATAAAATTCTCGAACAACATTTGCCTTGTCATATCCTTCCTTTTTATAGATTTTAATTTTAGCTTTAACATAAAAAGTCATGTAAAAACCTTTTTCACCGTCATAATTGAACTCAACTCTTCCGATGTTGAAAAGCATTGCTGCTTTAGCATCGGAATCTGTAGGGTGAGCGCTTTGCTTTAATTCATCAATAGTAACTCGCCCCAAATCGGCTTTGTTTTGTCCATTTAATTGGATACAAAAAATAAGCAAGATGCCCAAGAGGGTATTATTTTTCATCGTCTATCTTTTTTTTAAAACTATTTTTTCGTTTTCCAGTGCAATCATTTGGGTAAACATTTCTTTAATTTCGGTGTAATATTCAGATCCGGCCATAGCTGTTCGAATGGCTTTGGTAAAAGAAAGCTGAATGCGGTTATCCGTATTGGCTATAAAATATTTAACCATAATCAAATTATCACTCATTTGAACATTGGTTGATTTTGGCAGTGATTCAACCACATAACCTTCCGGAATGGTAATATTAATCATATATTTATCTTCATTGGGAAACAAAAAGTCTATGGGATATAGTCGGTTTTCCATTTTGAAGGGGTTTTCATGGTGGGCAAAAAACAGCATGGGAGAGAAATACATTTTATCGCCAATAATTTCCACCACATTGGTATTGCGAAATGAATACGTTTCGATTAAAGGTTTTTCCGGATCGTTCTTACCATTGACTTCATAGCCGCTAACCTCGGTATTTTCCAGATGCTTTTCTAACTTTTCCAAATAATTATCGACAGCCAAATTAGCATATTTATCGCGGAACAGGTAAGCGTTATAATCGAAATACTGTTCTTTTACTTTTCCTTCAACGGTGCCGTCTGCTGCGATTGTAGCCATTGCGCTCACCACATCAGAAGATAATTTATCAGGCATAAGTTCCACTTCGGCTGAGGAACCATTGGCACGAATAACCCGACCGAACCAATTGAGGTTTTGGATGGGCATTATATCAGGAAATGCATTTTTATCAACCGCATCTAGCATGATGATATCATTTTCCACTTCAACACCCGCAATTACATGATTGAATGAAGTTCGTGAAGGGAAAATAGAAATTCCGTTATCGCGAGTACTTATCAGAATAGGGTTCGCCTCCAATCCTGCGTAACGCAACATAGCAACAAGCATTAAATTAATTTCGGCCGCATTGCCTTTAGTTTCCTTGTAAGCCTTTTTGACACCGTCTCTACAAAAAATACCCCCACGCTCATTCCAAGTCATCCGTTTTTTTACAAAATTGTAAATCGCATTCATTTTGTCATTGGGTGTTAAAGCCTCTTTCAAAACGGCATTTAAATCCTCTTCAAAATAGCCTTTTTTCTCAAGTTCATTCCCAAAACCCTCTTCTTTGTATATACTGGTTGTTACACCTTCCCAATTCATTGCTACATTTTTGGTAGCTTCATTTGGGTATTCAATAGAGGCTAATTCAAATTTCAATATAGAGGTATAGTTATCAATATTATTCACATAGGCTTCATCTTTAATTGCCGGTACATTGTCTTTAAAATACACCGTTTTGGTTTCGCCAAAGTTGGAGGAATATACTTGCTCGGAGCGTGTATTAATGGCGACATATCCGGTAACGCGACTGTTATATATAAAGTATTTAGGCATATAGACTTCATACTCTACATAATTTGTAGGTATTTCGGTTTGAAAGCGAAAATCGTTAAAGGTAGAAATATAAGGAGACACAAATCGATAACTAAATTCGATTATTGAGCCTTCTTTTACGGCAGGCAGGGTGATTTTTTTACGCTTCCAGTTTTCATTTACCTCTTCTTTAAATTCACTCTCCGATTTCATTTTGGTCTTTTCAACTTTACCGTTTACCAAATTATAGGTTGCGGCATCGCTAAAAAAACATTTTCAGAAGAACTACCGCCAACATAATACGGGATTTTAAAATCGGCATATTTCAATCCTTCCTTTTTATAAATTTTGATTTTAAAACTCACATCGGTTTGAATTTCCCATGCTCCGTTTTGAAGTTGAAAACGAGAGGAACCTTTTTTGAATAATATAGCTGCGCTCGCGCTGGTATCTAAAGGGTGAACCGATTCTTTGAGTTCATCTACGGTAACTTTCCCTAACTCATATTTTCTTTGGGCTGAAAGGGAAGTTAAAATCAAAGAAAAGAGGGCAATAAATAGGTGTTTTACTTTCATAATTTAAATTTTTTTAGACAATATAATTTTGGCGTTATCGGCTTTAGAAACTTGTTCTAAGAATTTACGAAATAGATCATAGTCTGTTTTTTGGTAAAACCCTTTATGCATCAGAAAAGATCGTTTGTAAAGCAATTTGGTGGGTGATTTTACTTCAAAAACGGCCTTGTATTCACCGTATTTATCCGTAATCACAAAATCGGTAGGTTTGTTTTCAATCGTGTAACCTTCCGGAAGATCAATTTCAATTTCATCCTCATCATAAAAACCTCTTTGTATTTCGAAAGGATTCAATCGGGTACGGTAGCGTTGCGGCACATAATTGAATTGGTTAAACGCATTGACCGTAAAAACCAACGAAGTTCCCGTAACCGTAACGAAATTAGTTGCTGAACATGTTATGGCTTCTGTAAACTGAGGAATAGATTTATCATTTTTATGGTTGATTTTTTCCAGTTTTAAATTTTGCAGATTCCTCAAGGCTTCTTTATAGTGCTCTTCTATTTTATCAGGCGGAGCTGTTTCTATCGGATAGGTATTATCATATACAACTCCTTGCGAAATCAATTCAAAAGAACCTTTAAAATCGCCTAATTCGGTAAACGAGTAACTGCCTTTAATTTTTTGCAGATTATCTTTTTCAAGATAAGAAGTAGTTCGTATTAATTCACCACCCTCCGGTTTTACCAAAAACACCATTCGGTCATCGGTAAAGTCGCCGTTAAATCCAAATGGGGCATTTTGACTTGTACATTCCAAGTACCTGTATTCATTGCCCACAGGCAACGCTAAAATAACGTGATTTCCTTGTAAACAAACAAAATCCGCAATGAAATCGGTTTTGTCATTATCGGCCTGCACGATGGTGTAATACGATGGAATTCCAAAGGCTTTTAGTAATGAACGTGTATAATTTGTGAGTGCTTTGCAATCGCCATAGCCCAATCGGTCAACATCTTTAGCTTTCATGGGCTTCCAGCCGCCAATTCCCAATTGTATACTCACATAGCGGGTTTTATCTTGAACGTATTTATAAATAATTTGAGCTTTCTTTATTGGGTCTGTTACTCCTGCGGTTAATTGCGTTAGTTTTTGGATGGTTTCGGGTTCAATTTCTTCGGTATCTGCCAACAGGTTGGAGTACATCCAAGAGCCCAAACTATTCCAATTAGTGGCTTCGCCATCGAGGCCGGAGAGTGAAAATTTATCCAGCGCAAACCGTACTTTAGGAATCAATTTGTCTAAATTTGGGGCATAATCCTCTTTTTTGATGGCCTTAATATTCTCAGCCGAATAGGTTATTGTGTTTTTATCCTCTTTTTTGTTCAAGACATAATTCTCGAAACCCATTTCTTTGGAACGAAAACCCAAACCTTCAGGATAAGAAACTATCAAGGTTGCTTTTACAACACTTTCGTAGGGATCGTCAATGGGGCGCCATTGCGGAATAAAAGCTGTATTGCTATCCACAATTTCACTGGTATAAACCAATGTAAAAGGATAGTCCAAGGGGACAATATCGGCATAAACTACGCGGTTGTCTGTAAAAAGAGAAAAACCATCGGCTACACTATTATCTTTGAAATCCCGCTGACGGTATTTTTTTATTTCTTTTCCAAAAGCATTGTACATTGTTGCTTCAATAGATACAATCCGAGACGTTTTGTCATAATATTCCAATGCATCCACATTCCGAAGTCCGGCTTCGTTAAGCACCCGGATAACCCTGTTTTTCTTAATAGTATAAGAACGAGAAGAATTGATTGTGATTTCGGTAGTGTTACTAATGATAATAGAATTAGCATTTTCTTTTAGCTCATCAGGTACCGCCTGAAAAAAAGAAAGTAATGTTTGTGATATACCCGTGTTAAAAAATAACAACACCGGCAGGAGGCGAATAATTTTCATACGTAAGGATTTGAATACCAAATATACAAATTTTTCTTACTCTTTGTTTTTTGTATCAATAATTATTGTTACCGGACCGTCATTGCATAATTCGACTTTCATATCGGCTCCAAATTGTCCGGTTTGTATGGCTTTACCTAATTCGTTTTCCATTTGCTGTACAAATTTTTCGTAAAGCGGTATGGCTGTTTCAGGGCGCGCTGCCCTGATATAACTGGGACGATTACCTTTTTTTGTTAGCGCATGTAATGTGAACTGACTTACCACTATGATATCACCCTCAACCTCTTTCACCGATAAATTCATGACTCCTTGCGCATCTGAAAAAATGCGTAAATTGGCTATTTTGGCAGCTAACCAAGTACAATCCTCGGTTGTATCTGCCTCTTCAATGCCCAATAAAACCAACAAACCGGATTGGATACGTGCTACGGCTTTCCCCTCGATGGTAACCGCTGCTTGTGTGACCCTTTGTAGTACTGCTTTCATTATTATTCTGAATCGTGCGTTTTTCGTTCCTCTGCAAAACTATCACTTCGATACGTTTCTTCATCGCCATCCATAATTTGCAGGTAACTTTTATAGCGTGTCCATGATAATGCATTTTCCTCCAAGGCTTTTTTAACCGCACAGTTAGGCTCTTCGCGATGCAAACAATTATTAAATTTACATTGCTCTTTGAGCGCAAAAAATTCAGGAAAATAATCGCCTAACTCATCTTTTTCGATATCAACTACTCCAAATCCGCGAATTCCGGGAGTATCAATGATTTTAGCATCAAAAGACAAATCATACATTTCGGCAAACGTAGTGGTGTGTAATCCCTGTAGGTGCACATCCGAAATCTGCGAAGTTTTGAGTTGTAAAGAGGGTTCCAAAGCATTTATCAATGTTGATTTTCCCACGCCGGAATGACCGGAAAACATGGAAACTTTACCCTTCATGAGTTCTTTTAACGCCTCGAGTCCGTCTTTTTCTAAAGCCGATATGCGTAAACAGGTGTAGCCAATTTGAGAATAAACATACTGCAAAAACAATTGTTCATCCGAAGTCGCCTCGTCATAGGTATCTGTTTTATTAAAAACTAAAACGGCCTCAATGCCATAGGCTTCAGCAGTAACCAAAAAACGATCAATAAAACTGGTCGTAGTAATTGGGTTGGTAAGGGTGACCAATAAAAAAACCCGGTCAATATTGGCTGCAATTACATGGGTTTGTTTGGATAGGTTTACCGATTTTCGGACAATATAATTCGAACGATCATGAATATTATTAATCTGCCCGATGACTTCGTCTGTGGAATTGTCTAATTCAAAATCTACAATATCGCCCACTGCGATGGGATTGGTACTTTTTATTCCTTTTATACGGAATTTCCCTTTTATACGGCATTCATATACCGCACCATTTTCAGCTTTAACGGTGTAGAAACTTCCGGTCGATTTGTAGACTAATCCCGTCATGTCGCAAAATTACACTTTTTGATTTACCAAAGGAATAAATAACGTGAGTTCGATATAAGAATTTTGTCAGAACATTTTAGAGGAGTGATATATGAGCCTTACCTTGGCCTTAATAGCAGGCTATTTTGATGATGCCTAGCAAAGTAAATGGATTTTATAAAGTTAGCCTCAAAAGCACTTGTATGAATGCTGACTTTAGTAGTATATCGAACTCACATTAACTACCAAACAAAAAAGAAACCATCGCAAAAAATTAGTGATGCGATGGTTTCTCATTTATATTTCGAAAACAATTAATCTTCGAGAATAAGTCTACCGATTTTATCTACCGATTTTCTTGAAGCATAAATGATGTATTCATTTTCCGATTTTCTGTAAAAAATACCCGGACGCAATACCAATTCATTTTTTATAACCTCCTCAGGATCTTTTCGTGTAATAACTCCTTTGTCATCAAATACAAACAAAGTGGGAACGGCATTGTTGTAATTCCCCAATGCTTTGATTTCCTCAATGTCTGTAATGCCTTTATTTTTGACGTTATCGTTAAAAAGTATGTTCAGTTGACCATTTTTATAGATTGGAATTACACTTAAATACTCTGGCCCTTTACCCATTACACCAAGTGGAATCGACAAACCAACAGCGACATTAAAACTACCTGTAGAACCCACTCCAAATAGGTTAAAAGAGGCAACGGTTACTGTTGCTGATTGCTCTTTAGCTACTACATTACTCCATTCCAATGTGCCATCCGGTTTTAAACAAGTTATAATCATTTCATTCATGGTGTAGGTTATAGGCTGAAGTCCGAGGGGACCAATACCTTGCTTTTGACCTACATAAATCATTTGATATTCTGAAAGCACTATGAGTCCGCCATCGTTCTTTTCAATAATTGTATGAATATTGTATAAGGGCTTAACGTCTTTACCCTTTTTGGCTCTTCGCTCTCCAATAAGCTTTACTTTTGTTTCATAGTCGAACTCGTTAAAGACAACATTACTGGTTGAATTATTTTGAAGATTAACGGTGATATTGTAAACACCTTTTAGTTCTTTATTGGCTTTTCCGTTTTCACGAACACTTGAGAAAAAACCCGTTAGTTTAACATCGTTTTTGCTGGTAGCCAACATTTTACAGTTAATAATCTCTTTATCAGTGATGTCTACTTTAACAACTTCTTTTTTGTAATTGTTGCTGTTTTTGAAAATATGCAACTCTACCTTTTCAACTTTCTCTTTGTTCTTTTTATCACGGTATCCTTCATTGACTACTAAAAAAACATCATCCTTGCCATTTACATCAAAATCAGAAATTGTAAATTGATAATCTTTTTTATTATCGTCATACGACACTTTATCCTCAGTAGAAAAAGTTGTTTTCATCATTTGATCAAATAATTTAATCTCATACTTCATGGCATCTTCCTTTTCAAAAAGAGAAGTATGCATTATCAAAAGCATTTGTCCGTCCGGGGAATTTTTAAAGTAAAATCCTCCTTTACTGGAAGAATTAGCTACTTGCGATTCGAAAAGTGTGATTACTTCTGTACTTAAAACACCTTTTTCGGAGATTGGAATTCCAACCAAGGTATATTTCTTTTCTTTTCTGTGGTACACACTTCCAATAGCATATAATTTATCATTCAGAAGAACAATTTCTTCAAACTCCAGGTCTTTATCTTTAATTTCAGGAAAAAGAATCTCGTTATTAGAAATTTGTTTCATTGCTTTCGAATCAAATATTTTTAAAAAATAACTTGATTTTCCTTTTAAAACTAATGTGTAGATTTTAGCATTTGCTTCACCGATAATTTTGACAATTTTTCCTTTGTCATCGGTAATTTCTTCGCCATAAGTCATGTTAATCTTGTCAATTTTGTTCTGTGCTGAAAGGGAAAAACAACACAATACAAAAAAGACAACTTTCAAAAAGTTGGTTTTCATTTATGAATTAATTTAGAGGTTATTAAACTGTGGCAATGATACAAAAAAACCTACAAGTTGTAGGTTTTAATTTTAATTAATTCGAATTAAATATTTTTTCCTGATGCGTTATGCTTTCTTGGTGAATTGCTTTGAAAAACTGAATGATAAATGCTTCGCTTAATCCTCTTTGATTGCCTTCGATTATCATTCGCTCTAAAATTTCATTCCACCGTTTGTTTTGTAGAACAGCCACATTTTTTTCTTTTTTTAACGCTCCAATCTCTTCAGAGACTTTCATGCGTTTGCCAATTACATCTAATAACTTGGCGTCAAAATCATCAATTCGGGTACGCAGTTTTTTGAGTCGGTCCTGATACTCATCGGCTTCATCGGTTTCTTTACGAATAGTCAAATCGAAAATAATCTTTTTCAGCTGATCCGGAGTTACTTGCTGCGCCGCATCACTCCATGCATTATCCGGGTCAATATGTGTTTCGATAATCATACCGTCGTAATTCAAGTCTAAAGCTTCTTGCGTTACCTGAAAAATCATGTTTCGATTACCGGTTATGTGCGAAGGATCGATAAGTAAAGGCATATCCGGAAAACGGCTTTGGAAATCGATAGCAATTTGCCATTCCGGATTGTTGCGGTATTTTGTTTTTTCATAGGTTGAAAACCCCCTGTGAATAGCACCCAATTTTTTAATTCCGGCATTATACAGGCGCTCTACACCGCCAATCCATAACGCTAAGTCCGGATTAACCGGATTTTTGACCAACACAATTTTATCGGTATTTTGAAGTGCATCTGCTATTTCCTGAACAGCAAAAGGATTTACGGTTGTGCGCGCCCCTACCCACAACACGTCAATATCGTGCGCTAAGGCTAATTTTACATGGGTTGCATTCGCCACTTCCACAGCCATTTTGAGTCCGGTTTCAGCCTTGGCTTTTTGTAGCCATTTCAATCCAATTTCACCAACACCCTCAAAACCACCCGGTCGGGTGCGGGGTTTCCAGATACCGGCACGAAAAACAGATACTTTTGAATCTTTTAGCTCACGTGCTATTTTTAATACCTGTTCTTCTGTTTCAGCACTACAGGGTCCGGCCATAACAATGGGATGCGACAATTTAAAATCGTCCAACCATTTCCTCATGTCTTTATTGTTTTCCATACTTTTTGTTGTTATTTTAAAATTTCCCGAATGCGGTTGGTGTTTTTCATTTCCTGATATACCGCTTCATAGTCCTCGTTTTCGAGTAAATCCTTAAAACGGGTCAAATTTACGATGTATTCATTGAGCGAAGCAATTACATGCGCTTTATTTTGCTTAAAAATGGGTGTCCACATAGCGGGAGAGCTTTTTGCCAAACGCACTGTGCTTTCAAATCCACTGCCGGCCATATCAAAGATATCCCTTTCGTCTTTTTCTTTTTCAATCACTGTTTTGCCCAACATGAAGGAACTGATATGCGATAAATGGGAAACATACGCAATATGCATATCATGAGAACGGGCATCCATATAGCGAATTCTCATACCCATTTTACGGAACAAATCCATGGCGCGCTCTTGAAGTTTAAACGCTGTTTTTTCTACTTCACAAATGATGTTTGTTTTACCTTCAAAAAGGCCTCGCATGGCTGCTTTTGGCCCTGAAAACTCGGTTCCGGCAATGGGATGAGTAGCTAAAAACTGATGCCGTTTAGGATGTTGATCTACACATTCACAAATAGGCAATTTAGTAGAACCCACATCTATTACGAGCGTATTTTCACCTATGGTATTTAAAATCTCAGGGAGAAGACGAACCGACACATCTACGGGCACAGCCAAAAAAACCCAATCAGCATCATATACACACTGCAAATCAGACGATTTTTCAATAATTCCCAGGCGCATTGCCTCTTGAAGATGTTCCTCTTGAGCATCACAACCCCATATACAAATACCATCGAAAAGGGTTTGCAAATCGAATGCTATCGAGCCTCCAATGAGTCCAACGCCAACTATTACTGCTTTCATAATAAATTAAATTGCAATTTCTAAATTCAATTGTAACGGAATACGACTGAGGGCCTCCTCTATTTTTTCGTTATCAACACAAAGTGAAAAACGAATAAACCCTTCACCATTGGTCCCAAAAACAGTACCGGGTGTTATAAAAATATCATAATCATATAATATTCTGTCTGCAAATTTCTCCGTCGTTTGCCCACTTGGAATCTTAGCCCAAACAAACAAACCGCTTTGCTTAGAATCTACTTTACATCCTAAGCGCTCTGCCAATAAAAGCATGCTGTTTTTACGTTTTGAATACTCCCGATTGAGTGTTTCAAACCAACCATCGCTTAATTGCAGTGCTTGTACAGCTCCCATTTGGATGCCAAAAAACATTCCGCTATCCATATTACTTTTAACCTGTAAAATAGCATTTATCAGCAACTTATTTCCTAAAACCATACCCACACGCCAGCCAGCCATATTAAACGACTTACTTAACGAATTAAGTTCCAACGCACAATTTTCAGCACCATCGATGGTAAAAATCGAAATTGGATTAGGGTTGAGAATAAGACTGTAAGGATTATCATTAACCAATAAAATAGCGTGTTTTTGAGCAAAATCTATCAGTTTTTTATAGGTCTCGAACGAGGCATTTGCCCCGGTAGGCATATGCGGATAACAAACCCACATGACTTTAACTCCGGTCAAATCCATATTTTCCAATTGGTTGAAATCGGGTTGCCAATGATTTTCCTCAGTTAAATCATAAAAAACCGGAATGGCTTCTACCAAGCGAGTAACCGATTCATACGTGGGATAGCCCGGATTTGGAATAAGTACTTTATCACCGGGATTAAGGAAAGCCATAGATATATGCAAAATACCTTCTTTGGACCCCATCAAAGGTAAAAACTCCATATTCTCTTGGAGCGTGAATCCAAATCGGGAAACATAAAATGCGGCCATAGCCTCACGAAGTTCAGGTATTCCCTGATAACTTTGATATTGATGCGCCTTTGGGTTTGTTAATGCATTTTGCATGGCTTCGATCACGCTGGGATGAGGAGGCAAATCAGGGCTTCCGATTCCCATGTTGATAATCGGTTTTCCCTCCATAATTCGTTGACCCACTTCTTTAAGCTTACGCGAAAAGTAGTATTCCTGAACCGTTTCAAGTCGTTTGGCAGTTTGTATCATCGTTGTTCATTTTTGTATTCGCCCAACACACGGCACTGTTGAGCCATTTTTTGTATTTGTTCCAAAGCTTCTTTGAAATCCGAATAAGAGTCAAATGTCACATCAACAAAAAAGGCATATTTCCAAGGCGTATTAATAATAGGGAGCGACTGTATTTTGGTAAGATTAAGATTATAATCGCGCATCATAGTAAGTACCGAAGCCAAGCTTCCTTTGTGGTGGTGCAACTCAAATTTGAGCGAAGCCTTGTTAACCGTTTTTGGAGCAACAATAGGCTTACGGGTAAGCAAGGCAAAACGCGTCATATTGGAATCAACAGTTTGGATATTGGGCACGAGCACTTCCAGCTTATAGAGTGTTGCTGCGATATGACTCCCAATTGCCGCAATTCCTTCTAATTGCTGTTGTGCTATGCGCCTTGCTGTTTCGGCTGTATCTTTATCTTCAACCAACCTAATATGTGGGTGTTGCTTCAAAAAATCCATACACTGCAATAAGGCCATTGGGTGTGAATGTACTTCTTTAATATCCGCCAAACGTTGCCCGGACAGGGCAATAAGATTTTGACTTATATTCATATAATACTCTCCGGAAATAGAAAATCCATAGGTATCAATTAAGGCATAATTAGGCAGAATAGAGCCGGCTATTGAGTTTTCGAGAGCCATCACAGCCATATCACAATCGCCATGGTGTAAAGCGTCGGCTACTTCATCAAAAGAAAGGCATTCGCTGATATCAAAAGGACAATCCAATGCCTCCATAGCAACCTGATGGTGAAATGACCCTACTATACCTTGGATGGCGACCCGCAAAATTGTCTCTTTGGGCTTAAGTTGTTCTAGTAGTACTTCCATTTTTTTTCAAAAAAAAATCCCGATTACTATCGGGATTAAAATGTTGTCTTTATCGTTTACTTTCGTACATAACACCGTATCAATCCCTTTGGCTTTCCAAAAAAGAAATAAAAGAAATAGGTATAATATGTTGCGAAATTTGTATTCATTTTGTTTTTATGTTTTGCTAAAATAATACTTTTTGTTAAAATTCAATAAAAAATATAGATTTTTTTACGAAAACGTTTTCAATCATCGTTTGCTGATTTTATTGTTGGTGATTTGCCGTTGCAAATTACATTTAAAACGCCCTTCGGTAAAATTACGCTTTAGAATATGTTTGGTTTTACGCCCCTGAACTCTGGTGCGCCACATTTTAAAAGAACTTGCTTTCATTTCCTTTCGCATAATTTTGATTACTTCTTGTTCCGAAAGTCCAAATTGAAAGGTGATGGCTTCAAAAGGAGTGCGATCTTCCCAAGCCATTTCTATAATTCGATCCAATTGTTCGAGACTTACTGTTTTCATTAAAAATTGCGGTTTAAAAGTAAATATTCGGCACGTTCTATAATGCGCTCCAACTCCATTGGGGAGAACTTATCTACTAATGCATACATCATTTTCATACGAATATTAGATTGGAGTTTCGCTCGGTTTTTATGCAAAAAATACCAATAAAGGCTGTTAAACGGACAACTGTCGCTGTTGTATTTTGTTTTCTTATCATAATTACAATTGGTGCAATAGTTGCTCATTTTATCGATGTAATTAGCTGTAGAAACATAAGGTTTAGTCCCTAAAATTCCACCATCGGCAAACTGACTCATACAACGTGTATTAGGGAGTTGTACCCATTCTAAAGCATCGGCATAAACACCTAAGTACCAAGCATCGGTTTCATCGGGATGTGTTTCGGTTAAAAGTGCAAAATTTCCCAAAACCATCAACCGTTGAATGTGGTGCGCATATGCGTTTTTTAATGAATCCGTCGCACAATGTGACACACAATTCATAGCCGATTTACCGGTCCAAAATACGGCAGGCAAAGGTTGTGTATGATTAAAGAAATTGCCTGTTTTGATTTCATCATATCGGTTCCAATAAACCATACGAACATATTCACGCCATCCGAGTATTTGTCGGATGAATCCTTCTGCCTGAGAAATTGAAATTTTATCTGAATGGTGGTAAAAATAATCCTCAACGCTATGAACCACTTCATGAGGTGCTACCAATTTAGCATTTAAGGCAAAAGATAAATTGGAATGAAACAACAAGGTTTCATCCGTATGCATCGCATCTTGAAATGAGCCGAAATTTGGCAATAAATTTTCCACAAAATACTGAAGCTGTTGTAGCGCTTGTTCGCGATTAATCGGAAAATCGGAAGCTAAACTTTGCGCACCAAAAGTTTGTATCCCGGCTTCATTCAAATCAGAAACAACCTCGGAAACATCATTTGCAAAGCATAGCGCTTTTGGAATTTTAGGGTCTCCATTCCAGCGTTTGCGGTTATCGGCATCAAAATTCCATTTACCGGCAAGTGGTTTGTTTTGCACCATGAGCACCCCAAACTTGCGTCGTAAGAACCTGTAGAAATTTTCCATAAGAAAATTCGTTTGCGATTTTCCCAGTTCTACCAATTCCTTTAACGAACAAAAAAAATGTTCACTCTCATACGGCGTTACTTTAACACCTAAAATTTCGGATAATTTCTTAAACTCCAAATACAATCGGTAATCATCAGGAAATTGGTACTGAACTTCGGTTGCATGATACTCAGACACCAACAGCTTTAGATTTTCTGCAAAAGACTGTTTGTTTGTGGCCTCATTAATTTTAAGATAGAAGGAAGTATAACCTTGTGCTTGCAAGTTTTTGTGAAAACTGCGCATAGCAGCAAAAAATGTTGTAATTTTTTTAAAATGCTGTTGAATAACATCGGTTTCCTGCTTTACTTCCATCAACACATAAAGGTAATGTTCTTGATTAGGCGCCGTAAACCAAGAATGATTGCTATTCAACTGATCTCCTAAAATAAGTCGGATTACCATATCAGGGAGTTGTTAACCATAAATTGCGAAACACTTTGTGAGGATCATAATTTTGTGTTTGAAGCGCAATGTTGAACTTTCTGTCGCGCGGATCATTACCTACTCCGGCGAGGTAGTTCCAATTTCCGTAGTTTGAATGTACATCATAATCGATAAGCATGGCTTCAAAATAAGACGCTCCAATACGCCAATCGGTTTCGGTTTCTTTGGCCAAATACGATGCAACATTTTGACGACCTCGATTACTCATCCAACCCGTTTTGCGCAACTCAATCATATTGGCATTGATAAAATCGTAGGGAGTCGTTCCTGATATCCAGTTTTGCAAAATCTTTTCATTGGTTTTCCATTGGTACTTTTTTTGCAAAATTCCGGATTGGTAAAAAAGTTTATCCTTAAACTTCATACTTACAAAACGGAAATAATCGCGCCAAAGCAATTCGAAGAGTACCCAATAGGTTGATTCATTTGCTTTAACCTCTTTTTCAAAGCGTCGTACTTCGTGGTATAGTTGGGTAGGCGAAAGCGAACCATTGGCTAACCAAGGCGAAAATTTGGTGCTATACGCAACCCCCACTAACCCGTTTCGGGTTTCTTTGTAGGTTAAAATTTGTTGTAATTCCCACACATATTCCCGAAGATGTTGCAAGCCTTCGGACTCGCCGCCCTGATACAAAAAGGCACTGCGAGAATCCGGCTCAAAGGCTGTATAACCCAATTCTTCAATACGTGGCAATTTATTTTGAAGCGGCAACTGAGGTGAGGCGAATTGCGCCTTTGGGTTAGTTTTGGGTTTGCGTATGTTCCATAACGGTTCTACTGTTTTGCGAAAATGCGTAAATACCTCCGGAAGTTGCGCCACTGAAAAAGGCAAATCATCCGGATGAATCAGAAAACCATCGTAAAATTGTTGCCAAGACACCTCCGGAAATTGCTTTTTAATTTGCTCCTCAGAAAAACATTCTTCCGAAGTCCATTCAATCGGTGCAACAATGGTATCAAAAGCAAAATGGACTCTTAGTTGGGAACAAGCGTGATGGGGTTCTGCAACAAACACATAAAATTGTATGCCTAATTTATGCAGATTATTTGTAAGATTTGAAAGTGTTTCAAGCAAAAATTTCGCCCGAAAAACTTCCATTTTCCGCCATCCATAAGGCGTAGGCTGGAGCCAAAAGGGTTCAATACAATAAAAAGCAATTACCTCATCACCCTCATTGATACATTCCCAAACCGGATTATCCTGTATTCTGAGATTATTCCGAAACCACAGTAGTTTTTTTCTTTTTTCGGCAGGCATCACTGCAATATTTAATTTCTTCCCAGTTATCTTTCCATTTTTTTCGCCATGTAAAATACCTGTTGCAGGTAGCACATATTTTTTGAGGCAAATAACTTTTATTACTTTTAGCGGATGTAGTTTTCAAAATCGTTTACTTTGATTCGGGCTTTGATATCAAACATGAGATTATACAATCCAAAAAATGTTCGGTTTACATAAATAAAATGTTTAGAACCTCGATTGCCATTCATTTTTCGGAGTTGTTTGTCCGACGCAAACCGTTCACTTAGCGCCGCAATTTTTCCAAAAAAAACAGGGTCTGAAAAATCAAACGCTTCTTTCGAAACCGGTTCGGTAAATACCTGAAGTAACTCATGAAACAACTGGGTGAAAAAAGCAGATTCCGTAGGTGAGTCGGTAGATTTGAGGATTTCCAATTCAAGCAATTTTTCCCGGAAACGTTTGGGATTTTCGAGTACTTCGGGAGATGCAACCTCGAAATACGGTTTATAAAAAGAGTCAGGTATTTGTTTCATGCAGCCAAAATCAATAGCAATTAAATTGGCATCGGCATCCACCAAAAAATTGCCCGGATGCGGATCTGCATGGAACTTTTTCAGTTGGTGAATTTGGTACATATAAAAATTCCAAAGCGTTTGGCCTACTTTGTCACGCGCCTCTTGGCGAGTTTCCTGCTTACAGAAATCGGCTAAATGAATCCCTTCCATCCAATCCATGGTAATAATCTTATCCGAGGACCACTCCGGGTAATAGTGCGGAAATTTGAGTCCTTTTAAATGACTACATGCTTTTCGAACCGTTTCGCTTTGGGCTAATTCAAGTTGGTAATCTGTTTCTTCAACCAGTTTTTCTTCAACTTCTTTAAAATAATCATCCGAAGTTCCCTGCAAATTAAACATCCGTATGGCAATAGGTTTGACTAAAGCAATATCGGTGCTGATGCTGTCTCGAACGCCCGGATACTGAATTTTAACAGCGAGTTTTTTGCCGTTTTTTGTCGCCTCATGTACCTGACCAATACTGGCTGCATTGACAGAATCGGGTGAAAAAGAATCGAAAATCGCTTCGGGAAAACAAGCAAAACTGGTTTTAAATGTTTTTCGAACCAAGGGTGCCGACAAAGGTGGAACCGAAAATTGCGACAATGAAAACTTTTCCACATAGCTTTGAGGCAATAAATTCTTTTCCATGCTTAACATTTGTACTACCTTAAGCGCACTCCCTTTTAGTTCTTTTAGGCCGTCATATATATCGGTAGCGTTTTCTTCGTGCAATTTATCTTTCGACAAGTTGGGATTCACAACTTTCTCGCCATAATATTTAAGGTAGTTTCCGCCCACTTTTACGCCCGTTGTGACCAATTTAGCCACGCGTTCCATCTTATTTACCGGAATAGAATCAAGTTTTTTCATGAGGAACGAAAAGTTGAAGTTCTTTCTTTCCAAAGAAACTTTCCAAAATCGATTACACTTTGAAAAGGAACATTATACACTACATCAAAAGCAGCTGTAACCGCTTTCTCAATAAATACATCGGTACGTTCAAAAGCCGGTGATGTATCTTCCAACCAAAATTTAAAAACGGCCATAAATTGCAACCAAGCGCCTTCATGCAACAACTTGTTTTGCGCCAAATCAACCTTGCGGTTATGAGTAGCATAAGGCGTTTGCAAAATTTCTTTGACAAATGATAAAAACGAAGCTCGTACTGTTTTTAGTTTGAGTAAACTGCGCAACTTATCCTTTTGGTTTTTGAGGACAAATTCAATAAAACTTCGGTTGGCCGCTGCCGCTTCAAAAAACATAAAATAAAACGAAGACAATTTTTGAGAAGCTTCATACGTTTGATAATCGGGCGACTTTTCGCTTAATTCAAGGGCATGATCAAATAATTCGCGAAAAAAATCAGCTTCCAGCGCCTCAAATGAGGCAAAAAAACGATAAAAATCACTTTCGTTATAGCCGCATTCTTTCATAAAAAAAGCTACTGAAGCAGGTTGATTTCCGAGTTCATTTACATATTCGGTATACCGGGTAAAGAGTATGTCCCGAGTAAGAGATGGAGTTTTACGTTTCGCCATAATTGTAATTTTGTTTAACAAATTTACATAATAATTAAACAAAAATACAATATTTAACTTTTTAATAAGTCTTTTCGACTTCATATTATTTATTACTTTTGCTCAAATTGTTGACTATGTCTATTGAAGTTCAAAATATTTCTAAAAATTACGGCGCTCAAAAAGCGCTGGATGCCATTTCATTTAGCGTTAAAAAAGGGGAAATTGTTGGTTTTTTAGGACCCAACGGAGCCGGCAAATCAACACTAATGAAAATCCTGACTACCTATATTAATGCTGATAGCGGCATCGCTTTGGTCAACGGGAACAATGTTCAGGAGCAACCCAAATTGGTACAAAATGCCGTGGGATACCTCCCCGAACACAATCCGTTGTACCTCGATTTGTATGTGCGGGAATATTTAGAATTCAATGCCGATGTGTACAAAGTGGCCAAAAACCGTATTGAAGAAGTAATCGAATTAACCGGTCTCACGCCCGAATCACACAAAAAAATAGGGCAACTTTCCAAGGGATACCGCCAACGCGTGGGTTTGGCAACAGCACTTTTGCACAATCCCGAGGTACTCATTTTAGACGAACCCACCACCGGACTCGACCCAAATCAATTGGTTGAAATACGCAATGTGATTAAAAACGTGGGTAAAAATAAAACCGTATTTCTTTCCACCCACATCATGCAAGAGGTAGAAGCGATTTGCGACCGTGTGATCATCATCGACAAAGGCAAAATCGTAACCGATAAAAAACTCGAAAAACTGGTTAAAGAAGTAGGTGAACAACAACTTTTAGTTGAGTTCGACAAAACGGTAGAAGCATCTTTATTCGACGGTTTGGCCGATTTGATTGAAGCCAAAAACACAGGAGGAAACCAATGGACATTAACATTCCGTTCCGACGAAGACAAGCGCGCCGTTCTTTTTGATTTTGCCGCTTCCAACCAACTTAAAGCACTTCAACTGACGCAAAAAAACAAAAATTTGGAACAAATTTTCCGCGAAAAAACAGGAAAAAGATAGTTTTATTTTGGGCGTCTTTTCGGTCTGCGGGCAGTCGCCCTGTGGAAAGCACAGGGGCTCCAACAATGCCCTTCGCCCGGACGCAGGCATTCCGTTAATTGTAAATAAGCTGTCCCTGATACAAGGCCTGTACATCTATTGCAGGCGGATTATTTTTGAGAACTACATTACCGGTACTTACCAATTTCCCCTCAATCGACTGAATGGGTTTTACAATCATATCGTTCGAACCCCTGTGATAGAACTTAATATATTGCGCAGTAAGGTTTTCAGCTTCAATTCTGCTGTCACCCGCATAGAAATCAAAAAGCGCCTGATTGGTTGATCCTGAGATATAAAAACGTGCTACATTGTTCGCCTGAATCACCAATTGGGAATTATTTACAGCAATGATAAAATCTCCGGTCCCGGCACCTTCTACGCCATCAGCATCCTTATCAAATGCAAACAACTGCAAAACCGGATAGGTCAACACACCGGTAGATGTAATATTGCGTTCTGTTTTTGAATAAATTTCGGTCAAATTAGGCGCTGTAACCAAAATCTTGGTTTGTCCGTATTCGCGCACCCAATTACAGGTTGTATTATCCCGAAAGGCGATAATATTTCCGGATTGGGTTACTTCAATATTATCAATAATATTCTCTCCGGTTTGAATTTGCACTTTGTATTCACTGCCTTGGGTTATTTCCACAGCTATTCCGCGATAAGCTTCAATTCGGGTGAAGGGTTGCACCGATACATCGCGTACTACGATATCGCCCAATGATTCCACACATTCGGAAGGCTTTTCACAGGCCATAAAAACCAGTAATACACTGTAGAGTAAAATTCTTTTTATCATAATTACAAGCGAACGCCTATACCAAACTCGAGGGCTTCGGCTAAAAATAAATGAGTTTTAATGGTAAATCCGGCAAATAGTTTAGGCGAAATATAATACTTCATCCCCACACGATCATAAACCGGTATATCGTGTTTGTAAGGTTCATAAATGTAATATCCTATTTGGGCTTCGAGCGAAATGCGATTGACAAAAAGTTCATGCCCTACAAACAAACCAATTCGTTTGTAATCGGTAGAAGGGTCTATGTTTTTTTCCGGGTAGGCCACCGATTGGTAGTAAATAAAATCTTTGAAAAAATTGGTCAAAAACAATTCGGTTCCCAATTGAACAGCGCTTTTGCGGTTAATACGCTTGTCTACATAAGCCCCAATATGGTAAAAGGCATGTTGCCCGCTATTGATTACCGGACTCTCGTTAATCCCGGTTCGGAACACAATATTGTATTTTAGGGGTTCGGTGAATTTAGTTTTGGTGTAAATCGTATCGCGTTTACGGCCGTCATCGCCATCAAAATCGTAATTAAGTCCTACGTTGAACAACAACGTATTGATACCGCTATTGGGAGCCTTGGTTCTTCCGTTAGAATAATGACTGAATAAAATTCCGGCCTGAAAACCTACTTTATCAACTATATTTTCGTTTTTGTACGTGAGTCCGATGTTCGTATTGGCCACCAATGTAGAACCAAAGGCTTTGTTTTTGCTATTTGTCTCTTTATCATAAGGACTCGTGGCATAAGCCATACCCTGGCTCACTTTGAGTTGTACGTTGCGATTCAAAAAGTAAAAGTTATACAAAGCCCCAATGGAATAATTTTCGCCTAAAAACTGATTATCCAAATTTTGGTACAAAAAGTAAGCTCCATAATCCGGATTATCATAAGCGCGATGCCATTCTTTTGAGCCATGCGTTTGTTTGACAAAGGTTACCATAACGCCTTGGGGATGCCCGCTTAGGTGATGTAAATCGGGGGTATGCGGTAAAACATTACCTCGAAGTAACGAAACATCAAATGCAAAAGTGTCGTTTTTTTCCTGAGCAAATGCAGCAAACGAAAACAACACAAACAGGATAATTTTCCTCATGTGAATTGGTTAGCAGGGCAAATATAACAGTTTATTGCTCCCAAAAAAACAAAAACCTGATGCTACAACTGCAATCAGGTTTTGTTTAAGTTATTTGTTTTGGGTGAATGGATTAAAGCATGAATCCAATAGTATAAAAACCCATTGGGTGTAATTCGTTATTGAGTTTAATTTTTCGTCAGTTTGTATCGAACACCGGTTAAAAAAGTTCTCGATATATTTTTTGTTTCATTTCATTACACAAAAAAACCCGAAGTGACGATTTTACGAATTACACGCAACCGGTTAATAAAAGTTAGAATCTATGTATTGAACACCCTTTAAAATAATTCTTTTGCAATAGCTTTTATATTTTCGGCTTTCCCCATAGAATAATAATGCAACACCGGCACACCGGCGGCCAAGAGTTCTTTGCTCTGCGCGATACACCATTCGATTCCGATTTGCTTTACGGCGTCATTATCTTTGGCTTTTACAACCTCCATAATTAAGTCATCAGGCAATTCTACACTAAAACGGTGCGGTATCAGATTAAGTTGTTTTTTGGTTGCAATCGGTTTTAGTCCGGGAATAATGGGTACTTCAATCCCGGCCTTGCGGCATTTGGCCACAAAATCAAAAAACTTTTTGTTATCGTAAAACATTTGTGTTACCACATAATCCGCCCCGTTTTTAATTTTTTGCTTCAGAAAATGAATATCTGAATCCAAACTTGGAGCTTCCATATGTTTTTCGGGATAACCGGCTACACCAATACAAAAATTAGTTTTGGCTGTATTTTTTAGATCTTCATCCAAATAGACACCGTTATTTAAATTCCGGATTTGTTCTACCAGTTCTGAGGCATAGTTATTCCCGTCTTTTTCCGGTTTAAAATAGGTTTCTGTTTTCAAGGCATCGCCACGCAAAGCCACCACGTTATCAATACCCAAAAAGTCGAGATCGATTAGCAAATTTTCGGTGTCTTCTTTGCTAAAACCGCCACACAACACATGTGGGATAGCGTCTACATTGTATTTTCCTTGTATGGCGGCACAAATCCCTACTGTACCCGGACGTTTTTTTACAATTTTCTTTTGCAACAAGCCGTTTTCCAACTCCTTAAATTCATATTCCTCCCGATGGTAGGTTACATCAATAAAAGGCGGATTAAACTCCATAAGCGGATCAATTCCGTCAAAAATAGATTGAATGTTTTGCCCCTTCAAAGGCGGTAAAATCTCAAAAGAAAATAACGGTTTTCCGTTGGCTTTTTCGATGTGTTGGGTTACTTTCATTGTTTAAGTCTTAAAGTTGGAAAGCCTAAAGTTGGAAAAGTCTTTACGCCCTTTGCCTTTCGACTTTCGACTTTTGACTTTTGACTTTCGACTAATTAATCTGCTTTATTTGGTGACAGCCATCTATTGGCTTCTTCTGTACTGATTCCTCTTCGTTTGGCGTAATCATTGATTTGATCATAATTGATTTTCCCTAAACCAAAATACTTGCTCTCCGGATGGGCAAAATAATACCCCGAAACTGAAGCGGCCGGCCACATCGCCATACTTTCTGTGAGTTTGACGCCAATTTCTTGTTCTACATTGAGTAATTTCCAAATCGTTGGTTTTTCCAAATGGTCGGGACAAGCAGGATAACCCGGTGCAGGTCGAATCCCTTTGTATTCCTCATTAATTAAACCTTGATTGGTTAAATTTTCATCCGTAGCATAACCCCAAATTGTTGTGCGCACTTTGAGGTGTAAATATTCGGCAAAAGCTTCGGCCAAACGATCGCCTAAGGCCTTCACGAGAATTGCATTGTAGTCGTCGAGCTGTTGTTCAAATTCGGTTGCTTTTTCATCCACACCAAAACCAGTAGTCACGCAAAAACAACCAATATAATCTTGCTTTCCAGACTCTTTGGGCGCAATAAAATCGGCCAAAGCAATGTTGGGCGCGCCCGCGGTTTTTTGGAATTGTTGTCTTAAAGTCAGAAAGGTTGTCGGTTGTCGGTTGTCGGTTGTCAGTTGTCCCTCGACTGCGCTCGGGATGACAGCAATATCATCGTCATTGACAGTATTCGCCGGGAAAATTCCGAGAACGCCTTTGGCTGTAAACCACTTCTCGGCCACAATTTGGTTGAGCATTTTTTGAGCGTCGTCAAACAAATGAGAAGCTTGTTCACCAACTACCTCATCGGTGAGAATGGCCGGGTATTTACCATACAATTCCCACGAACTGAAAAAGGGTGTCCAATCAATAAAATCTATCAATTCGTTGAGTTCAACTTCTATCGTTTTGGTTCCGGTAAAATTCGGTTTTACCGGATTGAAATCTTGCCAATTGAGCTGTAATTTGTTTATACGGGCTTCTTCTATTGACAAATAATTTTTATCCCGACTTCGGTTCAAATAACCCACTCGCAACTGATCATATTCTTCGCGAAGGTTTTTAGCATAAGCGCCTTTCGTTTCGGTTTGGAGCAAATTGCTGGCAACCGTTACAGCGCGCGAAGCATCGTTCACGTGTACCACACTTCCTGAATATTCCGGAGCTATTTTTACCGCTGTGTGCGCTCGAGAAGTCGTTGCACCACCAATCATGATTGGAATTTTGATATTTAATTTATCCAATTCTTTGGCTACATACACCATTTCATCTAAGGATGGGGTAATCAATCCGCTTAATCCGATGATATCAACGTTTTCTTCTACTGCCGTTTGAATGATTTTTTCAGGTGGCACCATTACCCCTAAATCGATGATTTCAAAATTATTACAACCCAAAACCACCGAAACAATATTTTTACCAATATCATGTACATCGCCTTTAACAGTGGCCATCAACACTTTTCCGGCACTGGATGATTTGCCGTCTTTTTGTGCTTCGATAAAAGGCAATAAATACGCTACGGCTTTTTTCATCACGCGAGCTGATTTAACGACTTGAGGCAAGAACATTTTTCCGCTGCCAAACAAATCGCCAACCACGTTCATTCCGTTCATCAAATAGATTTCGATTACTTCGATGGGTTTTTCGCAAAGTAAGCGTGCTTCTTCCACATCGCTTTCGATAAATTCATCAATTCCTTTCACCAACGAATGCGTTAATCGCTCTTGAACCGAACCATTGCGCCACTCCTGCACTGCTTTTTCGGCAGACTTGGCATCGCCTTTAAAGCTTTCGGCTAATTCTAGAAGTCGTTCAGTAGCATCCTCCCTTCTATTCAACAAAACATCTTCAACATGTTCGAGTAAGATTGGATCGATTTCATCATAAATTTCGAGCATTTCCGGGTTTACAATCCCCATCCTCATTCCGTTTTTGATGGCATGGTATAGAAATGCCGAATGCATGGCTTCGCGCACTTTATCATTCCCGCGAAACGAAAACGAAACATTACTTACGCCGCCTGATACATGGGCATGTGGTAAGTTTTCACGAATCCATTTTGTTGCTCTGAAAAAATCCAAAGCATTCAATTTGTGTTCTTCCATACCTGTAGCTACCGGAAAAATATTGGGATCAAAAATGATATCTTCGGCAGGAAAATGTACTTCATTCACTAAAATATCATAACTTCTTTTACAAATCTCGATGCGGCGTTCATAGGTATCGGCTTGACCTTCTTCATCAAAAGCCATCACAATTACGGCAGCGCCATAGCGTTTGATTAATCTTGCATGATGGACAAAAGTCTCTTTTCCTTCTTTAAGGGAAATGGAATTCACCACACCTTTTCCTTGAATCACTTTTAATCCTGCCTCGATGATTTCCCATTTGGAGCTATCAATCATCACCGGAACGCGAGCAATATCAGGTTCAGCAGCAATCAAATTAAGGAATTTGGTCATGGCATACACACCATCGAGCATTCCTTCGTCCATGTTCACGTCGATGATTTGTGCGCCACCTTCTACTTGAGCACGAGCAATATCGAGGGCTTCTTCGTACTTTTCCTCTTTGATTAATCGAAGGAATTTTCGTGAACCCGTCACGTTGGTTCGCTCGCCCACATTAACGAAATTGGTTTCGGGAGTTATAATTAAAGGTTCGAGACCAGAAAGTTTTAGGTATTTGGTTATCGGTTGTCGGCTGTCGGTTGTCAGTGAAACAGGATTACTCATGATAATTTCTTATACTAATTAATAAAGCCGTTTAGTAATCGTTTACAAACTTGAATAGTTTTAAAAATATCATCGAACTGTTCCTTAGAAATGTAGTTCTGATCTAAAGCAACAAAACAGTGCGTTTCTACTTCGTATGATGAGCCGCGAGATATATGTAAGAAATTGATTGTATCCTTTGCAGTCTTTCTACCACTACGTTCTGCAATATAGGAAGAGACTGAAATAGCAGCTCTTCTTATCTGATTTGTTAAGCCAAACTGTTCCTTTTTTGGAAATAATTTTGTTATTCCGTAAATAAGATTTGTGAGGTTTCTGCATTCCTGCCAAACTTCCAAATCTGTATAATCTTTATTCATATATTTATTATTCTTCTTTTTAAATAGACAACCGACAACCGACAACCGACAACCGACAACCGACAACCGACAACCGACAACCATTAACCATTAACCATTAACTAAAATCTTTCTCGGTTTAAACTCCTTAGCTACTTCAGCAATTGCTTTAATATGTTCAGGCGTAGTACCGCAACAACCGCCAATAATATTGACCAAATTATCTTTTAAATATGCTCTGATTAACGCTTGCATTTCGAGAGGCGTTTGATCGTAGTGCCCAAAAGCATTAGGTAAACCCGCATTAGGATGCGCCGAAATATTGAGTTGCGTATTCATAGCCAATCGCTGTAAATAAGGCTTGAGTTGATCGGCTCCCAAAGCACAGTTAAAGCCCACACTAAGCAACGGAATATGCGAAATGGAAATTAAAAATGCTTCAACGGTTTGCCCCGATAAAGTTCTACCAGAAGCATCGGTAATAGTTCCGGAGACCATAACAGGAATATCCAGTTGACGTTCTTCTTTGACTTCTTCAATCGCAAAAAGAGCTGCTTTGGCATTAAGTGTATCAAAAATAGTTTCTACCAAAAGTACATCACAACCTCCATCAACTAAAGCTTCTACTTGTTGTTTGTAGGCAATTTTCAAATCATCAAAAGTTACGGCACGAAAACCCGGATCGTTTACATCCGGACTCATGGAAGCGGTTCGATTGGTTGGCCCAATGGAACCGGCTACAAATCGGGGGCGATCGGTAAATTCATCAGCTACTTGACGCGCAATTTTGGCAGATTGGTAATTGAGTTCGTAGACCAAATCTTCCATATGGTAATCGGCCATACCAATGGTTGTACCCGAAAACGTATTGGTTTCGACGATGTCCGCTCCGGCTTCAAAGTAAGCGCGATGAACTGCTTTAACGGCTTCGGGTTGGGTGATGGAAAGCAAATCGTTGTTTCCTTTGAGTGGAAAAGGAAAATCTTTGAATCGTTCGCCTCTGAAATCTGTTTCGGAGAAATTATTGCGTTGCAACATGGTCCCCATGGCGCCGTCGAGGACAAGGATTCGTTCTTGAATGGCTTTTTCTATTTTGGTCATATTCTTTTTTTAACCGCAAACCTACCTGCCGGTAGGCAGGGGTCGCGAGGTTCGCAGAGGTTTATTACTTCTATTTTCTAATCATTTTCTTCTGAAATCAGATGCCCTAACCCTGCCCACCGGCAGGCAGGCCTGATCCCGTTGCAAACAACGAGACTAGTGGTAGGAAAAGCTTCTAAAAATCAAAAAGCAATTCTTAAATTATACTAAGTTATCATGAAAAGTGTGAGAGAATTCTCTGGGTTATCTGTACTTTATGTACTGATTTAACAGCTACCGAGACAAGTTCGGCATAAAGATAGAATGTAGCACCTTCTACTGAGGTAGGGTTGCTAAGCGTTCACAGGGTCTATTCCCTCCCGCTTTCGTGATAACAACATAAAATATAAGAACCGTGCAAAGGTAGGATAAGATGATTTAGAATTCAAACTATTTTTAAAAAATAATTAACGTGAGTTCGATATAAGAATTTTGTCAGAACGCTTTAGAGGAGTGAGATACGAGCCTTACATAGGAAGTAATAGCGGGCTATTTCAATGATGTAAGGCGAAGTAGATTGCTTCTCTAAAGTGTAAATTTTAAAAAAGCTATCCTAAAAAGCACTCGTCTATTTCGTTAAATTTCCT